>NZ_JBWLKL010000001.1:0-622218 GCF_059026065.1 Streptomyces sp. A18 | reverse complement strand
GAAGCCCGGTAACGGGTGGAGGTGACTGGTACTAATAGGCCGAGGGCTTGTCCTCAGTTGCTCGCGTCCACTGTGTTGGTTCTGAAACCACGAACAACCCCGTATGTCGGGCCACGACTGCGGTGCGGTTGACAGTTTCATAGTGTTTCGGTGGTCATAGCGTGAGGGAAACGCCCGGTTACATTCCGAACCCGGAAGCTAAGCCTCACAGCGCCGATGGTACTGCAGGGGGGACCCTGTGGGAGAGTAGGACGCCGCCGAACTATTATTAGAAGAGCTGGTCCCTGAACTTCGGTTCAGGGACCAGCTCTTTTTTGTTTTGCGTCACTTCCTGTTCACGTTCCGCAGCCAACATCTCGAGACATGGGGACAGTTGGCATGTTGCGAGCCGCAGGTGTCGGTGAAGGTGACGAGGTCATCGTGCCGGCGTACGGAAACGTCGAGATCGCCGAGGCTGTGGTCCTAGCAGGGGCCCTGCCCGTATTCGCGGACATAGATCGGTCTACGTACTGCCTTGATCCTGACGCGGTGGCTGCCGCCGTGACCTCGCGCACGGCCGCTGTGGCCGTCGTGCACCGATTCGGGCACCCGGCCGACGTCCGGCGGCTTCGGGACGTCGGGCAGCGGTACGGCGTTCTCGTGCTTGAGCAGGGCGAGTTGGACGCACCGTACGACGAGCTCGCGCAGCGGCGGGCGCACGCGACCTACCTGAGCGGTCGGCTCGGCGGTGTGATCACCCCGGACGGTGTCGAGGGGCACAGCTATCAGCAGTACGTCGTGCGGGTGCCCGGCAACGGGCGGCCGGACCGGGACGCTTTCGCGCGTGCCGTCCGGGCCAAGGGAGTTGAATGCCGGGTGCCCGTGAAGACGCCCGTTCACCGCACGCCGAAGTTCTGGCGGGACGTCTACCTGCCCGAGACCGAGCGGGCCGCGGACGACACACTGGCGCTGCCGGTCGACGCGTCGATGTCGCGGCGTGAACTGCAGCGCGTCGTCTCCGCCTGCAACGCGCTCGGCGGGCTTCTCCAGCCGGCCTTCTAGGAACCCCGTTCGCTAAGGGGCCTTCTTGGTGTGGGACTTGAAGAACTCCCACATCAGGTCTGTGGCGTTGACGCCCGCGGTGGGGTCGGACATGCTGCCGCCCGCGCCGCCCGGCCAGGAATGGCCCATGTCGGGCAGCCGATGGACGATCACGTCCGAGCCGTCGCGGCACTTGGCCGTTGTCTTTTTGATTTTGTTCTTGAGTTTCTCCGGCTGGCCCGCCTTGCAGGACAGGCGTTTCTGCCAGGCCGTGATGCCCTCGTCCATCCCTGTGTAGTGCTCGTCGAGGCCACCGATGAAGGTGATCACGGAGACGGGTGTTTTCGGCATGTACGAGTCCGTTGCCGAGTCGGGGCCGAGATAGCCGCCGCTGACCGGGGCGATCGCCGCGAAGGTGTCGGGGAGTTCGACCGCCAGCTTGTAGGACATGTCGCCGCCGTTGGAGATGCCGGTCGCGTAGACGCGGTCCGGATCGGCGTTCCAGGTGCTGGTCAGCCTCTTCGTCATCGTACGGATGAAGCCGACGTCGTCCTCCGTGCCGCAGCAGATCAAGGCGTTGAAGCCTCGGTTGAGGCCGTCGGGGTAGGCGACGAGGAAGTTCTCCTTGTCCGCCTTGGCGCTGAGGCCGCTGATCGTGGCCGCGTCCGCGCCGGTGGCCGGATACGGGTGCATGGCGATGATCAGGGGGAGCTTCTTGGTGCGGGTGTAGCCGGGAGGGGCGTGCACCGTATAGACGCGCTTCTTGCCCTTCCAGGTGAGCGTGACCTTCTGATCGCCGGGGCGCGGAGTCTCCGCGGCCGGTTGCTTCTTGGTGGGCTTCTGGCCCGTGGCTTCGTTGTCGTCGCCGGATCCGCAGGCCGCGAGCGGCAGGAGCAGGACGGCCAGGGCCAGGGGTAAGGAGTACCGCATGGATGTACCACGTCGGGTCGGCATGCGCGCAGAGTGGCAGTGGCGGTGCGGGCGGTCCAGAGGAACGGTCGGTTCGAGGCACCTTCGATTTCAGGTATGATCTATTCCGTTGCCGAGCGGGAAGCCGCGAAGCGCAACAGGCCCCTATAGCTCAGTCGGTAGAGCGTCTCCATGGTAAGGAGAAGGTCTGCGGTTCGATTCCGCATGGGGGCTCAGAGAGTAAGAAGGGAAGGTCCCCGCCCAGTTGGGCGGGGACCTTCTTTCGTTTCTGGAGCGGCGGGAATGTCTCAGTCCTTGTGGAGGCCCGGGACGCGCATCGCGAGGATCGCCATGTCGTCCGACGGGGCGTCCGTGGCGAAGCGCTCCACCGCGCGCATGATGCGGGCCGCGACCGCGCCCGCGGTGAGGCCCGTGCACGTCGTGAGGACGTCCGCGAGGCCGTCGTCGCCGAGCATGCGGGTGCCCTCGCGGCGCTCGGTGACCCCGTCCGTCACGCAGAGCAGGACGTCGCCAGGATCGAGCGTCATCGTCTGTTCGTAGAGCTCCAGGTCTTCCATGACGCCGAGCAGCGGCTGCGGTTCCGCGTACGGCTCGACCGTGCCGTCCTGGCGCAGGCGGAGCGGGAGCGGGTGTCCCGCACAGACGATCTTCAGGACCGCCGAGCCGTCCTCCTGCGGCCACAGCTCCCCGTAGAGGAGGGTCAGGAAGCGGCTGCGGGCACCCTCGTCGAGGATCGCCGCGTTCAGGCGCTCCAAAACCGCGGGGCCGCCGAAGCCCTCGCGGGCCAGGAGGCGCAGGGCGTGGCGGGCCAGGCCGGTGACCGCGGCGGCCTCCGGTCCCGTGCCGCAGACGTCGCCGATGGCGAAGCCGTACGCGCCGTCGCGGATCGGGAAGAGGTCGTAGAAGTCGCCGCCGACCTCGTTGCCCTCGCCTGCCGCGCGGTAGATGACCTCGACCTCGACGCCCGGGACCTGCGGGAGCCCCGGCGGCAGCAGGCTGCGCTGGAGGGACTGGCTGATGGCCATGCGCTCCGAGTACAGGCGGGCGTTGTCGAGCGCGAGGGCCGCTCGGCGGGAGAGGTCCTCGGCCAGTTCCAGGATCTCTTGGCGGAAGTGTTCGTCGGAGGGCTTGCCCAGGGTGAGCATGCCGATGACGCGGTTGCGGGCGACCAGAGGCAGGACCACCGTCTCGCCGCCCACTGCCGACGCCGTGGAGAGCGTCGTGCCGATGCCCGAGCCCAGGCTCAGGGGCTCACCGAGGCCGAGGCTGCGCATGGAGGTGCGCAGGGCGGCCTGGTGGGCCGCTTCCGAGGGTGCGGCCCAGACGCGGGCTCCGGGGGTCGGCACGGGGTCGGGAGGGGCGATCTTGGAGAGGAGTGCCTTCAGGCCGTCGATGCGCTCCTCGTCCTCATGGAGGACGTACGAGAGATAGGGCTCGGACGACTGGTCGGCGATCGTGTAGACCGCGCACCAGGTGGCGAGCGTCGGGACCGTCATCTGGGCCATGAGGGCCAGGGTCTGGTCGCGGTCCAGGGTTCCCGCCAAGAGGTCGGAGGCCTCGACGAGGAACGAGAGCGAGCCGCGGCGCAGGCGCTCCAGCTCGCCCAGACGCGCGGACTCGACGGCGAGGGCGATGCGGTCGGCGGCGAACTGGAGACGCAGGGCCTCTTCGTTCGAGTACCGGTCGGGGGACTCGGCCGCGACTCCCAGGGAGCCCGTGAGGCGGCCCTCGACCTTCAGCGGGACCGTGACGACGGAACGCATGCCCGTGCCGTTGAGGAGCGGTACGGCGCCGGGGACGACCGTGAGGTCCTCGTGGACGGCCGGCATGCGGGCGGAGCCGTACCGTCCGGGGCCCGCCTCCACTGGGACGCGGGCGAAGCGCTGGCGGGCGGAGGGCAGGCCGGTGGAGGCGCGGACCTCGAGTTCCGTCTCGTCGTCCGTGGCCAGGAGCAGGAAGGCGGCGTCGCCGTCCAGCATGTCGCGGGCGCGCTCGACCGTGCGCTGGAGCAGACCGTCGAGGTCGTCAGGGGCCGGGGAGCCGATGAAGACCTCGAAGGGGTCGGCGGTGTGCGACTCCGTGAGCGCGCCGGGCTCGGGGGCGGGGCCGCGCAGTGGGGTCTGCAGGACGGCACGCTCGTCGTCGCGGACGAGCAGGCAGACCGTGGACGGTTCGCCGTCGGTGTCGCGGACGCGCAGATGTGAGGCGTAGACGGGGGTCACGCGGCCGTCGGAGCCGCGGATGCCGTAACTGCCCTCCCAGCGGGAGAGTTGGAGAGCCTCGACGATGCCTGTGCTGGTGCCCGGGGTGTGCGGCCAGGCCGCGAAGTCGGTGAGCGGTTTGCCGGTGACCTGCTCGGCCGCGTACCCGAAGAGCTCTTCCGCGTCTTCGTTCCAGGCGGAGATCGCGCCCACACGGTCGATCTGGACGACGGCGACGCGGACTCGGCCATCGGTGAGCGGGAGCAGCTCGGCCGGGAGGGCGGGCCCTGCGGCGCGGGTGCCCACCGAGCGGTCGGGGAGGTCGAGTTGGAACCAGACCTGCTTGTGGGCGGGGCTGTAGTCGACGCCCCAGCGGGTGGCGAGCGCCGCGCACAGCTGGAGGCCGCGGCCTCCCTCGCGGTCGGGGCTGCCCATGCTCGCCGCGGACTGCTGAAGCGGGATCTCACGTTCCGGATAGTGGTCGGAGACCTCGATGCGTACGGCGTCCTCGCTGCGCAGGCAGAGGACGTCGGCGGCGGTTCCGGCGTGCACGACGGCGTTGGTGACCAGCTCGCTGGTGAGGACGACCGCGTCGTCGACGATGTCCGTGAACCCCCAGCCCTGGAGGGTGTCGCGGACAAAGGAGCGGGCCGTCGCGACGGACCGCCCGACGGGGTCGAAAGTCGCAGCCGCGCGCGCGGTGATCACAGAACTCCTCGTACGAGTATCGACGCCCAAGTCTCCCACCATGGTGCGGCCGCCCCTCCGATGCCCGCTTGTACGTGTGCCACCGCCCAGGCCGGGCAGGACCGGGGTGGTTGGACAGCCGGATGCCAGGTTACTTACCTTCGCCGTCCATGCTGATGCCGGTCGTCAGTGTTTCCGCCCGGAGGGTGTGCGGACGGTGTGCGAAGCTGCCGAACTGTTATGGCCTGGTTCAGCCATGGTGAAACACTGGGCAAGCTTCTTGGAGAGAGCCCAGGTAACCCGAGCAGTACGGTCGACCCTTGCGGGAGGGACACAGTGGAGTCTGGCGCAGCGACGCGGGGCACTAAAACGCGTGCGAAAGACGGACAGTCCCAGAGTAAACAGCGCAAACCGCGCCATGGGGCGACTACGTCAGTGGACACGGCGGCCCTGAACAGGTTGCTCGCGGCGCTCGCGGCGATGCGTGACGGAAACTTCCGCAAGCGGCTCACGGTCTCCGGTGACGACGTCATGTCCGAGATCGCTGCCGTCTTCAACGAGGTGGCCGACCGGAACCTGCATCTGACGGGAGAGCTCTCCCGTGTGCGGCGCATGGTCGGACGCGAGGGAAAGCTCACGGAACGGCTGGAAAGCGGCGCCAGTGAGGGCTCGTGGGCGGCGGCGATCGACGCGTCGAACGCCCTCGTGGACGATCTCGTGCGTCCGGTGTCCGAGGTCGGGCGGGTGCTCTCCGCGGTTGCGGAGGGCGACCTGGAGCAGCGGATGGAGCTGCGGGCGCAGGTCGACGAGGGGAACGGCCATCCGCTGCGCGGGGAGTTCCTGAAGGTCGGCCGGACGGTCAACAACCTGGTCGACCAGCTCTCCACGTTCACCGACGAGGTCACGCGCGTGGCCAGCGAGGTGGGTACCGAGGGCAAGTTGGGTGGCCAGGCACGGGTGCGCGGAATGTCCGGTTCGTGGAAGGATCTCACGGATTCGGTGAACACCATGGCGTACCGGCTGACCGCTCAGGTACGTGACATTGCTCTCGTCACGACCGCGGTCGCCAAGGGTGACTTGTCCCGGAAGGTGACGGTTCACGTCGCCGGCGAGATGCTGGAGCTGAAGAACACCGTCAACACGATGGTGGACCAGCTCTCGTCGTTCTCCTCCGAGGTGACCCGCGTCGCGCGCGAGGTCGGCACGGAGGGTGAGCTCGGCGGCCAGGCGCAGGTGCCCGGTGTGGCGGGAGTGTGGAAGGACCTCACTGATTCAGTGAATCTTATGGCCGGCAATCTCACCGCCCAGGTGCGTGGGATCGCCCAGGTCACGACGGCCGTCGCGAACGGCGATCTGTCCCAGAAGGTGACGGTCAGCGCGCGCGGCGAGGTCGCCCAACTCGCCGAGACGATCAACCAGATGACCGAGACGCTGCGTACGTTCGCGGACGAGGTCACCCGCGTCGCGAACGAGGTCGGCGCCGAGGGGCAGTTGGGCGGTCAGGCGAACGTGCCGGGCGCGGCGGGGACGTGGAAGGACCTCACCGACTCGGTGAACACGGTCTTCCGGAACCTCACCACGCAGGTGCGGGACATCGCGACGGTGACGACGGCGGTCGCCAACGGCGATCTGTCGCAGAAGGTCACCGTCGACGTCGCGGGCGAGATGCTCGAGCTGAAGAACACCGTGAACACGATGGTGGACCAGCTCTCCGCCTTCGGTGCCGAAGTGACGCGTGTGGCGCGCGAGATCGGCGTGGAGGGTGAGCTCGGCGGCCAGGCACAGGTGCAGGGCGCGGCCGGTACGTGGAAGGACCTGACGGACTCGGTCAACACCGCCTTCCGCAACCTCACGGGTCAGGTCCGCAACATCGCGCAGGTCACGACGGCGGTCGCCAACGGCGATCTGTCGCAGAAGGTCACCGTCGACGTCTCCGGCGAGATGCTCCAGCTGAAGAACACCGTGAACACGATGGTGGACCAGCTGTCGTCCTTCGCCGATCAGGTCACGCGGATGGCGCGCGACGTGGGCACGGAGGGCCGCCTCGGCGGCCAGGCCCGCGTGGACGGCGTCAGCGGCACCTGGAAGGAACTGACCGACTCGGTCAACTTCATGGCCGGGAACCTGACGTCGCAGGTACGCCAGATCGCCCAGGTCACGACGGCGGTCGCCCGCGGTGACCTGTCCCAGAAGATCGACGTGGACGCGCGCGGCGAGATCCTGGAGCTGAAGAACACCATCAACACGATGGTCGACCAGCTGTCGGCCTTCGCCGAGCAGGTGACCCGCGTGGCCCGCGAGGTGGGCACGGAGGGCCGCCTCGGCGGTCAGGCGCAGGTGCCCGGTGTGGCCGGTGTGTGGCGCGATCTGACCGACTCCGTGAACGGCATGGCGGGCAACCTCACCGCCCAGGTGCGCAACATCGCACAGGTCGCGACCGCGGTGGCGCGAGGCGACCTGTCGCAGAAGATCGACGTGGACGCGCGCGGCGAGATCCTGGAGCTGAAGAACACCCTCAACACGATGGTGGACCAGCTGTCGGCCTTCGCCGAGCAGGTCACGCGGGTGGCCCGCGAGGTGGGCACCGACGGCATCCTGGGCGGCCAGGCCGAGGTGCAGGGTGTCTCCGGCACCTGGAAGGACCTCACGCAGTCCGTGAACGGCATGGCGAACAACCTGACCCTTCAGGTCCGCAACATCGCCGAGGTCACCACGGCCGTCGCCATGGGAGACCTCTCCAAGAAGATCACCGTCGACGCGAAGGGCGAGATCCTCGAACTCGTCACCACCGTGAATACGATGGTCGACCAGCTCTCGAACTTCGCCGAGCAGGTGAACCGCGTGGCCCGCGAGGTGGGCACCGAGGGCAACCTCGGCGGCCAGGCGCGGGTCCCTGGCGTCACGGGCACCTGGAAGGACCTCAGCGACAACGTCAACCTGATGGCGAACAACCTGACCGGCCAGGTGCGCAACATCTCCCAGGTCGCGGCGGCGGTCGCCAACGGAGACCTCACCAAGAAGGTCACCGTCGAGGCGCGCGGCGAGGTCGCGCAGCTCGCCGACACCGTCAACACGATGGTGAAGACCCTGAGTTCGTTCGCGGACGAGGTGACCCGCGTGGCCCGCGAGGTGGGCACGGACGGCATCCTGGGCGGCCAGGCGCGCGTGCCCGGGGTCTCGGGTACGTGGAAGGACCTGACGGAGTCCGTGAACGGCATGGCCTCCAACCTCACCGGCCAGGTCCGCAACATCGCGATGGTCACCACCGCGATCGCCAAGGGCGACCTGACCAAGAAGATCGACATCGACGCCCGGGGCGAGATCCTCGAACTCAAGACCACCATCAACACGATGGTCGACCAGCTGTCGTCCTTCGCCGAGCAGGTCACGCGCGTGGCCCGCGAGGTGGGCACGGAAGGGCAGTTGGGCGGTCAGGCGCGGGTGCGGGACGTCGACGGCACCTGGCGCGACCTCACCGAATCCGTGAACGAGATGGCCGGAAACCTGACCCGTCAGGTACGCGCCATCGCCGAGGTCGCCACCGCGGTGACGCGCGGCGACCTGAACCTGAAGATCGACGTGGACGCGGCGGGCGAGATCCAGTCCCTCCAGGACAACATCAACTCGATGATCGCCAACCTCCGTGACACCACCCTCGCCAACAAGGAACAGGACTGGCTCAAGGGCAACCTCGCCCGCATCTCCGGTCTGATGCAGGGCCGCCGCGACCTGGAGGACGTCGCCTCGCTGATCATGAGCGAGCTGACGCCGGTGGTCTCCGCGCAGCACGGCGCCTTCTTCCTCGCGCTGCCCACGGACGACGGCACGGAGCCCGGCGCCGAGCAGGGGGACGCGTACGAACTGCGCATGATGGGCAGTTACGGCTACTCCATGGGCTCCATGCCCACGTCCTTCCGGCCCGGCGAGACGCTGATCGGCACGGCGGCGCAGGAGCGGCGCACGATCCTCGTGGAGAACGCGCCGTCCGGCTATCTGCGGATCGCCTCCGGGCTCGGCGAGGCGCCGCCCGCGCAGGTGATCGTCCTGCCGGTGCTCTTCGAGGGAACGGTCCTCGGCGTGATCGAACTGGCCGCATTCCAGCCGTTCACGCAGATCCAGAAGGACTTCCTCAGCCAGATCGCCGAGATGATCGCGACGAGCGTCAACACCATCAGCGTCAACACGAAGACCGAGGTGCTGCTCAAGCAGTCGCAGGAGCTCACCGAGCAACTGCGGGAACGCTCGGCCGAGTTGGAGAGCCGGCAGAAGGCACTCCAGGACTCGAACGCCGAACTGGAGGAGAAGGCCGAGCTGCTTGCCCAGCAGAACCGCGACATCGAGGTCAAGAACACCGAGATCGAAGAGGCCAGGCAGGTCCTGGAGGAGCGCGCCGAACAGCTCGCCGTCTCCATGCGGTACAAGTCCGAGTTCCTGGCGAACATGTCGCACGAGCTGCGTACGCCGCTCAACTCCCTGCTGATCCTGGCCAAGTTGCTCGCCGACAACGCCGACGCGAACCTCACCCCCAAGCAGGTGGAGTTCGCCGAGACGATCCACGGGGCGGGCTCGGACCTGCTGCAGCTCATCAACGACATCCTCGACCTGTCGAAGGTCGAGGCGGGCAAGATGGACGTCTCCCCGACACGCATCGCACTCGTCCAACTCGTGGACTACGTAGAGGCCACGTTCCGGCCGCTGACCGCGGAGAAGGGGCTCGACTTCTCCGTACGCGTCTCCCCGGAGCTGCCCGCGACGCTGCACACGGACGAACAGCGGCTCCTTCAGGTGCTGCGCAACCTCCTGTCCAACGCGGTGAAGTTCACCGACTCGGGAGCGGTCGAGCTGGTGATCCGGCACGCGAACGCCGATGTGCCCAACGCCATCCGCGAACAGCTCCTGGAGGCCGGTTCGCTGCGGGACGCGGACGCGGATCTGATCGCCTTCTCGGTGAGCGACACGGGCATCGGGATCGCCGGCAGCAAGATGCGGGTCATCTTCGAGGCGTTCAAGCAGGCCGACGGAACGACGAGCAGGAAGTACGGCGGTACGGGTCTCGGGCTCTCCATCAGCCGGGAGATCGCGCGGCTGCTCGGCGGAGAGATCCACGCGGCGAGCGAACCGGGCCGCGGTTCGACCTTCACGCTCTATTTGCCCCTGCACCCGAGCGAACTGCCGCCGCAGGGGTACGCGACGCTGGCGCCGCTGCCGGGAGTGGTCTCGCGGCCCGCCCTGGAAGAGGGCGCGTCCACGGCCGAGCAGCCGCCGCAGAGCGAGCAGGAGACGCCGCCGCGCCTCGACTCGATGCCCGCCGCCGGCACGCTCTTCAGGCGCCGCCGGCGCGCCGCGCACGCCTCCTCGGAGCAGCCGCCGGTGCTGCCGGGGCAGGGCCCGGTGGGGCAGCAGGAGGAGCGCTCGCAGGAGCAGTGGGCGGCCGCGGAGCGGGAGGCGCCCGAGGCGCGTCCCGGCTACCAGTTCGGCGGTGAGAAGGTGCTCATCGTCGACGACGACATCCGTAACGTGTTCGCGCTCACCAGCGTCCTGGAACAGCACGGGCTCTCGGTGCTCTACGCGGAGAACGGCCGCGAAGGCATCGAAGTCCTGGAACAGCACGACGACGTGACGGTCGTCCTGATGGACATCATGATGCCGGAGATGGACGGGTACGCGACGACGACGGCGATCCGCAGGATGCCGCAGTTCGCCGGGCTCCCGATCATCGCGCTCACCGCGAAGGCCATGAAGGGCGACCGGGAGAAGGCCATCGACTCCGGCGCCTCCGATTACGTTACGAAGCCGGTCGACCCGGATCATCTGCTCTCGGTGATGGAGCAGTGGATGCGCGGGGAGTGACCGAGAAGAGGCTTCATTACGCGGAGTTGCTGACAGAGTGTGGCCGAGGCCGTGTAGAACCACGGTATTCGGGGAACCTTCTGGTCTCCCACCGCGTTTCTGCTACGTGCACAGTGACATCGCGGTGACAGGGTGTGGCGACAGGCGGGGTGCGGCTACCATGACCGGCACAAGGACGGACGGCGTAAGGGAGTCGTCCCCTGGGGCGGCGCCCGGTGTACCGCCGGGGCGAGGAGGGCGGGCCATGGTGCAGAAGGCCAAGATCCTCCTGGTCGATGACCGGCCGGAGAATCTGCTGGCGCTGGAGGCCATCCTCTCTGCGCTCGATCAGACACTGGTACGGGCATCGTCCGGGGAGGAAGCGCTCAAAGCACTACTCACGGACGACTTCGCGGTCATTCTGCTGGATGTCCAGATGCCGGGCATGGACGGTTTCGAAACCGCCGCGCACATCAAGCGGCGAGAACGGACCCGGGACATCCCGATCATCTTCCTCACCGCCATCAACCACGGCCCGCACCACACGTTCCGCGGGTACGCGGCGGGTGCGGTGGACTACATCTCCAAGCCGTTCGATCCGTGGGTGCTGCGCGCGAAGGTCTCGGTGTTCGTCGAGCTGTACATGAAGAACTGCCAACTGCGGGAGCAGGCAGCTCTGCTGCGTCTCCAGCTGGAAGGCGGAGGCAAGTCCGCGGCGGGTGACGCCAAGGAGCCCGCGGGGCTGCTCGCCGAGCTCTCCGCGCGCCTCGCGGCCGTCGAGGAACAGGCGGAAGCGCTGTCGAAACAGCTCGACGACGACTCGGCCGATGCCGCCGCCGTCGCCACCGCGGCCCATCTCGAACGCAAACTCACCGGCCTGCGGCGGGCTCTTGACGCCCTGGAGCCGGGCACCGGAAGCGGTGCGCCTTCGGTGTCCTCGCAGAGCTGATCCGACGCGAGGACCGGCGAAAGCCGACGCGAGGACCGGCGAAAGCCGACGCGGAGGCGGTGAACATCCGTCAGTTCACCGCCCCCGCAAGGGCGACACCAACGGGTGAAGCAGTAGGCACACGTGTCCGCAGTCGCCTCCACCGGTAACCTCAGACCCATGGCCTCACGTCCGTCCGCAGCCAAGAAGACGCCCGCGAAGAAGGCGGCCGCGCCCACAAAGGCTCCGGCGAAGAAGGCCGTCGCCAAGAAGCCGCCCGCCAAGAAGGCTCCGGCGAAGAGGGCGCCCGCCAAGAAAGCCGCGGCGAAGAAGCCCGCGCCCAAGCCGGCGCCAAGCCCCACAGGGGGTGTGTACCGCCTCGCGCGCGCCCTCTGGCTCGGTCTCGCGCACAGCGTGGGCGCGCTGTTCCGCGGCATAGGGCGAGGCGCCAAGGGACTCGATCCGGCGCACCGCAAGGACGGTCTCGCTCTGCTGCTGCTCGGCATCGCGCTGATCGTCGCGGCGGGCACGTGGTCGAATCTGCGGGGCCCGGTGGGCGATCTCGTCGAGATGCTCGTGACCGGCGCGTTCGGCCGCCTCGATCTGCTGCTCCCGATACTGCTCGCGGTCATCGGCGTACGCCTCATCCGGCACCCCGAGAAGCCCGAGGCGAACGGCCGCATCGTGATCGGCCTGTCCGCGCTCGTCATCGGCGTGCTCGGGCAGGTGCACATCGCCTGCGGATCGCCCGCCCGGGCGGACGGCATGGAGGCCATAAGGGACGCGGGCGGCCTCATCGGCTGGGCCACGTCCACTCCGCTGATCTTCACCATGGGCGAGATCCTCGCCGTACCGCTGCTGGTTCTGCTGACGGTCTTCGGGCTGCTCGTGGTCACGGCGACGCCCGTCAACGCCATCCCCCAGCGGCTGCGGCTGCTCGGCACCAAGCTCGGCATCGTCCAGCCGGCACCCGAAGCGGCGGAGGGCGACTACGGGGACGACGAGCGGTACGAGGAGCAGTGGCGCGAGGCGCTGCCCGCCCGCTCGCGTCGGCGCACGGAGGCCCCAGAGGCGTACGCACCGGACCAGGCCGAGGAAGAGGCGCTCACCCGGCGGCGCAGGCCCCGCAGGGCGTCACAGCCCTCCCTGGACCGGCCGATGGACGCGGTGGACGTGGCGGCCGCCGCCGCTGCCGCCCTGGACGGCGCCGTCCTGCACGGCATGCCGCCCTCGCCGCTGGTCGCCGACCTCACACAGGGCGTGTCCGGGGAGCGCGACGAGCGGCAGGCGGTGGAGAGCTCCGCGCCGGTGCCGACCGCACGCGCCACGGACAGCCCGCCGCCCGGTGTGCTCCGCAAGAAGCCGGGGGAGTCCCGCGACACGTCCTCGTCCGACTCCGGCGTGAAGGATCTGACGAAGGCGGCCCCGGACGTGCCGCGGGATCTGCCGCCGCGCGCCGAGCAGCTGCAGCTCGCGGGCGACATCACGTACTCGCTGCCCTCGCTCGACCTCCTCGAGCGCGGCGGCCCCGGCAAGTCCCGCAGCGCCGCCAACGACGTGGTCGTCGCCTCGCTCAGCAACGTGTTCACCGAGTTCAAGGTCGACGCGGACGTCACCGGCTTCACGCGGGGCCCGACGGTCACGCGGTACGAGATCGAGCTCGGCCCGGCCGTGAAGGTCGAGAAGATCACGGCCCTCGCCAAGAACATCGCGTACGCGGTCGCCAGCCCCGACGTCCGCATCATCAGCCCCATCCCCGGCAAGTCCGCGGTCGGCATCGAGATCCCGAACACCGACCGCGAGATGGTCAACGTGGGCGACGTGCTGCGCCTCGCGGACGCCGCCGAGGACGACCACCCCATGCTCGTCGCGCTCGGCAAGGACGTCGAGGGCGGCTACGTGATGGCCAACATGGCGAAGATGCCGCACATCCTGGTCGCCGGAGCCACCGGCTCCGGTAAGTCCTCGTGCATCAACTGTCTGATCACGTCGATCATGATGCGGGCGACCCCCGAGGACGTACGGATGGTCCTCGTCGACCCCAAGCGCGTCGAGCTCACCGCGTACGAGGGCATCCCGCACCTGATCACGCCGATCATCACCAACCCCAAGCGGGCCGCCGAGGCGCTCCAGTGGGTCGTACGCGAGATGGACCTGCGCTACGACGACCTGGCGGCGTTCGGCTACCGGCACATCGACGACTTCAACCAGGCCGTCCGCGAGGGCAAACTCAAGACGCCCGAGGGCAGTGAGCGGGAGCTCAGCCCCTACCCGTACCTCCTGGTGATCGTCGACGAGCTCGCCGACCTGATGATGGTCGCCCCGCGCGACGTCGAGGACTCGATCGTGCGCATCACGCAGCTCGCGCGTGCGGCGGGCATCCACCTGGTCCTCGCCACCCAGCGGCCGTCCGTGGACGTCGTGACCGGCCTGATCAAGGCGAACGTGCCGTCGCGGCTCGCCTTCGCGACCTCGTCGCTCGCCGACAGCCGCGTCATCCTCGACCAGCCGGGCGCGGAGAAGCTGATCGGCAAGGGCGACGGGCTCTTCCTGCCGATGGGCGCGAACAAGCCCACCCGTATGCAGGGCGCCTTCGTCACCGAGGACGAGATCCACGCGGTCGTCCAGCACTGCAAGGACCAGATGGCGCCCGTCTTCCGGGACGACGTCACCGTCGGGACCAAGCAGAAGAAGGAGATCGACGAGGACATCGGCGACGACCTCGATCTGCTGTGCCAGGCCGCTGAGCTGGTGGTTTCCACGCAATTCGGGTCCACGTCGATGCTTCAGCGCAAGCTGCGGGTCGGCTTCGCCAAGGCCGGACGGCTCATGGACCTCATGGAATCGCGCGGCATCGTGGGCCCCAGCGAGGGCTCCAAGGCTCGTGACGTTCTTGTGAAGGGAGACGAGCTGGATGGCGTGCTTGCCGTGATCCGCGGGGAGGCTCACCCGTAAGGGAGCGGCAGGCAACCGTTTCCCTTCGGCATACGTCAAGTTGAGGGGAGGGGCAGCATCCATGCTCCACCATCAGGATGTCCGGCCATTCCGATGGCGTACAAAGTCCCTCGCCCAGTTGCCCCACCTTTTCCGAACCCCCCTAGACTGAACATCCGGCAGGTGGCTACACGCTCGAAAGGCGCCCCCGTGTCCATCGGCAACTCCCCTGAAGACGACCGCCCTTCAGACCACCGACCCACAGACGACCTGCCCGCTGACGACCGTCCGGCAGCCGAGACCCCGGCTGACGACCGGCCCTCGATCGGGCGCACGCTGCAGCAGGCACGCATCGACGCGGGCCTGACCGTCGACGAGATCAGTTCGTCCACCCGGGTGCGCATCCCGATCGTGCACGCGATCGAACAGGACGACTTCTCCCGGTGTGGCGGCGATGTGTACGCCCGCGGTCACATCCGGACGCTCGCACGCGCCGTGGGGATCGACCCCGCCCTTCTGCTGGCCCGGTACGACGAGGCGCACGGCGGGCACCCGCCCGCGCCCACCCCGGCGGCGCCGCTCTTCGAGGCCGAGCGGATCAGGTCCGATCCGCGCCGTCCCAACTGGACCGCGGCCATGGTGGCGGCGATCGTCGCCGTGATCGGTTTCGTCGGCTTCACCGCGTTCAGCGGCGGGGGCGAATCGGACGGGTCGAAGTCGCAGGTCGCCGAGGGGTCCACGCCGGCCACCAGCAAGCCCGCCACGAAGCCGGCGCCGAACAAGCCGGCCGACCCCAAGCCGGACCCGTCGGACAGCGCCATCGCGGGCGCGCCCAAGGACAAGGTCACGGTCAAGGTCAGCGCGCCGGACGGCCGCAGCTGGATCTCGGCCAAGGACCACAACGGCCGGACGCTCTTCGACGGCGTCCTCGAAGAGGGCAAGTCGAAGACCTTCCAGGACAAGCAGAAGATCGACCTGGTCCTCGGCGACGCGGGCGCGATCAAGCTGTTCGTGAACGGCAAGGCCGTGGAGAGCGAATTCGACCCCGGTCAGGTCGAGCGGCTCACGTACACCAAGGGTGATCCCGAGGTCGGCTGAGCGGTGTGACGGGAGCCCGGACCCTCGCGGCGGGGGGCCGGGCAGGGACAAAGTAGTCTTGAGAGCATGCCCGAACGCCGTACCGTCGCCCTTGTCACTCTTGGCTGCGCCCGTAATGAGGTGGACTCGGAGGAGCTTGCAGGCCGCTTGGAGGCGGACGGCTGGCAGCTCGTCGAGGCCGCCGAAGACGCGGATGTAGCCGTAGTCAACACCTGTGGATTCGTCGAAGCCGCCAAGAAGGACTCCGTCGACGCCCTCCTGGAAGCCAATGACCTCAAGGGGCACGGCAAGACCCAGGCCGTCGTGGCCGTCGGCTGCATGGCCGAGCGGTACGGCAAGGAGCTCGCCGACGCCCTCCCCGAAGCCGACGGCGTCCTCGGTTTCGACGACTACTCCGACATCTCCACCCGCCTGAACACCATCCTCAGCGGCGGCAGCGTCGAGGCTCACACCCCGCGTGACCGGCGCAAGCTGCTGCCGATCAGTCCGGCCGAGCGACAGGACGCCCAGGCGGACGTCGCGCTTCCGGGGCACGGGCCCGTCGAGGCCGCCGTCATCCCGCAGGATCTGCCCGAAGGCGTCGCGCCCGCTTCCGGGCCGCGTGCGCCGCTGCGCCGCCGCCTGGGCTCCAACCCCGTCGCCTCGGTGAAGCTGGCCTCCGGCTGCGACCGGCGCTGCTCGTTCTGCGCCATTCCCTCCTTCCGCGGGTCCTTCATCTCGCGCCGCCCCTCGGACGTGCTCGGCGAGACGCGCTGGCTGGCCGAGCAGGGCGTCAAGGAGGTCATGCTCGTCTCCGAGAACAACACCTCGTACGGCAAGGACCTCGGGGACATCCGCCTCCTGGAGACGCTGCTTCCCGAGCTGGCCGCCGTCGACGGGATCGAGCGGGTGCGCGTCAGCTACCTCCAGCCCGCCGAGATGCGCCCCGGGCTCATCGACGTACTGACCTCCACGGAGAAGGTCGCCCCCTACTTCGACCTGTCCTTCCAGCACTCCGCTCCCGGCGTGCTGCGGGCGATGCGTCGCTTCGGGGACACCGACCGCTTCCTGGAGCTCTTGGACACCATCCGGACCAAGGCCCCGCAGGCGGGTGTGCGGTCCAACTTCATCGTGGGCTTCCCCGGCGAGACCGAGGCCGACGTGGACGAGCTCGAGCGGTTCCTCACGGGTGCGCGGCTGGACGCCATCGGCGTCTTCGGGTACTCCGACGAGGAGGGCACGGAAGCGGCGACGTACGACAAGAAGCTGGACCAGGACGTCGTCGACGAGCGGCTCGCGCGCATCTCGCGGCTCGCCGAGGAACTCACCTCGCAGCGTGCCGACGACCGTCTCGGTGAGACCGTCGAGGTGCTCGTGGAGTCCGTGGACGACGAGGACGGCGCGATCGGCCGGGCGGCTCACCAGGCGCCCGAGACGGACGGCCAGATCCGCTTCACCGGCGCCACGGGTGGGGACGATCTGCAGGTCGGCCGTATGGTCGTGGCAAAGGTGGTCGGCACGGAAGGCGTGGACCTGGTGGCTGAGTACAGCGAAATTCTGGGGGACTCGCCCCGGATCCCGGCCGAGGAGGCACGCAGATGACCGGAGTCCCGGCATCCGCGGCGGGCGGCTCCGGCGCGCAGGGCGCCAAGCCGGTGCGCGGTGGAAAGTTGGGCGCTGCGGCCGTCAATCAGGCCAGCGTGTGGAACGTCGCCAACCTGCTGACGGTGATCCGGCTGCTGCTCGTGCCGGGTTTCGTGATGCTGCTGCTCGCCGACGGCGGGTACGACCCGGCCTGGCGCGCGTGGGCCTGGGCGGCCTTCGCCGTCGCCATGATCACCGACCTGTTCGACGGCCACCTGGCACGTACGTACAACCTGGTCACGGACTTCGGGAAGATCGCCGACCCCATCGCCGACAAGGCGATCATGGGTGCCGCGCTGATCTGCCTCTCGTATCTCGGCGATCTGCCGTGGTGGGTGACGGGCGTCATTCTCGGGCGTGAGCTGGGGATCACACTGCTGCGGTTCTGGGTGATCCGCTTCGGTGTCATTCCGGCCAGTCGCGGCGGCAAGATGAAGACGCTCTGGCAGGGCACGGCGGCCGGGATGTACGTCCTCGCGCTGACCGGGCCGCTCGCCACGCTGCGGTTCTGGGTGATGGCGGTCGCCGTCGTCCTGACCGTGGTGACCGCGCTCGACTATGTGCGGCAGGCCGTCGTCCTGCGCCGCCTCGGCCTCGCCGAGGCGCGGGAAGCGGCCGCCGCTTCCGCCGCGGCCTCCGGCGAAGGGACTCGGGAGTCGGCGTCGTGACGTCCCTCGGTCCGGCCGCGGAGGTTCTGCGGCTGCTGCGGGCGCGGGGCGAGACCCTCGCTGTCGCCGAGTCGCTCACCGGCGGTCTGGTGGCCGCCGAGGTGACGGCCGTGCCGGGGGCCTCACGGGTGTTCCGGGGGTCCGTGACCGCGTACGCGACGGAGCTGAAGCACGGGGTGCTCGGGGTCGACGGCACTCTGTTGGCCGAGCGGGGCGCCGTGGATGCCGAGGTGGCGCTGCAGATGGCGGCCGGTGTGCGCAAGGTCATGGGCGCGGACTGGGGGATAGCCACTACGGGCGTCGCGGGGCCTGATCCGCAGGACGGGCAGGCGGTCGGGACCGTCTTCGTGGCGGTCGACGGGCCGGATTCCACCGTCCACGGGCCGGATTCCACGGTCGGCGGACCGGGTTCCGCGCTTCGCTCTGAGGGGAAAGTGGCCGCTCTGCGGTTGAACGGTGAGCGTGCGGACATCCGTATGGAGAGTGTACGGAGCGTGCTCACGCTGCTGCTCGAGCGGCTGTCCGGCGAACGTACCGGGAATGGGCGGGCACAGGATACGGAACAGAACGGGGGGACTTGATGTTTGCAGCCCTGAGTGAACACGACATCGCTCCCCGCACGGCCGCGGCGCGAGGCGGTACGGTGGGGCGTGAAGGATGCGGCTACGCGGTCCGAGGAGGGAGCCACCGATGATTCTGCTCCGTCGCCTGCTGGGTGACGTGCTGCGTCGGCAGCGCCAGCGCCAGGGCCGTACTCTGCGCGAAGTCTCCTCGTCCGCCCGAGTCTCGCTCGGCTATCTTTCCGAGGTGGAGCGGGGGCAGAAGGAGGCATCCTCCGAGCTGCTTTCCGCGATCTGCGACGCGCTTGACGTACGGATGTCCGAGCTCATGCGCGAGGTGAGCGATGAGCTCTCTCTCGCCGAACTGGCTGCGTCGGCAGCGGCTACGGAACCGGTGCGCGCACCGGTTCGTCCCATGCTCAATTCCGTCTCGGTGAGCGGTGTGCCGCCGGAGCGGGTGACGATCAAGGCGCCTGCAGAGGCGGTGGACGTCGTCGCCGCGTGATGCTGCGCTGACTGTGCACGCTGCGGCTGCTTGAGCGCTCAGATGTGTGGAAGCCCCGGCCGGGTTACCGGTCGGGGCTTCTGTCTGTCTGCCGGCTCCTGCAGGGCTGTTCGTCCGGCTGCCCTGAGATGCCCCAATTGGTGCAGGTGTGCCATTGTTGGTGGGGATTTTCGATTGCGGGGGTTCGTGAGCTTTGGAGGCTGGATGTACGTCGTGAAGAGCCCTCTGTCCGATACGGATCTGAAGACGGTGTCGGACGCCCTGCAAGGGGCGCTCGTGGACCTGGTCGACCTCTCGCTGGTGGCCAAGCAGATCCACTGGAACGTGGTCGGCACGCGGTTCCGCTCGGTTCATCTGCAGCTCGACGAGGTCGTGGACACGGCGCGGACGCACTCCGACACCGTGGCCGAGCGGGCGTCCACCCTCGGCGTCTCGCCCGACGGGCGTGCGGCGACCGTGGCGCGGAGTAGCGGCATCGAGGGGGTCGCCGGTGGCTGGGTCAAGGACGCGGACGCGGTGGGGACGCTTGTGGACGCGCTCGGTGCGGTGATCACGCGGATGCGGGAGCGGGTCGAGGCGACCGGCGAGGCGGACCCGGTCAGCCAGGACATCTTCATCGGCATCACAGCCGATCTGGAGAAGCATCACTGGATGTTCCAGGCGGAGAACGGTTGATCCCTGGTCGATCCACGGTTGACCCCCGGTTGATCCGCGATTGATCCGCGGTTGACCCCCGGTCGATCCTCGGAGAGCTGCTGATCGCGGAGGCGGAGGGCTGCTGGCGCTTCGCCGGTGAGGTGAACGGTTGATCCGGGTGGTTGCGGCGGTTGCGGCGACTTCGGGCGGTTGCGGCGGCTGCCGTGCCTCGTGTGCGCTGTGGTGCGCCCTCCCGCTCGGATCCGCCGGGCGTCTAACGTCGAGCGGGCGTTGGGCGTCGGTCGGGTATCTCGGGCGTCAGGCGTCGGCCTCGTACGGAGGTGGTGGCCGTGGCATGGAGAGTCGTGCGGTGGGTGCCGGCTCTTGCGCTCGGTGCGCTCTGGTGGTGGGGCGTGCTGCGGCTGGCGTTCGTGCCCGGCGCGGGGGTTCTGGAGGGGGCGGTCGCGGCAGGGGGATGGGGGCTGAGCCTGCTGCCGGTGCACTGTGTGCCGAAGTCCCGTGCGGGGGTCGTGTTCCGGCCCGAGGGGCGCGCCAGGCGGTCGGACGGCGCCCCCGAGAGGCACGCCGGGCAGTCGGACGGCGCGCTGCGGTGGCCCGGGGGGCGTGCGGCCAAGGGCGCTGCCCAGGCCGCCGGTGGCGCTGTCACCAAGGCATGGCGACGCCGCCGTTCGGGCGGAGGATCTGGCCCGTCGTGAAGGCTGAGGCATCGGATGCCAGGTGCAGGACGGCGTGTGCGATGTCCTCCGGTTCGCCGACGCGGCCGAGGGGGGACATGCGGACCATGAGCCCCTCGGTGTGCGCCTGGGCCTCAGTGTCGTGCCGGTCGGTCATGGGGGTGCGGATCCAGCCCGGCGCGACGGCGTTGACGCGGATGCCGTGTCGGCCCACCTCGGTGGCGAGGGTCTTCGTGAGCTGGACGACGGCTGCCTTCGCCGCGCCGTAGCAGAGAAGGCCGGGGCCGCCGGTGTCCACGGCGCCTGAGGCCATGGTGATGATGCTGCCTGTGCGGCGTGGGCCGTCGGTCTCGTGGGTCTTGTCGGTCCCGTGGGTCTCGTGGGTCTCGTGGGTCTCGTGGGTTCCGTTGGTTCCGTGGGTTTCGTCGGTCCCGTGGGTTTCGTGGGTCTTGTCGGTGTTCGCCGCGATCATCGCGCGGGCCGCTGCCTGGCAGGCGTACAGGACGCCCTTGAAGTTGATGTTCAGGACCCGGTCGAGGTCTTCGTCGCGGGTCTCCAGGACAGGGCTGCTGTGCATGATCCCGGCGATGGCGGCCATGACGTCCAGGCGGCCGGTGGTCGCGGTGGCGTTCGC
Source organism: Streptomyces sp. A18 (assembly GCF_059026065.1). Taxonomy (NCBI): domain Bacteria; kingdom Bacillati; phylum Actinomycetota; class Actinomycetes; order Kitasatosporales; family Streptomycetaceae; genus Streptomyces; species Streptomyces sp. A18. The sequence continues at coordinate 601,270 of NZ_JBWLKL010000001.1, read as the reverse complement.
GACGGCCTGGTCGACCTGGGCCCTGTCCGCCACGTCCAGGGGGTGGATGTGTGCGGTGCCGCCCGCGGTCTTGATAAGCGTCGCCGTCTCGTGGAGCCCCTGGGCGTCGCGGTCCGCGCAGTGGACGGTTGCGCCCGCTTCCGCGAGGAGCACGGCCGAGGCTCTGCCGATGCCGCTGGCCGCGCCGGTGACGAATGCGGTGCGTCCGCTGAGGTCGTACGCCGTGAGGGGCATGACGGGACGGTACGGGTGGATCTGACGGGGCGTCAACTAGCGGGTGGGTGCCGGATTTAGGGGGTCGTCGCGGTGGGGCCCTGTTGGCAGGTGGGGCACCAGTACGTGGGGCGGCTGCGGGAGCCGTCGCCCTGTTCGGCACTGCGGATGGGGGTGCCGCAGCGCAGGCAGGGGCGAGGGGCGCGGCCGTAGACGTACAGGCGCTGGCCCTGGCGGTCGCGGCTCGTGGTGGTGCGCGCCGGGCGGTCGCGGTTGGCTTCCAGGAGCTTCTTGGCGAGGGCGGGGAGGCGGGAGGCCGTCTCGGCCGCCAGCTCGCCGATGGGGAGCCAGGGGGTGGCGCCCAGGAGGAAGCAGAGCTCGCTCTTGTAGACGTTGCCGATGCCCGCGAGATTGCGTTGGTCCAGCAGGGCCTCGCCGATGGGGCGGTGCGGCGTCGCCAGGAGGTTGGTGAGCGCCAGGTCAGGGTCCCAGTCGGGGCCCAGGAGGTCGGGGCCGAGGTGGCCCACGGCCTTGTGCTCGTCGGCGGTGCGGAGGAGTTCCAGCACGGGCAGGCGGTAGCCGACGGCTGTGCGCTCGGCCGTGCCGAGGATCGCCCTGATCTGGTGTCCTGGGCCGCCGCTCCAGCGCTCGCCGGGGGCGTACACCTTCCAGGAGCCGTCCATGCGGAGGTGGGAGTGCAGGGTGAGTCCGCCCTCGAAGCGGGTGAGGAGGTGCTTGCCGCGCGGGGTGACGTCCAGAACGGTGCGCCCGGTGAGGTCTACGGTCGCGAGCTTCGGGACGCGGAGGTCGGAGCGCGTGACGGTGTGCCCGGCGAGGGCGGTGTGCAGGCGCCGGGCTGCCTGGTGGACGGTGTCTCCTTCGGGCATGGGGTCCAGGGTGGCATGTGGGGGTTCGGGGCGGGTGAGGTTGCGCCGGGGGCGGGCGCGGCTGAACGGGGCGTGGAGGAGGGGGTCGAGCGGGGCGTGGAGGAGGAGGTTGAGCGGGGGCACGGCACGGGCTGCGCCGCACGGGCTCCCAGCAACTGGCTCCGTGGCACGGGCTACGCGCGCAGGCGTAGGCCCCGTGGGGTGGCGTGGAAGCCTGCTCCTTCCAGGAGGACGGCGAAGGGGGAGGTCAGGGCCGAGCCGCCATTGATGCGCTCGACCGTGACCGTGCCGAGTGCGCCCGCTCGGGCCGCGGCGGCGAGGGCCTCGGCGGCCGCGTGCAGGCGGGCGTCCTCGGTGGCGGGGGTGTCGTCCTCCGGGGACGCGGGCCAGGCCAGGAGGGTCTTGCCGCCGCGCTCCATGTAGAGGGTCAGTTCGCCGTCGACGAGGACGACGAGGGAGCCTGCCTTGCGGCCCGGCTTGTGGCCCGCTTCGGTCGGCGGATCGGGCCAGGGGAGCGCGGCTCCGTAGGCGTTGGCCGGGTCGGCGGCGGCCAGGACGATGGCCTGGGTGTCCGAGGGGCGCGGGGAGTAGTTCATGGCGGACGGTGAACTGTCCGTGCGGTCGCGGGCGTTCGCCGCCGCGCGCAGTCGGTCCACCGCGCCGTCCATGGCGAACTGGGCGGCGCCGAGCCCTTCGACGACATAGCCGCGCCGTGCCTGGCCACTGTCCTCGAAGGCCGACAGGACGCGGTACGTCGCCGAGAAGCCGCCCTCGACCCCCTCGGCCGCGACCGCCCCACGCGTCACCACGCCGTGCCGGTCCAGGAGAGTGCGGGCCAGGGCGTGGGCGCGCAGGGTGGGGTCGGGTTCGTGGGCGGGGAGCAGCGACCAGCGGCCCGCCACGGTCGGGGGGCCCGTACGCGACGTGGGGCGGGCGGCGGCCGTCAGCGTGCCGTAGCGCCCGCGGGGGGCGGAGCGCTTGGCTCGGTGGGCCGTGGAGCCCGCGGTGCGGCCCGATCCGAGGAGCGAGCGCATGGGGGCGAGCGTGTCGTTCGTCAGCCTTCCGGGCCAGGCCAGGTCCCAGATCACGTCGGCCAGTTGGGGATCGGAGACCTCGGGGTGGGTCGTGGCGCGGACCTGGTCGGCGATCTGCCGGAAGAACAGGCCGTACCCCCCGGAGAGGGTGTCGAGGACCGATTGATGGAGCGCGGTGAGTTCCAGGGGATGCGCCGGTGGCAGGAGCAGGGGAGCGGCGTCCGCCAGGTAGAGCGAGACCCAGCCGTCCTTGCCCGGCAGGGATCCGGCACCGGCCCACACCACCTCTCCGGCGGCGGTGAGTTCGTCGAGCATCGCCGGTGCGTACCCGGAGACGCGGGAGGGCAGGACGAGCTTCTCGAGCGCGGACGCGGGCACTGTGGCCCCCTGCAACTGCTCGATGGCGCGCACCAGTCCGTCCACGCCCCGAAGGCCGTGCCCGCTCAAGTGCTGCCACTGGGGCAGGAACTGGGCGAGCGCGGCGGGCGGCACCGGCTCCAGCTCGTGCCGCAACGCTGCCAGGGAGCGGCGGCGCAGGCGGCGCAGGACGGCCGCGTCGCACCACTCCTGGCCGATGCCCGCCGGGTGGAACTCTCCTTGTACGACGCGTTGGTTGGCGGCGAGGCGCTGCAGCGCGCCCTCGGTCACCGCGACGCCGAGGCCGAAGCGGGCCGCCGCCGTCGCCGAGGTGAACGGGCCGTGCGTGCGTGCGTACCGGGCAACGAGATCGCCAAGGGGGTCCTTGACCGGCTCGGTGAACGCCTCCGGGACGCCGACCGGCAGTGCGGTGCCGAGCGCGTCGCGCAGCCGGCCCGCGTCCTCGACCGCTGCCCAGTGGTCGGCTCCGGCGATGCGGACGCTGATCGCGCGGCGGGCGGAGGCCAGCTCCTGCGGCCACTGGGGCTCGGCTCCGCGCTCGGCCAACTCGGCGTCGGTGAGCGGACCGAGGAGGCGCAGCAGGTCGGCGACGCCTTCGACGTCCTTGACGCGGCGGTCTTCCGTGCGCCACTGGAGCTCCTGCTCGAGCTCCGTCAGGACGTCCGCGTCGAGCAGCTCGCGCAGCTCGGCCTGGCCGAGGAGCTCGGAGAGGAGGCGGGAGTCCAGGGAGAGGGCCGCCGCGCGCCGCTCGGCGAGGGGTGAGTCGCCCTCGTACAAGAACTGCGCCACGTATCCGAACAGGAGCGAGCGGGCGAACGGGGACGGCTCGGGGGTGGTGACCTCGACGAGCCGGACCTTGCGGGACTCGATGTCGCCCATCAGTTCCGTGAGGCCGGGGACGTCGAAGACGTCCTGGAGGCACTCCCTGACCGCTTCCAGGACGATGGGGAACGAGCCGAACTCGCTGGCCACCTGGAGCAGTTGCGCGGCGCGCTGGCGCTGCTGCCACAAGGGCGTGCGCTTTCCGGGGCTGCGGCGCGGCAGCAGCAGCGCTCGGGCGGCGCACTCGCGGAAGCGCGAGGCGAACAGGGCCGAGCCGCCCACCTGGTCCGTGACGATCTGATTGACGTCGCCCTTGTCGAAGGCGACGTCTCCCGCGCCTACGGGGGGCTGGTCGCTGTCGTACCCCAGGGGCTGGTCGGCGGGTTCCTGGTCGAGCAGGTCCAGGCCCATCAGGTCGGCGTCCGGCAGGCGCAGCACGATGCCGTCGTCGGCGTGCATGACCTGGGCGTCCATGCCATACCGCTCGGTCAGCCGGGAGGCGAGGGCCAGGGCCCAGGGGGCGTGCACCTGCGCGCCGAACGGGGAGTGCACCACGACCCGCCAGTCGCCCAGTTCGTCGCGGAACCGCTCGACCACGATCGTGCGGTCGTCCGGGATGTGGCCGCAGGCCTCGCGCTGCTCGGCGAGGTACGTCAGGACATTGTCGGCCGCCCAGTCGTCCAGACCCGCGGCAAGGAGGCGCACGCGCGCGTCGTCACGTGACAGGGAGCCGACCTCGCGGAGGAACGCGCCCACGGCACGGCCCAGTTCGAGCGGGCGGCCCAGCTGGTCGCCCTTCCAGAAGGGGAGCCTTCCGGGGACGCCGGGGGCGGGGGAGACGAGTACGCGGTCGCGTGTGATGTCCTCGATGCGCCACGAACTCGTGCCGAGCGTGAAGACGTCGCCCACCCGGGATTCGTAGACCATCTCTTCGTCGAGCTCACCGACGCGGCCTCCGCCCTTCTTGGGGTCGGCGCCGGCGAGGAAGACCCCGAAGAGGCCGCGGTCGGGAATCGTGCCCCCGGAGGTGACCGCCAGGCGCTGCGCGCCCGGCCGCCCGGTGACCGTGCCGGCGATGCGGTCCCAGACCACGCGGGGGCGCAACTCCGCGAAGGCGTCCGACGGATAGCGGCCCGCGAGCATGTCCAGGACGGCTGTGAACGCCGACTCCGGGAGCGACGCGAAGGAGGCGGCACGGCGGACCAGGGCCAGCAGGTCGTCGACCTGCCAGGTGTCGAGGGAGACCGTCGCGACGAGCTGCTGCGCCAGGACGTCCAGCGGGTTGGCCGGGATGCGCAGCGACTCGATGGAGCCGGTCCGCATTCGCTCGGTGACCACGGCGGCCTGCACCAGGTCCCCTCGGTACTTGGGGAAGACGACACCGGTCGACACCGCGCCCACCTGGTGTCCCGCCCGGCCGACCCGCTGCAGGCCGGAGGCCACGGAGGGGGGTGACTCCACCTGGACCACCAGGTCGACCGCGCCCATGTCGATGCCAAGCTCCAGGCTGGACGTGGCGACGACGGCCGGCAGGCGACCCGCTTTCAGGTCCTCCTCGACGAGTGCGCGCTGTTCCTTGGAGACCGAGCCGTGGTGGGCACGGGCGAGGACCGGAGGGGCGCCCTTGGCCGCGCCCGACTCGGCCATCAACTCCGCCGGGGAGTGGTCTTCGGGGAGGGGCTCTCCCGTCGCGCGTTCGTACGCGATTTCGTTGAGCCTGTTGCACAGGCGCTCCGCCAGGCGGCGCGAGTTGGCGAAGACGATCGTCGAGCGGTGCGCCTGGACGAGGTCGGTGATGCGCTCCTCGACGTGCGGCCAGATCGAGGGGCGCTCGGCGCCCTGGTCGGAGTCGGCGACCGGGGAGCCGCCAAGCTCCGCGAGGTCCTCGACCGGCACGACCACCGACAGGTCGAACTCCTTGCCGGACGCCGGCTGGACGATCTCCACCCTGCGCTGCGGGGACAGATAGCGCGCCACCTCGTCCACCGGGCGGACCGTCGCCGACAGGCCGATGCGGCGGGCGGGCCTGGGCAGCAGCTCGTCGAGCCGCTCCAGGGAGAGGGCGAGATGGGCGCCGCGCTTGGTGCCCGCGACCGCGTGCACCTCGTCCAGGATCACCGTCTCGATGCCCGTCAGGGCGTCCCGCGCGGCCGAGGTGAGCATCAGGAAGAGCGACTCGGGTGTGGTGATCAGGATGTCCGGCGGGCGCGTGGACAGGGCGCGGCGCTCGGCGGGCGGGGTGTCGCCCGAGCGGATGCCCACGCGCACCTCGGGCTCGGGGAGCCCGAGGCGCACGGACTCCTGGCGGATGCCGGTCAGGGGGCTGCGCAGATTGCGCTCCACGTCGACCGCGAGGGCCTTCAGCGGAGACACGTACAGGACCCGGCAGCGCTTCTTGGGGTCGGCGGGCGGCGGGGTCGAGGCCAGCTGGTCGAGGGCGGCGAGGAACGCGGCCAGCGTCTTGCCCGAGCCGGTGGGCGCGACGACCAGCACGTCCGAGCCCTCACCGATGGCCTTCCACGCCCCGGCCTGCGCGGACGTGGGCGCGGAGAAAGCCCCCGTGAACCAGCTGCGGGTCGCGGGGGAGAACCCATCGAGGGCGCCGGGGGCGCCGGGAGTACTGGATGCGGACCTGACCATGACCCCATCGTGCACCCCGCCACTGACAACGGCGCCGACCTGCGGAAAAGGGTTTGCGTCGCTGGCGCAGAATGGGGTCATGGCAGGTTCGGCGGAGCAGGCACGGCACTGGCGGTACGCGGAGCTGCCCGAGGTCGACCTGCTGCGTGCCCACTACATCAACAAGACGTTCGTGCGGCACACCCACGAGCACTTCGTGATCGCGGCGATCGCCGAGGGCGTCGACGTCTTCCACCACGGCGGCGCCGATCAGCACGCGGGGCCCGGAACGCTCGCCCTGATCAACCCGGACACCACGCACACGGGCCGGGCCGGAGCGCCCGAGGGCTGGCGCTACGCGGCGGTCTACCCCTCGCCGGATCTGGTCGCCGCCATCGCCGCCGAGACCACCGGCATCCGCGGAACCCCCGGCTTCGTCCGTCCGGTGCTCGAGGACCCGTACGCCGTGACCCTCGTCCACCGGGTGCTGCGCGCCGCGGACGAAGGCAACGCGCTCGCCGCCGACACCCTGCTGCGGGTGGCGGTGACCCGACTGCTGCGGCTGAACGGCGGGCCCGTCCCTCAGCGTGCCGTGCGCACGGCGGGTGCCAGGACCGCGGCACGCGCGCGTGCCGTCCTGGAGGAGCGGCTGGTGGACCCGCCGAGCCTGGAGCGGCTGGCCGGCGACCTGGGAACCGGCCCCTTCGCCCTGCTCCGGGCCTTCCGCGACGTGTACGGGATGCCTCCGCACGCGTGGCTCACCGACGCGCGGGTGCGCGCCGCACGGCGCCTCCTGGACGCGGGGACGGCGCCCGCGGAGGCGGCGGTCGCCGTGGGCTTCACCGACCAGCCGCACCTGAACCGGCACTTCGCGCGGATCGTCGGGGTGCCGCCCGGGGCGTACCAGCGCGAGCGAAGGCACGCAGAAGACCGCGGGCGCGAGAACGTACGAGACCGCGGGCCCGAGGACGTACGAGAACGCGGGCGCAAGAACGTACAAGACGGGGAATCGGCCCTGCTCGTACCGTCCGGCGTGTGGCAGAACAGACGACACCCGCAGACATGGCTCCAGACATAGCTCCAGGCATGATCGAGCACGACGACCAGACCCCCCGGGCACCGGAGAAGCCCGATGCCGCCGTGGTCCGCGACGCCCTCGGCGTCGGGATCGCCGTAGGGCTCTCCGGCTTCGCCTTCGGAGTGACCTCGGCGGGCAGCGGCCTCACCGTGCTGCAGACCTGCGCGCTCAGCCTGCTGGTCTTCACCGGGGCCTCGCAGTTCGCGCTGGTCGGGGCGCTCGCGGGCGGCGGGAACCCGTTCACCGCGGCGGCGGGCGCCTTCTTCCTCGGCGTACGCAACGCGTTCTACGGACTGCGGCTCTCGCAACTCCTCGCCCTCCCGCGCGCGGTGCGCCCCTTCGCCGCCCACTGGGTCATCGACGAGACCACCGTTGTCTCGCTCGCACAGCCGACACGGCGAGCTGCCCGCATCGGCTTCACCGTCACCGGACTGAGCCTTTACGTGCTGTGGAACCTCACCACGTTCCTCGGTGCGCTCGGCGCCGAGGCCATCGGTGACACCGACGCCTGGGGGCTGGACGCCGCGGGGCCCGCGGTCTTCCTCGCGCTGCTCGCACCCATGCTGCGGACGACCACGGAGCGGGCCGTGGCGGCGATCGCGGTCGTCCTGGGGCTCGGCCTGCTGCCTGTGCTGCCCGCGGGGGTGCCGGTCCTGGTGGCGGCGCTCGCCGTGCCGGCCGTGCTCTACGTAGAGGGCCGCAAGGCCGCCGCCCAGGAAGGCGCACGCACCGACAACGCCCAACAGAACGATGCCCGGAGTGACGTCCCGAACGACGCCCAGAAGGAAGACCGTTGAACATCTGGATCGCGATCGGCGTGACCTTCGTCGGTTGTTACCTCGTGAAGCTCGCGGGCCTGTTGGTGCCCGTGGGCGCCCTGGAGCGCCCGCTCGTCAAGCGCATGGCGGCCCTGCTGCCCGTGGCGCTGCTCGCCGCGCTCACTGCCCAGCAGGCCTTCGCCGATGGGCGCGTCCTGGAACTCGACGCCAAGGCCCTGGGGCTCGTGGCGGCAGCCGTGGCGCTGCTGCTGCGCGCCCCGTTCCTGGTCGTCATCGGGGCGGCGGTGGCCGTCACCGCGGGGGTGCGGGCGCTCACCGGCTGACCGCTGCCGCTGCCCCTGCCGGTCTCTGTGGCCCCGAAACGCCCGCTCCCGTCACGTACAGGCCCCGTGGGTAATGTGACGCGTCACAACCGTGGCCCCGCCCCTGGAGAGGAGACCTCGTGACGCTGTCCTCCGAAGCCAGGTCACTCGCCGCGCGGTGCGAGCCCAGGGTCAATGAACTGGCCCGCAGGATGGCCCGTGAGTCGTTCGAGGAACTGCCTGGTTACGCGGAGCTCCCCGACGACGTGAAGGACCTGGAGATAGCCGCGACCGCACGTCACGGAGTGCGGCTCTTCCTGCGCCGCGTCATCGATCAGCCCGGCAGCCACCGCCTCTTCCGGGAGCGGGCCGCGCAGCGCGCGGAAGAGGGCATGCCGCTGCACCTGTTGCTGCGTACGCACGCCCTGGGTGTCTACGTCCTGTGGCAGGCGCTGCGCGAGGTGGCACGCCCCGGGGAGGAAGCGGCCCTGCTCGAACTCGTGGACGTGCTGCTGCAGTCGCACCCCGCGGTCGTCGGTGCCGTGGCCGAGACCTATCTGGACGAGCGCTCGGCCCTGGAGGCCGAGCAGCGCGCCCAGCGCAGTTCCCTCGTCCGCGGTCTGCTCGACGGCATGGTGCCGCCCGGCCATGTGCTGCTCGACCAACTGCGCCTGGCGGGGCCCGTCCTCGTCCTCGCGGTCGGCTTCGACGAGGCGCCGACCGAAGGCCCCGTGTCGGTGCGACGGCGGCTGCGGCGCGTGCAGACCGCCCTGGACCACGCCTTCGACCTGGAGGTGCTCGCACTTCTGGAGGCCGATGGCGGCCGGGTCATCGTGCCCAAGGAGTGCAGGCCCCCCGAAGACCTGCCGCGCCGCCTCAGCAAGGCCTGCGAGCTTCCCGTGCGCGTGGCCGCCGTGGATGCCGCGGGGCCCGAGGCCGTGACCGACGCGGCCCGTACCGCCACCGAGATCCTGCGCATCACGCGCGCGTGCGGGATGCCTCCGGGACTGCACCGCATGGACGACGTGCTCCTGGAGTACCACCTCTCCCGCCGCAACGAGAGCAGCCACCTCATCTCCGCGCTGCTCGACCCGGTGGCCGACAGGCCCGAGCTCCTGGAGACGCTGCGTACCCACCTCGGTCATCAGCAGGAGCGCAGGGCGACCGCCGCCGCCCTCGGCCTGCACCCCAACACCGTCGACAACCGCCTCGCGAAGATCGACGAACGCACCGGTATCGACTTGTCGACGCCGCGCGGCACGGCGCTCGCCATCGCGGCACTGCTGCTGAGGGAGGCCGAGGAACAGCAGTCAGGCGATGGACCGTCCGTACGCCCGTAGCGTGCGCAGCGCCTCGATGGTGACGATCGGGCGCGCTTCTAGTGCGGTGGTCGGCGCCCACTGCCGCCACCGCACGGGCCAGCCGCCGTCCTCCTGCTGCTCGCGCTCGAGGAAGTCCAGGGAGCGTGCCATCTCCTCGTCGGTGAACCACGCGCGCGCGAGCGACTCGGGTGCCTTCGCGTAGTCGTGCGCGAAGTGGTGCTCACCCGGTGCGTATCCGGGCGCCACGGGATACGCGTCCACCTGCTCGGGGTCGAGCGCCACGAGGCCCTGTTCCCTCGCGATCCTGCCGAGCCGGTCGGCCGCCGCCTCCGCGCGCGGGCGGTCGGGGGCTCCGTCGAGGAACGCGACGGCCGCCTCGATCTCGTACGGATGGGACTTCTCGAGCGACTCGACGGCGGCCCAGCAGAAGTCGGTGGCCCGGAACAGCCAGGCGTGCCACACCTCGTTGCGGTGCAACAGGCCCACTACGGGGCCGGTGGCGAGGAGTTCGCTCGGCGGATCGTCCACCACGGGCACGAACGGCGCCGAGGGGTAGCCGCGCTGGCTCGGATGGATCGCCGGAAGGGCACCGTCGGGCGTCGACACCGAGGTCAGATAGCGGCACACGCGCTCCACCCGCTGCCCGCCGCAGCGCCGGATCGAGTCCAGGACGCGCAGCGCGTGCCCGGTGTGCAGGGGCTGGCTCACGGGTCCGCGCAGATCGGGTTCGAGCGCGTAACCGTAGCCGCCGTCCTCGGTGGCGTACGCGGCCAGGGCGGTCTCGACCGCGTCCGCCGCCGGGTCGGCGTCGGTGCCGCTCGCGCCGCTGCCGCCCCTGCCGCTCAGGAAGTGGTACGCGAACCGCCGCTGTTCGAGGACGCGCGCGGTGAGCCAGACGAAGTGCTCGGCGCGTGCGACCGGCGAGGGCGCGGCGTGCGGGGATGCTCCGGTTTCGGCCATGTACAGACCGTAGGCCGGAAAGCGCCTTCGGTGAGCCCCCTGCGTCCGGCTGCACTCTCAAGGGCGCGATACTGAACGCATGCGGTTGACGGTTTTCTGGGAGCGGATGGCGGCCCACTTCGGACAGGGATACGCCGATTCGTTCGCTCGTGATCACGTGATGGCCGAGCTCGGCGGGCGCACGGTGCATCAGGCGCTGGACGCGGGCTGGGAGGCCAAGGACGTCTGGCGCGCGGTGTGCGCGGCGATGGACGTACCGGCCGACAGGCGCTGATCGCGGACAGTCCGCCGCCTCGGGCGCCCGTCCCGGGCGCCGGTGAGCGTGAAGATGCGGGGTCGGCGGCTGAATGTCCGTGGCGTGGGCGAGACTGGCCCCGTGTCATCGACAGACGAGACCGCGCAGGTCACTCAGGACGTAGCTCCGCTCGGCACGACGCCGCCCGCACAGCCCCCGAACGGGGCGGAGACCGGGCGGGCCGCCAGGATGCCGCGCTGGCTGCCGCGCGCCATGGTGCTCGCACTCGCGCTCATCGCCTGTTTCCAGCTGGGCAGTTGGGCCTTCCATCAGCTGACCGGGCTGCTGATCAACATCTTGATCGCGTTCTTCTTGGCGCTCGCGGTCGAGCCGGCGGTGAGTTGGATGGCCGCGCGCGGGCTGCGCAGGGGCTTCGCCACCTTCCTGGTCTTCCTCGGCGTCCTGATCGTGAGCGCGGGCTTCGTCACGCTCATGGGTTCGATGCTCGCGGGCCAGATCGTGGAGATGGTCGAGGACTTCCCCGAGTATCTCGACGACGTCATCAGCTGGATCAACCAGACGTTCCACACGGAGCTCTCCCGGGTCGAGATCCAGGACAGCCTGGTCCACTCGGACTGGCTCCAGAAGTACGTGCAGAACAGCGCAAGCGGTGTCCTGGACGTGTCGGCGCAGGTCCTCGGCGGCCTCTTCCAGCTCCTGACGGTCCTGCTGTTCTCGTTCTACTTCGCGGCCGACGGACCGCGGCTGCGGCGCGCGCTCTGCTCCGTGCTGCCGCCCGCCCGCCAGGCCGAGGTGCTCCGCGCCTGGGAGATCGCGGTCAACAAGACCGGCGGCTATATCTACTCGCGCGGCCTGATGGCGTTGATCTCCGGGATCTCGCACTACGTCCTGCTGGAAGCCCTCGACGTGCCGTACGCGCCCGTGCTCGCGGTGTGGGTCGGCCTGGTCTCGCAGTTCATCCCCACGATCGGCACGTATCTGGCGGGCGCGCTGCCGATGCTGATCGCCTTCACGGTCGATCCCTGGTACGCGCTGTGGGTGCTGATCTTCGTAGTGGTCTATCAGCAGTTCGAGAACTACGTGCTGCAGCCCAAGCTCACCGCCAAGAGCGTGGACATCCACCCGGCGGTCGCCTTCGGGTCGGTCATCGCGGGCACGGCACTCCTCGGCGCGGTCGGCGCCCTGATCTCCATCCCGGCGATCGCGACCCTGCAGGCCTTCCTGGGGGCGTACGTGAAGCGGTACGACGTCACGGACGATCCGCGGGTCCACGGGCACCGGCGCAGGGGCGGAGCATCCCTCCTCTCGCGCGTGCGGCGTGCTCTGCGGGGGCCGAACCAGCCGGGGGCGTCGTCGGAGGCGGAGGTCGCGGCGGAGGAGGCCGCGGGCTCGGATCCTGACTCCACTTCAGGCCCCGGCTCCGAGTCGGGCCCCGGCCCCGATTCGGGCTCGGGTGGACGTCAGTAGCGGACATCAGTAGTGGACGTCAGTAGGTGACGATTCCCCAGACCTCGGCGCCGAGAACAGCGACCCGGCCCGCCGTCGACCGCGAAGACCAGCAGATGCGCGAGGCCCGAGAGGATCAGGGCGGCGCCGGTCGCGCAGCAGAGGCGTTCGGCGGGGCGCGCCGAGCGCCACAGGGCGGCGGCGGAGGCCGTCGGGCGGGCACTTTCCATGCGGCCAAGCCTGGTGCGAAGGCGCAGGCCGGTCGTCGTCCGGCCGAAGGCCGCTCACGACGCCCGGGGGAGTAGATCGGGGTGCGGGAGCGCGACGCGGAGGGGCGGAGAGGCTCTGTGCGCCCGGCGGACCGGACCCTTCCGTAGTCTCGGTGGAGCCGCGTGGTGCGCTTGACACCAAAATCGAACATCCATTCTTATAGGTTGCCTGGCGGCGTTTTCCCGGGGTTTTCGCGGGGGATCCCTGGGGCTCCGGCGGATTTCGGCGGGGCGATCGCCTCGAGTTATCCACAGGCCGGACGGGCGTCGGGGCGGATTGTCAGTGGCAGGCGCTAGCGTCATTGACGTGAAGCGATCGACACAAGCAAATCGGGTGGAACCCATGGCAGGAACCGACCGCGAGAAGGCGCTCGAAGCCGCGCTCGCACAGATTGAACGGCAATTCGGCAAGGGCGCAGTGATGCGCATGGGCGAGCGGCCGAACGACCCCATCGAGGTCATCCCCACCGGGTCGACCGCGCTCGACGTCGCGCTCGGCGTCGGCGGCATCCCGCGCGGCCGTGTGGTGGAGGTGTACGGACCGGAATCCTCCGGTAAGACGACGCTGACGCTGCACGCCGTGGCGAACGCACAGCGCGCGGGCGGCGCCGTCGCCTTCGTGGACGCCGAGCACGCACTCGACCCCGAGTACGCGAAGAAGCTGGGCGTCGACATCGACAACCTGATCCTGTCCCAGCCGGACAACGGCGAGCAGGCTCTGGAAATCGTCGACATGCTGGTCCGCTCCGGTGCGCTCGACCTGATCGTCATCGACTCCGTCGCGGCCCTGGTGCCGCGCGCGGAGATCGAGGGCGAGATGGGCGACTCGCACGTGGGTCTGCAGGCCCGCCTGATGAGCCAGGCGCTCCGGAAGATCACCAGCGCGCTCAACCAGTCCAAGACCACCGCGATCTTCATCAACCAGCTCCGCGAGAAGATCGGCGTGATGTTCGGCTCGCCGGAGACCACGACGGGTGGCCGCGCGCTCAAGTTCTACGCCTCGGTGCGGCTCGACATCCGCCGCATCGAGACCCTGAAGGACGGCACGGACGCGGTCGGCAACCGCACCCGCGTCAAGGTCGTCAAGAACAAGGTCGCGCCCCCCTTCAAGCAGGCCGAGTTCGACATCCTCTACGGCCACGGCATCAGCCGCGAGGGCGGCCTGATCGACATGGGCGTGGAGAACGGCTTCGTCCGCAAGGCCGGCGCCTGGTACACGTACGAGGGCGACCAGCTCGGCCAGGGCAAGGAGAACGCCCGCAACTTCCTCAAGGACAACCCCGATCTCGCCGACGAGATCGAGAAGAAGATCAAGGAGAAGCTGGGCGTCGGCGTGAAGCCGACGGCGGAGGAGCCCGCAGCCGAGCCGGCCAAGGACGCGGGGGACGCGGCCGAGGACGCCGCCAAGACGGTGCCCGCACCGGCGACCAAGGCCACCAAGCCCAAGGCCGCCGCGGCCAAGAGCTGATCCATGACGCGGCGCACGGACTGGGCGGACCAGATCACCCCCGAGCATCACACCGACCCCGCGGGCAGAGGCTTCGCGAACGGTGTGGATCAGGGCGGCGCCGACCAGGAGGGTGACGGAACCGGCTTCCGCGGGGGCGGCGGCCGGAGAGGTCGCCGACGGCGTGGCGGCTTCGGTGAAGGCCGAGGCGGCGGCGGGTCACAGGACAGCGGCCCCCCTTCCTCGTCGAGGGCCGAGAAGGGGGAGCCGCAGACGGCGGATCCGGGGGAGAAGGCGCGGGCGATCTGTCTGCGCCTGCTCACCGGGACCCCGCGCACGCGCAAACAGTTGGCGGACGCGCTGCGCAAGCGGGAGATCCCGGACGACGTGGCGGACGAAGTGCTGACCCGCTTCGAAGAGGTCGGCCTGATCAACGACGGCGCCTTCGCGGGCGCGTGGGTGGAGTCCCGGCACCACGGCCGGGGCCTTGCCCGACGAGCACTCGCGCAGGAGCTGCGCACGAAGGGCGTGGACGCCACGCTGATCGAGGAGGCCGTCGGACAGCTCGACTCCGAGCAGGAGGAGGCGACCGCACGCGAGCTCGTCGCCCGCAAGCTCCGCGCGACGCGGGGCCTCGACCGCGACAAGCGACTGCGCCGCCTCGCGGGCATGCTCGCCCGCAAGGGCTACTCGGAAGGCCTGGCACTCCGGATCGTCCGGCAGGCGCTCGAGGAAGAGGGCGAGGACACGGGGGACTTGGGGTACGACGGGGGCTGAAACGACCAGGGCCCTCGCGGGGGTGGGGCCCAGGTCAGGGCCGGGTGACGCGGTGAGGACGACCGCGGCCCGGCCCTTTCGCGTTGCGCGGGCCGACCCCAACTCCCCCTCACCTGCGAGGTGGGAGCCACCCGAGGTGGGGTTAACCCCCCAACGAAGACGCCGGGCCGCCGCACTGCACAGGAATCTGTGCACAGACGACTGTGTACGCATGGCAAAGGAACCCGGCACCACCGATGGCGCCCCCGAGGAGCTGAGCGACCTCCGCGTCCTCAAGGCGCTCGCGCAGCCCCGGCGCCAGCAAATGCTGCAGCACCTCACCACGCACGGCCCGGCCACCTCCGCGACGCTGGCGAGGGCGCTCGGCCTCAACACCGGGGCCACCAGCTACCACCTGCGCGAGCTCGCCCGTTACGGCTTCGTCGAGGAGACCGCGGGCACGGGCCACGGACGCGAACGCTGGTGGCGCGCGGTCCCCGGCGACCGGCGCTTCCCGCCGCGCAGCGAGCAGAACGCCGAGACGCGGCTCGTCATGGACGAGCTGAACCACCTCTCGTACGCCGCCGACCTGGAGCTCTTCGAGCAGCTGCAGCGAGACGGTGGCGCCGAACTCGGTGAGTGGGCCGACGCGTTTCCGTACTCGCGCGGCACGATCCGGCTGACGCTCCCCGAACTCCGCGAGTTCTTCGAGGAGTACATCGCCCTCCTCAACCGCTACAAGCGCCCCGACGCCGAGACACCGGCCGACGCCCGCACCGTCCTCACGCGACTCCTGGCCTTCCCGGCGCCCGCGCCGACAGACGATCCCGCGCCCACCGAAGAGCCCACGCCCTCCCACTCCTCCGAGCCCGAGGCGACATCATGATGCTGCGCTACGCACTGCAGACCGTCCGAGACCGCAAGGGCGGATTCCTCGGCGCCTTCCTGGCACTGATGTGCGCCGCCGCGCTCATCACGGCCTGCGGCACCCTCCTGGAGACCGGCCTGCGCGGCACCATCCAGACCGAGCGCTACGCCGCGGCCCCCGTGGTCGTCTCCGCCGACCAGAACGTCCACCAGACCACCGTCAAGCACAAGAAGGGCAAGACCAAGGTCAAGCACAAGGCCAAGCCGATCGCCGAGCGGGCCTGGCTGACGGACGACATCGCGCGCAAGCTCAAGGGCCTGCCGGAGGTCGGCAAGGTCGTCCCCGAACTCACCTTCCTCGCCGTGCCGTTGGCCCCCTCCGCCGGTGACCTCACCGACAAGCCCGCGTACGGACACGCCTGGGAGTCGGCCGCGCTGACCCCCTTCCGTCTCGTCGAGGGCGCGGCCCCGCGCGCCGCAGGTGACCTCGTCATCGACCGCGACCTCGCCGGACGGGCCCACCTCAAGACCGGTGACCGCCTCACCGTCCAGTCGACACAGGCCCCGCGCTCCTACCGCGTCACCGGTGTCGCGGCCCCCGCCGGAGGTGCCCTCGCCCACCAGACATCCCTCTTCTTCTCCGCCGGAGAGGCCGAGCGGCTCGCCGCGCACCCCGGCCGGATCACCGCCCTCGGCGTCGTACCGACCAAGGGCACCGGGACCGGCGACCTCAAGAAGGCGGTCACTGACGCCCTCGACGGCACGAAGGCCCAGGTCAGCACTGGCGACGACCGTGGCCCCGTGGAGTTCCTGGACGCAGCGGGCGCCCGCGTCAAGCTGGTCAGCATGGGCGGTGCGATGGGCGGCACATCCCTCCTCGTCGCCATCCTCGTGGTCGTCGGAACCTTCGCCCTCTCCGTGCAGCAGCGCCACCGCGAACTCGCCCTGCTCCGCGCCATCGCCGCCACCCCGAAGCAGATCCGCAGGCTCCTCGGCCGAGAGGCCCTGATCGTCGGCGCGGCTGCGGGCGTCATCGGCTCGCTCGCCGGAATCCCGCTCGGCGGCTGGCTGCACGGCAGGTTCGTGGACATGGGCGCCGTCCCCGCCACCCTGGAGCGGACCGTGAGCGTCTTCCCGCTCTTCGCCGCCGTGGCCGCGACGCTGCTCGGAGCATGGGCAGCCGCCCGGCTCTCGGCCCGCCGCATCGCCCGTATCCGCCCGGCCGAAGCCCTCGCCGAAGCGCGTGTCGAGCGCACCGGGCCGTCGTGGAGCCGCGTCATCGCCGGACTCGTCCTCCTTGCCGGAGGCGCCGTGCTGGTCGCCGTGCTCAGCGTGCTGCGCACCGAGCCGGCGTCGACTCCCGTGACGTTCCTGACCGTTGTGGTCCTCTCCTCCGCCATCGCCCTCCTCGGCCCGCTCGTGGTCAGGGCGGCGGCCGCTGTGCTCCGTGGCCCGCTGCGGCTCTCCGGCCCCGGCGGCCGTCTCGCGCACGCCAACCTCCGTGGCAACGCCGCCCGGATGGCGGCAGCCGTCACCCCGCTCGCCCTCCTCACCGGCATGACCTGCACCGTCCTGTTCGTCCAGCCCACCCTCGGCGACGCGGCCCGCGCGCAGGCCCGCGAGGGCATCCGCGCCGACTGGGTCCTGGCGGCACAGGGACCCGGCGTCCCGGCCACGGCCGCGCGGCAGCTGCGTACGACCGAAGGCGTCGAGGCGGCCACCGAGGTCGTCCGCACCACCGTGCGCGTAGGACTCGACAAGTACCCGGCGCAGGGCGTCAGCACGGCCGGTCTCACCCGCACCTGGGACCCGGACGTCACCGCCGGGTCCCTGAAGGGCTTCGGCAAGGACAGTGTCGCCGTCAGCGAACTGGCCGCGGACCAGCTCGACCTGAAGCCCGGCAGCACTCTGAAGCTCACGCTCGGCGACGGCACGAAGACCGCGCTCAAAGTCAGCGCCGTGTACGCGCGCGGGCTCGGGTTCGGAGACCTGACCATGGCGCACGACCTGGTCGCCCGCCACGTCGACAACCCGCTCGCCGCCACGGTCCTGATCAAGAGCGACCGTACACAGGAACAACTCGCGGCAGGCGTCGTGAAGTTCCCGGGCGTGCGGGTTCTCGCTCCGGCCGCCGCCGACAACCTCCAGGCCGAGCGTCAGCAGGCGAACGCCGAGGTGAACTACCTGGCCATGGGCCTCATCCTGGCGTTCACCGCGATCGCCGTCGTCAACACGCTCGCGATGTCCGTCTCCGAGCGCATCCGCGAGTTCGCGATGCTGCGTCTGGCGGGTGCGAGCCGCCGCCAGGTCCTGCGCATGCTGCGCACCGAGGCCCTGGCCGTCCTGCTCATCGGCACGGCCATCGGCAGCGGCATCGCACTCGCCGTCCTGACCGCATTCAGCGTCGGCATGACCGGCAGCGCCGCGCCTTCGATCACACCCTTGGTGTACGTCTCCGTGGTGGCCGTCGCGGGCCTCCTCGCCCTCACGGCGACGGCGCTCCCGGGCCGCGTCGCGCTGAAGCCGCGCCCTGTCACGGTGGCGACGGCCAAGGAGTAAGCGGCAGTAGACAATGGTGGGCGCCCCTTACCGAACCCGGAGGGGGCGCCCACGCGTTGGCACGTATGTCACGCCGCGACAGGAAGCCCGGCGGCCCTCCATGCCTGGAACCCGCCTATGAGATCGGTCGCGTGCCGCAGCCCCAACTGCCGCAAGGAGACCGCCGCGAGGCTCGACGCGTAGCCCTCGTTGCAGATCACGACGGTCCGCAGGTCATGGCTGTCGGCCTCCGCGGCACGGTGACTGCCCTGCGGATCCAGCCGCCACTCAAGCTCATTGCGCTCGACGACGAGGGCGCCGGGGATCAGCCCGTCCCGCTCGCGCAGGGCGGCGTACCGGATGTCGACCAGAAGTCCACCGGCGGCGGCGATGTCCCGCGCCTCCTCCGGTGTGACCCGGTCGAGGTCGAGCCGCACACGCTCCAGCAACTCATCAATACCCACGGGACGCTCGTCTCCTACGGGACGTGCGTCTACGGGATGCTCGCTCACTGCCAGTCCTCCGGGCGCTCCACGGACTCCAGGCGCAGGACCGCGCCCGTACGGCTGTAGCGGCGGATACGCGGCAGCGGCGGATAGTAGGCGTGCACGGAGACGGCGTGTTCGCCGGTGGACTCGTTCAGAACTTCATGCACGTGGTTCTGGCCGAACGCCCTGCCCTCGCCGGCCGTCAACTCCCGTCCGCGGTCCACCCCTTCGGAGAGCTCCAGGGTCTGCCAGCCGTCGGTGGGCAGCCGGGCGGCGAGTGAGTTCTCCTTGAGGGTTCCGGCAGCGGTGAGGAAGGCCCCGACCGACTCCGCGTGGTCGTGCCATCCGGTACCGGTGCCCGGTGGCCAGCCGATCAGCCATGCCTCGCTGCCGCCGGGCCCTTCGAGCCGCACCCAAGTGCGCCCCTCGGGGTCGAGCGGCAACGAGGCGATGAGATCGGCGTCTGCGGCGCTGCGGCGTACGAAATCGAGGAGTTCCGCGGCGGTGGGCGCGGACACCGCTGCGGAGGCATGCGTGGTGGAGACAGGGGGTGAGGTGATGGCAGAAGCAGAAGGAGACACGGTTACCGTCCTGGAAGATCGCGGAAACGCGCGCCAAGAAGAGGGCGAGGGCGCGCAGAGGGAAGGCGAAATCAGAAGGACGGGCGACACACGCAGCCCGCATAGCGGACGAGGTCCATATGGACCCTCCGCCACAGGCGCACATCGGTGTCGGTCACGTTTCGGAGTAGACCATGACGCTGCGTGCCGGTCAACTCTTGTTCACTGTGAGGCCGGTCGGCTCGCGGCGGCCGTGCTCTCCGCCTTCTCCTTGCTGTCCGCCGCGCCGTCCGCCCTGTTCGCACGCCGCTGAGGCACCGCCCCGCCCAGGGCCGCCTCGGCCGCCGTATACAGCTCTGCGGGGCGTACCCCGCCGAGCGCGGTGACCAGGTGGCCGTCGGGGCGGATGAGCAGCACGGAGTGTGCGGGGGCGCCGGGGTAACTCTCCGCGACGAGCAGTTCCGCAGGGTGCGGCAGCGCCGTGACGGCGGCGGCGAGGCGAGGCATGATCCCGGCCTTCACCCAGTGCCGCCGCTCCCACACCACCGTGCCGGGCGCGACGAGGACGACGAGCAGCTGCCCCACGCCGAGCCGGTCCCGCAGCCGCACGAAGGACCCGTCGGGTGCCGTCACCGGCACATCGGTCACCGGTGCTCCCGGCTCCGTACCCACGGGGACCTCGGACTCGGAGGGTTCAGGTGCCAGTGGTGACTCCGCGTACGATCCGGGTGCGCCGAGCGGACCGCGTCCCACGTGGCCGTCGGTGAGGAGCATGTCGTGCCCGCGCGCCGACCCCGGCACGTACGCGCGCAGGCCTCCGCCGCCCCGCAGTATCGGCAGCGACTGGTCGGCGGCGCGCAGGCGGGCGGCGACGCCGGCCCGCCGCTCGGCCTGATAGCTGTCGAGCAGGGCGTCCCGCGGGCCGTGGTGCCAGGCCAGGGCCAGCTTCCAGGCGAGGTTGTCCGCGTCCCGCAGTCCCTCGTCGAGCCCTTGCGTACCAAGCGCTCCGAGCAGATGCGCGGCGTCGCCCGCGAGGAAGGCGCGGCCGACCCGCCACCGGCGGGCCAGGCGGTGGTGGACGGTGTGCACGCCCGTGTCGAGCAGTTCGTACGGCGGCGTGGAGCCCTCGCACCAGCCCGCGAGGGTCTCGCGGATGCGCACCACAAGGGCGTCGGGCGTCACGAGATCACCGCGTGGCGGCAGCAGCCAGTCGAGCCGCCACACCCCGTCGGCGAGCGGACGGCCCGTCACCTCGGCGCCTCCGTGGCGCCACGGAGGCATCCGATGCAACAACGCCTCACCGGGCCTGGGAAGTTCCGTGCGCAGCGCGGCCACGGCGTGTCGTTCGACGGCCGTGCGCCCCGGGAAGCGGATGTCGAGGAGCTTGCGCACCGTCGACCGCGGCCCGTCGCAGCCCACCAGATAACTGCCGCGCCACCAAGTGTCCTTGGGCCCACGCGTGTGGGCGGTAAGACCGCCCGCGTCCTGCTCCAGGGAGTCGAGCTTGCTCTCCACCGCGACCCTGACGAGACGCTCGTCGGCGATGGCCGCGCGCAGGGCGCCGGTCAGCGTGTGCTGGGCCACGTGCAGCGGGGCCGGCATCTCATCACTGAACGTGAGCTCGCGCATCAGCTGCTTGCGCCGCAGGGAGCGCCAGCCGCCCCACCGTGCGCCCGACTCCTGGTCGCCGAAGGAGCGACCGGTGAGCCGCTCCATGAGGGCCGCGGTGTCATCCCGCAGGATGACGGTCCGCGCGGCCCGCTGCTCGTCCTTGCCGGGCCCTTCGTCGAGTACCACGGTGGGTACGGAGTGACGCGCGAGGGCCAGGGCAAGAGCGAGCCCCACGGGGCCCGCGCCGACGACGATCACCGGGTCCACTGTGCGTACCCTCCCGCCGCGAGGGCCCGGGAGCGCTGGACGTACGTACAGGAACTGGCAGTTGGAGCCCGGTGCACGATCACAGAACGTATGCAACAGACTGCGTGCCGACCCGTCAAGCTGGACGCACGGCCGCGGAGCCCTCCTGAGGGCCGTTCGTGGGGAACGGGAGGCAGGAGACGCGTCAGGGGCCCGCCGAGTGTCCTCGGCGGGCCCCTGACGTACGAGCTCTCAGGCGGGTGCGCCCCGACGCTGAGGGCGTGTCAGTTCTTCTTCTCCGTGGGGCCGTCGCCCGGCTGCGCGTCTGCGGCCTCGGTGGCCCCCGTGGTGGGGCCGAGCGGAGCGGAGGCGTCCAGCACACCGGGTGCCTCGGCCGGCTCGGCGGCAGCGGCGACGGCGATGCCGGTCTTGGTGCGACGTCCCCGCTTCTCGATCCAGGTCGCCAGCGAGGAGAGGAGCATGCAGAGCGCGATGTAGATGACGCCGAAAACGGTGACCGTCTGGACGAACGGGTAGACGCCGTTGACCGGGGTGTTGTTGGCGATCAGCCGGGCCGAGTGGAGCAGCTCGGGGTAGAGGACCATGAACCCGAGCGAGGTGTCCTTCAGCGTCACCACCAGCTGGCTGATGATGGTCGGCAGCATCGACCGGATCGCCTGCGGGAAGAGCACCGTGGTCATGACCTGGGTCTTGCGCAGCCCCAGGGCGTAGGCGGCCTCCATCTGTCCCTTGGGCACCGCGTTGATGCCCGCGCGGAGCACCTCGGCCTGGACGCATCCGTTGTAGATGGTCAGACCGATCACCAGCGCCCAGAACGGGGTCATGTCGCCGAGCAGGCCGACCCAGAGGGCGAAGATGGTGATGAGCAGCGGAATGGACCGGAAGAGGTCGATGAAGGCGACGGCGACCCAGCGCACCGGCCTGTGCTCGGAGAGCCGCGCCACACAGAGCACCACGGCGAACGCGAGGGAGAAGACGCCCGCGAAGGCGAACACCTTCAGCGTGGCGAACAGACCGTCCAGGATGTTCTGCTGGATTCCGGTGTAGTTGAAGATGTCCCACAGGTCGGCGTCGAACTCGCCCTGGTCGTTCAGTCGGAGGACGATCCAGAGGATGCCGCCCAGAAGGGCGGCGGTGCCGACGACGCTGTAGATGATGTTGCGGATACGGGCCTTGGGGCCGGGGGCGTCGAAGAGGACGTTGGCACTCATCGGGCAACCTCCAGGCGGTGCTCAAGAAGTCGGAAGAGCCCGCTGATGGCGTACGTGATGATCAGGTACGCGAGCGTGATCCAGATGAAGATCATCGCGATGTCGTAGCCGTCGTTGCTCAGCGTCTTCGAGACGTTGAACAGATCGACGTTGTCGAAGGCTCCCGCGATGGCGGTGTTCTTCGTCAGGGCGATGAAGATGCTGGCGAGCGGCGGCACCACGGTGCGCGTGGCCTGGGGCAGCACGATGAGCCGCATCGTCTGGGTGAACGTGAGCCCGATCGCGCGGGCCGCTTCGGCCTGCCCCAGCGGCACGGTGTTGATGCCCGAGCGGACCGCCTCGGTCACGAACGCGGAGGTGTAGAACCCGCAGGCGAGCGTGGCGAGAAGGAAGGAGTCCAGGTCGGGGAAGAGCACCTTGGGGACGATGAAGAACGCCACAAGGAAGAGCAGGGTGAGCGGGGTGTTCCGCAGCAGCGTGACCCAGAGGGTGCCGAATATTCGCAGCGGCGGCACGGGTGATACCCGGAACCCGGCGATGATGACCCCGACGACCACAGCCACGAGCGCGCTGGATGCGGTCAGCTTCAGAGTCCCGAAAAACCCTTCGCGGAAGAGCGACAGGTTGTCGAGTAGTACGTCCATGAATTCTCCGCGAGGTCTTTCGCGACGGGTCGCAGGTAGCGCGACGGGCCCCGGCCGTCAGGGCCGGGGGCGGTGGCAGGGTTTCGCGACAGGTCCGGCAGCGATGCGCGCAGCGAACGTCCCGCTCCGTACCGCGGCCGAGCGCGGACGGAGCGGGGCGTGCCGGATTACTTCGGGTCGGTGAAGGCCGGCGGGTCCTTGTACTCGGAGCCGGACTTGCCGAGGGTGGCGTCGTACGCCTTCTTGTAGTCGCCGTTCTCCTGGTGGGCCTTGATGGCGTCCGCGACGGCCGTCTGCAGGGCCGCGTCGCCCTTCTTGAGGCCGACGCCGTAGGGCTCGTCCGAGAACGGCTTGCCGACGACCTGGAGCTTGCCCTCGTTCTGGGCGGCGTAGCCCATCAGGATCGCGTCGTCCGTGGTGACGGCGTCTACCTGGTTGTTCAGGAGCTGGGCGACGCACTCCGAGTACTTGGAGAGCTCGGTGACGTCGGCGCCGTACTTCGGCTTCTTGATGTTCTGCAGCGGCGTGGAGCCGACGATGGAACAGACCTTCTTGTCACGGACCGTCTCCGGGCCCTTGATCTCCTTCTCGTCCTTGCGGACGAGGAGGGAGGCACCGGCGTGGAAGTACGGGCCGGCGAAGTCGATCTGCTTCTTGCGCTCGTCGTTGATCGTGTACGTGCCGATCATCAGGTCGACGTCGCCCTTGGAGACCGCGGTCTCGCGGGCACCGGAGTCGACCGTCTTCCACTCGATCTGCTTCGGCGTGAAGCCGAGATCAGCGGCGATCATCTTCGCGATCTCGATGTCGAAGCCGGAGTACTCCTTGGTCGACTGGTCCTGGAAGCCCAGGTACGGCTGGTCGGCCTTGGCACCGATGACGATTTTGCCGCGCTTCTTGGCCGCCTTGAAGACCGACGAGTCGACCGAGGCGTCCTTCTTGACCTCGTAGCTGAGGGCCTTGGCGCCGGAGTCGTCCGGACCTTCCGGCTTGTCACCGGCGGAGCCCTCCTTGCCGCCGCAGGCGGTGGCGGCCAGCGAAAGAGCGGCGAGCGCCGCTACGGCGGCGGCGGACTTACGGAGCTTCATCGTGAACATCCTTTGTTTCGACTGGCGTTGAGACGACGTGGGAGCCTCAGTGTTTCCTCAGTGCTTAAGGATCTTCGACAAGAAGTCCTTGGCCCGGTCGCTGCGCGGGTTGCTGAAGAACTGGTCCGGCACGGCCTCTTCGACGATCCGGCCGTCCGCCATGAAGACGACGCGGTTGGCCGCGGATCGGGCGAAGCCCATCTCGTGGGTGACCACGACCATGGTCATGCCGTCACGCGCGAGCTGCTGCATGACCTCGAGGACCTCGTTGATCATCTCCGGGTCGAGCGCCGACGTGGGCTCGTCGAAGAGCATCACCTTGGGGTCCATCGCCAACGCGCGGGCGATCGCGACGCGTTGCTGCTGGCCGCCGGAGAGCTGCGCGGGGTACTTGTCGGCCTGCGAGGCGACACCCACGCGGTCCAGGAGACCGCGCGCCTTCGTCTCTGCTTCCGCCTTGGACGTCTTGCGCACCTTGGTCTGGCCCAGCATCACGTTCTCGAGCACGGTCTTGTGCGCGAAAAGGTTGAAGGACTGGAAGACCATGCCCACGTCCGCACGGAGACGGGCGAGCTCCTTGCCCTCCTGGGGCAGCGGCTTGCCGTCGATCGAGATGTCTCCCGATTCGACCGTCTCCAGGCGGTTGATGGCGCGGCACAGTGTCGACTTGCCCGACCCGGAGGGGCCGATCACGACGACGACCTCACCGCGGGTGATGGTCAGGTCGATGTCCTGGAGGACGTGCAGAGCGCCGAAGTGCTTGTTGACGTTCTTCAGCACGACCAGGTCGTCCGCCCCGGGCGGTATGGCGTCCTTGGTCACCGATACTTCGGTCACGGCTTGTTGCTCCATCCTCCTCGGTTGGGAGGACAGTAATAACCCGGTGCGACCAGCGTCATTACATCTGAGGGGAAATTGAGCATAACGATCCGGCCGCAACCGGACACTCCGTGTGAAGGGGACGCCCCGGCGCGTACCGGCTGCATAACGGAACGTGTCCGTGACCCGAACCCTCTTGACGCGGTCCTTATCCATCGGCGTGGATGCCTTGGTGCTTGTACGCGCGCATACCGGCCATCGGCGAGCGCGAACGGAACGACCGATGAACCGGAGGGGGCCCGTATGAGACTGCTCCTCGTCGAGGACGACGATCATGTGGCCGCCGCCCTGTCCGCGGTCCTGGCCAGGCACGGCTTCGACGTCGTGCACGCCCGCAGCGGGGAGGAAGCGCTGCAGGCCCTGCTGCCCGGCGAAACGGCGCCCTTCGGAGTCGTGCTCCTCGATCTGGGGCTGCCCGATCAGGACGGCTACGAAGTGTGCGGAAAGATCCGCAAGCGCGGGTCGATCCCCGTGATCATGGTGACCGCGCGCGCCGACGTGCGCTCCCGGATCCATGGCCTGAACCTCGGAGCCGATGACTACGTGGTCAAGCCGTACGACACGGGGGAGCTGATCGCCCGCATCCACGCGGTCATCCGGCGTCCCCCGTCCGGCGCTGCCGCGGGGCCCGCGGACAGCGAGCTGCGCCTCGGTTCCGTACGCATCGAACTGCCCACCCGCCAGGTCAGTGTGGACGGTTCGACGGTCCAGCTGACCCGCAAGGAGTTCGACCTGCTCGCACTCCTCGCGCAGCGGCCGGGCGTGGTGTTCCGCCGGGAGCAGATCATCAGCGAGGTGTGGCGCACCAGCTGGGAGGGGACGGGGCGCACCCTTGAGGTGCACGTCGCTTCCCTGCGATCCAAGTTGCACATGCCGGCCCTGATCGAGACCGTACGGGGCGTGGGCTACCGGCTCGTCGCCCCGGCCGCGTAGCGAGTAGCGAGGTCAGGTGCGCTCTCGCCTCCTCCCGCTGCTCATCGTCCTCATGGCGGGTGTGCTGCTGGCGCTCGGCTTCCCGCTCGCGGTGAGCGTGGCGGCTGCCCAGCAGCAGAAGGTGATCGTCGACCGGATCGACGACACGGCCCGATTCGCGGCGCTCGCGCAGTTCGTCACGAAACGTCCCACCGGATCGCGGCAGCAGGGCAAGGATGAACGGCGCGAAACCCTCCAGACCGAACTCGACTACTACCACGAGGTCTACGGGATCAAGGCGGGCGTCTTCTTCCGGGACCGTGGGCCCATGGCTCACGCCCCCGGGAGCTGGTACCTGCCCCCCAGGGGCGCCGAGGTGCGGGAGGCCTTCGAGGAGGCCCTCAGGTCCCGTGGAAGCCACGATCCGCGTCAGGTGTGGCCCTGGCAGCGCGGCAGACTCGTCGTCGCATCGCCGGTGATCAGGGACGGTGACGTCGTCGCCGTCGTCGTCACCGAGTCGCCCACGGGGCGCATGCGTTCGCAGACGCTGCAGGGATGGCTGCTCATCGGCGCGGGCGAGTCGGCGGCGATGCTCCTGGCCGTCGGTGCCGCGCTGCGCCTCACCGGCTGGGTGCTGCGCCCGGTGCGGGTCCTGGACGCGACCACGCACGACATCGCGACCGGGCGGCTGAAGTCGCGGGTGGCGGCCGCGGGCGGACCGCCGGAACTCAGGCGTCTCGCCCGGTCGTTCAACGAGATGGCCGACAACGTCGAGGACGTCCTGGAGCAGCAGCGCGCCTTCGTCGCCGACGCCTCGCACCAGCTGCGCAACCCGCTCGCCGCCCTGCTGCTCCGCATCGAACTGCTCGCCCTCGAACTGCCCGAGGGGAACGAAGAGATCGCCTCCGTGCGCACCGAGGGCAAGCGCCTCGCCCAGGTTCTCGACGACCTCCTCGGGCTCGCGCTCGCCGAGCACTCCGCCGCCGATCTGCATGTCACCGACATCGGTGAGCTCGCGGCCGAGCGGATCGGTGCCTGGCGACCGTTGGCCGATGAGCACGGGGTGCGGCTGACGGGCAGCTGCCCGGCGACCACCGGCTGGGCCGACCCGGTCGCGCTGTCCAGCGCCCTGGACGCGGTGATCGACAACGCCCTCAAGTTCACGCCCGAGGGCGAGGAGGTGCGGGTGGAGGTCTCCTGGAGTGGTGAGCTGACGACCATCGTGATCACGGACGGC
Organism: Streptomyces sp. A18; assembly: GCF_059026065.1. Classification (NCBI taxonomy): domain Bacteria; kingdom Bacillati; phylum Actinomycetota; class Actinomycetes; order Kitasatosporales; family Streptomycetaceae; genus Streptomyces; species Streptomyces sp. A18. The sequence continues at coordinate 574,400 of NZ_JBWLKL010000001.1, read as the reverse complement.
GGCCCCGGCCTCACGGAGGACGAACTCGCCCGCATCGGCGACCGCTTCTGGCGCAGCAACCGCCATCAGAACGTGAAGGGCTCGGGCTTGGGTCTGTCCATCTCGCGGGCCCTGCTCACCGCGGGCGGCGGTTCCATCGCGTACGCACAGCACGAGCCGCACGGGCTGCGGGTGATCGTCAGCGTCCCGCGCGGCGAACCGGGGCCCGCGGCCTGACGGCTACGGCTTGACCGATCGGTAGTAGCGGCGTGCGCCCTCGTGCAGGGTGAGCGGGTCCGTGTAGAGGGCTGTGCGCAGGTCCACCAGCTGGGCCGCGTGCACCTCGTCACCGATGTGGTCCCGGCTGTCGATCACCGTGCGGGTCAGGCCCTCGGTCAGCTTCGAGTCCGCGCGGTCCGTGGTGACCAGGAGGTTCGCTACGGCCAGCGTCGGTACGGCGTCGTTCTGCTGAGCGGAGGGATAGGCGTCGGCGGGCATCACCGCGGCCCGGTAGTAGCGGGAGGCGCCGCCCTGCTTGTGCAGGGCGTCCACTAGGGTGCCGAGCTCGACGAGGCGGATGTCGAACTCTTCGGAAAGCAGCCGCACCGTGGTGGTCGGCAGCCCGCCCGACCAGAAGAAGGCGTCGATGTCGCCCTTCTTCAGAAGATCGGGCGCCTTGTCGATGCCGGCGTCCACCGACGTGAGGTCCTTGTCCGGATCGAGTCCGGCGGCCTTGAGGACCCGGTCCGCTATCAGCCGCACGCCCGAGCGCGGCTGCCCCACGGCCACCTTCTTGCCCTTCAGGTCCTGTGCACTGCCGATGTCCGACGAGCGCCGGACGACGAGCTGGACGTAGTCGTCGTACAGCCGTGCGCAGCCGCGCAGCCGGTCCGCGCCCTCGCGGTTCTCCAGGCGGTACTTCTCGACGGCGTCGGCGGCCGCGATGGTGAAATCGGCCTCCCCCGTGGCCACCCGCTCGACGTTCTGCTGCGATCCCTCGCTGTTGAGCAGCTCCATGTCGACGTCGGGCATGTCATGAGAGGCCGCGGTCCGCAGGAGCTTGCCGTACCGCTCGTACACCGCGTTCTTCACGCCCGTACTGAACGTCATCCGGCCCTTGGGGGAGTCGTCGCCCGCCGGGACGAGCCACCACATCAACAGCCCGAAGACCACGAGGGCGGCCGCGGCACCCTGGAGTGCGCGGCGCCTGCTGATGTGGGGGAGTGCCTCGAGCATGCGCGCGATCCTGCCAGGCCACGCGCAGTAATGGCCAGGGCCGAGCTCCCGGCAGGGAAACTTCCCCGACCGCCTACCCTTGTCACATGAGCAGCGGCGACCGGGGACAGGCAGTGGGCGTTAAAGGAACGTACGAGGTACGCACTTACGGGTGCCAGATGAACGTCCACGATTCGGAGCGCCTCTCCGGTCTCCTCGAGGGCGCCGGATACGAACGTGCGCCCGAGGGCTCGGACGGCGACGCCGACGTGGTCGTCTTCAACACGTGCGCCGTGCGGGAGAACGCCGACAACCGCCTCTACGGCAATCTCGGCCGCCTGGCGCCGATGAAGACGAAGCGGCCGGGCATGCAGATCGCCGTCGGCGGCTGTCTGGCCCAGAAGGACCGCGACACGATCGTCAAGAAGGCACCCTGGGTCGACGTCGTCTTCGGGACGCACAACATCGGCAAGCTGCCGGTGCTCCTGGAGCGGGCCCGCGTCCAGGAAGAGGCGCAGGTCGAGATCGCGGAGTCGCTGGAGGCGTTCCCCTCGACGCTGCCCACGCGCCGCGAGAGCGCGTACGCGGCCTGGGTCTCCATCTCCGTGGGCTGCAACAACACCTGCACGTTCTGCATCGTGCCCGCCCTGCGCGGCAAGGAGAAGGACCGCAGGACCGGCGACATCCTCGCCGAGATCGAGGCGCTCGTCGCCGAGGGCGTCTCCGAGATCACCCTGCTCGGCCAGAACGTGAACGCGTACGGCTCGGACATCGGTGACCGCGAGGCCTTCAGCAAGCTCCTTCGGGCCTGCGGGAAGATCGAGGGCCTGGAGCGCGTGCGCTTCACGTCGCCGCACCCGCGCGACTTCACGGACGACGTGATCGCCGCCATGGCCGAGACCCCGAACGTGATGCCCCAGTTGCACATGCCGCTGCAGTCCGGCTCGGACCAGGTCCTGAAGGCGATGCGCCGCTCGTACCGCCAGGACCGCTTCCTCGGGATCATCGAGAAGGTCCGCGCCGCCATGCCCGAGGCCGCGATCACCACCGACATCATCGTCGGCTTCCCCGGGGAGACCGAGGAGGACTTCGAGCAGACGATGCATGTGGTCCGTGAGGCCCGCTTCGCCAACGCCTTCACCTTCCAGTACTCCAAGCGCCCCGGTACGCCCGCGGCGACCATGGAGGGGCAGATCCCCAAGGAGGTCGTGCAGGCGCGCTACATGCGTCTGTCCGCACTCCAGGAGGAGATCGCCTGGGACGAGAACAAGAAGCAGGTCGGCAGGACCCTGGAGCTGATGGTCGCCGAGGGCGAGGGCCGCAAGGACGGCTCAACGCACCGCCTCTCCGGCCGCGCCCCGGACAACCGCCTGGTCCACTTCACCAAGCCGGACACCGAGGTCCGCCCCGGTGACGTCGTGACGGTGGAGATCACGTACGCGGCGCCGCACCACCTGCTCGCCGAGGGCCCCGTCCTTTCCGTGCGCCCCACGCGCGCGGGTGACGCCTGGGAAAAGCGCAATACCGAGGCGGCGGCCAAACCCGCCGGTGTGATGCTCGGGCTGCCGAAGGTGGGCGCCCCCGAGCCGCTTCCGGTGGCGGCCGGCAGCGGTTGCGGCTGCGACTGACCTGCGACTGACCGCGGCTGGCCGGGGCTGACCGAGGGAGCGGCGGATGACGGGCCGAGCACCTATGAGCGCGCGTTACGCTGCGGATCATGCTTGTCGCCGCAGCCGTCTGCCCCTGCCCGCCCCTGCTCGTCCCCGAGGTCGCAGCGGGCGCCGCCCCTGAACTGGACGCCGCGCGTGCCGCGTGCACGGACGCCATCGGGGTCCTCGCCGCTTCGCGACCCGACCGGCTCGTCGTGGTCGGCCCCGCCGAGCAGAGCAGGCGTGGGCCGCATCCGCAGGGCGCCCGTGGCTCGTTCCGCGGTTTCGGCGTGGACGTCGACGTACGCCTGGGACGTGCGGGCGGCGACGCCCCGGATGCCGCGGACGGCCTTCCGACGTCCCTCGCCGTCGCCGCCTGGCTGCTCGACCGCACGGAGTGGTCGGCGGCCCCGCTGGAAGGGCTCGGGGTGGGGGAACCTCTGGGGGCCGAGCGGTGTATTCAAGTCGGAGGGGACATCGCGGCGCGGGGCGACCGGGTGGCGCTGCTGGTGATGGGCGACGCCAGCGCGTGCCGCACGCTGAAGGCGCCGGGGTATCTGGACGAGCGGGCGGCCGGGTTCGACGCGCAGATCGCCCGTGCGCTGGGTGAGGCGGACGTCGACGCGCTCAAGGGGGTGGACGAGGAGCTGGCGCACGAACTGAAGGCCGCGGGCCGGGCGCCGTGGCAGGTGCTCGCGGGCGCGGCCGATGGCGCGGGCCTGAGCGGCGAGCTGCTCTACGACGACGCTCCGTACGGCGTCGGGTATCTGGTGGCCGCCTGGTCGTAACGGCCTGAGCCGAGCCGGGCTGGGCCGAGCCGGGCTGGGCACACCCGAGCCGGCCTCTGCGCACACGTCCGGCACGACGGGCACGACGCGGGCACGACACGACACGACGCAGGACATACGACGCACGACGCACGGCGACGGCCGCGGAGCTGGTGGCACTCCACGGCCGTCCGCCGGTGTCGTTCAGCGGTGTCGTCCAGCGGTGGTTCTCAGTGGTGGTTCAGGGAGCCGGAGGGGGTGTGGGAGGCGACGTCGGAGGAGGGGTGCCGCCGCCCGTGGTCCCGCTGCCCGTGTCCTTGCCCTCGTCAGGCGTCCCGGCGAGGCGGTCCACGGCGTCCTTCGCCTTGCCCGCCCCCGTCTGGATCTTGTCGCTGTACTTGCCCTTGGTCTTGTCGTCGACCACCTTCGCGGCCTTGTCGAGACCTTGGTCGATCTTGTCCCCGTGCTGTTGCGCGAGGTCTGCGACCTTGTCCTTCGCCGGGGCGAGCTTGTCTTTCAGACTCTGCAGGAAGCCCATCGGATACCTTCCCTCGCTGGGAGAGTCATTTGCGGGCGCCCTCGTCGGCCTCGTCGTTGTCGGCCGCCTTCTCGGCGGACTGCTGCTTCGGGATGTCCACGTTCTCCGCGGCAGCCGCTTCGGTCTCCGTCTTGTCCTCGGGCTTGGCAGTGACACCGGCCTCGGCGTCGACTTCGGACTCTGTCCCGGCCTCCGTGTCGCCCTTGGCCGCGCCCTTGGCCGCGCCCTCGGCGGCGGCTTCGGCCTTGGCCTCTTCCTTGCCGTTCGCGGCCTCGGAGGACTCTCCTGCCGCTTCCGGCTCGGCTGTCGGGGTGTCGGCCGCCGCCCCGGTCGTTGACGCCTCTGCCGTGTCCTTGGACTTCCGGCGGAACCGTGCAAAAACGCCCATATCTACTCCATACGCTACTCGTGTGGGCGAAATCCCGCGCCGCCCGGTGCGCCCTGTTGCGCCGCCCGGGTCGCCGATCCTTGAAACCGGCGGCCGGAACCTCGCAACAGGCAACGACCCCGGACCTGTGGCGTCACGTAGCTCATTCGGGAAGTGGCCGCAGGGTTTGCGAGACTGGGGCGGTGAGTAGAGCAGCTCCCGCACCGCGGGTCATCGCCGTCGTCGGGCCGACCGCGGCAGGAAAGTCCGATCTGGGCGTTTTCCTCGCCCAGCGTCTCGGCGGCGAAGTCGTCAACGCCGACTCCATGCAGCTCTACAGAGGGATGGACATCGGGACCGCCAAGCTGACGCTCGAGGAGCGCGACGGAGTGCCGCACCACCTCCTCGACATCTGGGACGTCACGGAGGCGGCGAGTGTCGCCGAGTACCAGAAGCTGGCGCGTGCGGAGATCGACCGTCTCCTTGCCGACGGACGCTGGCCGATCCTGGTCGGCGGCTCCGGGCTCTACGTCAGGGGGGCCGTCGACCACCTGGAGTTCCCCGGTACCGACCCCGCGGTCCGGGCCCGCATCGAGGAGGAGCTCGCGCTCCACGGCTCCGGCGCGCTCCATGCCCGCCTCGCCGCCGCCGACCCCGGAGCGGCCCAGGCCATCCTCCCCAGCAACGGCCGCCGGATCGTCCGCGCCCTCGAGGTCATCGAGATCACCGGCAAGCCCTTCACCGCCAACCTTCCCGGACACGAATCCGTCTACGACACCGTCCAGATCGGCGTGGACGTCGACAGGCCCGAACTCGACGAACGCATCGCCACGCGCGTGGACCGCATGTGGGACGCGGGCCTCGTCGACGAGGTGCGTGCCCTGGAGGCCGTGGGGCTGCGCGAGGGGCGTACGGCGTCTCGCGCGCTCGGGTACCAGCAGGTGCTCGCGGCGCTCGCGGGGGAGTGCACCGACGACGAGGCGCGCGCGGAGACAGTGCGCGCGACCAAGCGTTTCGCGCGCCGTCAGGACTCGTGGTTCCGCCGCGACCCCCGGGTGCACTGGCTCAGTGGCGCCGTCGCCGATCGCGGGGAACTCCCGGGACAGGCACTGGCGTTGGTCGAACGAGCGGTCACAGCCTGATCACGTGATGGCATCGGGACGCTCCGGCGGTCATCCCGGCCCCTGGCGCCGTGCCATCATCGGTCATCGATCGACCAGTGGAGTCCGGAGTGGGAGGGCGGATGGCGATGGAGGCCGGCCCTCGTGACACCGCGCACGACAACGGCGAGCTGACTCCGGACGGCCCCGACGGGGCACCGGACGGCGTGAGTGCCGACGGCCCAGGAGCGGACGAGATGGCCGCCGAGGTCGAGGTCGAACTGCGCCCGCAGCGCCGTCTGCGCATCTGGCAGCTCGCGCCGATCGTCATACTCGCCGCGGCCGGATCGCTGATGTTCGCCTTCCCGCTGGCCTTCGACTTCGGGGACGGCGGCGCCGTCGTCGCCATGCTCGGACTCCTGATCAGCTCCTGCGCCGCGGGCTGGGGCATGATGGCCGCGCGCCGCGTGGGGCATACCTGGCCGGGGCTGCCGGAGCGCGGTTCCGGAGGCCGCTTGGACTGGCGCATCGTGTCCGCGTACGCCCTGGTGTTCCTGGCCGTCGCCGTGCTCGCCGTGTGGCGCGTGGCGCGCCTCCGCTGACGCCGTCGTCCGAGAGTCGTACGAGGTCAGAGCCCTGGCGGGCACCTTGACGACCGACTGTCCCAGGCACCCCGTACGATCGAGGAATGAGCACGCGGATCGCCTTCCTCAAGGGGCATGGGACCGAGAACGACTTCGTGATCATCCCTGACCCCGACAACGCCATCGAGCTGCCCCCGGCCGCCGTCGCCGCCCTGTGTGACCGCCGCGCGGGCATCGGTGGCGACGGCCTGCTGCACGTCGTGCGCACCGCGGCGCACCCCGAGGTGCGCGATCTGGCCGCCGAGGCCGAGTGGTTCATGGACTACCGGAACGGCGACGGTTCGATCGCCGAGATGTGCGGCAATGGAGTGCGCGTCTTCGCCCGCTATCTGCAGCGTGCCGGACTGGTGGGCGAGGGTGATCTGGCCGTCGCGACCCGGGGCGGCGTGAAGACCGTGCACATCGCCAAGGCCGCCGCCGGCGGGGACGTCACCGTCGGCATGGGCAAGGCGTCCTTCCCCGAAGGGGACGTCACGGTCTCCGTGGCCGACCACAACTGGCCCGCGCGCAACGTGAACATGAGCAACCCGCACGCGGTCGCCTTCGTGGACGACCTGGCCGACGCGGGCACCCTGTACGACCCGCCCCCTTTCAGCCCCGCTTCGGCGTACCCGGACGGCGTGAACGTCGAGTTCGTGGTCGACCGGGGCCCGCGCCACGTCGCCATGCGCGTGCACGAACGCGGCGCGGGCGAGACCCGCTCGTGCGGCACCGGCGCGTGCGCCGTGGCCGTGGCGGCGGCCCGCAAGGACGGGGCGGATCCTGCCACGACCGGTTCGCCGGTCACGTACACCGTCGATCTGCCCGGTGGGCGCCTGGTGATCACCGAGCGGCCCGACGGCGAGATCGAGATGACGGGTCCCGCGGTGATCGTCGCCGAAGGTGAGATCGACGCGGAATGGCTCGAAACTGTAAACCCGTGAACTGTCGCTCGAATGGGTGATCCGTTTCGCGCTCGGCGAGAGGCGGTCAGCGGCGCGTGGTGGGCTCGGTAGCATCAAGCACCGGCCCGGACGGAGCACGCCGTCGTCCGCTCACCGCCGGTCGGAGCAGCCGGAGGTGCCCATGAGTGCGGAGGCCACAAACCCCGCGATGTCTGGCCCCGTGACGCCCGGAGCGCAGCGCAGGCGCGGTCGTCCGCGGCTTGACCTGCGCAGGCTCGGCCGGGCGGCCCTGATGGGGCCCGCCACCCGGGACCGGTTGCCGGACGCGATCGGCCATGTGGCGGAAGCCCATCGAGGCCACTACCCGGACGCGGATCTGGAGCCGCTGCGGCGTGCCTGGGTGCTTGCGGAGTCCTCCCACCGCGGCCAGATGCGCAAGAGCGGTGAGCCGTACATCACACATCCGCTCGCGGTGACCCTGATCCTCGCCCAGCTGGGCGCCGAGACCACCACCCTGACCGCGTCCCTGCTCCACGACACCGTCGAGGACACGGATGTGACGCTCGATCAGGTGCGCACGGAATTCGGCGACGACGTCTGCTATCTGGTCGACGGCGTCACGAAGCTGGAGAAGGTCGACTACGGAGCGGCCGCCGAGCCCGAGACCTTCCGCAAGATGCTCGTGGCCACCGGCAACGACGTACGCGTCATGTCGATCAAGCTCGCCGACCGCCTGCACAACATGCGCACGCTCGGCGTCATGCGCCCCGAGAAGCAGGCACGGATCGCCAAGGTGACGCGGGACGTGCTGATTCCGCTCGCCGAGCGCCTCGGCGTGCAGGCACTCAAGACCGAGCTGGAGGACCTCGTCTTCGCGATCCTCCACCCGGAGGAGTACGCCGAGGTCCAGAAGCTGATCGCGGCCAACGCGGTGGGCGGCGGCGACCCGCTGGAAGGGACGGCGGACGACGTCCGCGCGGTGCTGCGCGAGGCGGGCATCGCGGCCGAAGTCCTCATCAGGCCACGGCACTTCGTCTCGGTCCACCGGGTGCACCGCAAACGCGGCGAGATGCGCGCGGCGGACTTCGGACGGCTCCTGGTGCTGGTGAACGAGGACGCGGACTGCTACGGCGTCCTCGGCGAGCTGCACACCTGCTTCACGCCGGTGGTCTCGGAGTTCAAGGACTTCATCGCCGTACCGAAGTTCAACCTCTACCAGTCGCTGCACACGGCCGTGGCCCGCCCGGACGGCGAGGTCGCCGAAGTCCTCATCCGTACGCACCAGATGCACAAGGTCGCCGAGGCCGGCGTCGTCGCGCTGCGCAATCCGTACGCTCCTCCTTCGGAGGAGCAGTCCGATGCCGTGGCCGACGCCCCTTCCGAGTACGCGGTCGAGGGCGAGCGCGCCGACCCGACCAGGCCCGGCTGGCTCTCCCGCCTGCTCGACTGGCAGGAAGCTGCCCCCGACCCGGACACGTTCTGGTCCACGCTCCGTGAGGACCTCGCCCAGGACCGCGAGATCGCCGTCTTCCGCCCGGACGGCGGCACGCTCGGACTGCCCGCCGGTGCGAGCTGCGTGGACGCCGCCTACGCCCAGTACGGCGAGGACGCCCACGCCTGCATCGGCGCGCGTGTCAACGGACGCCTGGCGACGCTGAGCACGGTCCTGCGGGACGGCGACACGGTCCAGCTGCTCATGGGCCAGGACGCGGCGTCCGGGCCCTCCCGCGAGTGGCTCGACCACGCGCGCACGCCCGGCGCCCGGATCGCCATCCGCCGCTGGCTCACGACCCACCCCACGCCCGCGACGGCTCCCGCGGCCTCGACCCCGGAGAAGCCCGCACCCCCGCCGCAGACCACCGACTTCCCCCGACCCGCCGCGGCGAACGCCGTCGTGGACCGGGAAGGCGCGAGCGTACGGCTCGCGGGATGTTGTACGCCCGTGCCGCCGGACGAGGTGACCGCCTTCGCCGTGCGCGGCGGCGTGGTCACCGTGCACCGCGTCGAGTGCCCCGCCGTGGCCCGCATGAAGGAGGTGGGGCGCGCCGAGGTAGGCGTGCGCTGGGGAGACAGCGCGGAGTGCCGGGTGACGCTGATCGCCGAGTCGTTCGGCCGGGCGCATCTGCTGGCCGACCTCACCGAAGCCATCGCCTTGGAGGGCGTCGAGATCATGTCGGCGACCGTCGAGCCACCGACCCAGCAGCGCGTGCGCCACACGTACACGCTGCAACTCCCGGACGCGGCCCACCTTCCGGGTCTCATGCGTGCGATGCGCGCGGTGCCCGGCGTGTACGACGTCAGCCGTGCCCAGCACCCGGCGGCGACTTCGTAGCAGCGCGCCACTGGGTGGCGGCGTCGACTCAGCCGCCTACTGGCGACTCGTTCGAGTGGCGTGGCGCGTGCCGACACCGGTGCGGAAGGTCCGCGCTGATAGCGGTAGTTCATGCTGCTCACCCCCCAGGTCAAGGCCTCGCGGCCGAAGACTCTCCGCATCGCGACCGCGCTCCTGGCCGCGGCCACATCCGCCACCCTCCTCGCCGCGAGCGCGCCGTCACCGGCCAGACCGCTCGGCATCGGCGACCGGCTCTTCCCACACCTGGGCAACCCCGGGTACGACGTCATGTCGTACGACATCGCCTTCACGTACCACGGCGACAACAAGAAGCCGCTCGATGCCGTGACGGTGATCGACGCCCGCACGAGCGCACCACTGAAGCGGGTCAACCTCGACTTCGCCCACGGCAAGGTCCGCTCCGTCGCCGTCAACGGCGCCCCCGCCCGCTTCGAATCCAGCGGTGAGGACCTGGTCGTCACGCCGTCGCGGCCGGTCGGCCGGGGCGAGCAGATGCGGGTCACTGTCCGGCACACCAGTGACCCCAGGCCGACGAAGGACCAGGACGGCGGGTGGGTGCCCACGGCCGACGGGCTCGCCATGGCCAACCAGGCCGACGCCGGGCACCGCGTGTTCCCGTCCAACGACCACCCCGCCGACAAGGCACAGTTCACGTTCCGCATCACCACCCCGAAGGGGCTCACCGCCGTCGCCAACGGTCTGCCCGTCGCCACGGCGCACACCGGGTCCACCACGACGCGGGCCTTCCGCACCCGCCACCCCATGGCGACGGAACTGGCGCAGGTGTCCATCGGCCGGTCCACGGTGGTGCACCGCTCCGGGCCGAACGGTCTGCCCGTACGCGATGTGGTGCCCACCAAGGACCGCAAGGCGATGGAGCGCTGGCTGAAGAAGACACCGGACCAGATCAGCTGGATGGAGGGGAAGGTCGGCCGCTATCCGTTCGAGACGTACGGCGTGCTGATGGCGCAGGCGCAGACCGGCTTCGAGCTGGAGACGCAGACCCTCTCCCTGTTCGAGAGCGACCTGTTCAAGCGGCCCGAGTTCCCGGAGTGGTACGTGGACTCGATCATGGTGCATGAGCTGGCGCACCAGTGGTTCGGCGACAGCGTGAGCCCCAGCACCTGGTCCGATCTCTGGCTCAACGAAGGGCACGCCACCTGGTACGAGGCGCTCTTCGCCGAGGAGAAGTCGAAGAAGTCCCTGGAGAAGCGGATGAAGGAGGCCTACCGGCAGTCGGACGGGTGGCGGCAGGCGGGCGGGCCGCCGGCCGCGCCGAAGGGCCCCGCGCCGGGTCAGAAGATCAGCATCTTCCGCCCGGTCGTCTACGACGGCAGTGCGCTGGTGCTCTACGCGCTGCGCCAGGAGATCGGACACCGGAACTTCGACCGCCTGGAGCGGGCCTGGGTGCAGACCTACCGGGACGGTAACGCGACGACCGCGGACTTCGTGCGGCTTGCTTCCTCCACCGCGGGCCGTGATCTGAGCGGATTCTTCGACCCCTGGTTGTACGGCGCGAAGACGCCGCCGATGCCGGGGCACCCGGACTGGCGTAAGGCCGCTCCCGCCGGGAAATAACCCACGTGACGAGACGGGCCGTTCCGTGCAACCATCTTCAGGTCGGCGCCACTGCGGGTCCGGGGAAACCCTTCGGGGTGATCTCAGGGTCGGTACCGGCCGGCCCGGGGAATCTCGGGGCGGCCCCGAGCGTTGACCCCTATGACGAATCCCATCGACGTAAGGATCCAATGACCTCCTCTTCTTCCCCTTCCCAGGACGCGCAGAGCCTCGCGCAGAACTATCCCGAAGGTCTTCGGGCCGATGCCCTGATGGAAGAGGACGTCGCCTGGAGCCACGGACACGACGGAGAGCGGGACGGCGACCAGTTCGACCGCTCCGAGCGCGCGGCTCTGCGCCGCGTCGCCGGCCTCTCCACCGAGCTCGAGGACGTCACCGAAGTCGAGTACCGACAGCTCCGTCTGGAGCGAGTGGTGCTCGTCGGCGTGTGGACCTCGGGCACAGTGCAGGACGCGGAGAACTCGCTCGCCGAGCTGGCGGCCCTCGCCGAGACGGCGGGCGCACTCGTGCTCGACGGCGTCATCCAGCGCCGCGACAAGCCCGACCCGGCGACGTACATCGGATCCGGCAAGGCCTTGGAGCTGCGTGACATCGTCCTCGAGACCGGGGCGGACACCGTCGTCTGTGACGGTGAGCTGAGCCCCGGCCAGCTGATCCACCTCGAAGACGTCGTCAAGGTCAAGGTGGTCGACAGGACCGCCCTGATCCTGGACATCTTCGCCCAGCACGCCAAGTCCCGAGAGGGCAAGGCGCAGGTAGCCCTTGCCCAGATGCAGTACATGCTCCCGCGCCTGCGTGGTTGGGGTCAGTCGCTCTCCCGTCAGATGGGTGGCGGCGGATCCAGCGGTGGCGGCGGCATGGCGACGCGTGGTCCCGGTGAGACCAAGATCGAGACGGACCGTCGTCGGATCCGCGAGAAGATGGCGAAGATGCGCCGGGAGATCGCGGAGATGAAGACGGGCCGTGAGATCAAGCGCCAGGAGCGCAAGCGCAACAAGGTGCCCTCGGTCGCGATCGCCGGTTACACGAACGCGGGCAAGTCCTCCCTGCTCAACCGACTCACGGGCGCGGGCGTCCTGGTGGAGAACTCCCTGTTCGCCACCCTCGACCCGACCGTGCGCCGGGCCGAGACGCCGAGCGGCCGGCTCTACACGCTGGCCGACACCGTCGGGTTCGTGCGGCATCTGCCGCACCACCTGGTCGAGGCGTTCCGCTCCACGATGGAAGAGGTCGGCGAGTCCGACCTGATCCTGCACGTGGTGGACGGTTCGCACCCGGTGCCGGAGGAGCAGCTCGCCGCCGTGCGCGAGGTGATCCGCGATGTGGGCGCGACGGACGTGCCCGAGATCGTGATCGTGAACAAGGCGGATGCGGCCGATCCGCTGGTCCTCCAGCGGCTGCTGCGCAACGAGAAGCACGCGATCGCGGTCTCCGCGCGCACGGGCGCGGGCATCGAAGAGCTGCTCGCGCTGATCGACGCCGAACTGCCGCGGCCCGAGGTCGAGATCGAGGCCCTCGTTCCGTACACGCAGGGCCAGCTCATCTCGCGGGCGCATGCCGATGGCGAGGTGCTCTCCGAGGAGCACACCGCCGAGGGCACGCTGCTCAAGGCCCGGGTGCACGAGGAACTGGCGGCGGAGTTCACGCCGTACGTGCCGGTCGCGGGCTGAAGGCAGCTCCCGGCAGGCGCGGTGCACGCGGTACACATGACGAAGGCCCGCTCCCTCTCGTAGGGGGCGGGCCTTCGCCGTGTCATGTGCGAGGTGCCTGCGAGGTGCGGCGGTCGCCCGCCGGTGCGGCTACTTGGAGCCGTACTTCTCGCTCATCATGTCGTAGACCTGCTGGGCGCCCCTGCCCAGCTGCGGTCCTGCCAGCCAGGTGTTCTCGGTCGGGCCGATCGAGGTGTTCGAGACCAGCTGGGTCTTGCCGCCCACCATCCGGAACCAGCCGCCGCCGGACGAACCACCGGTCATGGTGCAGCCGATGCGGTACATCGTCGGCTGGGTGGAGGTCAGCGAGAGGCGGCCCGGCTTGTCGATGCACTTGTGCATGATCTGGCCGTTGTACGGGGGAGCGGCGGGGTAGCCCCATGCGCCCATCGAGCTCACGCTCTGCGCCGACGGAGTCGAGAAGTCGACCTTGAGCGCGTTGCCCACCGTCTCCTCGAGGGACTTGGAGCCCTGCTCCGGCTTCACGTGCATCACGGCGTAGTCGTACGGCGCACCGGCACCGCCCGAAGCGGCTCCCTGATCGATCCACTCGGCGGAGGTCGAAACCCAGTCGGCCCAGTACTGGCCGTAGGGGGCGACTTCCTGCGGTGCGGCGTTGCTCAGCTCGGCCTCGGACTTGCCGAGGTCGTTGTAGGCCGGCACGAAGGTGATGTTGCGGTACCAGCCACCGGCGGAACCGGCGTGCACGCAGTGGCCCGCGGTCCACACGAGGTTGGACTTGCCCGGGTTGCGCGGGTCCTTCACGACCGTGCCGGAGCAGACCATCGAGCCCTCGGGGGCGTCGAAGAAGATCTTGCCGACCGGTGCGGCGTTCTCGTGGTACGGCGTCTTCTCGCGCTTGGCCTGGACCGGCGACGGCTCGGGGTCGGTACCGCCCTGACCTGCGGCGGCGTCCTTCGCGGCGATCGTCTTGTTCGGGTCCTTGGCCTTCTTCATCCGCTCGGGCTTCCAGAGCCCTTCGATGACCGGGTTGACGAAGTCCTTGGACTCGCGGAGCCAGTCGTCCTTGTTCCAGTTCTTCCAGGCCCCGTCCTTCCACTTGTCCGGGTCGATGCCGTGGTCCTTCAGCTTGTCGGCGATGTCGCCGGGCAGCTTGGCATCGGAGCCGGTGTCGGAGCCCTTGTCGGCACCCTGCGAGGTGCCGTCGGCCTTACCGTCGGCCTTGTTGTCGCTGGGGCCGCAGGCCGTGGCAGTGAGTGCCAGAGTCGCGGCGAGGCCGGTGGCGGCGAGTGCGAGACGCCGCGCGCGACTGCGCGCGAAGGGCGCACGAGTGGAACGCATGCTGTTGTAACCCCCGAGTTGAACGTGTAATCGCTGCAATTGCCATGTACTTGTCATGTGTCCGCGTGGAAGCTCCGGGAGATCCCCGCTGACGCAACACCCCACTATGCCTGTGCGTTTGGGGACGAACGACGGCGGGGTCGTGAAGATTTCCGGCGACCCCGCCGTCGTACATCAGGCGCTCAGACGCGTACCTGTCGGCTTACGCGTCGGCTTACTTGTCGGCGAACTTCTCGCTGACCGCGCCGTAGATGCCCTTGGCCTCCTTGCCGAGACGCGGGCCGGCCAGCCAACCGGCCGCCACCGGGCCGATGGAGGTGTTGGACACCAGGGCGGGCTTGCCGTCCGAGCCCTTGGCCACCCAGCCGCCGCCGGACGAACCGCCGGTCATCGTGCAGCCGATGCGGTACATCGTCGGCTCGGGCTTGCTGATCGAGAGCCGGCCCGGCTTGTCGGCGCACTGGAAAGCCCTCTGGCCGTCGAACGGCGGAGCGGCCGGGTAGCCGGTCGCCGTCATGTCGGCGATCTTGGGTACCGCCGGGGCGTTGAAGTCCACCGGGAGTGCCGAACCGACCTGCTCCTCGAGGGACTTGCCCTCACTGCCCTTCTCGGGCGTCACGTGGATGACCGCGAAGTCGTACGGCGCGCCCTTGCCGCCCGTCGGGCCACCCTGCTCGATCCACTGATCGGAGGTCTGCGCCCAGTCGCCCCACCAGACGCCGTGCGGAGCGACCTCTTCCTTGGGTGCGGTCTCCAGCTCGGCGGCCGACTTGCCGCTGTTGTTGTACGAGGGGACGAACGCGATGTTGCGGTACCAGCCGCCGTCCGCGCCCGCGTGCACGCAGTGGCCCGCGGTCCACACCATGTTGGACTTGCCCGGGTTCGCCGGGTCCTTCACGACGGTGGCGGAACAGACCATCGAGCCGTCGGGGCCGTCGAAGAACAGCTTGCCCGACTCCGGAACGCTGGCGTCGTACGGCGTCTTCAGGGCCGCCGCTTCCACCGGCTCGGGCGTCGGGTCGGTCACGCCCTGGTCACCGGAGATGTCGTTGTCGTCGACGCCGCGGTCGGGGTTCTTGTCCGCGTCCCGCATGCGGTCCGGGTCCCAGAGTCCCTCGATGATCGGGTTGACGTAGTCACCGGCCTCGCGGAGCCAGTCGTCCTTGTCCCAGTTCTTCCAGGCCCCGTCCTTCCACTTGTCCAGGTCGATGCCGTGCTCCTTGAGCCGGTCCTGGATGTCGTCCGGGATCTTGACCTTGCCGTCGTCGGTGCTGTTGCCGTCGTCGGCGGGCTGGGACGCGGACGCTTCGTCGCCCGCGTTGTCCTCGCTCGGGCCACAGGCTGTCGCGGTCAGAACGAGTGCCGCGCCGATGGCGACGGCCGCCGCCACAGGGGAGGTTCTGCCGCGCGCACTCCTCCCATGACGAGCGGTCTTGAGCGGGCGTATGGGTCGCATAGAGAGATTCCCCCTGGGCTTCGAGATCGTTCACATGCCGGACACCGTGTGCCGCACAGTGCGTTGAGCACCGCGTACCTCCGTGGCGCTGCACACCCTGCCGCGGATGAACGGCACCTCACACTATGCCGGTGCCGTAGGGGACAGCCGACGGAACGGCAACGGTTCCGTCACGGCAAGGATCTTCCGACCACCCGTGTTCCTCCGCAGCCCCCGTCGTTGGTACGTACGGGGGGCTGGCGGCCTGCGTTCATCTCCCCCTGCCAACTCGTCGGTGCGCTAGCCCAGATCGAGTGGGAAGCGCCCATTCCCAGCGGGAGGACCAACAGTCGTGGCCGTGACCGAGCCGGCGCCCGCGGCGGTTTCCGCGGCGCACTCCGCAGCACACGAGGGGATCCTGCGACGCCAGTCGGCGCGCGAGTCGGCGGCGCGCACCTATGCGCGCGCCCTGCCGATCGTGCCGGTACGGGCACGCGGCCTGACGATCGAGGGCGCCGACGGACAGCGCTACCTCGACTGTCTCTCGGGTGCGGGGACCCTGGCCCTCGGGCACAACCATCCGGTCGTGCTCGAAGCGATCAGAAGGGTCCTGGACTCGGGGGCGCCGCTGCATGTTCTCGACCTGGCCACACCGGTCAAGGACGCCTTCACCACCGAGCTGTTCCGCACACTGCCTCGCGGACTCGCGGACCGCGCGCGGATCCAGTTCTGCGGGCCCGCGGGCACGGACGCCGTGGAGGCCGCGCTCAAACTCGTGCGTACGGCGACCGGGCGCGACGGCATGCTCGCCTTCACCGGCGCCTACCACGGGATGACGGCAGGGGCACTCGAAGCATCCGGCGGCGCACAGGACGTACGCGTCGCGCGGTTGCCCTACCCACAGGACTACCGCTGCCCGTTCGGCATCGGCGGTGCGGACGGCGCCGAACTGGCTGCCCGCTGGACCGAGAGCCTCCTCGACGACCCCAAGTCGGGAGTGCCGCAGCCGGCCGGGATGATCCTCGAACCGGTGCAGGGCGAGGGCGGCGTGATCCCCGCGCCCGACGACTGGCTGCGCCGGATGCGCGAGATCACCGCCGCACGCTCGATCCCGCTCATCGCGGACGAGGTCCAGACCGGCGTCGGGCGCACCGGCACCTTCTGGGCCGTCGAGCACAGCGGCGTCGCCCCGGACGTGATGGTCCTCTCCAAGGCCATCGGCGGCAGCCTGCCCCTGGCCGTCGTGGTCTACCGCGACGACCTCGACGTCTGGCCGCCCGGCGCTCACGCGGGCACCTTCCGCGGCAACCAGCTCGCCATGGCGGCGGGCGCGGCCACCCTCGCGTACGTCCGTGAGAACGGTCTCGCGGAACGCGCGGGAGTCCTGGGCACCCGCATGCTCGCCCAGCTGCGGTCCCTGGCCGCCGAGCACCCCTGCATCGGCGACGTCCGGGGCAGAGGCCTGATGATCGGCGTCGAACTCGTCGACCCGGCCGCCATGGACCAATCCGCCCCGGTCGCGCGCCGGATGCCTGCCGGACCCGGCGGCCCCCTCGCCCTGGACCGCCGCCCGCAGCCGCGTCCCCCCGCACCCGAACTCGCTGCGGCAGTGCAACGGGAATGCCTGAGCCGCGGACTCATCGTCGAGCTGGGCGGACGGCACTCCAGCGTCGTACGCCTCCTTCCTCCTCTCACCATCACGGACGAGCAGGCGACCGCGATCCTGGACCGCCTCGCCGACGCGATCTCCGCGGCGGCGCGTCCGCGCCACGGATAGCCATGCCGGACCCGGGCCGCACCGCGGACGGCCCAGAGACATCAGCACAGCTCCAGCCCGTCGCCCCGGAGCCCGAACGACCCCACAAGGAAGCCCTCTTGAACGCCACCCCCGCATCCGACGGCCCACCCCACCCCCACGTCCCAGGCGCGTGCGGCAAGCAATCCTCGCTGGTGGCGGAGCCCGGCACGGTTCCCCGGCAGAAGGGAGGCCGGCAGACCGAGCAGCTGCGAGGCGCGACCGCCGACCTCCTGGAGCATCCCGATCCGCACACCGCGGCGCAGGTGGCGGCGATCGAGAACCTCCTGCGCTGCTGGGTGCGCGAGAACAACTTCCCCGCCCCCGAGCACGGCGCCCTGCGCATCCCGCTCGACGCCAGCGGCACCGCTCTCCTCGTCCCCGTGCACTACTGGTCGGCTACCGGCTGGCACCGGTTCGGCCTCCCGTACCTGGAGGACGGTCCGCAGAGCGCACCCCCGGCCGACGCCGTCACCGTCGCCGCTCTGCTGGGCCGCGAGACGGGCCAACAGGACACAGCCGCCGCCCCGTACACGCAGGGCGAGGCCGCCAGGCAGGGTGGGGCCGACCGCATTGGCCCTGATACCGGCACCGGTAGCGACGGTGACAGCGCGCGGGTCGAGGGAGGGGACCTCGTCGGCCGCGTCGCCGACTCGGTGCGGCGCACCGCCACCTTCATCGCCGACCGCCGGCACAACCCCGGCGACGAACCCGACCTCTTTCTCGCCGCCGAACAGTCCCTGCTCCTCGGCCACCCCCTGCACCCCACGCCGAAGAGCCGCGAGGGGCTCTCCGACACCGAATCCCGGTTGTACTCACCGGAGTTGCGCGGTGCCTTCGCGCTGCACTGGCTCGCCGTCGACCCCGCCGTGCTCGCCGGTGACTCGGCCTGGACCGAGCGGGGCCGCACCGTCCCGGCCGAGCAGCTCACCGCTCGCCTCGCGGGCCCGGACCTGCCGCTGCCGGAAGGCCGCGCCGCCCTGCCCCTGCACCCCTGGCAGATCCGTGAGCTCCGGCACCGCCCCGCGACCGCCACGCTCCTGGAAGCCGGACTCCTCCAGGACCTCGGCCCCCACGGCACACCGTGGTACCCGACCTCCTCCGTGCGCACCCTTTATCGCTCGGGCGCCGCGGCCATGCTGAAGCTCTCGCTCGGCCTGCGCATCACCAACTCCCGTCGTGAGAATCTCCGTAAGGAACTCCACCGCGGCGTCGAGGTCCACCGGCTGCTGCGCAGCGGCCTCGCCGAGCAGTGGCAGGCGGCCCACCCAGGCTTCGACGTGATCCGCGACCCCGCCTGGCTCGCCGTGACCGGCCCCGACGGCGAGCCCGTCTCCGGACTCGACGTGATGATCCGGCACAACCCCTTCGGCCCCGGTGACGACGCCACCTGCATCGCGGGACTCGTATCGCCCAGGCCGTCGCCGCAGTCCACGGGACACGACCGTGCCCCGATGCGCTCCCGGCTCGGCGAGATCGTCACCCGCCTCGCCGGGCGGACGGGCCGACCCCGGGGAGCCGTCGCCACGGAGTGGTTCCTGCGCTACCTGGAGAACGTCGTGCGCCCCGTGCTCTGGCTGGACAGCGAGGCAGGAGTCGCCCTGGAGGCCCACCAGCAGAACACGCTGCTGCTGCTTGACCCCGACGGCTGGCCCGTGGGCGGCCGGTACCGCGACAACCAGGGCTACTACTACCGGGAGTCCCGCCGCGCCGAGCTCGACCGGCGGCTCCCGGGCATCGGCGAGCACAGCGACACGTTCGTGTCCGACGAGGTGGCGGACGAGCGCTTCGCCTACTACCTCGGCATCAACAACGTCCTCGGCCTCATCGGAGCGCTCGGCGCCCAACACCTGGCCGACGAGAAGCTGTTGCTCGCTGCCTTCCGCCGCTTCCTCGGCGACGTCGTGTCCGGTCCCGCACCTCTGTATACGCCCTTGCCCGCCCTGCTGCTCGACTCACCCGTGCTGCGCTGCAAGGCCAACCTGCTGACCCGGCTTCGCGGGCTCGACGAGCTCGAGGGTCCGGTCGACACCCAGTCCGTCTACGTCTCCATCGCGAATCCCCTTCATTCCTGAGGAACATGACCCACCCTTTCTGACCTTTCCGAGAGGAGCGACGCCGTGCCTCCGCCTCCCCCCGATGCGAGCACCGACGCCGGAACCGAGACCACCCCCGTGTCCGCCACCGAGTCCTCCACCGCCGACAGGACAGCCGATCAGGCCACCGACAGGGCAGATGTCCAAGACACCCTGGACCTGCGCCTCCCGGACGAACTCATCGCTCTGATCGGTGCGAGTGGAGCACCTTGCACGGCAGCCCCCGCACGGACATCTGCACAGGCACCGGCACGGACGAGCGTCTCGTCGGTCGACGATCTGCTCGACAACGTCGCCGACTGGGGCCCCGCGACGACCTCTGCCGGTGTCTTCCAACTCGTCCCCGTACGCGTCGAACGCGATCTCCCCCTCATCAGCCGGTGGATGAACGACCCTGCCGTGGCGGCGTTCTGGGAGCTGGCCGGCCCTGATGACGTCACGCAGGAGCATCTGCGCGGCCAGCTCGACGGCGACGGACGCAGCGTCCCCTGCCTCGGTGTCCTGGACGGCACGCCGATGAGCTACTGGGAGGTCTACCGTGCGGACCTCGACGCCCTGGCCCGCCACTATCCGGCCCGCCCGCATGACACTGGTCTTCACCTCCTCATCGGCGGTGTCGCCGACCGCGGCCGAGGGCTCGGCACCTCGCTGTTGAGAGCCGTCGCCGACCTTGTGCTCGACCGTCGCGCCGCATGCGCACGTGTCATCGCAGAACCCGACCTGCGCAACACCCCCTCCGTCTCTGCTTTTCTCAGCGCCGGCTTCCGCTTCGCCGCCGAGGTGGATCTCCCCGACAAGCGCGCGGCGCTCATGGTCCGTGATCGGGCCCTGCGCGCAGTGCTCTGACCCGCTCACTCTTAGTACACCGCTCGACCTGATCCGGTTCCCTCCCTGAGGAGTCCCCGTGCCGAATCCGTCCGTTCCCCCGACACCCCGAGAACCATCCGCTCTCTACGACCCGCCGGAGCTGACTCCGGACAGGTGGGCAAGGATCGGACGCCGCCTCCTCGCCAAGATGGTCGGTGAGTTCGCGTATGAGGAGATCATCGAGCCCATCCCCGCCGGACCGGGCGACACACACAGCTACAGCATCCGCCTCGATGGCGACGGCGACGGCAACGGCGACGACGGCGACGGCAACGGCAACGATGGGGACGGAGCCCATAGCCGCCCGAGCGAAGTGCCACAGCCGACCCCCCGCCTCCTCTTCCGCGCCCACCGTGGCTCGTACGGCAGTTGGTACGTCGATCCGGCCAGCCTGGCCCTGGCCGAGGCCGAGGGACCGCCGCTCCCCTTCAGCGACCCCCTTCGCTTCCTCACCCGGGCCCACCGCACCCTGGGAATCGACGGCGCCACGCTCGGCCACCTCATCCGCGAGCTGACCGTCACGCTCGCCGCCGACGCCCGGCTCGACCAGACCGCCCTCACCACGGCGCAGCTCGCCGACCTCGGCTACGCGGAACTCGAAGGGCATCAGACCGGACACCCCTGGCTCGTCCTCAACAAGGGCCGCATCGGCTTCTCCGCGAGTGACACCGCCCGCTGGGCGCCCGAGGCCCGTCTCACCACGCGGCTTCCCTGGGTCGCGGTCCACACCGACCTCGCCGCCTACCGAGGCGTCGCCGGACTGGACACCGCGGAAAGGCTCTATACACGTGAACTCGCTCCCGCCACGAGGGAGTCCTTCGCAGACATACTCAGGGCACGCGGCCTCGACCCGCACGCCTACCTCTACTTGCCGGTGCATCCGTGGCAGTGGGACGACATCGTCCTGCCCCTCTTCGCCCCTTCCGTCGCCGCGGGAATGATCGTTCCCCTCACCACCGACGGCGATCTGCGGCTGCCCCAGCAGTCCATTCGTACGTTCCTGAATCTGTCCCGTCCCGACCGGCACACCGTCAAGCTGCCCCTTTCGGTCCTGAACACCCTGGTGTGGCGCGGACTTCCGACCGAGCGCACCTTGGCCGCCCCTGCCGTCACCGCCTGGATGCACGCCCTGCGCGACGCCGATCCCTTCCTGCGGGACGAATGCAGGGTGATCCTCCTCGGCGAGGTCGCGTCGGTGACCGTCGAGCATCCGCTCTACGACGGCCTGCCCGAAGTCTCCTACCAGTACAAAGAGCTGCTCGGTGCGATCTGGCGCGAACCGATCACCCGGTATCTCGCCCCCGACGAGCGCGCCCGGACCCTTGCTTCCTTGCTGCACACAGACCCGCACGGCAAGGCCTTCGTCGCCGAGCTGGTCGAGCGTTCGCGCCTCGCGCCCGAGGTCTGGCTGCGGCACCTCTTCGCGGCGCTGCTGCCTCCGCTCCTGCAGTTCCTGTACCGGTACGGCACCGTGTTCTCCCCTCACGGGGAGAACGCCATCGTCGTCTTCGACGACAAGGACGTACCCGTACGGCTCGCGGTGAAGGACTTCGTCGACGACGTGAACGTCAGCGCCGAGGCCCTCCCGGAGCACGCGTCGATGCCGGACGACGTCCGTGACGTCCTGCTCACCGAACGCCCCGACTTCCTCACGCAGTTCATCCATTCCGGGCTCTTCGTGGGCGTCTTCCGCTATCTCGCCCCGCTCTGCCAGGAGCAGCTGGGCATCCCGGAGGCCGACTTCTGGTCCCTCGTCCGCGCCGAGATCCTCCGTCATCAGGCGCGGGCCCCCCAGCTCAAGGAGCGGTACGAGATGTTCGACCTGCTCACGCCGCGCATCGAGCGACTGTGCCTCAACCGGAACCGGCTCCACCTCGACGGGTACCGGGACCGCCCGGAGCGCCCGCACGCCGCCGTGCACGGAAGCGTGCTGAACCCTCTCCGTCAGCCTTGATCGAAGGATTGTCAGTGGAGACCCGTAGGGTGGTCGCGCTATGACAAAGCCCTCCCTTCCCGAGCTCCTGCACGCCGCCGTCACCGCCGTCGGCGGCACAGAGCGCCCTGGCCAGGTGACGATGGCCGAGACCGTCGCCGAGGCGATCGACGCCGGTTCCCATCTCCTGATCCAGGCCGGTACCGGCACGGGCAAGTCCCTCGGCTATCTGGTCCCCGCCCTCGCGCACGGAGAGCGCGTGGTGGTCGCGACGGCCACGCTCGCGCTGCAGCGCCAGCTCGTGGAGCGTGACCTGCCGCGGACGGTGGACGCCCTGCATCCGCTGCTGCGCCGCCGCCCCCAGTTCGCCATGCTCAAGGGCCGCTCGAACTACTTGTGCCTGCACCGCCTCCACGAGGGAGTGCCGCAGGAAGAGGAGGAGGGCCCGGGGCTCTTCGACCAGTTCGAGGCCGCGGCCCCCACCAGCAAGCTCGGCCAGGACCTGCTGCGGATGCGCGACTGGGCGGACGAGACCGAGACCGGCGACCGGGACAACCTCACGCCCGGGGTCTCCGACCGCGCGTGGTCCCAGGTGTCCGTCTCCTCCAGGGAGTGCCTGGGAGCGACGAAGTGCGCGTACGGAGCGGAGTGCTTCGCCGAGGCGGCGCGCGAGCGGGCCAAGCTCTCCGAGGTCGTGGTCACCAATCACGCACTCCTCGCGATCGACGCCATCGAGGGTGCCCCCGTCCTTCCTCAGCACGAAGTGCTCATCGTGGACGAGGCCCATGAGCTGGTCTCCCGGGTCACCGGCGTCGCCACCGGCGAGCTCACTCCGGGCCAGGTCAACCGTGCCGTGCGCCGGGCGTCCAAGCTGGTCAACGAGAAGGTGGCCGATCAGCTCCAGACCGCGTCCGAAGGCTTCGAGCGGGTGATGGAGCTGGCCCTCCCCGGCCGCATCGAGGAGGTCCCGGAGGACCTCGGGTACGCACTGATGGCCCTGCGTGACGCCGCCCGCACGGTCATCACTGCGCTCGGCTCCACGCGCGACAAGTCGGTCCAGGACGAGGACGCCGTACGCAAGCAGGCCCTCGCCTCCGTCGAGTCGATCCATGACGTGGCGGAGCGCATCTCGAACGGCTCCGAGTGGGACGTCGTCTGGTACGAGCGTCATGACCGCTTCGGAGCCTCACTGCGGGTGGCGCCCATGTCGGTGTCCGGCCTGCTCCGCGAGAAGCTCTTCAGCGACCGCTCCGTGGTCCTCACATCGGCGACCCTGAAGCTCGGCGGCGACTTCAACGGGGTGGGCGCCTCCCTGGGGCTCGCCCCCGAGGGCACCGAGTCCGAGGACGCCCCGGTATGGAAGGGCCTCGACGTCGGCTCGCCCTTCGACTACCGCAAGCAGGGGATCCTGTACGTGGCCCAGCACCTGGCCCGGCCGGGACGCGAGGGCACGCGAAGCGACATGATCGACGAGCTGGCCGACCTGATCGAGGCGGCAGGCGGCCGCACGCTCGGCCTGTTCTCGTCCATGCGCGCCGCTCAGAACGCCGCCGAGGAGCTCCGCGGCCGGCTCGACGTGCCCATCCTGCTACAGGGCGAGGAGACGCTGGGAGAGCTGATCAAGAACTTCGCGGCGGACTCGCAGACCTGCCTGTTCGGGACGCTTTCGCTGTGGCAGGGCGTCGATGTGCCGGGCGCCAGCTGCCAGTTGGTGGTCATGGACAAGATCCCCTTCCCGCGTCCGGACGACCCGCTGATGAGCGCCCGCCAAAAGGCGGTGGACGACGCAGGTGGCAACGGCTTCATGGCCATCGCCGCGACGCATGCGGCGCTCCTGATGGCCCAGGGCGCGGGGCGGCTCGTGCGGGCCTCCGAGGACCGTGGCGTGGTCGCTGTCCTGGACCCCCGGCTCGCGACCGCGCGCTATGGCAGCTATCTGCGGGCTTCGCTGCCCGATTTCTGGTACACGTCGGACCGCAATCAGGTGCGCCGCTCCCTGGCGGCGATCGACGCGGCGGCGAAGGCGACAGTCACAATCAAGGACGCCGACGATGCGAAGGCCGACGAAGCCGAGACCGTCGAGGCGAGGGGCGACGAGTAGCGCACGGATCGTCCCGGGACCGCCTGCCGGGCCCGGACCGGGTGCCGGCCCCGGACGCAGCAGGGCCCCGGAACCGGCGCAGTTGGTTCCGGGGCCCGGTCAGGGGCGGAGGCTCACACCCGCCGCAGCACCGCCACCACCTTGCCGAGGATCGTCGCCTCGTCTCCGGGGATGGGCTGATACGCGGAGTTGTGAGGCAGCAGCCACACGTGTCCGTCCTCGCGCTTGAACCGCTTGACCGTCGCTTCGCCGTCCAGCATGGCGGCGACGATGTCGCCGTTCTCCGCGACGGGCTGGCGGCGCACCGTCACCCAGTCGCCGTCACAGATCGCGGCCTCGATCATCGAGTCGCCGACGACCTTGAGGACGAACAACTCACCGTCACCGACCAGCTGCCGGGGAAGCGGGAAGACGTCCTCCACCGACTCCTCGGCGAGGATCGGGCCACCGGCCGCGATACGGCCGACGAGCGGCACGTACGAAGCGGCGGGCTTGCCTGCCGTGTCCGTGGGCTGGCTGCTCGGCTGGTCCGAGCCACGCACCTCGTACGCGCGCGGGCGGTGCGGGTCACGGCGCAGGAAGCCCTTGCGCTCCAGGGCCATCAGCTGATGGGCCACCGATGAGGTGCTGGAGAGGCCGACCGCCTGGCCGATCTCCCGCATCGACGGCGGGTAGCCCCGCCGCTGCACAGAGTCCCTGATGACCTCAATGACGCGGCGCTGCCGGTCGGTGAGCCCCGAGCTGTCGGCGCGGATTCCAGGAGGTCGCCCCGGTAGGGAGCGTGTGGGCTTGGGGCCCTCCTGGTTCGTGCTTGCGTCATTCATGGCATGCACCGGCTCGAGTCGGCTCTGGCGGTCCTGGGCAGTGATGGTGGCGCTGTCTGCGGTGGTGGTCACGTCTGTCGGCCCCTCTCGAGATGTTCTCCCTAGTTAGCCAACGGTAGTTGCTTTCGAAAGGTTGCGCCAAACACACGTTCGAGTGAAAAATCGCAGAACGCCCGCCGCGATCACGCGTCTGGGTGTATGGCTAACGTTCGAGCCGAATGGCATTTCGGTTCATTACGGTACGCTTCACCGCCGGGGTCGCAGCCCCCTCAGTGGGGCCCCCATACTGCCACTCGTCGCTCGGTCAACCTGGCACCGCCCCCTTCTCGTGCGTCGCGCGGGGCGGGCTCGTACTGTTCACAGCGGGCCGTGAGTACGCGACACGCGATGGGGCCGAATTTACGGCCAAACCCCAGATCTAGTGGTTGGATTGCAACCACAGCCCAGAAGTTGTGGTCCCCGGTCTTTTCAGGCCTCGGCCATCGCCTATGCTTGGGGCTGCTTCGAGGGCCTCATGGGCCCGTTGAGGCCTATGAGTCGTGTCGTGAAGGAGGGTTGGGAGTTCCATGCACTGCCCCTTCTGCAGGCACCCCGACAGTCGCGTGGTCGACAGTCGCACCACCGACGACGGAACGTCGATCCGCAGACGCCGTCAGTGTCCGGACTGCTCCCGTCGTTTCACGACCGTGGAGACGTGTTCGCTGATGGTGGTCAAGCGCAGCGGCGTGACCGAGCCATTCAGTCGTACGAAGGTGATCAACGGCGTACGCAAGGCCTGCCAGGGGCGGCCGGTGACCGAGGATGCCCTCGCTCAACTCGGCCAGCGGGTCGAAGAGGCGGTGCGGGCCACCGGAAGCGCCGAACTGACCACGCACGACGTGGGTCTGGCCATACTCGGTCCGCTGCAGGAGCTGGACCTGGTGGCCTACCTGCGCTTCGCGTCCGTGTACCGGGCGTTCGATTCACTTGAGGACTTCGAGGCTGCCATCGGGGAGCTGAGGGACCAGCGGGAAAAGCGGCTCGACGACGAGCCGCGGGGCGCCGGCGGCGAGCCCGGCGCGAAAGGCTGCGGGCCCGGAGGGACTGTCGAAGTCCCGGTGCCCGCCACTGCCGCCGACTGACCGGCTGACCGGCCGACGGCGGCACACACAGACCTGTTGCGGGCGCCTTCGCGGGCTCCGCGGCACCAGACAACACCGTGTCACGGGAACATCGTGGCACTTCAGGGCGTTTTAGCCTGATACAGGGAGGCGGCATGACCGAGACGACGAGCGGCCCGGCACGAGGTTCCCGAGCCAAGGGATCCAAGGCCAGCAAGGGTCTGCGTATCGAGCGCATCCATACGACGCCCGGCGTGCATCCGTACGACGAGGTGGTCTGGGAGCGCCGAGACGTCGTCATGACCAACTGGCGCGACGGCTCGGTCAACTTCGAGCAGCGTGGCGTCGAGTTCCCCGACTTCTGGTCGGTGAACGCGGTCAACATCGTCACCAGCAAGTACTTCCGCGGGGCCGTTGGCACCCCGCAGCGCGAGACCGGCCTCAAGCAGCTGATCGACCGCATCGTGAAGACCTACCGGAAGGCCGGCGAGGACTACAGCTACTTCGCCTCGCCCGCCGACGCCGAGATCTTCGAGCACGAGTTGGCGTACGCCCTCCTGCACCAGATCTTCAGCTTCAACTCGCCGGTCTGGTTCAACGTCGGCACGCCTCAGCCGCAGCAGGTCTCCGCCTGCTTCATCCTGGCCGTGGACGACTCCATGGACTCGATCCTGGACTGGTACAAGGAAGAGGGGATGATCTTCAAGGGCGGCTCCGGCGCCGGCCTGAACCTCTCCCGCATCCGTTCCTCCAAGGAACTGCTCTCCTCCGGGGGCAACGCCTCGGGACCGGTCTCCTTCATGCGCGGTGCCGACGCCTCCGCAGGAACGATCAAGTCGGGCGGCGCCACGCGTCGCGCGGCCAAGATGGTCATCCTCGACGTCGACCACCCTGACATCGAGGGCTTCATCGAGACCAAGGTGAAGGAAGAGGAGAAGATCCGCGCCCTGCGTGACGCGGGCTTCGACATGGACCTGGGCGGCGACGACATCACGTCCGTCCAGTACCAGAACGCCAACAACTCGGTCCGCGTGAACGACACGTTCATGAAGGCGGTCGAGGAGGGCGGCAAGTTCGGCCTCACGTCCCGCATGACGGGCGACGTCATCGAGGAGGTCGACGCCAAGTCGCTCTTCCGCAAGATGGCCGAGGCCGCGTGGGCCTGTGCCGACCCCGGCATCCAGTACGACGACACCATCAACGCCTGGCACACCTGCCCGGAGTCCGGCCGGATCAACGGCTCGAACCCGTGCAGCGAGTACATGCACCTGGACAACACGTCCTGCAACCTCGCCTCGCTGAACCTGATGAAGTTCCTCAAGGACGACGGCCTGGGCACGCAGTCCTTCGACGCCGAGCGCTTCTCCAAGGTCGTCGAGCTGGTCATCACCGCGATGGACATCTCGATCTGCTTCGCGGACTTCCCGACGCAGAAGATCGGCGAGAACACCCGCGCCTTCCGCCAGTTGGGCATCGGCTACGCCAACCTCGGCGCCCTGCTGATGGCCACCGGCCACGCGTACGACTCGGACGGCGGCCGCTCGCTGGCCGGCGCCATCACCTCGCTGATGACGGGTAGGTCGTACAAGCGCTCCGCCGAGCTCGCCGCGGTCGTCGGCCCCTACGACGGCTATGCCAAGAACGCCACGCCGCACAAGCGCGTCATGAAGCAGCACTCGGACGCCAACGCCACGGCGCCCCGCGTCGACGACCTGGACACGCCGATCTGGGCCGCCGCCACGGAGGCCTGGCAGGACGTGCTCCGCCTCGGTGAGAAGAACGGTTTCCGTAACTCTCAGGCGTCGGTCATCGCCCCGACCGGCACCATCGGTCTCGCGATGTCCTGCGACACGACCGGCCTCGAGCCCGACCTCGCCCTGGTCAAGTTCAAGAAGCTCGTCGGCGGCGGCTCGATGCAGATCGTCAACGGCACCGTGCCGCAGGCCCTGCGTCGCCTGGGTTACCAGGAGGAGCAGATCGAGGCGATCGTCGCCCACATCGCCGACCACGGCAATGTGATCGACGCTCCGGGCCTCAAGACCGAGCACTACGAGGTCTTCGACTGCGCGATGGGTGAGCGTTCCATCTCCGCGATGGGCCACGTCCGGATGATGGCGGCCATCCAGCCGTGGATCTCCGGCGCGCTCTCCAAGACGGTCAACCTCCCCGAGACGGCCACTGTCGAGGACGTCGAAGAGGTCTACTACGAGGCGTGGAAGCTGGGCGTCAAGGCGCTCGCCATCTACCGCGACAACTGCAAGGTCGGCCAGCCCCTCTCCGCCAAGAAGAAGGAGCAGGAGAAGGCAGAGGTCACCGAGAAGACCGAGGACACGATCCGTGCCGCGGTCGAGAAGGTGGTCGAGTACCGCCCCGTCCGCAAGCGCCTTCCCAAGGGCCGCCCGGGGATCACCACCTCGTTCACCGTGGGTGGCGCCGAGGGCTACATGACCGCCAACTCCTACCCGGACGACGGTCTCGGCGAGGTCTTCCTGAAGATGTCCAAGCAGGGTTCGACCCTCGCGGGCATGATGGACGCCTTCTCGATCGCCGTCTCCGTAGGCCTGCAGTACGGCGTTCCGCTGGAGACCTACGTCTCGAAGTTCACGAACATGCGCTTCGAGCCGGCCGGCATGACGGACGACCCGGACGTGCGGATGGCGCAGTCGATCGTCGACTACATCTTCCGCCGCCTGGCGCTGGACTTCCTGCCCTTCGAGACCCGCTCCGCGCTCGGCATCCACTCGGCCGAGGAGCGTCAGCGTCACCTGGAGACCGGCTCGTACGAGCCGTCCCTGGAGGAGTCCGAGGTCGACGTCGAGGGCCTGGCCCAGTCCGCCCCGCGGCAGCCCGAGGTCCTGAAGGCGGTCGCCGTGCCGAAGGTCGAGGCCGAGAAGCCCGCTCCGCAGCAGGCGCACACCAGCGCCGAGCTCGTGGAGATGCAGCTGGGCATCCAGGCCGACGCACCGCTGTGCTTCTCCTGCGGTACGAAGATGCAGCGCGCCGGATCCTGCTACATCTGCGAGGGCTGCGGCTCGACCAGCGGTTGCAGCTGATCGCAGCCCCCGCCAGGCCCGGAGTTTCGGGCAAGGCAGGGAGTGAAGCCTGAACGCCAGGGGCGGCATCCTCCAGGCGCCGATCTCAGAGATCGGCGCCCATCACCGCGGCGAAAGACGTCGGGTCGGCGTCGAACCCGCGGATCATCTCGCGGAAGGACCACGCTCCCGACTCGTCCCGATTGAACTCGGCGATCGTCGCAGCCGTGTACCCGGAGACCACGGAGAGGTCGCTCTGCGCGAGGTCGGTGTACCCCTCGCGGATGCGCACCGAGGTGTTCGGGATCTCGCCGAACACCTTCCGCTCCTCCTGGGGCTGTATGGCCACACCGACCACCACGCGCGCGTACGTGGCCGCGAGCCGGTCGAGCTCCAGGGTCATGACCTCGTCGAAGCCGAAGCCCTGGCCTGTCTTGCTGTCCCTGTTGAGGGTGATCGTCCCGTCGGGGGCGCGGCTGTCGAAGTGCACCAGATACACGGGGCTGTCGTAGGGAGCGTCCGCGGAGTAGGTCGCGGCGATGATGTCGAGATCATGCGAGGGCGCACCGACGGGGCTCGGATCCCATTTGAGCCCCACCTCGACCTTCTTGATCCCCTTGCTGACGCTGCTCACAGAGTTCCCCCTCGTCGTGGTCCCGGCTGGCACTCACCCACCAGGCATGTCCACACGGCATGTCCTACAGACACGCTACGACGAATGGCTGACATCACCGAAGTTTCCTGGTCGGCAAGGCTGTTGGGCCCGCCATGGGAATTTCGGGTGGCGTGCGCACAGGGCGCGTAGATCATTGGCCCCATGACGTGGAACGGGGAAGAACTGGACATCGGGGCCTACTTGGCCAGGGTCGGCCACGAGGGCGGGACGAAGCCCGACTCCGAGACGCTCCGTGCGCTTCACCGCGCGCATGTGGCGTCGATCCCCTTCGAGAACCTGGAGATGATGCTCGGCCGGCCCGTATTGCTGGATCTGGCGGCGCTGCAGGACAAACTGGTGCGGCAGCGCAGAGGCGGCTACTGCTACGAGCAGAACCTCCTGTTCGCGGCGGTTCTGGACCGGATCGGCTTCGCCGTCACGGGGCTCGGCGCCCGGGTCAGGGCGGGCGCCTCGTCGCGTCGCGCGGTGACGCACATGCTCCTGAAGGTCGAGGCGGACGGGCGGCAGTGGCACTGCGACGTCGGTTTCGGCGCCGAAGGGCTGCTCGAACCGATTCCCTTGGGGGACGAGGGCGACGTACGGCAAGACGTACGACAAGGAGACTGGCGGTTCGGGATCGTCCAGGAGCCGAACGGTGCACGGGTGTTGCGGACCGAGCACGCGGACGGCTGGTTCGATCTCTACGAATACACGCTGGAAGAACGCCTTCCCGTCGACTACGTAGTGATGAACCACTACACATCGACTCACCCCAGGTCGTCGTTCATCCGGCGCCCGGTGATCCAGCGGGCCGCTCCGGAGGCGCGCCGCACCTTGGTCGGCGGGCGCTTGACGGTGACGCGACCGGACGGCACATCGGGCGAACGGGACGTACCCGCCCACGAGTTGGGGGAGGCGCTCGTCCGGGAGTTCGGTATCGAACTCGACGCCGATGACCGCGCCGAGCTGATCCGGGCGCACTACGCCGGAGCGTGACCCGAGCCACGCCGGGCGGCCTTACGATGGCGCGGTGCTGGTCAAATGGATTCGCTGCACCGTGGTGGACCGACGGGGGTTCGGGCAGGGGCAGCGGAAGTGGGCGGGGCTTCTGGGGGAGCCGGGGTTCCGGGGACAGGGCGGGGGGTGGAGTCGGGAGCGGCCAGGCGTGGCGCACGTCTTCGCCTTCTGGGAGAGCCGGGCCTTCTACGACTCCTTCATGGCACGCTCCCACGACCGGCTTGCGGCCTCGCAGTCAGGCACCTTCAAGGACGTCCAGAGCAAGCTCTTCGACCACCGTTTCGACGTGAAGACGGGCTTCGAGCCGCGCTTCACGGACGTCGACGTGGTACGGGTGGCGCACTGCCGGGTCCGCGCGGCGCGCGTGGAGAACTTCGCGCTGATGCAGGAGAAGGTCTGGAATCCGGCCATGGCGGGCTCTCCGGGGATGGTGCGTGGGCTCTTCGGCGAGGCGCCCGGACACGAGTTCCTCGTCCTGTCGATGTGGCGGTCGGCCGCCGAGCACGGCAAGTACCGCAGGGAGCGGGTGGAACGGCTGTCGCTGCGTGCCCAGACGGAGGCCGATGTCGCGGCCCTTGCCGGGGACATCGTGGAACTGGAGCCGTCGTGGACCGTGTGACGGCGTGCGGATGACCTCCCGCCGGGGCGACGGTCGCACACGCCGGATGGAGCCCGGACGGCCGACCGGTTGAGCCGCCCGGGGAGGGCCGATCTAGGGTTTCCGTATGGCACGTCCGCGGCGCATCTTCCTTGTCCGGCACGGCGAGTCGGCAGGAAACGCCGACGACACCGTGTACGAACGCGAACCAGACCACGCGCTGGCGCTCACCGAGAAGGGGTGGCGGCAGGCGGACGAGACGGGTGAGCAGCTGCGGGAGGCCGTCGGTCTGGAACGGGTGAGCGTGTACGTCTCGCCCTACCGCCGCACCCATGAGACCTTCCGGGCCCTGCGGCTCGACCCCGACCTCGTGCGGGTGCGCGAGGAGCCCCGGCTGCGGGAGCAGGACTGGGGGAACTGGCAGGACCGGGACGACGTCAAGCTCCAGAAGGCGTACCGCGACGCGTACGGACACTTCTTCTACCGCTTCGCCCAGGGCGAGTCCGGGGCCGACGTGTACGACAGGGTGGGCGCGTTCCTGGAGAGCCTGTACCGGAGCTTCGAGGCCCCGGACCATCCGCCGAACGTGCTTCTGGTCACCCATGGGCTGACCATGCGGCTGTTCTGTATGCGCTGGTTCCACTGGTCGGTGGCGGACTTCGAGTCGCTGTCCAACCCCGGGAACGGCGAGATGCGGACGCTTGTGCTGGGCGATGACGGCAAGTACACACTGGACCGGCCGTTCGAACGCTGGCGCGAACCCGAACCGTACGGCGTCACCGGATAGAGTGGCAGGGCGATGACCGCTGACTCCTCTCCCGACCGGCGCCTGGCCCGCGCTCTGGCCAGCCTGCGTGGACTGGCGGTGGGGGACGCGCTGGGCTCTCAGTTCTTCGTGCCCGCGAACTACCCGCTGCTGAAGCGCCGGGAAGCGCCCCCAGGCCCCTGGCAGTGGACCGACGACACGGAGATGGCCTGTTCCGTGATCGCGGTCCTGGAGCGCCACGACAGGATCGACCAGGACGCGCTCGCCCTGTCCTTCGCCGAGCACCATGACTTCGACCGTGGTTACGGCCCCGCAGTGAACCGGCTGCTCCGGCAGGTCCGGGAGGGTGGGGACTGGCGGGAGCTGGCCTCCGCGCTCTTCAAGGGGCAGGGCTCCTGGGGGAACGGGGCGGCCATGCGGATCGCGCCGCTCGGCGCCTGGTACGCGCACGATCCGGAGCAGGCGACGCACCAGGCGGAGATCTCCGCGTACCCCACCCATCAGCACCGTGAGGCGGTCGTGGGAGCCATGGCGGTGGCCGCTGCCGCGGCGCTGGCCGCCGATCCTGCCGGTCCGCCCGCACCGAAGGCGCTGCTCGACGGCGTCATCGACCTCGTGCCGCGCAGCGCCGTGGGAGCGGGGCTCCGCCGGGCGCGGGACATGCTCGACTACGGAGACGCGGCGACGGTCGCCGCGGTCCTCGGCTGCGGCCGTCGTACGACTGCTCATGACACGGTGCCGTTCGCGCTGTGGTCGGCCGCGCGCGGCCTCGGCGCCTTTGAGCAGGCCATCTGGTCCACCGCCCAGGTGGGCGGCGACATGGACACGACCTGCGCCATCGTGGGCGGCGTGGTCGCTTCCGGCGAGGGCGGAGCGCCCTCTGCGAAGTGGCAGGAGCAGACCGAGGCGTTGCCCGACTGGGTGCCGGTCGCGGCGGGCTGACTTCGGGAGCCGGATGCGCTTCGGGGCCTGGTGTGACTGTCACGGTCATGCCACAGCTTGGCCGACGCGGGGGTCGTTGTCGGCCCTGCCGCTATTCTTCCCGCAGGCCGCGAGTTGATCATCACTTGCGTGTCCTCAACGAGATGCCGGTCGCCCGGCGGCCCCGCCACGCGTGCGTGCCGTCCGCTGCCCGTGCGGACCGGCCGGGAGGGGGTCCCGTGTCCGATTCACCATCCACGCCTGAGCCATCAGATGTGACAGATCCACCAAGAAATCCAGTGAGAGGTCCGCTCAGAGGTCCACAAGCGGAGAGCCACGCAGACGAGCCCGAGGACGCGGTTCCCGGCCCGCGTGCCGCGGCGGGGAGCCCACAGCCTCGTACCGACTGGGATTATCCGGCCCGCCCGGACAAGCGCGAGCCGTTGCTGGCCGATCTGCGGGCCGATCCGCCCGCTCCGGTCCGGACGGGCACGCTGGGCGCGGTGCTCGGGACCGGCCTGCTGAGCATGCTGCTGCTCGGTGACGGGCTCGCGCTCAACCTGTTGATCGTCGCCGTGCCGGCCGCGCTCGCCGCGTACTTCGCCGCCGAACAGGCCGGCCGCAGGCCGCGCCCTTGGACGCTGGCCTGGGCGATCGGTGGCCTCGCGCTGCTGGCCGTGCCCGCCTTGCGGGACGCGGGCTGGCCCTCGTTCCTCGCCATCGTCTCCGCCGTCGCGCTGGGCTCGCTCGCGCTGCACGGCTGCCGCACCTGGCCCGGCGTACTGCTCGGCCCGCTCGGTCTCTTCGACGCGGTGATCTCCGGTCTGGGCTGGGGCTGGCGCGGGGTGCGAAGCCGCGCGAGCGGCTCCAGGAGCGGGCCCGTGCTGCGGGCGGTCGCGGTGACCGCCTTGCTGCTGGTGGTCTTCGGAGCGCTGTTCGCCGGGGCCGATGCCGCCTTCGCGGGGCTGCTCGGCGATCTGATGCCCGACGCTTCCGTCGCCGAAGGGCCCTGGCGTGTGCTGCTCTTCGCCGTCGGCATCGTCGGAGCGCTCGCCGCGGCGCACACCGCTGCCGCGCCCGTGCGCTGGGACCGGCTCTTCGTGGGTCCTGGCCGGGAGCGGGGCCGCGTCGAGTGGGCGCTGCCGCTGATCGTCCTGAACCTGCTGTTCGCGGTGTTCAACGTGGTGCAGCTGGCCGTGCTCTTCGGTGGGTACGACGCGGTCCTGGAGAAGACCGACCTCTCGTACGCCGCGTATGCGCGCCAGGGCTTCTGGCAGCTGCTGGTCGCCACGCTGCTCACCCTGGTCGTCATCGTCCTGGCCCTGCGCTGGGCGCCCCGTGACGGGGCACGTGACCGCGGTCTGGTGCGGGCCGTGCTCGGGACGCTCTGCGCCCTCACGCTCGTCGTCGTGGCGTCGGCGGTGCGGCGCATGGACATGTACGTGGAGGCGTACGGCCTGACCCGGCTCAGGGTGTCGGTCGTGGCCGT
Organism: Streptomyces sp. A18; assembly: GCF_059026065.1. Lineage (NCBI taxonomy): Bacteria > Bacillati > Actinomycetota > Actinomycetes > Kitasatosporales > Streptomycetaceae > Streptomyces > Streptomyces sp. A18. The sequence goes on along the minus strand of NZ_JBWLKL010000001.1, from coordinate 539,686 downwards.
GGAGCTCTGGCTCGGCCTGATCATCGTGCTGATCATGGCGGCCGGGGTGTGGGGCGCGCGGTGGCTGCCGCGCGCCGTCGCCGCGAGTGCAGCCGCCGGCGTGCTGGCCTTCGGACTCCTTTCGCCCGACGGACTCATCGCCGAACGGAACGTCCAGCGCTACGAGGACACCGGGAAGTTCGACCTGGAGTACGCGCGCGGGCTGTCCGCCGACGCCGCACCGGCTGTCGACGGGCTGCCGGAGCCGCTGCGCTCCTGTGCTCTTGAAGGCATCGCGAACGGCCTCGGGGCCGAGCGCGGCCCTTGGTACGCCACCAGCCTGGGGGAGGCGCGCGCCAGGGAGATCATCGACGAACGGCCACCCACGGCGACCGTGGCGGACTGCCAGGGCGTCGGCGAGGAGACCTCGTACCGCTGAGGCGCGCTCCGGCCGTCCACGACGGTGAGGCGGGTGAGGCGGGTGAGGCGGCGAGTGCCGGGCCGCCCCGCTCGCCGCCGTGGACGGCCCGGCATGCACGTACGCCTTCGCCAGAGTCGCCCCCCGTCAGCCGGCCGCGGGGCCCGCCGCGCTCGCCGTGCCGGAGAGCGCGTCCATGTCGCTCTTGCGTACCCGGACGAGCACCACGGCGATGACCAGGGCGAGCAGGGCCATCGCGACGGCCGGTATGAAGGCCGTGGAGATCCCCTGGGACAGCACTTCGTGTCCCCAGGGCGCCGGCAGTTCGCCGGTCTTGGCGAAGGCGGCCTTCTGTTCCGGCGACGCGTTCGCCATGAAGTCCGCCATCTGTTCCTTGCCCTCGTCCCGGCTCGCCGTGCCGAACACCGTGGTCAGGATGGAGAGGCCGAGTGAACCGCCCACCTGCTGCGTCGCGTTGAGCAGCCCGGATGCCGCGCCCGCCTCGTGTTGGGCTACTCCGGAGACGGCCGTCAATGTAAGGGTCACGAAGTTCAGACCCATGCCGAAGCCGAACAGCAGCATCGGGCCGAGCACTCCGCTCACATACGAACTGTCCGGGCTGACGAAGGTCTGCCAGCCGAGTCCGAGGGCGACGATGGCCGAGCCGACCACCATGAACGGCTTGGGCCCGAGGACTGGAAGCAGCCGCTGGGAGATGCCAGCGCCCGCCACGATCGCGACCGTGACCGGCAGGAAGGCGAGGCCCGCCTCGATCGGTGTGTAGCCCAGGACGTTCTGGACGAAGAGCACGATGAAGAAGAACATGCCGAACATCGCGGCGGCCAGGCTCAGCATGATCACGTACGAGCCCGAGCGGTTGCGGTCGGCGAACATCTTCAGCGGAGTGATCGGTTCCTTCGCCCGGCTCTCGATCAGCGCGAAGGCCAGGAGCAGGACGATCGCCGCGCCGAACGACCCCACGGTGAGACTGTCGCGCCAGCCGTCCTCGGACGCCCGGATGAATCCGTAGACCAAGGAGGCCATGCCGAGGGTCGACGTGAGGGCGCCCGCGATGTCGAAACGGCCCGGATGGCGCTCGGACTCGTTGATGTAGAGCGGGGCGAGGAAGGCGATCAGGACGCCGATGGGTACGTTCACGAACAGTACCCAGCGCCAGTCGAGCCACTCCGTGAGCATGCCGCCGGCCAGCAGACCGATGGCGCCGCCACCCGCGGAGACGGCCGCGAAGACACCGAACGCGCGGTTGCGTTCGGGGCCTTCGGGGAACGTCGTCGTGATGAGTGCCAGGGAGGTGGGCGACGCGATCGCGCCACCTACGCCCTGCAGGGCGCGTGCGGCCAGCAACTGCCAGGGCTCCTGGGCGAATCCGCCGAGGAGCGAGGCGAGGGTGAACACCAGGATGCCGGTCATGAAGACCCGGCGGCGGCCGAGGATGTCACCGGCGCGGCCACCGAGAAGCAGCAGGCCACCGAAGGTGAGTGTGTACGCGCTGACGACCCAAGTGAGGTCAGTGGTGGAGAATTTGAGCGCGTCCTGAATGTGCGGGAGCGCGATGTTCACAATCGTCGCGTCAGGAACCGTTGCACCGTGTGTTCTGCGGTTCCGAATGGAGCTGGCGTCCTGACCTGCGGGCATGAAGAAACCCCCGCGACGCGGGGGCTTCTCCGTGGGGTCGGGGTCAGGCCTTGATCCAGTCCACGAAGGCACCCCAGTTGCGGTCTGGCACGACCAGGGCTGGGCCTTCGGGGTTCTTGCTGTCGCGGACCGGGACGACACCAGTCAGCCCGTCACAGACCTCGATACAACTGCCGTTGTCCCCGCCGCTGTAACTGGACTTGCGCCAGCCAGCGAGTGAGGACGCGTCGGGGATGCGCTTAGCAATCATTGGTGTATTCCTCCGCCACCGATTCGAGCAGGTCTAGGGAGAGGTCCGATGGCAACGCGCTCGCCCTCGCCAGATCGTATGCGTCCTTGCACTGCTGAACCATCGCCGGATCGTCGAGCAGGTTTCCTGTGTACAGCGCCTCCACGTAAGCAAGCTCAGGAGCATCGGCAAAGCGGAACAAACTGACCATGCTCCCCATGGTTGCGTGCGCCCCGTGCTTGTGCGGCACGACTTGTAGGCGAACCCTCCCGGAGCGCCCGAGGGCTGCGATGTGCCGTAACTGTTCAGCCATCGTTCTCCGGCCGCCTACCTGCGACCTTATGACGTTCTCATTGAGGATGAACCAGACGGTAGGGGCGTCGGGGTTCTTCAAGATCTCGGCTCGCTTCATCCTGTTGACAACGCGCCTGTCAACTTCCTCGGGAATGAAGTTCGGCTGTTGGGCTCTGTAGATGACGCGGGCGTAGTTCGGGGTCTGTAGCAGTCCCGGCACGAGTGAAACGGCGTACTCGTTAATGGCGATGGCCTGTTGTTCCGCTTCAAGCGCCTCGGCGAAGTGGTCGGCCACGTCTACGAGTTCGAGCGTTCCTAGGAAGCGCACGAAAAAGCCATCGCTGTTCAGCTCCTTATCGAGCCTCACCGCATCCTTGGCCTGTGGTTTCCTGCGACCAGCCTCGATGTGAGCGATCATTGACGGTGACAGGACGACTCTGTCGCCTAGTTCATGTTGCGTCAGTCCGGCAGCTTCTCGGAGCCGCTTCAGGTGTTCCCCGTAGCTCTGCCTTGGTGTGCGCTTCATCCGTGAACTTGCCATACGGGGCCCCTCTTGACAGCGGCGATGGAGAGTTGACGGTCCTTCCCATGCTACGTCCAGAGGGCAACGCTCTACATACACACAGTGACGTAGGGCGTACAGATTCGGAGGGAGTCGGGATGGACTCCGCGCGGCAAGTTGAAGATGGCAAGGAAGCAGAGGGCAACGTCGTTCAGGACACCTTCGAGGCGCTGGCTGTGGCCTTCAAGGTGCATGGGGTGAAGCTCCCTCAGATGCGGGTCGATTGGGGGCCTGTGGAACCCCTGATCCACCTCGGGGCGGTGAGCCTTGCCGAAGGGCACCAGCTCTGCCGCGCCCTGGGGAGGGAGGCCCGGTGAGCAAGTTCGAGGCAGGTGACGAGATTTGGGAGCTGCGGCGCAAGTCCTTCGCGACAGTCCTCGGTGTCATTGGAGCGGCACTCACCGTGGAGAACGCTGCGGGCGCACAGTGGGTGGCCCGAAACGAGCACTGCATGCCCGCAGCGCAAGCGGTGGACCGGGAGGCTCCTTCCGGTACCACCCCCGTTAAGGCGCTTCCGAATGATGTCCATGTGCACGACTACGTTTGGGTGGCAGGGGCGTACCGCAGAGTCGTCGACATGAGGTGTAAGTCGGCAAGTGGCGGCAGGATTCTAGTACTTGAGGGGCATGGACCTTGGGTGATGTCCCGCCCTGGGACGGTCTACCGTCCGGCTCAGATCGGGGCGCGTCGGTGACTGGTCCCGCGATTGCTGAGTCACCTCAAGACCTGATCTACGTGAGGTCTAGGCCACGCAACCAGTGGGCCACGGGGCTCTGCATGCTCTATTGCCGCCGCGCACGGGCGTGGGTGCTCTGGATTGGCACCGTATCGACGTCTGTAGGGACCGGAGACATCTACGGCTGCGCAACGTGCATGGCTGAGATGACCCACATGGTTGGGATCCAACTCCATCAGCGAGACCTGAGTGCCTTGAGCGCTCGCTAAGACGCCACCCCCGGCTAGAGCTTGAAGGTGCTCCTTCGGTCTGGCTGGGGGTGGTCAGAGGCCCCAGACTCCGTCCCTGCCGTACGCGGGCGGTTCCACGGCAGGGCGGTTAAGGCTCGCTCTGGCCGCTCCTTCAACGCGGCTGAGGACAACGGCCGGAGCGGGCCGTCTAGTCGCCTGCAATGAGACTCCCTTCTCGGCTGTCGGTGGCCGAGAAGGGGCCGCGATCAAAGGACGCAACGACACCAAGGGAGTGCCACCGTGACAGTGATTATGGAAAGTCCGGCCAACAGGGTTGAGGAACAGATCAAGTCTCTTGCACTGGAGATCACAGGGCAGTGTCAGAACACCTGCGCGTCCCACTGCTACGCGAAGTCGGGGCCCGGCGGAAGTCACGGCAGTATGACGCGTGATGACTGGTTCGAGGTGCTCGACCAGGCGGCGGTGCTCGGGGTGGTGATGGTGCAGTACATCGGTGGTGAACCGACGCTCCACCCGAACCTGCCGCAGCTCATCGAACGGGCGCTGAGTCTGGGAATGCGGGTTGAGGTCTTCACCAATCTCGTCCACATCCGTCCCTCGATGTGGGAGGTCTTTGCGCGTCCTGGTGTCCGCCTGGCGACGAGCTATTACAGCGATAGCGCGCAGGAGCACGAGAAGATCACCGGTGGGCGTGGCTCGTACGTCCGCACCAAGTCGAACATCATCGAGGCGGCCCGGAGAGGAATCCCGCTGCGCGCCTCGCTCGTGCACGTACTCGACGGACAGCGGGTCGACGCTGCGCGGGCAGAGCTGCGGCGCATCGGTGTAGTGGGCGAGATCCGTACTGACCGGGTCCGGGCTATCGGGAACGGCGAGACCAGCACCCACCAGATCCACAATCCGGCAGAGCTGTGCGGCCGGTGCGGAACGGACCGTGCAGCCATCAACCCCGATGGCGTGGTGACCCCGTGTGTGATGTCGCGGTGGCTCACCTCCGGCGACCTCCGACACCAGACCCTTACCGAGATCCTGAACGGGGCCGAGTGGCGCGAGCACATGGCCGTGATCCCGAAGAGGGAGGGTAGCTGCATTCCGCAGACGTGCACCCCCGCAGAGGACTCGTGTCAGCCCTCCCCTGGCGTCCTGGAGGGGAAAGCCACGGGATGCAATCCTGACCAGGACGGCGACGACTGCTCTCCGGCGGAAACGCCAGCCTGCAATCCGTCCTACTGAGAGGGCTGCATCCATGGACGACTGGAAGCCCTACGCCGAACGGCTCGCGGACGAGGTGGCGCATCCGGTGTCGCGCTGGCGCGCGCCTTTGGCGGCTACCCCCCGGCATCTGTTCGTGCCGAACTGGTGGGCCAACGATGCGGGGCAATGGGCGCTGCGGACCGGGCCTGTGGACCACCCGGCGTGGCTGTCCACCGTGTACGCGAATAGGACCGTGGTCACGCGCGTCGGCGGCGTGCACGCCGATCTCGCGACAGAGTCGACGGCGAGCGGATTGCCTACGTCTTCATCGACGCTGCCGAGTCTGGTGGTCGACATGTACCGGCACGCGATGATCGCTGATGACTCGCACATCCTGGTGACGACGGGTTCCGGCTACGGAACGGCGCTTGCATGCCGACGGCTCCAGGATCGGCAGGTGACGAGTCTGGACGTAGACGCGCACCTGGTGAAGACCGCCGCGGAGCGGCTGGACTCCATCGGCCTGCATCCGGACATGGCTGTCTGCGATATCACGGGGCCTCTCTCCGGTAGCTATGACCGGATCATTGCCACCGTGTCCCTCAGTCCCGTTCCCGCCTCGTGTCTGTCCGCGCTCCGGCTGGGTGGGCGGCTCGTTACCACGCTGGCCGGTACGGGATTGATCATCACCGCCGACAAGGTGGCGGACGGGGGAGCGGTCGGCAGGGTGGAGCAAGAGCGGGCAGGATTCATGCGCACTCGACACGGCGAGGACTACGCGCCCGGACTGAGCGAACGGTTCACGGAGATCCGTGACCAGGAGGGCGAGGAGATCACTTCAGGGCGGTATCCGGTGCTCAACGTGCGGGAGGCTTGGGACGTGTGGTCCATGCTCGAACTGACCTCTCCAGGCATCGAACACCGCTTCTGGGAAGGGCCAGACCACCTCCGCACGGCGTGGATGGCGCACGCTGACGGCTCCTGGGCGCGCGCCCAAGGCGTCTGGTCGGACGCTCCCACCGTCCACCAGGGCGGCCCCCGTCGCCTGTGGGATGCCCTCGAACGCATCCGCAACCGACTAAATACGGAGGGCGGACTCCCGCTCTCCGGGGCTCGCGTGCGCATCGACCCTGATGGAACCTGCCACATCAGTCGGGGCGCCTGGTCCGCCACACTCGGGAAGACTGCCTGACGACGCCCACACCCCTACCGGTGAACAGCCCATCTGCGTACGTGGGTTGAGGGGAGGGGCCTGCCAAAAAGGGCCCCCAAGGCCCGTGGCCTGCCACCGCGCCCCCACGATCTGGATCATGAAAGTCCTGGCGCGACCGGCGCGACTGGCGCGGTTGGAACGGTCGCTCATGGCGGGTCACGACTGCCCCGCACAACCCTCCACGGGGTTGTGCGGGGCATCGCCTACGACAACTCATCCGGATAAGTGGTTGACCTGGCGCCCGGGGCTGCCCCATTCTGGTCACTCATTCGGATGAGTGGTCAACCGGCAAACTGGTCGGTGCTGGCTGCTCGTCACATTGCGAACTGAGAGGCAGTCAGATGATGGGAAGCCGTAAGGGTCTGCGTGCGCTGGTCGTTGCTGGCACGGCGGTGCTGGGGCTGGGAACTGTGGGAGCGGCGGGGGCGTCTGCGATGCCCCTGCCGGGGCCGCATGGCTCCAGTGGTGCTGTCGTGGCTCCGCATAAGGCGGTGGACAACGGACTTGCTGACGGGCGCCTGACGCGAGGTGAGCACGTGCGGGCCACGGTCGATGGGCTGCGGGTGCGCACGGGTCCGAGCACCAATTACGGGGTTCTGGGGCAGCTCTATACAGGCGACAGGATGAAGCTGATCGGGAAGAAGCAGGACAGTGGTGGGCAGTCCTGGTACCGGGTGGTCCTGAGCGGCGGATCGGCGGGTGGTCTGCCGGGCGGCTATGTCGGCTGGGTCGTGGGGTCGTACCTGTACTGACGGCCTGTGGTTGACGGGTGAGCCCGTAGGAATGCGGCCCCCTCTCTGCGTTGGCAGGGAGGGGGCCGTTCGTGCGCCTGGCTCGATGTGGGCTCCCGGCGGGATCGCTCCGCCCCGGATCATTGGGTGTTCAACTCACCGTGACCTGGCGGGGGTTGGTTCCATCCGGCCTGGTGGGGTGCGTGGTGAGCGTGTGGCGTGCGGCGTGCGAGATCAATAGTCGCGTGAGACGTGAGAATATTTCTGTTATTAGCATTCATAAACATCACGGCCTGTAGCAGACTGAGCATTTCCGGGGGAACGTGGGCCTGAACGATGCGATTTGGCCGCCTGCAACGTGACTATTTGCAGGTGCGATGGCGGCATATGCCGCAGTGAGGAGCTGGAGGCGCGCAATGGTGAACCAGCGGGGAGGCAACTACAGCGGCGGGCCGGATGACGCGGTGTGGGTGGAAGACGTGGACTACGTCTCTGCTTGGTGCGCTGCGGATGAGGCCGCGACCGAAGTGAATCAGGCTGCTGAGGCGCTGGGCGTCGGTCACCTGGTGCGGGCGGTCCCGCACACGGGCACAAACGGTGAGTCCGTGGTGTGGATACGTCCTGAAGGTGCTCGGGTGATCGCTCGGGTGCTGGTCGCGTTAGCGGAGGAAGATCGGGCCGGTTGAGGGCCTGGGACCGATCAACGGACTGAAGGAGGCGGCATGGCGCAGGAGTGGCGTAACCGGAAGGGCAAGCGGGTGACGGTCCAGGGGAACTACATCCGCTGTGGGGGATGTCGACGACCGATCCGGATCACGGGCGCGGGGCCTGCGATGTTCGCCGCGCGGGAGCATGCACGGGACTGCAACAAGGGCTGAATCATCCGGCTCCAGCGGCGGGCGGGTCCATCGGCGTGCGGGCAAGGTCTGGCAGGTGCCGGACATGGCCGAGGTGGAGCCGTCCGCGCCTGGTTCTGGTCCGTGGGCCCGCACCACCGAAAGTCAGCCCCCTGCGGCGCGAGGTCGACGGCCGACCGAACCTGGCTCGCTGCACCACATCCGGTCTCAGCCACGCTGTCAATGCTCTTGAGCGGGCGTGCTCCTGTGGTCGCTGGCGGTGGACTGCCCTCCGGTGTACGTGGGTTGAGGGCAGGGGGCCTGCCAAAAAGGGCCCCCAGGGCCCGTGGCCGGCCACCGCTCCCAACGATGCTGATCATGAAAAGTCCCGGCGCGGTGGGCGCGTGGTGAGCTGCCGTTCACGCGGCGAGAGTTGGCCTGCGCTCGTGCGGTGGCGAAGGCCTGGCGGTGTCCGGTGGGTTCCCGGTGATGTCTGGGCAGACGAAAGGGCCCCCGTGGTGGATCCGCGGGGGCTTTGCTGCTGCTCGGGGTGCGGCCAGTGTGCGGGCGGTCCGGCCGTGCGGACGGGACCGGCCGAAGGCCGCATGCCCGGCCGGTGCGGGCGGTGCCGCCCGGCGCGCCGAAGGCGCGCCCTTGAGCAAGTAAAGCGAAGTTACTCCGATGCGGGTCGGCTGCGAGGGGTCCGCTTGGCGGCTGCCTTCGTCGGCGTCACAGGGAAGCTGAGACGGCATGTCGCGGCGGGCGCCCGTAGCTCCTCGCACAGGAGCGGACGGCCGTTGTCGGCGTCGCTGGTGACGCGGTAGGTGATCAGGAGCGGGCTCGCGTCGGGGACGAGTTGCAGGGTGCTGCGCTCGTCGGGGAGCGGAGTGCGGGCGGTGACCTCTTCGGTGAAAGCGAGGGCATGCCCGGCGTCGGAGAGTTGGCGGTAGAGGTCGGTCACCGGGGCGGCGGGCGTCTCGGCGAGTGAGGGCGTGTCGGCGGCGGTGGCGAGCGGGATGAGCATCCGGTGGGCCATCCTGGCTCCGCTCTCGGGGTCGTGGATGAGGCGATCCACGCTGATGGCGTCCTGGTCCGGCTGGTCAAGAAGAGCTGCGGGCATGCCGTCCAGGGTGATCCGAGAGACGGCGGGCGGCTCCACCTCGGTCATGTCCGGCATCTGCCAGACCTTGCCCGCACGCTGGATGGAGCGGTCTACCCGCAGGCTCCGTGCGGCGCTGTCCCGCTCACGGACGATCACGCCCTTCCCCTGGCGGGAGTAGACCAGACCCATGCCGCGCAGCTCCGCTACGGCCTGGCGGACGGTGGCCTTGCCGACCCCGAACATCTCCACCATGTCGTTCTCGGACGGCAGGAGTTGCCCCGGCTCGTAGCGGCCCTCCTTGATCTCGTTGGCCAGGTCGCGCGCGACGACCATGTACATGGGTTCCGGTCGCTGGACGTGCTTTCGGGCTGTCATGAGAGCTCGCTCCCTACGGGTCAGGTGGACGGCCGGACGTTCGGGCTGGGCTCGTTGTCGGTGCCGTGTGCTAGTGGGCAACTTCTCCGCTCATGAGCATAAGTGGTTGACGCATGACTGCACAGCGAATCACCATGGTTCATCCACTCATCCGAATGAGTGGTGAACCGAATGAGCTGAGTGGAGAGGTGAAACATGCGGAACCGACCGATAGCCACGGAGCGGTGGCGAGAGCTGCGCTGCTCGATAGCGCCCCAGCCGCGTCTGACCCCGGAGGGCCAGCAGCGCCACGACCGGGAGGGCAACCCCCAGTGGGTCACCAACATTTCGGTAGTGCCGGAAGAGGGGCGCCGTGTGGAGGCCATCGACGTCGTGGTCTCCGGCGCTGAGCCCCAGGGCATCACGGCAGGCGCAGAGGTCAAGGTCACGAATCTGTGGTCCAACGAATGGGCGGTGGATGGCCGTACGGGTACCTCGTGGAGGGCGGACGCGATCACTGTCGTGGCCGGTCCGGCTGCTCCTGGTGGCGCTCCTGCCTCGTCGTCGGGTGCGCGGGGGAAGTCGTCGGGGGGCGAGTCCTGATGATGGATTTCTGGCATCTGTCGGCCGCGCAGTCAGACGGTGCGGCCTGCGTGGTGTGCGGCGCGGACTTCCTGCGCGCGCGGGTGGATCACGTAGCGGTGGGCAGGGCGCCCGACGTGGACGAGGCGCATGTGTTCGCGTGCACGCGCCCGTGTGCCGGGGTGATCGCTGACGAGGCGGAGCGGATGGCGCGCGAGATGCGTGAGCTTGCCGGACCCTGCGGTGAGAGCGAGGGATCCGACCCGCCGGGATCGGACGGTGATCAGGAGGTGCTCGGGTACCTGATGCGTGATCTCAAGGTGATGTCCGGTGCCGAGTCGTTGCTGGGCGTCGCCGGTGACACGGCGGTGATCAAGTATCTGCTCGGGATGGCGGCCGTGCACTCCGAGACGGCCATGATCCGGGCCCGTTGGCTCCTGGCCCGCATGGAAGGTAGCGACTGATGCCGGGCTCGCTGATCGTCTGGATTCTTACCGCCCTTCTGATCACCGGAGCCCTCACCCAACGGTGGTGGGAACCAAGGCTGCTGGCCCGTGGCGTCGACGTCAACGCGTGGCCCCTGCGCTGGTGGCTGACCGGGTACCCCCGCGTCGCGCTGCGGCTGTGGTGGACCTGGCGGCGGCTGTGCCTGCTCAACAACATGTCCGTCAGCAACCGGTCCAATCAGCGGATCCTCGGGCGCGACACGGTGGTGCAGGGGCAGGCGCTGCGGCCCAAACCCCCGCGCCTGGGCTGGCCCACGCCGACACGCAACGGGCTGTTGGTCCGCGTGACGATGCACCCCGGGCAGACCCCTGCGCCCTACCTGGCGGCGGCACGGGCCATGGAACACGCCTGGCGGGTGCATGGCGTACGGGTCACCTCACCACGGCGGGGTCAGGTCCTGGTACGCGTGACGGCCTTGGACCCGCTGACCGGGGACCGCCCTGCCGGGCACGGGGCTGTGGCGGCGCTGCTGTCGGCCGACGTGGGCCGCGTGGAGGACGGCGAAGCCTGGCTGATCAACCTGCGGCGGGTGCCGCACTGGCTGATCACCGGAGCGACCCAGAGCGGGAAGTCCTCCCTCCTGGCGGCGCTGATCAAAGGGCTCTCGCCACAACGGGTCGCCCTGGTCGGCATCGACTGCAAGGGCGGCATGGAACTGGGCCCGTTCGGCGGACGCTTCGAGGCGCTGGCTATCGACCGCCGGGAAGCAATCATCCTGCTGGAACGGATGGTTACGGAGATTCAGGAGCGGATGCGGCTATGCCGGGCAGAGGGTGTGCGCTCCATCTGGTCCCTGCCCGCATCCCTCCGGCCGGTGCCGGTCGTCGTGATCGTCGATGAACTGGCAGAGCTGTACCTCAACGACGGCTCCCGCGAGGGACGCGAGGAATCCGAACACTGCGGAACGCTGCTCCTGCGCCTGGCACAACTCGGGGCCGCGCTCGGCGTGCACCTGGTGCTTGCCGGGCAACGCGTCGGCTCCGATCTCGGGCCCCGGGTCACCTTCCTGCGCGCACAGCTAGGCGGCCGGATCGCCCACCGCGCACATGACCAAGCCTCGGCAGAGATGACGTTGGGCGACCTCAACGCGGATGCCGTGATCGTCGCGCAGACGATCTCCGAAGAGGAGCAAGGCGTTGCCGTGGTCGCCAGTGGGGCCCGCTGGATGCGCGCCCGGTCCCACCAGGTCGCTCCACAAGAGGTGGAAGAGGTCGCACGCACACGGGGCCCGGTCGAGCCGTTCTTGTCACGGCCGGATGCCCTCCAGAAAGGAAAGGGAGCGGCATGACGCAGTCCACCATTTACACCATCGACGCATTCCTGTTCCTTTTCACGATCATGATCGCGCGATCCCGTGAGATCCGCTGGTATCAGGCCTTCCTGATCTGCATGGCAGGATTCCTCCTCGCGATGACCCCCATGGGATATCCCGTCTGGTGGACGTTCCGATTCCTCGGAGATTCCCTCGTCGGCTGAGGCAAAACTCTGCCAGATGTCCGCGAAATATAGGCGCGACCGAACTTCCTCACTCTCACATCACGCACATTCTTAGAGCCGAGAATAGCCACAGTTGAGATCAGTAAAGACAAGACAAGTCGAGTTGAATTCAGGAGTTGCCATGACCATTACACCCTTCCCGCGCGAAAGGGGGCCTCCCCGTGTATCCCATAACTGCTGAGGCGCGACGCTCGGTCCTGAATGAGGCTGAGCGTCTGCGCCTTCTTTCGTCCACCGAACGCGACTTCATCCGGCTCGTGCAAGAGCCGGGTTTTGCCCGCTGGCTAGACCAGATCGAATCCATCGGCGGCTGCGCCCACCCCATCTACCTGTCCGGTCATACGACCTTGGTGGATGCCGCAACCGGCGTCGTGCTGCGCCATTACGACACGACCGGTGAGCCGGGCGGCAGGATGCCGGTGCGCTGCCGCAACCGCCGTGCATCCCGCTGCCAGTCGTGCTCCTACCTGCATGCGGGCGACACGTTCCACCTGGTCCGCTCCGGTCTCCTAGGCGGCAAGGGTGCCCCTGAGCGGGTCCAGCTCCATCCCCGCCTCTTCGTCACCCTCACTGCACCCTCGTTCGGCGCGGTGCATCGCGCTACCGACGCGGGCGCCTACTGTCGCCCTCGACGCGACGGCGGAACCTGCGAGCACGGGCGGGCGATCGGCTGCGGGCAGCAGCATGCAGACACTGACTCGGCGGTGGGACAGCCGCTGTGCCGGGACTGTTATGACTACGTGGGACATGCTCTCTGGCATGCCTCCGCCGGCATCCTATGGAACCGCTATTGCCACGCCATTCGACGGTACTTGGCCACTGCGGCGGGCATTACACAGACGGCCTTTAAAGAGCACCTGATGCTGTCGTTTACGAAGGTCGCTGAATACCAGAAACGAGGGGCCGTTCACTTCCATGCAGTCATCCGTCTGGACGGACCAGAGGGGCCCGATTCTCCGCCTCCCGTCTGGGCCACGGCCGAACTCTTAGAGCAAGCGGTGCGGTCGGCCGCGGACTCCGTGGAGGTCCACACTCCCTACTCGCCAGCCACGGGGGAGCGGGTCATCCGCTGGGGGCGCCAACTCGACGTGCACCCGATCCGCAGCGACGCATTCACACAATCCGCGGTGACCGATAGTGCCGTTGCTGCCTACGTCGCTAGGTATGTCTCCAAGTCGGTCGGTGACTCGGGCGGCGTCGACTACCGGATTACCGATACCGAGAGCATCCGACTCGCCCCGGTCAACGCGCACTTGCGGGCGCTCATGGGCATCTGCTGGCGCCTGGGCGACCTGCCCGAACTGGCCAGTCTCAACCTGCGCTCCTGGACACACACACTCGGCTACCGGGGACACGTCCTTACCAAATCACGCCGCTACTCCACCACGTACGGAGCGCTGCGCACCGTACGGGCAGAACACCAAAGCGGGGGCCTAGGCATACCTGACGGCGCAGTCACGGACTCGGCTTGGCGCTACGTCGGCTCTGGTCACACCCTCGCTGAGGCTGAGGTGGCGGCGGGCATCGCCGAAGACCTCAGGGATGCCCGAACCCTCAACAACGAAGCGCGACATGAGGAGAGTTGGCGCTCGACGACGGATGGGGGGCATCCGTGAGTGAGCCGCGCAAGAGAGAAGCCTCCGAAGGGCCTGCCATACGAGTCAAATGGCGGGCGGCTGAGTGGGGGCCAGCTGAGCGGCGGCGCTTGGCGCGCCTCCTGTTCGGCCATCTTTCCCGGGGGGACTCTAACTCCCCCGGAGATAGGCCGAGTTGACCTATCGCAGTGCTCGGCGTAATGGGCCGTAGGGGGCTAGTCTGGTGACCAAATGAACGACCCCGACGGCGCGGGAACGCCATCGGGGTCGGGCCGGTCCGAGGACTGGCCTGCCAGTCGTGAAGGGACTGACATGACGCATGCTCTCACGTCCGCAATCGATGTTGCGGCTCAACCATTAGCCGGTGCTCGGCTCCGCGCTGTTGAGTATCTGCGGGTGTCCACTGAGGAGCAGGCCAAGGGATACGGCATAGCCTACACAGGTAAGAAGACGGCGAAATACATTGCAGATAAGGGCTGGGCATGCGTTGATCGATACGCTGATGAAGGCGTGAGCGGCAGTCTGCAAGCGAACGACCGTAAAGACCTCAAGCGCCTGATGGTCGATGCTCGTAAGCAGCCTCGGCCATTTGATGTCGTGGTGGTGTACGAAGAGCGTGCGATCGGAAGGGCCGGACGTGCATTCTGGCCGTGGGTCTGGGAGTTGGAAGACCCGATTGGTGTATTCGTCGCAGTCGTGAAAGGCGATTACTACAACACGACTCCCGAAGGTCGCTCACGAATGCGCAAGGCTGCGGACTATGCAGAGGATGAGCGCGAAAAGATCAGGGATAGAACGCAAGGCGGGCTGCAAGAGAAGGCGGAAAGCGGCGGCTACGTCGGGGGAACAGTTCCCTACGGCTGGCGGATTCAAGACCAAGGTAAAAAGGGTGAGAGCTGCCTCGTTCTAGATATATTCGAGGAAGATGGCTTCCTTAAAGGCGAGGCAATCACCCTTCGGCATGCCAGGACGCTCATTGCTGACGACGGTCTCGATTGGACCGAAGCAGCTTCCCGTCTCAACGTGGAAGGAATGCTGAATCGCTCCGGTCGCCCCTGGTCCCGAGAGAACCTGAAATCTCGTCTGATGTCGCGCGCCGTACTGGAAGGGAAGCAGGTTTACCGGGACACAGATTCGAGAGACTCCCGGTACGGCAGGGGGACAGTAGTAGATACCGACGGGAACCCCGTATACGGGGCAACGGTAGTAATCGAACTGGAACCTGTCTTTACTGAACACCAGGTGAGGCAGCTTAAGAGGGCCGCCGAGAAGATCAGCACTCGTCGCGCACCAAAATCTGGCAGGCAAGTGTATCCGCTGTCTAAGCGAATCGACAGCCTATGCGGCTCTTACTATGTGGGGCGAATTCAGACGTCAACGGGTGAGCGCACCTACGTCTGTTCTGGCAAGAGTGAGAAATATGCGGGGGCTGAAACCTGCACATGTAGTCAGATACCTGCGAGTCAAATCGAAGCTGCGGTATGGGGAAAGGTGACGCAACTCCTGGGGAATACAGAGGAGCTGATGCGTCAGGCCGGTGAATGGGTGGACATGACCCTAGGGTTCCATGACGCCCATGCTGACCGAATCGAAAGTCTCGACGGTGAAATTGCAGTACAGCAGCAAGCCATAGCCACCGTCTTGGGTACAACGGCCACACAGGCGGCCCAAATGGGCCTGGGTGAGCAAGACTCTCAACGACTCGTGACTCAGGCAGTCAAGCCCCTAGGTGAGGAACTGGAGCGGCTGAAAAAGCTTCGAGGGGAAGCGGTCGCCTGGCAACAAGAGACGTTGGCTGCCGAGCAGCGCGCTCGGGACCTTCGGGCTCTCGCGGAACTGGCACGGGATGAGATGCCTTACATGCCCCCGCGAGACCAGTTGGACGTGATCGACCTGGCAGACATCCGAGTACGAATCGCGGGACCGGTGCCGGTAAAGAGGGCTAAGGCTGAGTGTGCTGTGGGTGCTTGGTTCATGGCGCGTGGCGCGGAGATTCCCACCGAAGTCTCTGATGCGGGATGGGCGCTGATCGAACCCCTCGTAACGAAGACAGGGCGAGGGTCAGGCAAGAAGACCGATCTCCCCTTGCGGCAGTCGGTTGAGGCGATTCTTTGGAAGGCACGGACGGCTGAAGGATGGGCTCCTGCGGCGGCTCGTCTTGAGCGGGGCGTGGCCAAGTCGCTGATGTCGCGGTGGACCCGATGGTCTGAAGATGGCACTTGGGGGCGCGTGATCACTGCCCTGGCGGATGCGGAGACGGTGCCCGTGCCGGACACATCAAACGACGTACAGCTTCCTGATCTGGAGGTTTCAGGGGCTGTTGAACCTCGGCTGCTTCTGGAGGACTCTGCAACACATGATCAAGCGGACGCGTCGAGGACCACCATGAGTTGGCAGGCCGCGATGACGGTCAGGGCGATACCGGGTCGGCCTTCGCGGCGGGCAGCGCCGGGCTTTTGATCTTGAGCTAACTGAGAGGTTGTCACTATGGGTCCCCCACAAGTGCGTTAGTGAACGGCACCGTTCACTGTTCCGTCAACGGTAGTGACTCCCCATCAGTGAACGCAACCGTTCACTGGCGCTGCCTCGCAACTCCAACGGAGAGATATTCATGGTTACTTCGCGCTGGAGCGCCGCAGCCGCTCAGACGGCCTCCCTGCGCCGCCGGGGCCCCGTGCTCGAACGGGCGATCCTCGAGGCAACGCTGGAGCAGCTCAGCACCGTCGGCTGGAACGGCCTGACGATGGAAGGTGTGGCCGCGGGCGCGCAGACCGGCAAGGCGGCGGTCTACCGCCGCTGGCCCTCCAAGGAGGACCTCGTCGTGGACGCCCTGCAGGCAGGACTTCCGAAACTCGACTCCGCGCCGGACTGCGGCGGAGTCAGGGAGGATCTCCTCCAACTGTGCAGGCAGATGCGTGAGGCGATGTTCTCGCGCCCTGGATTCGCCCTGCGTTCCGTGCTTCACGAGTGCGACACGGTGTCGGCCGAGCGGTTCCATGGGGTGATCTTCGACGGGGTCATCGGGCCGAGTGTGGAGCTGATCAAAGAGGTCGTACGCCGTGGAGTCGAGCGCGGTGAGGTGCGCGCCGAGGCCATGGATCCCTACGTCTGTGACGTCATCCCGGCGATGATGATGTACCGCTCCAAGGTGTGCGGGAGCGAATGGGGGGAGCAGGAGTTCACCGAACTGATCGACCAGGTAATGGTGCCGCTGCT
Organism: Streptomyces sp. A18; assembly: GCF_059026065.1. Taxonomy (NCBI): domain Bacteria; kingdom Bacillati; phylum Actinomycetota; class Actinomycetes; order Kitasatosporales; family Streptomycetaceae; genus Streptomyces; species Streptomyces sp. A18. The sequence goes on along the minus strand of NZ_JBWLKL010000001.1, from coordinate 522,794 downwards.
CCGTCGGTAGGCCTGGGTGTCGCGGGCCGCATGCTGCGGCGTAGGCTGTGAAGCGCCATGCCGTACGAACCACCCACTCACACCGTCGAGCGCTCCCTTCGCGCTACCACCGGAGCGAAGATCATTGCCGGCGTCGACGAAGTCGGGCGCGGAGCGTGGGCGGGACCGGTCACCGTCTGTGCGGCGATCACGGGACTGCGCAGGCCGCCCGAAGGGCTCACCGATTCCAAGCTGATCACTCCCAAGCGGCGCACCACGCTCGCCGGGGAGCTGGAGAGCTGGGTCACGGCCTACGCCCTGGGGCACTCCTCGCCCGAGGAGATCGACGACATGGGGATGACCGCCGCGCTGCGGCTCGCCGCCGTGCGTGCGCTGGAGGCGCTGCCGGTGCGTCCGGAAGCGGTGATCCTCGACGGGAAGCACGACTATCTCGGGATTCCCTGGCGCGTTCGTACGGTGATCAAAGGCGATCAATCCTGTGTGGCCGTCGCCGCGGCGTCGGTGATCGCGAAGGTTCGGCGCGACAAAATGATGGCCGAACTGGGTATCGAACATGCAGACTTCGGTTTTGCGGCCAACGCCGGCTATCCGTCGCCGGTGCACAAGGCCGCGCTGGCGGAGCGGGGGCCCACCCCGTACCACCGGATGTCGTGGGCGTATCTTGATGCGCTGCCCCAGTGGCGGCACCTCAAGAAGGCCCGCAGCTGGGCGGATGGAAGCGTTCCGGAAATCGAGGGCCAGCTCGGCTTCGACTTCTGACTCTTCCGGCAGTTCCACTCGCACTCATGTGCCACCCCCGCTGATGCCCAGGGCATCGGCGTTTGATAGACAACAACGCATGCCTCTCAGTCCCGAGGAGCCTCAGATTCACGAGAGTGCCCAGGGTCCCCGCGTGACCCCGGCCAGTGGCCGCATCACGCCGACCCCCCGCCCCGTACCCGGCCCGCGTCCCGCGGCTGCGCCGCGTCCAGGCCGACCGGGCCCCGCCCGGCCGACGCCGCCGGCGCAGCGCACGTCGCGTGAGCCGGCCGCCAAGCCGGGTCTTTCCGCCCCGGCTGTTTCCGGACCTTCCACCGCTCCCGCGGGTCCCACCGGTTCCCCTGCGGGTTCCGCCACGGATGCCGGTGCTTCGGTCGCTTCGGTTCCGCAGATCCAGCTGATCCCGGCTTCCGTCGAGGGGGCGCTCGACGCCGCCGAGGAAGCCGTCGACCTGCTGCTCGACTCGGGCCGCGCCCCGGGGGAGGTCCTGGTGATCACCACCGGCGACCCGCACCCGTGGGCCACGCACGAGTTGTCGTTCGGCGAGGCCTCCTACTGGGCTCAGCACGACGCGGGCGACGACGTCTTCTACGCCGACGCCGCCGTCCTCGACCGTGCCGTGTCCCGCCCCGTGGTCGTCGTCGCCATCAACGGCGGCAGCGAGGAGACCGCGGTCGGCGCGCTGCCGACGGCGCTCACCCGGGCCGGAGCCCTGCTGATCGTCTGTGGTGACCCGCAGCGGATCAACGCGATGCTGGGCGCTGGCGTCTGACGCTCGCCGTCCGACATCCGCGTCCGAACTGCTGAGCCTGGCCGGCGCGCTCCGACCTCCGTGGTCCGAGCGGCCCGCGGCCGTGGCCGTGGCCGTGGCCGACGGGTGAGCGCCGAGTGCCGGTGTCCCGTGGCGGGTTCCGCCGTGGGGTGTCCGGCGTTCGTGGCAGAGCCAAGTGGGCCGGACGCCGTGTGCGTTGCGTTTCATGCGACGCAGGCGGCGACGCGCACTGCTCTCCCCCGTAGTCGGTCGGTGGCCGATGGCGGCTGACCGCCTCGCGAAGTCGGGGCGGCGGACCTCAGCGTGCCGCCGCCCGGCGCAGTACGTCGGACGCGGCGCCGCCGGTGCGCGGTGGTGGCGGATCGGTTTCGGCGAAGGCCTCCGGGTTCGAGCCGGAACTGGGCCGACGGCCGCCGCGACCCTCACCGAGCACCTGCCAGCCGTCACGGGTCAGCGTGATGTAGGCGCCGCACCGCAGCCCGTGCAGCGTGCAGGCATCCCGCAGCCCCCACATCCAGGCCCCGTCCTCCTGCGTCCAACGCGCGTCACCGTCACGGCAGTAGAGCAGGACGGCGGTGCGCACCGGGGTGCGGCGCCGCAGGTCGTGCGGGATGACCCTACGCAGCTGCGCGAGCAGCGCGTTACGAAAGACCCAGCCGTCCGCCGCGCTCGGCCGCCGGGTGAACGAAGCGCTCGCCCGGAGCCGTTCCTCCGGATCGAGGACGGCGACGACGGCTGTCGCGGGCGTCGGGCGATGCCGGGCATGCAGGCCGCTGACGACCTCACGCGGATTGCGCAGCAGGGGAATTCCCGCGGCTGACCACTCCGCGGGCTCGAGCATCCGGGCCAGTCGGTTGGCGGAATCGGCGGACATCTCGGCCGACGTCGAAGACTCCGACATCGATGCCGCAGCGGACGGAGCGAATCCGAAGGTCACGGTCCTCCCTTCGGCTACGCGCCCAGAGGGCGGGGTCGGACTGAGGAGCGCACCGCGGCACAGTCCTACCGGGCCACGGGGAGCCGCGCGGGGAGCGATACCAATTCTTCCCGTCGGACTGCCTTGCGGCAACGAGCAATTGGGGCCGTCGACCGGTATCTGGTGATGCGCCGCCTATATCCCTGCCCACTGCGCCCCGGATCGACGCTTGCGTCAGCCTTGCACGGCCAGGACCAGCGGCAACACCCCCTTGGCTCCGGCCCGGCGGAGCATGCGTGCCGCCACCGCCAGAGTCCAGCCGCTGTCCGTCAGATCGTCGACGAGCAGAACGGGACCGCCCGCTTCCTGGAGTGCCGCGGCGAGCTCGGGGGGCACGGTCAGCGTCCCGTCGAGGGCACGCAGGCGCTGGGCGCTGTTGGTCCTCGGCACATGCGTCGTATCGGCTCCGGCGGCGTACTCGATGGAGCCGAGGAGCGGAAGCCGGCCGACCTCCGCGATCCGTGCGCCCAGCGACTGGATCAGCTGAGGCCTGGTGTGCGACGACATGGTCACGACGCCGGCCGGCCGCTGCTGAGCATCGGTGCCACCCGAGGCCCACCCGCCCGGACCCTTCGCCCAGTCGGCGAGGACGCCGACCACGGCCTTCGCCACGTCGTCGGGCACCGGTCCGTCAGGGGCCTGCGGGGCGAGCATCGGCCGGAGCCGGTTGCCCCATCCGATGTCCGAGAGGCGGCCCAAGGCCCGGCCCTGGGAGGCCTGCTCTCCCGCGGGGATGCGTCCCTTGAGGTCGACTCCGACCGCGGCCAGGCCGGTCGGCCACATCCTCCGGGGTTCCACATCGACGCCCGCGCGGACCAACTCGCCCTGTGCCGTGTCCAGTGCCCCGGAGGACACGGCGTCGGTGAAGCGCGCGCCCGCGCAGTTGTCGCACCGCCCGCAGGGTGCGGCTGCCTCGTCGTCCAGCTGACGCCGCAGGAATTCCATCCGGCAGCCGGGCGTCGTGGCGTAGTCACGCATCGCCTGCTGCTCCGCCTGCCGCTGCTTGGCTACCCAGGCGTAACGCTCGGCGTCGTACGCCCACGGCATTCCCGTGGAGATCCAGCCGCCCTTGACGCGCCGGACCGCGCCGTCCACGTCGAGAACCTTGAGCATCGTCTCGAGCCGTGACCTGCGCAGCTCGACCAGCGGCTCGAGCGCGGGCAGCGACAGCGGTCTGCCCGCCTCCGCCAGCACGTCCAGCGTGCGCCGGACCTGCTCCTCGGGCGGGAAGGCGAGCGAGGCGAAGTAGTTCCAGATCGCCTCGTCCTCCTTGCCCGGAAGGAGCAGTACCTCCGCGTGATCGACGCCGCGGCCCGCGCGGCCGACCTGCTGGTAGTACGCGATGGGGGAGGAGGGGGAGCCGAGATGCACCACGAAGCCGAGGTCGGGCTTGTCGAAGCCCATGCCCAGGGCGGAGGTGGCGACCAGGGCCTTCACGCGGTTGGCGAGGAGGTCCTCCTCGGCCTGCTGACGGTCTGCGTTCTCCGTCTTTCCCGTGTACGACGTGACGGTGTGCCCGCACTGCCGCAAGAAGGCGGTGATCTCCTCGGCGGCGGCGACGGTGAGCGTATAGATGATCCCCGAGCCCGGCAGCTCGTCCAGGTGGTCGGCGAGCCAAGCCAACCGGTGCGCGGCGTTGGGAAGTTGGAGAACGCTCAGGCTCAGGCTCTCCCGGTCGAGGGCTCCGCGCAGCACGAGCGCGTCCGAGCTGCCGCCGGTGCCCAACTGCTCGGCCACGTCGGCCGTCACGCGGGCGTTGGCCGTCGCGGTGGTGGCCAGGACGGGGACGCCCGGCGGCAGGTCGGCGAGCATGGTGCGCAGCCGTCGGTAGTCGGGCCGGAAATCATGGCCCCAGTCCGAGATGCAGTGCGCCTCGTCGACCACGAGCAGGCCGGTCGCGGCGGCGAGCTTGGGCAGGACCTGGTCGCGGAAGTCCGGGTTGTTCAGCCGCTCCGGGCTGACGAGGAGGACGTCCACGTCACCGGAGGCCACCTCGGACTGGATGGTCTCCCATTCCTCAGTGTTGGAGGAGTTGATCGTGCGGGCGCTGATCCCGGCTCGCGCCGCCGACTCCACCTGGTTGCGCATGAGCGCGAGCAGCGGGGAGACGATCACTGTGGGGCCGCTGCCGCGCTCCCGCAGCAGCGCGGTCGCGACGAAGTACACGGCGGACTTTCCCCAGCCCGTGCGCTGCACGACCAGCGCCCGGCGCTTGTCGGCGACCAGCGCTTCGATCGCGCGCCACTGGTCCTCGCGCAGCCGTGGACCGTCCGACGGTGGCTCCTCTCCGCTTGCGGGCGCGGGACCGCCGACGAGGCGGGCGAGTACGGCATCGGCCGCCGTGCGCAGATCTTCGTTGCTCATGCCCCCATGCAACCCGATGGGTCTGACATTAGGCGAACGAGTCAGCCGAGCTGTGGATAACTCTTGACGTGCCCCTGCCTCTAGTTATCCACAGGGCAAACCGGAATCTGGTGATCCGCGGGAGAGTCGGCGCATGGCGAATCACAGCGAACAAAACGGCCCCATCGACTCAACCGGCCCCATCGACTCAACCGACCCGATTGACTCAGCCAGCCCGACTGATTCAACTGATCCCATCGATCCCATCGATCCCATCGATCCCATCGACGAGACCATGGTCACTTTGCGCACGCCAGCCGAACTGGCGGACGCCTTGCCGTACTTGCTCGGGTTCCGGCCCGAGGAGAGCGTCGTCCTCATCGCTCTGCACGGCGAGCGGGGGCGGTTCGGTGGGCGCGTGCGCCTTGGCATTCCCGGGCGCGCGGAGGACTGGCCACCCATCGCGGAGCAGCTCGCCCAGTGCCTGGTGGGCGGCTGCGAGCGGCGCGGAGCCCGGCCCGACGGCGTCGTCGCCTTCCTGTGCGCGGAGCCCGTCGGCGCCGAATCCGGCCGGCAGGTCATGGAGCGCCTGCGACCGTTCGCGCAAGTGATCCGCATCGCATGCGGAAGCCTCGACGTCCCGGTGTTCGAGGTCGTGTGCATCTCTGCGGGAAACTTCTGGACCTACTGCTGCCCGAACGAGCAATGCTGTCCACCGGAGGGCGTTCCGCTGATGCGACCCGGCACGTCGGTCCTGGCCGCGGCCACGGCGTACGCCGGTCTCCAAGTGGGCGTCACGCCAAAGGAGATGCGGGCACGTCTCGCGCCGTGGGAGTCCGCCGCCGCGACGGATCAGGAGGCGGCACTCGACGCCGCGGGCATGGAGATCGTGCACCGGATCCTGCAGGACGACGGGCAGGCCGAGGTAGCCGCTGACACGCTCGACCTGGCCCGCAGGATCATGGCGCGTATGACGGCCGCGCCATCGGTGAGCGACAGGCTGGAGGCGGATCTCCAGGACGACGAACTCCTCGCACACGACGAGGCCGCAGCGTTGATCATCGGCCTCCAGGACCGTACGACGCGTGATCAGGCTGCGGAGTGGATGGAGGGCGACGACGCGGCACCGGCACTTCGTCTCTGGAGGGCCCTGGCCCGTCGCTGCGTCGGCGCCTACGGTGAGCATGCCGCGGCGCCGCTGTCCCTGGCGGGCTGGGTCGCGTGGTCCCTCGGCGACACGACGGAGGGTCAGGAAGCGCTGGGCATGGCGCTGCACGCCGATCCCAAGTACACCTTCGCTCAACTCCTGCACCATGCCTGCACCGGTGACCTGGACCCGGAGCCGATCCGCCGCTGCTTGCGCAGGGAGCGGAGCGACCGTGGCCAGAGGTCGGTCCAGCCCGAACTGCCGCTCGGTACGGAGCCCTTGGACCCCGCGCCGGAGCCGCCCGGTGTCGCTCCGCGACGCCGCCGCCCCGGACGTCCGAAGGACGGAACTGGTTCACGGGTCACCGACAGGCCGAACACGGGGCCGCAGAACCGCCGTCGCACCACCCGACGGGCGGCGAGGAACGACACATGAACGTAGGAGTTCCGCACCGGCGGACAGGGGCGGGACGGCCGCCTGCCGGGGTGTCGTACGCGGAGGACCAGGGCCGGCCGGGTGGCTTCCCGCCCCGTGGGCGTGACTTGGGGTGGCGCAGGTCCGTTCACCTGAGTGGCGGTACCCGTGCCTGGGTCGAGCCGCCGTATGACCTCCGACTCCCCGTAGCGCGGACAGCGCGGAAGAAGCCGCCCCATGTCCCTGCCCGCCTCGTCTCCTGCCTCCGGCAGAGAGGGTCCCCAGCGGCCCCTGCCGACTCCATCGCGCCTGCCCGCCGGGCAGGCCCCGTCTCCCGCGCCGCGTCGCCCCGCGCAGCTGCCGCCCGCGCACGCCGCGCTGATCTGTGTCGCCCTGCCCGCGCTCGCGATCTCCACGGAACAGGGGCAGTTGACCGGCCGCGGGCTCGAGGGGTTCTACCGCGCGGGGCGCAGGCTGTTGTCGCGCTGCGAACTGCGGGTGGCGGGGCGCGAGCCGGTCGCCGTGCAGGCGCGGATGGTCTCGGCCGACCGTGCCCGCTTCGTCGCGACGCTGCGTCCGTCCGCGGACGGCGGTCCGGATCCGGAGGTGGTCGTCGAGCGGAACCGTTACGCGGACGGCACAGAACGGATCATCCTGCGCAGCTCAGCAGGCCGCCATCTACGGCTGCCGGTGGAGGTGTCGCTCGGCACGGACCTGGCGGAGCTCGGCGCGGTGGCGTCCGGCAGCACCGGGCCCGAACTGCCCGCCAGTGTCCACGACTCCGGCATGCGCTGGTCCTCGGCCGCAGGGCACTGCGTGGTCACCGCGCACCCGGCGCCCGCGGACGCGATGGCCTCCGCGGGGCTGCTGCGCTGGGAGGTGGAACTGCCGCCGGGCGGCACCTGGACCCTGGAGCTGAGGGTGCGGCCGGATGGCGCCGGTCCGGTGAGGGCGGTCGGGCAGGGGGCTTCGCTCGCCCTCGCCACGGCGCGGGCCGCGGGGGACGACCTCAGGGCTCGGGATCTGCTGGACCGATCCGTGGAGGATCTCCAAGCATTGCTGCTGCGGGACCCCGAGCACCCGACCGACGTCCACCTGGCCGCGGGGGCGCCCTGGCGCTGTGGTCTCGCACCGGCCGAGGCGCTCGCGGCCGCCCGGATGGCCTTGCCGCTCGGCACCCGGATCGCCGCGGGCACATTACGTACGCTGGCCCGCCGTCAACTCGTGGGCACGGGACCGCGGGCGGGCATGATCCCCGGGCCGCTGCGGAACACGGGACCGCATCTGCCGCCCGGGTGTACGGGAGTCGAGGCGACGTTGCTGTTCCCGGCGCTGCTGACGGAGGCGTGGCGGTGGGGGCTGCATGCCCAGGAGACGGAGGAGTTGCTGCCGGCGGCCGAGCGCTGCCTGCGATGGATGCTTGCGGCGGCCGACGGCCGAGGGCGCCTGCCGGACCCCTGTCCCGGCGGCCCCGCGCGCTGCGAGACCCAGGCCCATGCCCATCGGGCCGCGCTGCTCGGCGCCGACCTGCTCGACGCGCACGGCCGTTCGGGCGGCACCGAACTGAGGCAGTGGGCGGAGCGCCTGCGCGGCATGTTCCGGGAGGACTTCTGGGTGGAGGACCGGGCGGGCGGCCGGCCCGCCGCGGCCTGCACGGCCGACGGCCGTGTCGTGCCCCTCCTCACCGGCGCCGCCGCCCACCTCCTCGACACGGGCCTGCTCGGGTCGGGCGCGCTCGCACCAGGGCTGCTCGACAAGGTGCAGACCGAGCAGCTCGCCCGGCTCCTCGGCGGGCCCGCCATGGACTCGGGGTGGGGGCTGCGGAGCCTGGGCGTCAAGGAAGCCGCGTACAACCCCTTCGGACATCGTGGCGGAGCGGTCCGTGTCCATGAGACGGCGGTCGCCGTCGCGGGTCTGGCTGCCGCGGGGTACGAGAAGGAAGCGACCGCGCTGCTGCGGGGGGTGCTGGCGGCGGCCGAGACGTTCGGCTACCGGCTGCCCGAGATGTACGCGGGGGAGCAGCGCACGGAGGGCGGAGCTCCGCTGCCGCACCCGGCGGCCTGTCGTCCGGCGGCCACCGCTGCGGCCGCCGGGGTGCAGCTCCTCACGGCGCTCGCCGGGATCCGGCCGGACGCTCCATCGGGCACGGTGACACTGAGTCCTGTCCGGGGCGCGCCCCTGGGGGAGCTGGGGCTGACGGCGCTGCGCGTCGCGGGTGCTCCGTTCGCCGTACGCGTCAGCAGACTCGGCCTCGCCATGGTCGAGGAGGCGGCAGAGGGGCTGCAGCTGGGGGTGTGACCCAGAGGGGAGAACCTGTGATGGGTGTGGCGCGAACCTGACGCCGGACCTGGTGAATCGAGCCGGGATCGGATGCCGGAGGAGCTGTTTATCGTCAGGCAGACGACTATGATCGCGGCATGTCGCCCTACGACCCGTCGGCCTTCCCGCCCTTTGCTGTCACCGTCGATCTGGTCGTGCTGACCGTTCGCCGCCACGCGCTCTGCGCGCTTGCCGTACGCCGGGGTGAGCCGCCGTTCCAGGGTCGTTGGGCACTGCCCGGCGGATTCGTGCGCGACGACGAGGATCTGTCGGCGGCCGCCGCGCGGGAGCTGGTCGAGGAGACGGGGCTGTGTGCCCACGCTCCGGACACTCCGGTCCAGGTGAACGGCGCGCACCTGGAGCAGCTCGCCACGTATGGCGACCCCAAGCGCGATCCGCGGATGCGGGTCGTCAGTGTCGCCCATCTCGCGCTCGCTCCCGATCTGCCCGCACCACGGGCCGGCGGCGATGCGAACAGCGCGCGCTGGGCGCCGGTCGAGGCACTGCTCAACCAGGGCGGGTACGGCCGGGAGGACGAGCAGGCGGCGCCACTCGCGTTCGATCACGCGCAGATTCTGGCGGACGGCGTGGAGCGCGCCCGTTCGAAGATCGAGTACTCCTCGCTGGCTACGGCCTTCTGCCCGCCCGAGTTCACCGTCGGTGAGCTGCGCCGGGTGTACGAGGCCGTGTGGGGTGTGGTGCTCGACCCGCGCAACTTCCACCGCAAGGTGACCGGCACGCCCGGCTTCCTCGTCCCCACCGGCGGCACCACAACGCGTCAGGGCGGCCGCCCCGCCCAGCTCTTCCGCGCGGGCGGCGCGACGCTGCTCAACCCGCCGATGCTGCGCCCCGAGGTCTGAGGCTCACGCCACGGATCACGCGCTGGTCACCCGTCGGTCCGGCCGCGTGATGGACACCCGCGGCTCACGCCCTGACCGAAATGAAGGAAATATCGCGTTATCTTGCAGAAGTACCCACGGGGCTCGTCCGTCCCCGACCCGGCGGACGAGCCCTGGCCGCCGAGCGGTCGCACATCCCGCGAGAGAAGCGATGATCCAGGCCATCGGACTGACCAGCAATCCCCGGCAGGAGTTGCCGCCCGCCGTCGACGACGTGTCCTTCGAGGCGCGAACAGGCCGTGTCACGGCACTGCTCGGCGCACAGGGCGCCGGCAAGACGACGGCGCTGAGGCTCATGCTCGAAATCCAACAGGGCCGAGGAGTCACCTACTTCAGAGGGCGTCCGCTGCACCGCATCACTCATCCGTCGCGCGAGGTGGGCGTCCTTCTGGGCGAGGTTCCGGGGCACCCCGGCCGCACGGTACGCGGTCAGCTGCGCATGTTGTGTGCCGCCGCCGGTGTGCCCGTCCAGCGCGCCGACGACGTACTCGAAGTCGTCGGCCTCGTCAGCCTCCGCGATCAGCGGCTCGGCACGCTCTCGCGCGGCATGGACCGCCGCCTCGGCCTGGGCTGCGCGCTGCTCGCCGACCCGCACACGCTCGTCCTCGACGGTCCTGCCGACGGGCTCTCTGCCCGCGAGGGCGGGTGGCTGCACGGGATTCTGCGCGCGCACGCCGCCCAGGGGGGAACCGTGCTCTTCTCCACAGCCGATGCCAAGGAGGCCGCACGGACGGCCGACCGGGTCGTCACGCTGGAAGCGGGCCGCCTGGTCGCAGACCAAGAAGCCGGGGACTTCGCCCGTACCCGGCTGCGCCCCCGGGTCGCGGTGCGCAGCCCGCACGCGGCACGCCTCGGCGCTCTGCTGTCCAAGGAGGCCCGTGTCGGGCAACGCTCCATCGAGGTGGTGAAGGAGGACGGCAACCGGCTTTCTGTGTACGGCAGCAATTGCGCCGACATCGGCGAGACGGCGTTCCGTCACGGAATCCTCGTCCATCAACTGGCCGACGAGATCGGAGATGCGGGGCCTGTGGCTGTGGCACCCGCAGCCGCGACCGAACCTGCACCCGGATCCGCACCTCCACGCGCGGAAGCCGATGCGCCGCCTGAGGCCGTGGTTCACGCCGAGGTTGAGGCGAGGGCGGAGCTTGAGCTCGACCCCGAACTTCAGTCCGACCCCGAGCTTGAGCCCGACCCCGAACTTCAGCCCGGCCCCGCCCTTGAGCCTGACCCCGAGCTTGAGCCCGGCCCCGAGGTCGTGTCCACGGCCAAGAACCTCATCCCGCTCACCCCCACGGACCCGGCCGCCGCCACGACTCCTCGGGCTTCTGGGACCCCCGAAACACCAGCCCCCTTGCCCTTGCCGCCCCCCATCTCGATCCGGCCCGCCCGCAGCCCCCTTCGCCCTCTGCGTTACGAACTGCGTCGCGCCGCCGGTGTCGGCACCGGCTACCTCACCACGGGCGCCGTGCTCGCCGTCTCCGCCGTCCTCTGCGTCTTCCTCGCCAGGACCGGTCACACGCCGCAGCCGCGCCTGTTGGCCGCCTGGCCCCAGGAACTTCCCTTGCCGCCCGCGGCGCTTGGCGCCGGACTGCTCGGCGCCCTCGCGTTCGGTGAGGAGTTCCGCCATCCCGCCCTCGCCGCCGACCGCGGCACCGTTCCCCGCCGTTTGGGGCTTCTCTGCGCCAAGTTGCTCGTGGCGGCGGGCACCGCGCTCCTCCTGAGCCTGCTCGTCCTGGTCTCCGACGCCGGCCTGCTCCACTTGGTATACGGAGAGGAGGCCGCGAAAGTTCCCGCTGACTGGCCTTCGCTGGGCGCGAGTTGGTTCGCTCTGGTTGCGGGGTGCGCCTGGGCGGGGGTGCTCGCCGGAGGAGTCTTCCGGTCCACGACCGCCGGTCTCGCCGCGGTTCTCGCCGTACCGATCGTCGTCGTACCGCTCGTACAGAAGGCCTTGGAGGGACCGTCTGTGCGATCGGCGGCGGGACTGCCGGGGAGGCTTCGTGATCTCGCGCTGGTGCAGTGGCCGTTCGGCGTGGAGCGATATCTGGCGGGGGGAGTGCGGATGGTCGCCCAACCTGTGGGGAGCGCACTGATGTTGTCCTTGACCGCTCTGCTCTGCGCCTATCTGCTCACGGGGATGCGCAGCAGGGTCCGATAGCGACCGCCGCGCGCTTCTGTTCCCGTGCTGCGCACAACTCCCCGGAGAACGCCCATTTCTTTCCGATAAGGCGTCAATTGCGGCGGGGTAAGCGATCACCCTTTCGTGTGCTTTTCACCAAAGACCTCAAGGGACTTGGGAGCCACGCCGACAAAGGATCCGTGAGTACCCTTGCGCACACCATGATGACCGCCGCCCGCTCCGCAGACTCCGGCCTCGCCGGTCCGGGCGAACTCGACCGCTACCCCTACGCAGAGGCCCCTGGTGCCGACCGCGTTGTCGCGCCCTCGTGGGACAGCGCCGACCAGGATCTCGGCCGCGTGGGCCGACGCACCGCAGGCAGCCGTGGCCGCGGGCTGCACGGCCAACTCGTCCAGCAGCTCGGCCAGATGATCGTCTCCGGCGACCTGGGCGCCGACCGCCCGCTGGTCCCCGAGGAGATCGGCCAGCGTTTCGAGGTCTCCCGCACCGTGGTCCGGGAATCGCTGCGCGTACTTGAAGCCAAGGGCCTGGTGAGCGCCAGGCCGAATGTCGGTACGCGCGTGCGGCCCGTCAGTGACTGGAACCTCCTGGACCCGGACATCATCGAGTGGCGCGCGTTCGGGCCGCAGCGCGACGACCAGCGCCGCGAACTCAGCGAGCTGCGCTGGACGATCGAGCCCCTCGCCGCCCGGCTCGCCGCGGGCCACGGCCGCGAGGAGGTGCAGCAGCGGCTCGCCGACATGGTCGAGATCATGGGCCACTCCCTGAGTCAGGGCGACGGCATCACCTTCTCCCGCGCCGACGCGGAGTTCCACTCGCTGCTCATCCAGCTCGCGAGCAACCGCATGCTGGAGCACCTGTCCGGCATCGTCTCGGCGGCGCTCCAGGTCTCGGGCGGCCCGATCACCGGCTGCGACCGCCCCACCGAGGCGTCCCTGGTCCACCACTCGCGCATCGTCGACGCCCTCGGCGCGGGCGACGGCCCCGGAGCCGAGGCCGCCATGCGCCAGCTGCTCACGGTCCACCCGGAGGTGGAGCGCGTCGTGCCCGCCCCCCGCGAGCACTGACGGGCCGCGGGTCTGCGTCCGGACGGCCGGCTGATGCGCCTCGCGGCCCGACCTCATCACTCCGTTGGCGCGGTACCGTCGCCGGGCCTCTGCGGGTTCCTCGGGGAACCGTCAGGGACCCGGCGACGTGGTCGTTACCGTCTGGAGGGCCGTCAGAGCCTAGATCTGGACGCTTCTGACCGTATCTGGCCGCTTTTGAGTGCTTACGGGGTGTGACTCGGGCCACGTAGATTGGGCGTAACGCTCCTCGGGGCAGCGCGATGACCTAAGAGGTGATAGCCGAGGAGGGAATACAGCAGTCGTTCGCGACGCTGTGTAGCTCCCCGGCCCGCCTGCGCCGTCGGCCCATCCCCAGTCGTCGGTCGTCGGTCCTGGTCCACAATGGACGGGGCCGGAAGCCGTTTTCCAACGTTCCGAGAGGTTGTTCGTGTCGGCCAGCACATCCCGTACGCTCCCGCCGGAGATCGCCGAATCCGTCTCTGTCATGGCGCTCATCGAGCGGGGAAAGGCTGATGGGCAGATCGCCGGCGATGACGTGCGTCGTGCCTTCGAAGCTGACCAGATTCCGGCCACTCAGTGGAAGAACGTTCTGCGCAGCCTCAACCAGATCCTCGAGGAAGAGGGTGTGACGCTGATGGTCAGTGCCGCGGAGCCGAAGCGCCCCCGCAAGAGCGTCGCAGCGAAGAGCCCGGCCAAGCGCACCGCGACCAAGACGGTCGCGGTCAAGACGGCCACGGCTAAGCAGGCCACCGCGACCGCCGCCCCCGAGGCGTCGGCCGCAGATGTCGCAGCTGAGGACGCGCCCGCGAAGAAGGTCGCAGCCAAGAAGACGACGGCCAAGAAGGCCGTCGCCAAGAAGACCGTCGCCAAGAAGGCAGCGGCAAAGAAGACGTCCAAGCAGGACGACGAGATGGTGGACGACGAGGCCACCGAGGAGACGCCCGCCAAGGGCAAGCCCGGTGAGGGCGAGTCCGCGGAAGAGGGTCCCCAGGCAGGCTTCGTGCTGTCCGACGAGGACGAGGACGACGCCCCGGCCCAGCAGGTCGCCGCGGCCGGTGCCACCGCCGACCCCGTCAAGGACTACCTGAAGCAGATCGGCAAGGTCCCGCTGCTCAACGCGGAGCAGGAGGTCGAGCTCGCCAAGCGCATCGAGGCCGGCCTGTTCGCCGAGGACAAGCTGGCGAACGCCGACAAGCTCGCGCCGAAGCTCAAGCGTGAGCTGGAGATCATCGCCGAGGACGGGCGCCGCGCCAAGAACCACCTCCTGGAGGCCAACCTCCGTCTGGTGGTCTCCCTGGCCAAGCGTTACACCGGCCGCGGCATGCTCTTCCTGGACCTCATCCAGGAGGGCAACCTCGGTCTGATCCGCGCGGTCGAGAAGTTCGACTACACCAAGGGCTACAAGTTCTCCACGTACGCCACCTGGTGGATCCGTCAGGCGATCACCCGCGCCATGGCCGACCAGGCCCGCACCATCCGTATCCCGGTGCACATGGTCGAGGTCATCAACAAGCTCGCGCGCGTGCAGCGTCAGATGCTCCAGGACCTGGGCCGTGAGCCCACCCCGGAGGAGCTGGCCAAGGAACTCGACATGACCCCGGAGAAGGTCATCGAGGTCCAGAAGTACGGCCGCGAGCCGATCTCCCTCCACACCCCCCTGGGTGAGGACGGCGACAGCGAGTTCGGTGACCTCATCGAGGACTCCGAAGCGGTCGTCCCGGCCGACGCGGTCAGCTTCACGCTCCTTCAGGAGCAGCTGCACTCGGTGCTCGACACCCTGTCCGAGCGTGAGGCGGGCGTGGTCTCCATGCGCTTCGGTCTCACCGACGGCCAGCCGAAGACGCTCGACGAGATCGGCAAGGTCTACGGAGTGACGCGTGAGCGCATCCGTCAGATCGAGTCGAAGACGATGTCGAAGCTGCGTCACCCGTCGCGTTCGCAGGTCCTGCGCGACTACCTCGACTAGTCACCAGCGCTCCACAAGGAAGACCCGAAGTCTCGTACGAGGCTTCGGGTCTTCTGTTTGTCCGATGTGTTCGCCCTGGCGAGGAATGTGCGTGGCGCGGGTGCGGGGCATGCCGCGCTGGATCACTGTGGGTGTGCCATGGCAACCCAGAGTGAGGAGATCGCATGCCTCGTCCTTTCGCCCGAACAATCACGGTGGCATTGGCCCTTGCCGCCCCGGTGGCGGTGCTGCCGCTGGCCGCTCCGGCCCCGGCGGCGGCCGACAGCGTCGTCATCGGGGGCAGTCCGGTCCGGGTGGCCGACAGCCCTTGGGTGGTGGCGCTGTCCAGCCGTGACCGGTTCGGGGGTACGCGCTCGGGACAGTTCTGCGGAGGCGTGGCGGTCGGGCGCTCGACGGTCCTCACCGCGGCGCACTGTCTGGGTGAGGAAGTCCTCGGAGTGCCGCTGCGCGAGATGAGTGACCTGAAGGTGATCGCCGGTCGGGAGGATCTGGGCACGTCGCAGGGGCGTGAGATTCCGGTGCGCGAGGCGTCGGTCAATCCGGAGTACGACAGCTACTCGAACTCCGGTGACGTCGCGGTGCTGGAGCTGGCGAGCCCGCTGCCCAAGGGCTACACGATCCGTATGGCGGGCGAGGGGGACCAGGCGTACGAGCCCGGCACCCGCGCGGCCGTCTACGGGTGGGGTGACACAACGGGGGCGGGTGATTACGCGCGTACGTTGCGCTCCGCGCATGTACGAGTACTGCCTGACTCCACATGCGGGGAGGCCTACCCGGGGAGTTCTGACGGAACGTACTCGGCCGCATCCATGCTGTGCGCGGGGGAACTTGAGGGCGGGCGGGACGCGTGCCAGGGGGACAGCGGCGGTCCGCTCGTCGCGCGCGGGCGGCTGATCGGCCTGGTTTCGTGGGGGAGCGGCTGTGGGCGGGCCGGGAGCCCCGGGGTCTATACGCGGATTTCGGGCGTCGCGCGGGACGTGCCTTTGGGCGGCTGACAGTACGGGAGTTGCCCGCGTGGCGAGTGCGGGGCGCCGCCAGGGGCCGCCGAGGAGGGGCCTGGGCGCCCGTCTAACGAGAGCGGGCGGCCGACCCTGGGGTTATCAGGGTCGGCCGCCCGGTCACCGGCCTGGCGTGCGCCGGATGGCTCGTCGTGGGTGCGAGGTGTCAGCGATCCTCGTCGGGGGTCTCCGGGACGGCCGTCAGCCGCTCCGTCTCGTCCTGTATCTCAGCGGCGATCTTCTTGAGTTCCGGCTCGAACTTGCGGCCGTGGTGGGCGCAGAAGAGCAGTTCACCGCCGCTCAACAGGACGACGCGCAGGTATGCCTGGGCGCCGCAGCGGTCGCAGCGATCAGCGGCCGTCAGGGGGCTCGCGGGGGTCAGAACAGTAGTCACGTCGCCTCTTCTCTAGCTCGACGAGCTGTCGTACCAGGGTCAACATCCAACCAGGCCGAAAACGTTCCCGCTCGTGGCTTTTCCTCGAAGTTTTTTCCGAGGCGGCTGTCTGCTGCCGGTTGGCGGCGAATGTGCCGTATTACGTCTCTTACGTGTCGTACGGTTTCGCGCTGTCTGTCAGGTCGGTCGTCCGCCGGCTGGGTTGCCGGTTGTTCATGAGGACGTGCCCGGAGCCTAAATGGTTCATGCCTGGAAGGGAACGTGACGTGCGCTTCACTCCATCGAGGGATCGAACAAGCGTACGGTGCTGGACTAGTGTGAGTCGAGACGAGGGTGGCGTGACAACGGCTCTACCAGGCCTCGGTACCCTCTGAGCGGCAACCGAAGCCGGGTCCTTACCCCAAGGGGCCCCTTTTGAAATTCAGCGAGGAGCGAACCGCGTGACCGCCGAGACGTCCGTGCCGTCCACAGCGTTGCTGACCGGAGCAGACCGGGACGGTTCCAACTACACCGCGCGGCACCTGCTCGTCCTGGAGGGGCTCGAGGCCGTTCGCAAGCGTCCGGGCATGTACATCGGGTCGACGGACAGCCGTGGCCTGCTGCACTGCCTCTGGGAGATCATCGACAACTCCGTCGATGAGGCCCTGGGCGGCTACTGCGACAACATCGAAGTCATCCTCCACGACGACGCCTCCGTAGAGGTCCGGGACAACGGCCGAGGCATCCCGGTGGATGTCGAGCCCAAGACCGGCCTCTCCGGAGTCGAGGTCGTCATGACGAAGCTGCATGCGGGCGGAAAGTTCGGCGGTGGCGCCTACGCTGCCTCCGGCGGCCTGCATGGCGTGGGTGCCTCCGTGGTGAATGCCCTGTCCGCGCGCCTCGACGTGGAGGTGGACCTCCACGGGCACACCCATGCGATCAGCTTCCGTCGTGGCGTCCCCGGGGCGTTCGCCAAGCCCGGCCCCGACGCCGACTTCGACTCGTCGGCCAAGCTGCGCAAGGCCAAGAAGATCCCCAAGACGCGCACCGGCACGCGCGTGCGCTACTGGGCCGACCGCCAGATCTTCCTCAAGGACGCCAGGCTCAACCTCGAGACGCTGCACCAGCGTGCCCGCCAGACCGCGTTCCTGGTGCCGGGCCTGACCATCGTCGTGCGCGACGAGTACGGGCTCGGAGAGGGCGGCACCAAGGGCGAGGAGTCCTTCCGCTTCGACGGCGGCATCAGCGAGTTCTGCGAGTACCTGGCCCAGGACAAGGCCGTCTGTGACGTCCTTCGCTTCACCGGCCAGGGCACCTTCAAGGAGACCGTCCCGGTCCTCGACGACCACGGCCAGATGACCCCCACCGAGGTCACCCGTGAGCTCGCCGTGGACGTCGCGCTGCGCTGGGGCACGGGTTACGACACGATGCTGCGGTCCTTCGTCAACATCATCGCCACCCCCAAGGGCGGCACCCATATGACGGGCTTCGAGCGCTCGCTCACCAAGACGATGAACGAGGTGCTGCGCTCTCAGAAGGTGCTGCGTGTCGCCGAGGACGACATCGTCAAGGACGACGCTCTGGAAGGGCTGACCGCGGTCGTCACGGTCCGCCTCGCGGAGCCGCAGTTCGAGGGTCAGACCAAGGAGGTGCTCGGCACCTCGGCGGCCAACCGCATCGTCGCCAACGTCATCGCCAAGGAGCTCAAGGCGTTCCTGACGTCGACCAAGCGCGACGCCAAGGCGCAGGCGCGCGCCGTGATGGAGAAGGCCGTCGCGGCGGCCCGCACGCGCATCGCGGCCCGTCAGCACAAGGACGCCCAGCGCCGGAAGACGGCCCTGGAGTCCTCCTCGCTGCCCGCCAAGCTCGCCGACTGCCGCAGCGACGACGTGGAGCGCAGCGAGCTCTTCATCGTCGAGGGCGACTCGGCCCTCGGCACCGCCAAGCTGGCGCGGAACTCCGAGTTCCAGGCCCTCCTGCCGATCCGCGGCAAGATTCTCAACGTTCAGAAGGCGTCCGTGACGGACATGCTGAAGAACGCCGAGTGCGGCGCGATCATCCAGGTCATAGGGGCAGGGTCCGGCCGGACCTTCGACATCGACGCGGCGCGCTACGGGAAGATCATTCTTCTCGTCGACGCCGATGTCGACGGCGCGCACATCCGGATTCTGCTGCTCACCCTCTTCCAGCGCTACATGCGCCCGATGGTGGAGGCGGGCCGGGTCTTCGCGGCCGTGCCGCCGCTGCACCGCATCGAGCTGGTCCAGCCGAAGAAGGGCCAGGACAAGTACGTCTACACGTACTCGGACAACGAGCTGCGCGAGACGCTCCTGGAGTTCCAGCGCAAGGGGATCCGGTTCAAGGACTCCATCCAGCGCTACAAGGGTCTGGGTGAGATGGACGCGGACCAGCTCGCGGAGACGACCATGGATCCCCGATACCGCACCCTGCGGCGGGTCAACATCGGCGACCTGGACGCCGCCGAGCAGGTCTTCGATCTGCTGATGGGCAATGACGTGGCGCCCCGCAAGGAGTTCATCACCAGCTCGGCGGCGACGCTGGACCGTTCGCGCATCGACGCGTAGCGCTCGCACGACGCCGGTGCGTTCCGCTCGTACGGAACGCACTCCACCCGTGGGTGGAGCCCTCGGCTCCACCCACGTTCCACCCCTGCTCCGATGTCTTGACCAGGTCTTTTCCGTAGCGTCGAAGGCGTTGATCCACCTCGGATCGACTTCGCACTTCCTCGATCCACGGAGGCCGTCATGTCCGGGCTCGCCAATGTTCTGGTGGTCTGCGCCGTCGTCGCCTTGGTGATCGTGCGCCAATTCAAGGCGCAGCAGATCACCTCGGACAGGCGCTGGTGGGTCATACCAGCCGCGCTGGTCTTCCTGGCCGTGCGCGAGCCCGGCGTGCTGGATCCCCATCACCAGGCGGCGGCCGTCGCCCTGCTCGGTGCGGAACTGCTGGTCGGTCTGGCCATCGGCTTCGGCTGGGCGCGGACCACGCACGTATGGACAGCGCCGGACGGCTCCGTCTGGGGCAAGGGGACCAGGGCCACGGCCATCGTCTGGGCCGTCGGGATCGGGCTGCGGCTCGGCCTGTTCGGCATCGGCGCACTGCTGGGTGTGCGGCAGGGCAGCGCCGCTCTGATGCTGGCTCTCGCGGCCACGCTGCTCGTCCGCAGCGGCATGCTGGCGCAGCGGGCGGGCCTGTTCCGCCCGGCGTACGGTGTTGCGGACGCGGCGTACGAGCCGATGCGGAAGGACCCCGTGTGATCTCGGACCGGTGGATGAGATGGCCCTTCCGGGAAGGACTCAGCCGGGAAGGACAGAGCGTCGGCCGGCTGTGGTTCGTCAGGGTCCTGCGGTTGGCGATCGCCGGCGGCCTGCTGTGGAACGTGTTCCATCACGACAGAGGCTGGCGCCTGGCGGCCGGTGTCGGTCTGGTCGTGCTGTGCGGCGGGCTTGCATGGGCGTTCTTGCGCGCCTCGTTCGACCACCGGCTGTGGCCATCGGTCACTCTGCTGGTTCTGCTGCTGGGGTGCGGATATGCCGCGCAGGCGGGCGACTGGAGAGTGCTGGCGCTCGTCCTGTGGTGCAGCGCGGCAGTCCTGGCTCTGGAGCGGCTTCCGCTGTTGGCGGCTGCAGGCTGCGTGACCTTGGCGATGGCGGCGTTCGCGGCGTACAACAACGACAACTGGGCCGTCACGGGCCTCATCGTCGTCGGGCTCGCGCTGGCCGGGTACACCCTGCGGCTCGACGCCGACGCGCGGGGCAACGCCCAGCGACTGCTCGCCCAGGAGCGGGCCGCCCGCACCGCCGAGGCCGAGACAGCCGCGCTGGCCGAGCGGTCCCGCATCGCCAGGGAGATCCACGACGTGCTCGCGCACAGCCTCTCCGCGCAGCTCGTCCACCTGGAGGCGGCACGCCTGCTGATCGAGGGGGAGGCGACACGCGAGCAGATACTCGAGCGGGTGGTGGCGGCACGGTCCATGGCCCGCGAAGGACTCGCGGAGACCCGGCAGGCGCTGTCCGCGCTGCGGGGCGAGATGACGCCGGTCGAGGACTTCCTGCGTGAACTGGTCACCTCGGACAAGGATTCGGTTTCCGTGACGGGCGCGCGGCGTGCCCTGCCCGCCGAGGCGTCCCAGGCGGTGCGCCGCGTCGCGCAGGAGGCCCTGACGAACGTCCGCAAGCATGCGCCGGGCGCCAAGGTGTTCGTGCGTCTCGCGTACGGGGAGGGCGAAGTGACCTTGGACGTAAGGGATTCGGGTGGATCGCCGGGCGAACTCGCCACCTCCGGGGCCGGGTACGGTCTGCTCGGAATGCGGGAGCGGGCCGAGCTGCTGGGCGGATCCCTGACGGCCGGTCCTGGTGAGGAAGGCTTCATCGTGACGCTGAAGGTGCCCACATGACGACGGAGGGCGGCGCCAAGGCGCCGGCGCGGGTGATCGTGGTCGACGACCAGACCGTGGTGCGCGAGGGCATCGTGATGCTGCTGGGGCTGCTGCCCGGTATCGAGGTCGTCGGTTCCGGGGGCGACGGCGAAGAGGCCGTCCGGCTCGTCGCCGAACTCGCCCCGGATGTCGTCCTGATGGATCTGCGCATGCCGCGGGTCGACGGTGCGGAGGCCACTCGTCGCATCCGGGCCGAGTATCCGGGAACGCAGGTCGTGGTCCTGACGACCTTCGCCGACGACGACTCGCTCTTCCCCGCGCTGAGAGCAGGCGCACGCGGCTATCTCACCAAGGACGCCGGCGGGGACGAGATCGTGCGGGCCGTGGAGGACGTGCTCTCGGGCGAGGCGGGGCTGTCGCCGCAGATCCAACGGCGGCTACTGGAGCGGCTGTCGGAGTCCGAGAAGCCCGCACCCCCGCCGGAGCCCCCCGACGGCCTCACCGCCCGCGAGACCGAAGTGCTCGTCCTGATCGCCGAGGGGATGACGAACCAGGAGATCGCCCGCGCGATGCAGGTTTCCACCGCGACGGTGAAGACGCACATCAACAATCTCTTCGCCAAGACGGGGCTCAAGGACCGTGCGCAGGCGGTGCGTTACGCCTATGGACACGGATTGGCCAAGCCGCCGAGCGCCAGGCGCTCTTGAAGGGGGACTTTGACGAGCTCCTTCACCTGATGGGGTGAACAGCGGGGAGAGAAGAGTCAGGGATCTTCCCGTTCTGTCCATCCTTGGGCACGCAGCCGAACAAGGCTGCGGACAAGGAGAGTTCGGTGGAGAAGCACGACGGGCGCGATGCCGGGCAGGCGCGGACCGGTGATCCGAGGGATCCCTGGTACGACGCCCTTGCTTCCGGCTGGGGCGAGTTGGACGGCACGGGCGCGCCGGCGCCCGTGCCGTCGCCCCGAGCCACGCCGGAGCGGAGCGCGAGCACGGCCGACATCTATCTGGAGGTTCAGCGCAGTGCTGCGTTCCAGGAGGTGCGGGGCCGGTATCGGCGGTTCGTCGTCCCCGGGGTGGCCGTCTTCTTCACCTGGTACGTGGCGTATGTCGTGATGGCGACGACGGCGCCTGGGCTGATGGCGCGGCCTGTCGCCGGGTCCGTGAACGTCGCGATGGTCGCGGGCCTCGGGCAGTTCCTCTCGACCTTCCTGCTGACCTGGGCGTATGCGCGCAACGCCCGGCTGAGGAGGGATCGTGCGGCGCTCGATCTGCGCTGGGCGGTGTTCGAGCAGAAGCGGGAGCAGGACCAGAAGCGTGACCGGGATCAGAAGCGTGAGCAGGACCAGAAGGAACGGGTTCTGGACCAGCGGGCGCACGGCCGGCGGAGCGAGCAGGAACTGGCCCGGGGGAGCGAGCGATGACCGGGGACCACCAGACGCTGGCACTGCTGTTGTTCGGCGTGTTCGTGGCCGTCACGCTCGCGATCACGACGTGGGTGAGCCGGAACCGACACGGCTCGGCGGAGGAGTTCTACGCGGGCGGACGGCTCTTCTCGCCCATGGAGAACGGTTTCGCCATCGCGGGCGACTACATGTCGGCCGCCTCCTTCCTCGGCATCGCCGGACTCATCGCGCTCGTCGGGTACGACGGGCTGCTCTACTCGGTGGGCTTCCTCGTCGCCTGGCTGGTCGTGCTGTTCCTGGTGGCCGAACTGGTGCGCAACTGCGGCCGGTTCACGCTCGCCGACGTGGTCGCCGCCCGGATGAGGGAGCGGCCCGTGCGCATCGCGTCGGGAACTTCCTCGGTCACCGTGTCCGTTCTCTATCTGGTGGCGCAGATGGTGGGGGCGGGCTCGCTGGTCGCGCTGCTGCTCGGCGGGACGAGCGGGGCGGCGCAGGCCTGGACGGTGATCGGCGTCGGCGCGCTCATGGTCATCTATGTGTCGTTGGGAGGGATGCGGGCCACCACCTGGATCCAGATCGTCAAGGCGGTCCTGTTGATGTGCGGCGCGATCGCGCTGACCGTGCTCGTCCTGGTGCGTTTCCACGGCGACTTCGACCAGTTGCTGCACACCGCGGCCGACCGCAGCGGACACGGCAGCCAATTCCTCGCGCCCGGGTTGAAGTACGGCGGTGACTGGACCTCGCGCCTGGACTTCATCAGCCTCGGCCTCGCGCTCGTCCTTGGCACGGCCGGTCTTCCGCACATCCTCTCCCGCTTCTACACGGTGCCGACCGCGCGCGCCGCCCGCCGCTCCGTCGTCTGGTCCATCGGTCTCATCGGCAGCTTCTATCTGATGACGATCGTGCTCGGCTTCGGCGCCGCCGCGATCGTGGGCTCCGATGCCGTGCGGGGATCGAATGCCGCGGGGAACACGGCAGTTCCGCTCCTCGCGCTCGATCTGGGAGGCGGCGCGGACTCGACAGGCGGAACGGTTCTGTTCGCCATCGTCGCCGCCATCGCCTTCGCCACGATCCTCGCCGTCGTCGCCGGGATCACGCTCGCCTCGTCGGCGTCCGTGGCCCATGACCTGTACGCGTCGCTGCGGCGCAAGCACGCGAAACCGCGCAGTGAGGTGGCGGTGGCGCGCCTCGCGGCTGCCGGAATCGGCGTGGTCGCGATCGGCCTGGGGCTGCTCGCCCGAGATCTCAACGTCGCGTTCCTGGTGGGCCTGGCCTTCGCGGTCGCCGCGTCCGCGAATCTACCCGTGCTGCTCTACTCGCTGTTCTGGCGGAACTTCACCACACGGGGAGCTGTCTGGTCCGTCTACGGCGGCCTGGTGCCCTCCCTGGTGCTCGTCGTGCTGTCACCCGTGGTCTCCGGCGAACCGAGCTCGCTCTTCCCGGGGATGGACTTCCAGTACTTCCCACTGGAGAACCCGGGCCTCGTCTCCATCCCGCTGGGCTTCCTCGCCGGATGGCTGGGCACCGTCACCTCGACGGAGCCCGCGGACGAAGCCAAGCACGCCGAGACCGAGGTGCGGTCGCTCACCGGGGCGGGAGCGGCCTAACCGCCGCACAGGCAGGGCTAGGAGACGCTGGGCGCCCATTCGTAGCGGTGTTCCGGGCGGCCGGTGTCCCCGTACTTGAGGCTGAGCCGGACCCGCCCCGAGCGCTCCAGGAGCTTCAGATAGCGCTGTGCCGTCTGGCGGCTCAGCCGGGTGCGGTCGGCCAACTCCTGTGCCGAGAGCGGCCCTTCAGCGCCCATCAGCGCCCTGCGGACCAGCTCGGCCGTGGTGGGGGAGTGCCCTTTGGGTAGCTCGGGCGCCGGAGTCGCCGACAGGGCTCCGAAGATCCGGTCGACCTCGGCCTGCTCGGCCTCGCCCCCGCCGTCCAGGGTCCGGCGCAAGGTCGCGTACGCGTCGAGTTTCGCGCGAAGGCCCGCATAGGAGAACGGCTTGACCAGGTACTGCAGCGCGCCGTGGCGCATCGCGGCCTGCACGGTGGCGACATCGCGGGCGGCGGTCACCATGATCACGTCGGTCTGATGGCCGCGCTCACGCAGCGTACGGACCACCGCGAGACCCGTCTGGTCCGGCAGATAGTGGTCGAGGAGCACCAGGTCGACGGGGAGTTCCTCGATCAGCCGCAGCGCCTCGGCGGCGCCGTGGGCCTTCGCGGCCACCCGGAAGCCCGGGACCTTCGCCACGTAGGCGGCGTTGACGTCCGCGACCCGGACGTCGTCGTCCACGACGAGCACCTCGATCATCGTGTCTCCTCCGTGGGGGCCAGTTCGGCCTGTGCGAGCGCTTCGGGCAGGACGACGGTGAACTCGGCGCCCCCTTCAGGGGAAGCGTCCGCTCGTGCGCTGCCTCCCTGCCGCTCGGCGAGCCGGCGGACCAGGGCGAGACCGATGCCACGCTTGCCGTGGGCCGGGGGTTCCTTGGTGGACCAGCCCTCCGTGAAGATCGTCTCGCGTTGCGCGGGCGGTACACCAGGTCCCGTATCGCGCACCTGGAGGACGACGGTTCGCCCCTCCGTGCGTACATCGACCTCCACGCGCGCGTGGAGGGTGCCCGCCGCGGCGTCGAGTGCGTTGTCGACCAGATTGCCGACGATGGTGACGAGACCGCCCGGGTCGATCAGACGGTCGGGCAGTGCGGTGTCGCGCGGGACGGCGAGGACGACGCCACGTTCCGCGGCGACCGTGGCCTTGCCCACCAGGAGCGCGGCGAGCAGCGGATCGCCGATCTTCTCCGTGATCTGCTCGGCGGTCACCCGGTGCGCGCCCGCTACTTCTCCGACGAACTCCGCCGCCTCTTCGTACATCTCCAGCTCCAGGAGACCGAGCAGGGTGTGCATGCGATTGGCGTGTTCGTGGTCCTGGGCGCGCAGCGCGTCGATGAGGCCGCGGGTGGAGTCCAGTTCGCGGCCGAGCTGCTCCAGTTCGGTGCGGTCGCGCAGGGTGGCGACGGCGCCGCCGTCGTCCGTGGGCATGCGGTTGGCGACCAGGACACGCTGACCGCGGACGGTCAGGAGATCGGTGCCCGTCACGCGCCCGGCGAGCACATCGGTCGTACGTCCCGGACCGATCGCGGCGTCGAGCGGTTGCCCGATGGCTTCCGTCCCGAGGCCCAGGAGGCGCTGCGCCTCGTCGTTGAGCAGCCGGATCCGACCTGCCCGGTCCAGCGCGACGACGCCTTCGCGGATGCTGTGCAGCATGGCCTCGCGTTCCGCGAGGAGCGCCGAGATGTCGGAGAAGGCGAGGTCACGCGTCTGCCGCTGCACCCTGCGTGAGATCAGATAGGCGGCGAGCGCGCCGACGGCGAGGGCGCCGCCCGCGTACGCGAAGAGGCCGGGGATCGCGTGGACCAGCCGGGCGCGGACGCTGTCGTACTCGATGCCCACGGAGACGGCGCCCACGATGCTGCCGTCGATGTCCCGCAGCGGCACCTTGCCGCGCGCCGAGCGGCCCAGGGTGCCGTCGTCGATCTCCATGACCTCGTCCCCGGCGAGCGCCTCGCTGGGGTCGGTCGAGACGACGTGGCCGACCTCGTCGCGGTCGGTGTGGGACCAGCGAACGCCGTCCTTGTTCATGATCACGACGTACTCGGCGCCGCTGGCGCGCCGGATCCGTTCCGCTTCCGTCTGCACGGGTCCGTCGACGGTCGGCTTCGAAGAGCGCAGGTCCTCGGCGATGTGCGGCTGGGCCGCCGTGGTCTGCGCGATGGCGAGCGCGCGGCGCATCGCCTGATCGTCCAGCTGATCGCTGAGCGGCGCCAGAAAGAGCCCCGTGGCGAGCACGGCGACCCCGGCGGCGATCGCCAACTGCATCAGCAGCACCTGCGAGAAGACGCGCCGCGGCAGGCCGAGGCGGAGTCTTCTTGCGGGGGAGGTCGGGCTCATGTGTACGAACGGTACGGCGAGCGGAGGGCTACTCCGAAGTCACTGTGGCGGGGATCTCCTGTACGGCGTCGTACGCGATCCTCCGCACCGCCACGACATCCATGCGTGCCGGGGCCGCCAGTGCCGCGCCGCAGCTCTCCGGCCGCGGCGGCAGCGAGGCCCCTTGGGCGACCGTCACGCGCCAGTGCCGTCCGTCGGTGTGGGCCACGGTCACGTCCCAGCGCGGGGCCGTGCCGGCCGTGTGGACGACGCTCAGGGCGCCTGCGGCGTCCTCGCCCGCCGCGGTGCGCACCGCGAGCTCGGCGGCCTGTCCCGGGCGTTCCCAGGCGGAACTGCCCCGGCAGCCTTCGGTGACGACGCGGCCCGCGCGCACCCCTTCGAGGATCTCCTTGACGGCGGCCTGCCCGGAGCGGCCGTACGCATAGCCGTAGGGCAGGACGAGCAGCGTGGGGGAGAAGCGGTGACCACCCAGATGAGTGACTTCCCAGACGCCTTGTTCACCTGACGTGGCGAGCGTGGCGGCCAGTGGCCTGCCCAGGAGGGCGCAGCAGCGGTCACGCTTGCCGTTCGTGCAGACCAGGGCGAGCGGAGCGCCCGTGTGCGGGGTGCCGAAGCCGCCGTGGTCGCCCGCGCCGAGTGCCGTGAAGTCGAGGTCGAGGAGCTCTTCGGGACTGTCCGTGACGTGGCCGCGCAGCCAGGTGTTGCCGGGCGTGGTGTGGGCCGCGTACACGCGGCGGAGTGCGGGGGCGTGGCTGTCGGCATGGCGGCCGGGGCGGCGGATGAGCGCGACGCGTACGCCGGTCCCCTCGGCGGCGGCCTCAAGGGCGCGGCCGATCTCCGGGTCCAGGTGGCTCGAAGTGAGCGCTTTGGCGCCCCACGGGCCCGGCTGTTCCAGCAGCAGCCAGGTCCTGGCGGTGGCCGCGGTCCCCGCGAGAGGTTCGTCCAGATCCCGCGAAGCGGTGGCGCACGTACTCACACAGGTGAGCCTAACCCGCACCGGGTCTGGGGTGATTCATCCGTCGTGGGGCGAGGGCATCGGCTGGGGCGGACGCAGTCCGACGTACTGCCCGCTGGGGCGCATGCGCAGCGGCCGCTCCTCGTACTCCTCCAGGGCGTGGGCGATCCACCCGGCCGTGCGTGCCACGGCGAAGATCGTCTCGCCTGCCTCGGCGGGCATCCCGGACGAGGCGGTCAGAACGGCGAGCGCCAGGTCGACGTTGGCGTGCAGGTCCGTATGGCGGGCCGTGGTGGCGACCACGTCGCGGGCCGCGGCCAGGGCGGGGCCGGCCTGGGGGATGACCTCCAGGAGGGCGAACAGCGCCTCCGCGCGCGGGTCGTCGCCGGGGTAGAGCCGGTGGCCGAGGCCCGGGACGCGGCGTCCCGCGCGGAGTTCGTCGGCCACTACGGGGGCGGCGCTGCCCCGGTCCAGTACGTCCAGGAGCATGCGGTGCGCGAGACCGCTGGCCGCGCCGTGCAGGGGGCCCTCCAGGACGCCGAGTCCGGCCGACACGGCTGCGTACGGGTGGGCGCGGGCGGAGGCGGCGACGCGGACGGCGAGCGTCGACGCGGCGAGGTCGTGGTCGACGAGCAGGGCGAGCGCGGTGTCCAGGGCGTGCAGGGAGGCTTCGTGGGGCCGCTGTCCCGTCAGCCGTGCCCAGAGCTGGTGGGACAGGGGGCCGCCGTCCCGGTGGCTGCGGCTGACCGGTGGCAGCGCGGTGACCAGCGTGGGGATGAGGGTGCGTGCCGTGCCGATGACGGCTTCTTCGGAGAGGTCGAAGCGGAGGGGATCGGCTGCCGCGGCCGAAATGGCGGCCACGCGCAGGCGGTCGGTCGGGCCGCTGTGCTCGGGCAGTGCGTCGATGGCCCGGCGTGCGGCGCCGACGGTCTCCTTGGGGGCGGTGAAGCGGATTCCGGGGCGCATGACTCCGGTCCAGAGCCACTCGGCCACTTCTTCGTAGGAGTGCGCCAGGGCCAGCTCCATCGCGTCGACTCCGCGGTAGTAGTAGCGGTCCTTGTCGATGAGCGTGATGCGGGTGCGGACGGAGAGTTCGCTGCTCGCGGAGGTGGCCGCGGGTTCCCGGCGGTTCTTGCGGGCGAGTGACTCGACCTCCTTGGCGTCGAAGGTGCTGCCACGGGCGCCGGGGCCGCGGCGGCTGCTGAGCTGACCGCGGCTCACGTACGCGTACACGGTCTCCGGCTTCACGCCGAGCAGTTCAGCGGCTTCCCGGGTGCTCAGGCGCCGGCCTTCGCGGGTGGCTGCCGGCGCGGCGTGGCCCGGCGTCTCGCTGTCGGTGCGGGTCACTTCTCGATCCGTCATGGAGCCACCGTATCTGGATTAGGTCGACGCGTTCATTGATTCAATCAATATTGACAGAGGTTTAGTCAAGCATGGACAGTCGAATCAAGTCCAGGGAGGAAGTCGAGGAAGAACATGCCGATCAATGGCTCCACCACCACCCCCACCGCCCCCGTGGAGGTCCCCCGCGGGCTCGCGGGCGTCGTCGTGACCGAAACCCGGCTCGGAGACGTCAGGGGATACGAGGGCTTCTACCACTACCGCCAGTACTCGGCCGTCGAACTCGCGCAGACCCGCAGCTTCGAGGACGTCTGGCACCTGATGTTCCACGGTGAGCTGCCGGATGCCGAGCAGCGGTCCGCCTTCGCCGCGCAGACCGCGACCCTGCGCCGGCTGCCCGACGAGGTGCGCGCCGCGCTGCCCGCCATAGCCCGCGCCAGCGCCCTGTCGGGGCCGCTCTCGGGGCTGCGTACGGCGCTGTCGCTCTTCGGTGCGGCGAAGGGCTTCCGCCCGGTGTACGACATCGACGGCGATG
Organism: Streptomyces sp. A18; assembly: GCF_059026065.1. Taxonomy (NCBI): domain Bacteria; kingdom Bacillati; phylum Actinomycetota; class Actinomycetes; order Kitasatosporales; family Streptomycetaceae; genus Streptomyces; species Streptomyces sp. A18. The sequence continues at coordinate 494,047 of NZ_JBWLKL010000001.1, read as the reverse complement.
GGCGCCGAGCCGATGCGCTGGCGGCGTCCGCCGTGGTGCCGACGCTGCTCACGGCGCTGTACCGCCTGGGGCAGGGGCTGGACCCCGTAGAGCCGCGCGACGACCTGTCCTATGCGGCCAACTACCTCTACATGCTGACGGGTTCGGAGCCGGATCCCGACCGTGCGCGGGCGATCGAGCAGTATCTGATCTCCACCATTGATCACGGCTTCAACGCGTCAACGTTCACGGCCAGGGTGATCGCCTCGACCGGCGCGGACGTGGCGGCCTGTCTGGTGGGTGCCGTGGGTGCGCTGTCGGGCCCGCTGCACGGCGGGGCGCCGAGCCGCGCCCTGGACACGCTCGATGCCATCGGTACGCCCGATCGCATCGACGGCTGGATCCGCGAGCGAGTCCTCGCGGGGGACCGCATCATGGGCTTCGGCCACCCCGTCTACCGCACGGAGGACCCGCGTTCGCGCATGCTGCGGGGCATCGCGCAGCAATTCGGTGGCCGGATGGTGGAGTTCGCGGTCGAGGTCGAGCACCAGGTCGAGGCGATCCTCGCCGAACTGAAGCCGGGCCGAGAGCTGCACACCAACGTGGAGTTCTACGCGGGCGTCGTCATGGAACTGTGCGGCCTGCCGCGCGAGATGTTCACGCCGACGTTCGCGGCGGCGCGGGTGGTGGGCTGGGGGGCCAACATCCTTGAGCAGGCGGAGGATTCGAAGATCATTCGGCCTGCGGCGCGGTATGTGGGGGCGACTGCGCCGCAGAAGGTGCCGACTGCGGCCTGACGGGAGTGTGTCGAACTCCGCGAGTCCAGGGTGTCGGCCGGTGCGGGACGAGGCCGACACCCTGGTGGTCGATCGATCACTGTGTGGCGCGTCAGGACTCGGGGATGTCGGCCTTGGCCCGGATGAGGGTGTCGCGGGAAACGATGACGATGCGTTCGTAGTCGGCGCGTGAGGCATCCGCGGGGAGTTCGGCGTCGAGCTTGGCTGTCGCCTCCGTCCCGATGACAGCGAAGTTCCCGTCGGACAGTTCAAAAATGTCGGGGCAGTTCTGGCCGGTCGCGCAGCCGCGAGCGCGCGGAGAAGCACCGAGCCGACGGATAATCTGAGCCACTTTTCGTTTCCCTTTGGCCTCACGTGCGACGCCTGCGCAGCGTCCTGAGACCGGCCGGGCATGCCGACTGGACCGCGTGAAACGTCGGCACTCTTGCGGTGGTTGGTGTCAAGTTTCGCGCGCGCGTGCGTGCGAGAGCCCACCTCTCGTAACGCGGTCCTGTGACGTTGGTCACGGCCTGTCGCCCGAAAGGCGGCAGACCGCGGGAAACTGGACGCATAGCCTAAGCCGCAGACGCCAGACGCCAGACGCCAGACGCCAGACGCCAGACGCCAGACGGGCGGCGGGCGGCGGGCGGCGGTAGACGGCAGGCGGCGGCCCGCAGGCGGCAGGAGAGGCTACGCGCCGGACGGTGGGTCATCGACATCGCCGATCACCCACCACTCGTCGATGTCCGCCTCCTCCAACTGCTGCAGGAGTTCATCGACCAGCAGACCCAGTTCGGCCTCCTCGGAGGCGGAATCGAGTGTCGCCCGGTGATGCTGTGTGGCATGCCAGTATTCGCGGACTATGGGGTTCTGGAGCATGCCCCGGGCGTAGCCGTGGAACTGGTCCCGGGTGAAGTTTCCGAGTCGGTAGTTGAGGACCATGTTGGTGTACATGGCGTTGGCGTAGAGGTACTGGCGCTGCCTCTTGGGTGAGACACCCTCCCCGTAGGCGTCGAGCACCTCGGCCAGGTCGGCGTCGTCCATCGCTTTGCTCAACAACTCCCAGTGCAGGCGCTGTTGATTGGTCAGGTTCGCGTGACGCTGACATCGCGTCGCCTGCTCCAAGCACTTGAGTCGCGCTTCCAACGCTCCCAAGGCGCGTTGTTGCGCGGCCGTGGTCGCCGCTACTCCCGCGGCCAGACCGAGCCCAGCCGTGACCAGGGAGCAGAACACTCCTGTTGCATGTTTTATCCGTGCCATGTCAACCCCCGAATCAGGCGACCGTCCGCCGGTCGTCGGATGCGGGTCGACAGGGAGAGGACCGGCGAGCGATGGGCGGCGCGCTTGCCGCCTCCCAGGATGCCGAGCGGCTCTGATCGGCAGGGAGGCGGAGAGGAGGCGCACGGAAGGCAGCGGTGGTCGCATGTCCCGGCGCCGTGCCCAATGTGTGCCCCGCCTGCGCCGCTAACAATCGTTCACTTCGCGGTGTTTCTACGCGCTCGTATCCTGGGGCAGCATTCATTCGTCGTACGAGAGCTGGCGCCCGCGCCGGTGCACGCGTCAGTGTGAAAGGGGTCGCACGTTGACTCAGCCGTGTGCCGGGCAGATCCCGGTCGTCGTCCTCACGGGCTTTCTGGGGTCCGGCAAGACGACCCTGCTCAATCATCTGCTCCACCGCAGCGGCGGCAGCCGCATCGGTGCCATCGTCAATGACTTCGGGTCCATCGAGATCGACGCCATGGCGGTCGCCGGGCAGCTCGGTGACTCCACCGTCTCGCTCGGCAATGGGTGTCTGTGCTGTGCGGTGGATGCCGGTGAGCTCGACGTGTATCTCGAGAAGCTTGCCCAGCCCTCCGCCCGGATCGACGTCATCGTCATCGAGGCCAGCGGGCTCGCCGAGCCGCAGGAGCTCGTGAAGATGGTGCTGGCCAGCGAGAATCCGCACATCGTGTACGGGGGGCTCGTCGAGGTCGTCGACGCCGCCGAGTTCGACGCGACCCGGCAGCGGCATCCCGAGGTCGATCGGCATCTGGGGATCGCCGATCTCGTGGTGGTCAACAAGATCGATCGCGTCCCTGACCAGGAACGGGAGCGCATCCTCGGCGTCGTCCGTGGCTTCACCGATCGTGCGGCCGTCGTCCCCGCCTCCTTCGGGCGCGTCGACGTGGAGCTGCTCCTCGACCGCAGGCCCGTGGGGGAGCGGCTCGGGCAACTGTCCTTCGATGACTTGCACACGCATGCTCATGATGAGGGCGACCTGCATCATGACCACCTGCACTCCGCCTACGAAAGCCTCTCCTTCTCCTCCGAAGTGCCCATGAGCCCCCGCCCCTTCATGGCCCTCCTCGACAGTCGGCCCGAAGGGCTCTACCGCATCAAGGGGTACGTCGATTTCGGCGCCGACGATCCGCGCAACAAGTACGCCGTGCACGCCGTCGGGCGGTTCCTGCGCTTCTATCCAGAGCCTTGGGCCGCAGGTGAGCCCCGGCTCACCCAGCTCGTGCTCATCGGGGCGGGCATCGACGCACCGGCCCTGGAGAAGGAGCTCGAGGCGTGCCGTGAGTACGCCCCTCAGGAGCACGCCCCTCAGGAACACGCCCCACAGGAGCACGCCCCACAGGCCAGTGCTGAGTACGCCCCACAGGCCGGTGCCGATGACGGGCACAGCATGTGGGGCGTACTTCGGTACGTCCAGGAAGGGCAGCAGGACGTCCAGGAGCCGGAGGGCTACTGACTACACCGGGCCCGCCACCGCCGCCACCGGCTTCGCCAAGGAGACGCCCGAGCCGTCCCGGCGCGGGTCGATCTCCGGCAGCTCCGCCGGCAGGCCACTGCGCTGGGCCGCGAGCGGCGGCGTCGGGCCCGCCCACGCGAAGCTCAGGCAGTCCTCGCCCTTCAGGAAGCGCTGGACGCGGACGCCACCCGTGGCCCGGCCCTTGCGGGGGTACTGGTCGAACGGCGTCACCTTGGCCGTCGTCTGCACCGAGTCGTCGAGCGTGCCGCGCGAGCCCGCCACCGTGAAGACCACGGCGTCCACGGCGGGATCGACCGCCACGAAGGAGATGACCTTGACGCCGTCCGCGAGCTTGATGCCCGTCATGCCGCCCGCGGGGCGGCCCTGCGGACGGACCTGCGAGGCTTGGTAGCGCAGGAGCTGCGCGTCGTCCGTGATGAAGACCAGGTCCTCCTCGCCCGTGCGCAGCTCGGCCGCGCCGACGATCCGGTCACCGTCCTTGAGGGTGATGACCTCCAACTCCTCCTTGTTGGACGGATAGTCCGGGACCACTCGCTTCACCACGCCCTGTTCGGTGCCCAGGGCCAGGCCCGGCGAGGACTCGTCCAAGGTCATGAGGCAGATCAGGGTCTCGTCCGTCTCCAGGGAGAGCAGTTCCGAAACCGGCGCGCCTCCGGAGAGGTTGGGCGCCGCATGCGTCTCGGGAAGCTGGGGGAGGTCCACCACGGAGAGGCGCAACAGGCGTCCCTCGGAGGTCACCGCGCCCACTTCGCCCCGCGCGGTCGCGGGGACGGCAGAGACGATCACGTCGTGCTTGACGCGCTTGGTGTCGCTCTCGGCGAACGGCTCGCCATTGGCCGTACGGGCGAGGAGGCCGGTCGAGGAGAGCAGTACGCGGCACGGGTCGTCCGCCACCTGCAGCGAGACCGTGGGCGCCGGGGTGCTCGCCGACTCCAGGAGGACCGTGCGCCGGTCCGTGCCGAACTTCTTGGCCACGGCGGCCAGTTCGGAGGAGACCAGCTTGCGCAGCTCCGCGTCCGACTCCAGGATCCGCGTCAGCTCGTCGATCTCGGCCTTGAGCTTGTCGCGCTCGGACTCCAGCTCGATGCGGTCGAACTTGGTGAGGCGGCGCAGCGGCGTGTCGAGGATGTACTGCGTCTGGATCTCGCTCAGCGAGAAGCGCTCCATCAGGCGCTCCTTGGCCTGCGCGGAGTTGTCGCTGGAGCGGATGAGGCGGATGACCTCGTCGATGTCCAGGAGGGCGACCAGGAGCCCCTCGACCAGGTGCAGCCTCGCCTGCTTCTTGCCGCGGCGGAACTCGCTGCGGCGGCGCACGACGTCGAAGCGGTGGTCGAGATAGACCTCGAGGAGCTCCTTGAGGCCGAGCGTGAGGGGCTGGCCGTCCACCAGGGCTACGTTGTTGATGCCGAAGGACTCCTCCATCGGCGTCAGCTTGTAGAGCTGCTCCAGGACGGCCTCCGGCACGAAGCCGTTCTTGATCTCGATGACCAGGCGCAGGCCGTGCGAGCGGTCCGTGAGGTCCTTGACGTCGGCGATGCCCTGCAGCTTCTTCGAGCCGACCAGGTCCTTGATCTTCGAGATGACCTTCTCGGGGCCCACGGAGAAGGGCAGTTCGGTCACGACCAGGCCCTTGCGGCGGGCGGTCACGCTCTCCACGGCCACCGTCGCGCGGATCTTGAAGCTGCCGCGTCCTGATTCGTAGGCGTCCTTGACCCCGGACAGGCCGACGATGCGGCCACCCGTGGGCAGGTCCGGGCCCGGCACGAAACGCATCAGCGTCTCCAGGTCGGCCCCGGGGTGCTTGATCAGGTGGCGGGCCGCGGCGATGACCTCGCCGAGGTTGTGCGGCGGCATGTTCGTCGCCATGCCGACGGCGATGCCCGACGCGCCGTTGACCAGGAGGTTCGGATAGGCCGCCGGGAGGGTGACCGGCTCCTGCTCCTGGCCGTCGTAGTTCGACTCGAAGTCGACTGTGTTTTCTTCGATCGACTCCGTCATCAACGACGTCGCGTCGGCCATCTTGCACTCGGTGTACCGCATGGCGGCCGGCGGGTCGTCGTTGCCGAGCGAGCCGAAGTTGCCGTGGCCGTCCACCAGCGGAAGCCGCATGGAGAAGGGCTGGGCCATGCGCACCAGGGCGTCGTAGATCGACGCGTCGCCGTGCGGGTGCAACTTACCCATGACCTCGCCGACGACGCGGGCGCACTTCACATAGCCGCGGTCGGGGCGCAGGCCCATCTCGTTCATCTGGTACACGATCCGGCGGTGCACCGGCTTCATGCCGTCGCGGGCGTCCGGAAGGGCGCGCGAGTAGATGACCGAATACGCGTACTCGAGGAAGGAGCCCTGCATCTCGTCGACGACGTCGATGTCGAGGATCTTCTCCTCGAACGACTCGTCGGGTGGCGGGGTCTTCGTGCTGCGGCGGGCCATCGCTGCTGCGGCTCCTTCACGGTGTCTGCCAGGGCATCAACGGGATCTGACGCCGACCATTGTGGACTGTCCCACTGACAACGCCGACCACGACCCGGACTTCGACCGCGACTACGCCGAGCGCGGAGCGGGAACTTCACCGGTTGTCAGCACGCTTGCATACAGTGGCACGACTGGCAGAATTTCCAGCTTTTCGCGATCGAAGGGACGTACATGCCCATGGGTCACACGGCCACAGCCGAGGCCGGCTCCGGCGGCCTGACAGCGACCGAGCATCGGCTGGCCAACGGCCTGCGCGTGGTGCTCTCCGAGGACCACCTGACCCCGGTCGCAGCGGTCTGCCTCTGGTACGACGTCGGTTCGCGCCATGAGGTCAAGGGCCGTACGGGCCTCGCGCACCTCTTCGAGCACCTGATGTTCCAGGGCTCGAAGCAGGTGCACGGAAACGGCCACTTCGAGCTGGTGCAGGGCGCGGGCGGTTCGCTCAACGGGACCACGAGCTTCGAGCGCACCAACTATTTCGAGACGATGCCCACACACCAGCTGGAGCTGGCCCTGTGGCTCGAGGCGGACCGGATGGGCTCCCTGCTCTCCGCGCTCGACGAAGAGTCCATGGAGAACCAGCGGGACGTCGTCAAGAACGAGCGCCGCCAGCGCTACGACAACGTTCCGTACGGCACGGCATTCGAGAAGCTGACGGCCCTCTCGTACCCCGAGGGTCACCCGTACCACCACACCCCGATCGGCTCCATGGCCGACCTGGACGCGGCGACGCTGGAGGACGCGCGGAACTTCTTCCGTACGTACTACGCGCCGAACAACGCCGTCCTGTCGGTCGTCGGCGACATCGACCCGCAGGAGACCCTCGCCTGGGTCGAGAAGTACTTCGGGTCCATCCCCTCGCACGACGGAAAGCAGCCGCCGCGCGACGGCTCGCTGCCCGACACGATCGGCAAGGAGCTGCGCGAGGTCGTCGAGGAAGAGGTCCCGGCCCGCGCCCTGATGGCCGCCTACCGCCTCCCGGAGGACGGCACGCGCGCGTGCGACGCCGCCGACATCGCGCTCACGGTCCTCGGCAGCGGTGAGTCGTCCCGGCTCTACAACCGCCTGGTGCGCCGCGACCGCACGGCGGTGGCGGCCGGGTTCGGCCTGCTGCGCCTCGCCGGAGCCCCCTCGCTCGGCTGGCTCGACGTGAAGACGTCCGGCGACGTCGAGGTCCCCGTCATCGAGGCCGCCGTCGACGAGGAGCTCGCCCGCTTCGCGGAAGAGGGTCCCACCGCCGAGGAGATGGAGCGCGCACAGGCGCAGCTGGAGCGCGAGTGGCTCGACCGGCTCGCCACGGTGTCGGGCCGCGCCGACGAACTGTGCCGGTACGCCGTCCTGTTCGGCGACCCGCAGCTCGCCCTCACCGCCGTCGGCCGCGTCCTGGACGTCACCGCGGAAGAGGTCAAGGCGGCCGCCGCGGCCCGCCTGCGCCCCGACAACCGCGCGGTGCTCGTGTACGAGCCCACCGAGGGAACAGCGGCCCCCGAAGGCGCCGAAGCCACCGACGAGGACGAAGAGGAGGCGGCGAAGTGAGCGAGGCCGCAACGATGCAGTTCCACCCGCAGCCCCAGGCAGGCACGGCACGGCCGTGGGCTTTCCCCGCGCCCGAGCGCGCCACCCTGGACAACGGCCTCACGGTGCTGCGCTGCCACCGCCCCGGCCAGCAGGTCGTCGCCGTGGAGGTCCACCTGGAGGCGCCGCTCGACGCCGAGCCCGCGGGCCTGGACGGCGTCGCCACGATCATGGCGAGGGCCTTCAACGAAGGCACGGACAAGCACTCCGCGGAGGACTTCGCCGCCGAACTCGACCGCTGTGGCGCCACGATGGACGCGCACGCCGACCACCCCGGCGTCCGCGTCTCCCTCGAAGTCCCGGTCTCCCGCCTCCCCAAGGCGCTGGGCCTGCTCTCCGACGCCCTGCGCGCCCCCGCCTTCGCGGACAGTGAGATCGAGCGCCTCGTACGCAACCGCCTGGACGAGATCCCGCACGAGGCCGCCAACCCGGCACGCCGCGCTGCCAAGGAGCTCTCCCGGCAGCTGTTCCCGGCCACCTCGCGCATGTCGCGCCCCCGCCAGGGCACCGAGGAGACGGTCACGGCCATCGACTCGGCCGCGGTGCGCACCTTCTACGAGAAGCACGTGCGTCCGGCCACGGCGACGGCCGTCGTCGTGGGCGACCTGACCGGCGTCGACCTGGACGCCGTCCTCGCCGACACCATCGGCGCCTGGACGGGTGGCACGGCCGAGCCGCGCCCCGTGCCCCCGATGACCGCCGACGACACCGGGCGTGTCGTCATCGTGGACCGCCCCGGCGCCGTCCAGACGCAGCTGCTCATCGGCCGCGTGGGACCGGACCGTCACGACCGCGTGTGGCCCGCTCAGGTGCTCGGCACGTACTGCCTGGGCGGCACCCTCACCTCGCGTCTGGACCGCGTCCTGCGTGAGGAAAAGGGCTACACCTATGGTGTGCGGGCGTTCGCCCAGGTCCTGCGCTCCGCTCCGGATGGCACGGGCGCCGCGATGCTCGCCATCAGCGGCTCCGTGGACACGGAGTCCACGGGCCCGGCGCTCGACGACCTGTGGAAGGTCCTGCGCACCCTCGCCGCCGAGGGCCTCACGGACGCCGAGCGTGATGTCGCCGTCCAGAACCTGGTGGGCGTCGCCCCGCTCAAGTACGAGATGGCGGCGTCCGTAGCGGCCACGCTCGCCGATCAGGTCGAGCAGCACCTGCCGGACGACTTCCAGGCGCAGCTGTACCGCCAGTTGGCCGCGACCGGCACCGTGGAGGCCACCGCAGCCGTGGTGAGCGCCTTCCCCGGGGACCGGCTCGTGACGGTGCTCGTCGGTGACGCCGCGCAGATCGAGGAGCCCGTCAGGGCGCTCGGCATCGGTGAAGTGAGTGTCGTCACGGGCTGAGTAGGAGCTGAGGCGACTGGAGACGGCTGGAGCTGAGAGGGCTGGAGCTGAGACCGCTGCGGGCCGAGTGACCGCTGAGAGTCGAGCGGCCGTCGCGAGCTGAGTGACAGTCAGGACATATCGGGACCCCGGTGGCTGGAAAAAGTCACCGGGGTCCTCATATGTCCGAATTGCTATGGAGGTTACGTGTCTGACCTGTGGCGTGCGCTACAAAAGCTCTGATCCGTTTGTCGTTTGAAAGATGCCCCGCTTAGCGTCTGGTCCGGCTGTTCGTCATGCAGTACGCCGCACCCGCGGCACCGGACAGTCATCGCCGAGTCCCCGTACGGCGCGAGCCAGGGGAGCCGGGGACCCACATGTCCCCTTGGGGTGAATCGGGAACCTTGCCGAGAGGTGAGGGACTCGTAGGAGACCTTCCTGCTCCGAACCCGTCAGCTAACCCGGTAGGCGAGAAGGAAGGAAAGGATCAGCCGCTTCATGGCGTTCACCCGTGCCACCGGGAAGCACCGTCGCCCGAGCCGCCTCACGCGTACGACCGCGAACGTGGCGGGCGTCGCAGCCCTCACCACCACCGGTGTCATCGGAGGCCTGGCCGCTCCGGCGCTCGCCGCCGACGAAGCACCGGCTCCGCAGCACACCGGCCTGACCCAGGCCGTCTCCGTGGGTGACTCGCTCGCCGAGAGCATCGACGCGCAGGCCACGGCCCAGCAGCAGGCCGCCGACGCCGCCGCGGCCGCCAAGAAGGCCGAAGAGGCCGCCAAGAAGAAGGCCGAAGAAGCCAAGCGCAAGGCCGAGGCCGAGGCGAAGGCCAAGGCCAAGAAGGAGCGCGAGGCCAAGGAGCGTGCCGCTCGCGAGGCCGAGCGCAAGCGCCTCAACAGCTACGTCTCCCCGATCTCCGGCTCGTCCATCTCCACGGGCTACCAGACCGGCGGCGCCATGTGGTCCTCCGGCAGCCACACCGGCGTCGACTTCCACGCGGCGTCCGGCACCACGGTCCACGCGGTCGGCTCCGGCACGGTCGTCGAGGCCGGCTGGGGCGGCGCCTACGGCAACAACGTGGTCATCAAGATGAACGACGGTACGTACACCCAGTACGGCCACATGTCGTCTCTCAGCGTCACCGTCGGCCAGGCGGTCACTCCGGGCCAGCAGATAGGCCTCTCCGGCTCCACCGGCAACTCCAGCGGCCCGCACCTCCACTTCGAGGCCCGCACCGGCGAGGATTACGGCACGGACATCGACCCCGTCTCGTACCTCCGCTCGCACGGCGTCAACGTCTGATCCCAGGCGTTTCGCGCGACGCGCACCCGATTCACCGAAAGCCCCGGCTCGTCGAGAGCCGGGGCTTTCGCCGTTCCCGCACCGCCTTTGGCCAAAAGTATCCATGGATTTCGGCCGACCGTCGGAAATTCAGTCGTTCTGCAATAGAGTCACTGAACAGGCGTCGATCGACCGCGTTTCGCGGGGATTAAGGCGGAGGTCAGGTCATGCGCATTCCCGCGCACTCGGTATGCACGGCCATCCGGGACGACATCGTCTCCGGTGTCTACGAGCGGGGTGGCCGGCTCACCGAGGAACTGCTCGCGCGCCGTTATGGAGTCTCCCGCGTCCCCGTGCGCGAGGCCCTGCGCACCCTGGAGGCCGAGGGCTTCGTCGTCACGCGCCGGCACGCGGGCGCGTGTGTCGCCGAGCCGACCGAGCAGGAGGCGGCCGACCTCCTGGAGGTCCGCATGCTCCTGGAGCCGCTGGGCGCGGCCCGCGCCGCGCAGCGCCGCACGGAGGCGCACCTGAAGGTCCTGCGCGGCCTCGTCAGGCTCGGCCAGGAGCGCTCCAGGCGCGGTCAGAGCGAGGATCTGCGCTCGCTGGGCGGCTGGTTCCACGAGACGCTCGCCCAGTCGTCCGGCAGTCAGGGGCTCACGGCGCTGCTCACCCAGCTCCGGCACAAGATCGCCTGGATGTACGTCGTCGAGGCCTCGGCCGCTCCCGCGGAGTCCTGGGCGGAGCACGCCGCGATCGTCGACGCGGTCGCTCGCGGGGACGCGGAGCGGGCGAGGTCGCTCACCGCGGCCCACACGGAGCGGGCGACGGCCGCGCACCGGCTGCGCTTCCCTCCGCAGGGCGGGCGGGGCGAGCGGGGGCGGGGCCGTGATCGTGTGAGGGATTCGCAACATCCCGTAAACACGGTGGGCCTCCGGCATTAACAGAGGCGCCGTATACAAAGAAGTGCTATTCGGTGGCTATTGGGCGGGGGGTTATTTCCGCTGCCCGAATTCAGTGTCCTGTGTCGCGTCCGATGTCGATTCCAAGTCGAGCCCTATGTCGAGCCCGATGTCGATATTCAGTGAACGGACACAGGAACGCCGAAGGGCCCGCCCCAATTTCGGGCGGGCCCTTCGGCGCATGAGTTCCAGTCTTCGACCAGACGGTCTCAGCCCGGTCTCAGGCGGTCTCAGACGGTCTCGGGGAGCTCCTCGAGGCCGTCCGCGACCAGCTTCGCCAGACGGTCGAGAGCGGCGTCCGCGCCCTCGGCGTCGGAGGCGAGCACGATCTCCTCGCCGCCCTGCGCGCCCAGGCCGAGCACCGCGAGCATGGAGGCGGCGTTCACGGGGTTGCCGTCAGCCTTGGCGATCGTCACGGGGACGCCGGCGGCGGTGGCCGCGCGGACGAAGATGGAGGCGGGTCGGGCGTGAAGGCCCTCGGCCCAGCCGACGTTGACGCGGCGCTCAGCCATGTGTTGCTGCCCTTCCAGGTGTCTCACACTTGTCTAGACCAGTGTCTCATGCCGTCATGGGTGCTCCGCCGGACGTCGGTCCGCACCCTGGTCGACGGTTGGTCCGTGCCCTTCGACCGTACGTCCTCGCGCCAGGGGGGTCTTACGTCCCGGCCCGTCGACGACTCCTAGCCTGCCCCGGCCAAGGCGCCCCCGCGACCCGTACCCTGGCCCCATGCAGACCCCGTCGGACCGGCACGCATACCCCTCCCACTGGGAAGCCGACGTCGTCCTGCGTGACGGAGGCACCGCCCGGATCAGGCCCATCACGGCTGAGGACGCCGACCGCCTGGTCAGCTTCTACGAGCAGGTCTCGGACGAGTCGAAGTACTACCGCTTCTTCGCGCCCTACCCCCGCCTGTCCGCCAAGGACGTGCACCGCTTCACCCACCACGACCAGGTGGACCGGGTGGGCCTCGCGGCCACCGTGGGCGGCGAGTTCATCGCCACCGTGCGGTTCGACCGCATCGACGAGCGCGGGATGTCGGCGAGCGCGCCCGCCGACGAGGCCGAGGTCGCCTTCCTCGTACAGGACGCCCACCAGGGCAGGGGCGTGGCGTCGACCCTCCTCGAACACATCGCCGCCGTCGCCAGGGAGCGCGGCATCCGCCGCTTCGCCGCCGAGGTCCTGCCCGCCAACACCAAGATGATCAAGGTGTTCACGGATGCGGGCTACCAGCAGAAGCGCAGCTTCGAGGACGGCGTCGTACGTCTCGAATTCGATCTGGAGCCGACCGACCGCTCGCTCGCCGTGCAGCGTGCTCGTGAGCAGCGCGCCGAGGCACGGTCCGTGCAGCGGCTTCTCACTCCGAAGTCGGTCGCCGTGATCGGCGTCGGGCGTACGCCGGGCGGCGTGGGCCGCAGTGTCCTGCGCAATCTGCGCGAGGCGGGCTTCACGGGACGGCTCTACGCGGTGAACAGCGCGTTCGAGGACGGCGCCGAGGTCGACGGGGTGCCCGCCTACCGCTCGGTGCGGGACATCGACGCGCCCGTCGAGCTGGCCGTCGTGACCGTGCCCGCCGAGCGTGTGCCACGGGCCGTGGCCGAGTGCGGCGAGCTCGGGGTGCTCGGCCTTGTGGTGATCTCCGCCGGGTACGCGGAGAGTGGCCCCGAGGGCCGTGAGCGGCAGCGCGAACTGGTGCGCCAGGCACGGTCGTACGGCACGCGCATCCTCGGCCCGAACGCCTTCGGGGTCATCAATACGGCGCCGGACGTGCGGCTCAACGCGTCCCTCGCCCCGCATCCTCCCGAGCGCGGCAGGATCGGCCTCTTCACCCAGTCCGGCGCGATCGGCATCGCGCTGCTCTCCGGGCTGCACCGGCGCGGTGCGGGCCTTTCGACCTTCGTGAGCGCGGGCAACCGTGCCGATGTGTCCGGCAATGACGTGCTCCAGTACTGGTACGAGGACCCGGACACCGATGTCGCCCTGATGTACCTCGAGTCCATCGGCAACCCGCGCAAGTTCACGCGGCTCGCGCGACGCGCGGCGACGGCGAAGCCACTGGTCGTGGTGCAGGGGGCGAAACACAGCGGGATCGCGCCCACGGGGCACGCGGTGCAGGCCACACGGCTTCCGCACGCCACGGTGTCGGCGCTGCTGCGCCAGGCGGGGGTCATCCGGGTCGACACGGTCACCGAGATGGTGGATGCGGGGCTGCTGCTCGCGGGGCAGCCGTTGCCCTCGGGGCCGCGGGTCGCCATCCTCGGCAACTCCGAGTCGCTCGGGCTTCTTACGTACGACGCGTGTGTGGCCGATGGACTGCGGCCGATGCCGCCGCGGGATCTCACCACGGGGGCCACTCCCGCGGACTTCAGGGCGGCGCTTGCCGAGGCGTTGTCGGACGACTCCTGTGACGCGGTGATCGTGACGGCGATTCCCTGGGTGGGGGAGGACGGGATCACGGCGTCCCCGGAGACGCTGGCCGGCGAGCTGCACGCGGCGGCTGCCGGCTGCCCCGCGAAGCCCGTAGCCGTGGTCCACGTAGAACTCGGCGGCCTCGCCGAAGCGTTGGCCGCCGCTACCCGGACTCGCCCTGACGCCACTGCGCCTGCGCCCGGCAGCGGGGGCTGTGCCCACCCTTCCCCAAGCTCTCGACTTCGTTCGAGCGGGGGAGGCCCCCATCGCCCTGCGGGACGCCTGCCCACAGCAGCGGCGGCCACAGAGGGTGGGCCCACGGCGGCACCGGCGGCGGACCGCATCCCCGCCTACCCCGCCGCCGAGCGTGCCGTCCGGGCCCTCGCCGAAGCCGTGAAGTATGCCCAGTGGCGGCGCGAGGCCAGGGAGCCGGGCAAGGTCCACGAGTACGAGGACATCGACGAGAGCGGTGCCGCCCGGCGGATCGGTGAGCTCCTCGCCGAGCAGGGCGACCCGCGCGGCGCCACCCTCGCCCAGGACGACGCCCGCGAACTGCTGGGGCGCTACGGCATCGACGTACGGGACGCCCGGCCCGCGCCCGACCCGGACGAGGCCGTGGCGGCCGCCCGCGCGCTCGGCTACCCCGTGGCCCTCAAGACCACCGCCCCGCACCTGCGTCACCGCGCAGACCTCGGCGGCGTACGGCTCGACCTCGCGGACGAGGAGCAACTGCGCCGCGCCTACGCCGAATTGACCCACGCCTTCGGCAAGCCCGCCGAGCTGCGGCCCGCCGTGCAGGCGATGGCACCCCGTGGCGTCGACACCGTCGTCCGCGCGGTCATCGACCCGGCGGCCGGAGCAGTGCTCTCGTTCTCCCTCGCCGGCGCCGCGTCCGAGCTGCTCGGCGACACCGGGCACCGGCTGGTCCCGGTGACCGACCGGGACGCGGGTTCCCTGGTCAGGTCCATCCGGACCGCCCCGCTCCTCTTCGGCTGGCGCGGCTCGGCCCCCGTGGACACCCCGGCCCTGGAGGAGCTGCTCCAGCGGGTGTCGCGTCTCGTGGACGATCACCCCGAGGTGGTCGCCGTGTCCCTGGAGCCCGTGGTCGTCGCCGAGCACGGCCTCTCCGTGCTCGGCGCATCCGTGCGCCTCGCGCCCCCGCCGGCCCGCAGCGACCTCGGTCCGCGAGCCCTGCCCGGGTACTGAGGCGGCCAGTGGGGCACCGTGTGCCCTCCGACGGGTCGTAGGATGGACGGCATGGCAAAGACCGGTACGACGACCCAGGGGCTGCGCGCGGCGATCGAGCGCAGCGGCTACTACCCGGCCCTCGTGGCCGAGGCGGTGGAGGCCGCGATCGGCGGCGAGCCCATCGGGTCGTACCTGGTCCACCAGGAGACCACGTTCGACGCGAACGAAGTGCGCCGGCACGTGACGGTCCTCGTCCTGACCGGCACCCGCTTCATCGTCAGCCACACCGACGAGCAGGCGGCGGACAGCACCTCTCCGACGCCGTACGCGACGACCTCCACGGAGTCCGTGAAAATCGGCCGGATCTCGTCGGTTGTCGTCAGCCGCGTCGTCGCCAACCCCGAGAAGTACGTCCCGGGCTCGCTGCCCCGCGAGGTCGTCCTGACCATCGGCTGGGGCGCCGTGTCGCGCATCGACCTGGAGCCCGCCGCCTGCGGCGACCCCAACTGCGAGGCGGACCACGGCTACACCGGCAGCTCCACCGCCGACGACCTCAGCCTCCGCGTCAGCGAGGCGGGCGACGGCCCGGACACCGTGCGCCAGACCCTGGTCTTCGCACAGGCGCTGTCCGAGGCGACCGCGGAGACCGCCCGCTGATGTCCCTGCCCGCGTGGGACGACGTAGAGCCGCTCTCCCTCGACTCCGCGCCCCTGCCCGAGTACGGCGTGGGCTCGCTCGCCGACCTGCTGCCCACGCTCGTCTCCCACCAGGGCGTCGAGGGCTTCTCGCCCGTCATCCCGGAACTCGCGCCGGCCGACCGGAACTGCGTGTTCCTGATCGACGGCCTCGGCTGGGAGCAGCTCCGTGCCCATCCGGCCGACGCGCCCTTCCTGACCTCGCTCATCGGCTCGTCGCGCGGAGGTACGGGGCGCCCGATCACCGCGGGCTTCCCCGCCACCACCGCGACCTCCCTGGCCTCGGTCGGCACGGGTCTGCCGCCCGCGTCGCACGGCCTGCCCGGGTACACGGTCCGCAACCCCGCCACCGGCGAGCTGATGAACCAGCTCCGCTGGAACCCGTGGACGGACCCGCGCAAGTGGCAGCCGTACCCCACGGTCTTCCAGCAGGCCCACGCGGCGGGCGTGCACACCGCACAGGTGTCCTCCCCGACGTTCCAGAACACCCCGCTCACCAAGATCGCACTGAGCGGCGGCAGCTTCCGCGGCAAGCTCTCCGGCGAGGACCGCATGGACCTCGCGGCCGAACAACTGGGCGCGGGCGACCGGTCGCTGGTCTACACGTATTACGCGGAAGTGGACGGCAAGGGCCACCGCTTCGGCGTCGACTCCGACGCCTGGCGCGGCCAGCTCATGTACGTCGACCGCCTGGTTCAGCGTCTGGCCGAGCAACTCCCGCCGCGCAGCGCCCTGTACGTCACCGCCGACCACGGCATGCTCGACATCCCCTTCGACGAGCAGTCCCGCATCGACTTCGACGAGGACTGGGAGCTGCGCGCGGGCGTCGCCCTCCTCGGCGGCGAGGGCCGCGCGCGCCATGTGTACGCGGTGCCGGGTGCCGAGAACGACGTCCTGACCGTCTGGCGCGAGGTGCTCGGCGAGCAGTTCTGGGTCGCGAGCCGGGACGAGGCGATCGCCGCTGGCTGGTTCGGCCCGCCCGGCGTCGTCGACGAGCGGGTGTACGGACGCATCGGCGACGTCATCGCGGCGGCCCACGACGACGTGGCGATCATCGCCACCGAGAAGGAGCCGAAGGAGTCGGCCCTGGTCGGCATGCACGGCTCGATGACCGCCGTCGAGCAGCTCGTACCGCTCCTCGAAGTACGCTCGTGATCAAGTGCTGACCCGCACTGCCCCCGTACGTCCCGAAAGGCTCAACCCCCCATGCCCGAGCTGGTGTTCTTCTCCGGAACGATGGACTGCGGAAAGAGCACCCTGGCTCTGCAGATCGAGCACAACCGCTCGACCCGCGGCCTGAAGGGGATGATCTTCACCCGTGACGACCGCGCGGGCGAGGGCAAGCTCTCCTCACGGCTCGGCCTGGTCACGGACGCGATCGAGGCGGCGGACGACTTCGACTTCTACGCCCATCTCGTCGACCACCTCTCGCAGGGCGGCCGCGCGGACTACGTGATCGCGGACGAGGCGCAGTTCCTCGCCCCCGGACAGATCGACCAGCTCGCGCGCGTGGTCGACGACCTGGGCCTGGACGTCTTCGCCTTCGGCATCACCACGGACTTCCGCTCCAAGCTCTTCCCCGGCTCGCAGCGCCTGGTCGAACTCGCCGACCGCGTCGAGGTGTTGCAGGTCGAGGCCCTGTGCTGGTGCGGTGCCCGTGCCACCCACAACGCCCGCACCATAGGCGGTGCAATGGTCGTCGAGGGCGCTCAGGTCGTCGTCGGCGACGTCAACCACGCGGCGGACGAGGTGGGTTACGAGGTGCTGTGCCGCCGTCACCACCGGCGCAGGATGACGGCGGCGACCGCCCACGCGGGGGCCCTGTCGCCCGACGTGCTGCCGGTCGACAGCGCCGACACCGCCGACACGGCCGCCCGCGTCTGAGTCAGCCCTCCGACCGTACGAGCGTGAAGACCGCGCCCTCCGGGTCGGCGACCGTGGCCACCCGGCCGTGGCTGCCCGCCCGTGCGGGATTGATGACGTGCCCGCCGAGTTCGACGACCCGCTCCACCGACTCGTCCACGTCGGCGACCTCGAAGTACGTCATCCAGTGCGCGCCCCGGTCCCGCGGCAGGCTCTGGCCCACGCCGTGCACCGAGGCCACGGGGCGTCCTTCGACCTGGAGCGTCACGTAGTCGAAGTCGGCCGAGACGACTGCCTCTTCGGTGTATCCGAAGACCGCTTGGTAGAACTTGACGACGCCCGCAGTCTCCGGGGTCACCAGTTCGTTCCAGGCGGGCGCCCCCGGCTCCCCGACGAGGGCCGCGCCCACGTGCTCCGCCGCCTGCCAGATCCCGAACACCGCGCCCGCGGGGTCCACCGCCATGGCCATCCGCCCGGCGGGGCCCGCGTCCAGCGGGCCGACGCCGATCGTGCCGCAGCAGTGCCGCACGGCCTCGGCCGTCGCGTCCACGTCGTCCGACGCCAAGTACGGCGTCCAGGCGATCGGCAGATGGTGGTCGGGCGGCAGCTGTCCGATCCCGGCGACCTCGTGGCCGTCGAGCAGCGCCCGTACGTAGGGCCCGAGTTGCTCCGGGCCAGGCTGGAACTCCCAGCCGAACAACGCTCCGTAGAACTCCTGGGTCGCGCTCAGGCCATGCGCCATCAGGCTCACCCAGGTGGGTGTGCCGGGCGCGCGGCGGACGGCCCCCGAGCCGTCACGCCCGCCCGTCGACCCCCGTGCCTCCGTCATCGTCACTCTCTCCTCGGCCCGTCAGGTGGCCGCTCGGCTTCCGCTTTCGAACGCACATGCCTATATCGCGCGTTTGCCCGCCCGTGCAGATGCTCGCACCACCTGCGGTACCGCGCGCCCCGGCGGCGCCGCTTGCCCCCCCGGCTTCGCCCAGAGGATGCCCGGTTCGCCGTCTCTCATCCGTAAACGCGCGATTGCACAGTGGTGTCGTTCAGCAGTACACGGCGTGCCTGGATCCATACGCCGCGTGTTCGGCGGGGTCCGGCGGAGCAGGGTAGCCGGACCTGAACGATGCGGCCACCCCGTACGCAAGGATGGGGCCCATGAATGCCATCATCTCCGCATCCGAACTCGCGAGCGACCTGGCGGGCGAGAACCCGCCAGTGCTCCTGGACATCCGCTGGCAGCTGAGCACCGCCAAGGCGGCGGGCGCCCCCGCCTTCGACGGGCGGGCCGAGTACGAGAAGGGCCATGTGCCCGGGGCGGTCTTCGTCGACCTGGACGCGGACCTGGCGGGCCCTGCGGGTCCGGCCGGACGGCACCCGCTGCCGGACGTGGAGCGCTTCGGAGCGGTGATGCGGGCCGCCGGAGTCTCGCCGGACCGGGACGTGGTCGTGTACGACGGCGGGCAGGGCTGGGCCGCGGCACGCGCCTGGTGGCTGTTGCGCTGGACGGGGCATCCCTCGGTGCGGGTGCTCGACGGCGGCCTCGCGGCGTGGAGCGGTCCGCTGACGGCGGGGGACGAGCGCCCGGAGGCCGAGGGCACGTTCGTCCCCGAGACGAACACCACGGACCTCCTGGACGCCGACGCCGCGGCGGCCCTGGCCCGCTCCGGGCTGCTCCTGGACGCCCGCGCGGCCGAGCGCTACCGCGGCGACGTCGAGCCGATCGACCGCGTCGGCGGCCACATCCCGGGCGCGGTCTCGGCGCCGACCACGGAGAACGTCACGGCGGACGGCACCTTCAGGCCGGCCGCCGAGCTGGCGGCCCGGTTCAACTCCCTGGGCGCGTCCGACACTTCCGAGGTCGGCGTCTACTGCGGCTCAGGCGTGTCCGGCGCGCATGAGGTGCTCGCCCTCGCGGTGGCGGGGATCCCGGCGTCGCTGTACGTCGGCTCGTGGTCGGAGTGGTCGTCGGACGAGTCCCGTCCGGTGGCCAAGGGGCCGGATCCGCAGTAGGAGGCAGGCAGTACGCGGTCGGGGCCCCGCACCTGCACGGTGCGGGGCCCCGACCGCGTACGACGAGCTGCTACTCCTGCTTTTTGCGGCGCGTGCCGAAGACGATCTCGTCCCAGCTCGGTACCGCCGCGCGCCGTCCGGGGCGGACGCCGTCGGCCTCCGCCTGGCGGTCGGTCGTGCCGACGAGGCGGTCGCGGTGGCTGGCCACCGAGCGCGGCATCAGGACGTCCGCGTACGCGGCACCCGCCCCGGCCGACGCCGCGGGGGGCTCTTCGGCCTCCGGGTCCTGCTCGGGCTCCTCGGCGGGCGGGAGATCCGTGGCAGGCAGCGCGGGGCGCTCCGGCACGATCATGTCGCCGCGGAAGCTCGGCACCGCCTCCAGGAGGCTGGTGAGCGAGTCCCGCTCAGACTCGGACACGGACGCGGTCGCGGCGGTCGCCGTGTTCTCCTCGGCCACCTCCGGGGGCGGAGGCGGCGGGCTCGGACGCTCCAACTGCCGGTCCAGGGCGCGGTCGAGCGGCCGGTCGAGCGAAGGCCTGTCCCGGGGCAGCCGGGCGATGCGCGGCACGAACGGGAAGCTGGGCTCGGGCGCGGCGATGTCGTCCGTCTCGCCGATCAGCGAGCGCGCCTCGTCGTCCACGGCCTGGACGAGCCGCCGCGGCGGGTCGTACGTCCAGCTCGCGGAGTGCGGCTCGGTCGCGACGCGGTAGACGAGCAGGACCTCCCAGGTGCCGTCGTCACGGCGCCAGGAGTCCCACTGGACGGTCTCCTTGTCGGCGCCGCGCAGGAGCAGTCGCTCCGATACGGCCTCGCCGAGCTGGGGTCCGGTGTTCTCGCCGGGACGGCGCACGGGGGTCTTCCGGGCCCGCTCCGCCATAAAGGCGCGCTCGGCGAGCACGGGTCCTTCGAAGCGGCGGACGCGATCGACGGGGATTCCGGCGAGCGAGGCGACTTCCTCCGCGCTGGCTCCGGCACGTATCCGTGCCTGGATGTCGCGGGGGCGGAGGTGGCTCTCCACCTCGATCTCGATCTGGCCGAGGCGCGGACGGTCACCGCGCACCGCGGCGCGCAGCCGCTCGTCGATCGGAAGCGTGTACTCAGTGCTGTCCGCAGCCTTCAGCACCAGCCGTGTGCCGTCGTTGCTGACGGCCACGACACGCAGTTCGGGCATGGGGACCTCCCGGGTGGTGCCTGCCGACGTCACGTGCGTCGCTGCTTCCGCTAGTCGAGTGTGGCCTGCCCGGGTGCAGCCTGCCACAACCTTGCCGAGTTGCCCGGCGTGTCGGGCATGGGCCCAAGGCCGCCGTTATGGCACGGTTACCTCTTCGCAACTCTCAGTGACCACTTTGGTCACCCTGCGCAGCGAGCCCCCTCCCGGCGGTCCTGGAAGGCCCCGGGCACCCAGGTGGGAGACCGGACCCAGGGCTCGCAACAGTACTCCATTCGGGCCACGCGGGTGGTCCGCCGCGCCGCCGAACTTCTCGCAGGGGACGGGAGTTGGCGCCCGGGGATACCCGGGCAGGGTGGTGTACGAGTGGCACACTTCACGGAATCTCCAGAAACGGAACTATCCACTACACCCATACGTCCCTTTCTCGTGCAGTCAGTCGAGAAAGGCAGGCAAGGGTCGGAGATGCGTGAAAAGCCGGGTTCCGGCGCGGAGTCGAAGGACCAGCCGAAGGACCAGTCGAGCGGCCCGTCGACGGGCCAGGGGGAGCCGACCGAGAGGCGGCGCCTCGACCTGAGTGTGCCGCAGGTGGCGGGAAGCGCCGTGGCCGCGGTCGTGGCGGCGAAGCTCGCGTCGAGCTTCGGCGTCTACGGCACGATCCTGGGCGCCGGTGTGGTGAGCGCTGTCGCGACCTGTGGCGGCACGCTCTTCCAGCACTTCTTCCGGCGCACGGGCGAGCAGATACGTGACGTCGCGGTGCAGGCGAAGCCGCGGGCACATCAGGTGCCGCTGACCGATTCGGGTGCGCCGGTGGCGGAGACGTTCAGAGCGGCGGCGTACACGGGAGCGGCGGCACATGCCGGGACGGGGCCCGTGACGACGACATGGGGGAGGGCGGCCGACCCGGACGCCACCGCGGTGCCGCTCGCGGGCGGTGAGGCGGACCGCACGACCGTGTTGCCGGTGGCGGAGGCTGCCGCGGACCGTACGACCGTGTTGCGCGTGGCGGGCGCCGAGGCGGATCGCACGACCGTGTTGCGGGTCGCCGATGTCGACGCCGATCGCACGACCATGCTGCCCGTGGCGGACGCCGCCGCCGAGAAGACGCAGATGCTCGGGTCGGTCGACGCCACGCAACTGGTGCCCAGGGACGACGCGACGCGCGTCCTGCGGCCGACGTCTCCCGCAGCGCCGGTCGAGTCGCCGCTTCCCTCGGACGAGTTCACCGACGGGACCACGCATCGCACGCAGGTCCGAGGCTGGAAGCGGCCGCTGATCGCGGCCGCGGTCGTCTTCGGTGTGGCCATGGCCGGGATCACGACGTACGAGATCGTCTCCGGCGAGGACTTCAGCGGAGGCCACGGCACCACGATCAGCAACGGCTTCACGGGCGGCGGGCACAGCTCGCGCGATGACCAGCCCACGCCCTCGACCGAACCCTCCGAGCAGCCGTCCGACGGGCCCTCCACGGGTACGGGCGACGGATCCCAACAGGGCGACGGTGCCTCGCAGGACCCGAGCGGGGCGAACTCGCAGTCCCCGGACACCGGAAGCGACTCCGACTCCGACTCCGGTTCGAAGGATGACCCCGACAAGGGTTCCGACTCCGGCGACGGCTCCAAGACGGACCCGACGCCCACCCCCACGCCGACCCCCACCCCCACTCCGACGCCGACCCCGTCGAGCGGCGACACCGGCGACGGAAGCGACACGCAGCGAGAGACCGCCACCCCGTAGGGGGCGGCCCCGGCGGTCCCGGCGGCCCAAGTCGCCTCAGTCGCCCAGAACGCGGCGCAAGTAGGCGTTGCCGAAGAGGCGGTCCGGGTCCAGGCGGTCGCGCAGGGCCGTGAACTCGGCGAAGCGCGGATAGGCCTGCGCGAAGTAGTCGGCGCCCCGGGTGTGGATCTTGCCCCAGTGGGGCCGGCCCTCGTGGGCGGTGAAGATCCGCTCCGCGGCGGTGAAGTACGTCTGATAGGGCGTGCCCCGGTACATGTGGACGGCGATGTACGCGCTCTCCCGGCCCGAGGCCGTGGAGAGCGTGATGTCGTCCGCGGGGGCGGTACGGACCTCTACGGGGAAGCTGATCCGCAGATTCGAGCGCTCCACCATCGTCTTCAGCTCGCGCAGCGTCTCGACGAGGGCTGCCCGCGGGACGGCGTACTCCATCTCCATGAAGCGCACGCGGCGCGGGCTTGTGAAGACCTTGTAGGGAATGTCCGTGTAGGTGCGGGCGGAGAGCGCCTTGCTGGAGATCTTGGCGATGCCCGGGATGGTCGCGGGGACTGCCCTGCCGACCGTGTTGACCACCTGGAAGAGGCCGTTGGAGAGAATTTCGTCCTCTACGAAGGCGCTGATCCTGCCCGGCGGGTCCTCGGGGCCCGCGCTGCGGTTGTTGCGCTTGGTGGTGCAGTTGCCGGTGTGCGGGAACCAGTAGAACTCGAAGTGCTCGTTCTCGGCGTAGAGCGCGTCGAACTCGCTGGTGACCTTGTCGAAGGTCATCGGCTCCTCACGCGCGGTGAGGAAGAAGACGGGCTCCACGGCGAAGGTGATCGCGCTGATCACGCCGAGGGCGCCGAGTCCGATCCGGGCCGCCGCGAAGACCTCGGGGTTCTCCTTCTCGGAGCAGGTCAGGACCGAGCCGTCCGCGGTGACCAGCTCAAGTGCCGTGATCTGCGCCGAGATCGACGCCGAGTCGCGGCCCGTGCCGTGCGTCCCCGTGCTGGTCGCACCGGAGACCGTCTGCTCCATGATGTCGCCCATGTTCGTGAGCGACAGGCCTTCGCGGGCGAGCGCCGCGTTCAGGCGCTTCAGCGGAGTGCCCGCTTCCACGGTGACGGTGCCGGCCTCGCGGTCGATCCTGCGGATGCCGGTGAGGAGTTCGGGGCGTATCAGGAGGCCGTCGGTCGCCGCGGCCGGTGTGAAGGAGTGGCCGGTGCCGACCGGCTTCACCTTGAGGCCGTCTTCCTTGGCCTGACGCACCGCGGCACGGAGCTCGTCCACCGACGCGGGGGTGACCTCCCTGGCCGGGCGTGCCGTGACGTTGCCCGCCCAGTTACGCCACGCTGCTGTGCTCTTCGCGCTGCCCGTGCCCGATGCCGTGCTCATGGGTGCCTCCCCGTCGCGGAACCGGCTTCTTCAGCCGGCGATACCCCAGGACCCCGACCGCCACCGCGACGGTCCCGGACAGTCCGGGGACCGCGTACCCGGCGTCCGATCCGGCCGCGTCGATGACCCAGCCGGCCGCGGAGGAGCCGAGCGCGACGCCGACCATGAGTCCGGTGCTCACCCAGGTCATGCCCTCGGTCAGCTTCGCGCGTGGTACGTGCTGTTCGACGAGGGCCATCGTCGTGATCATGGTCGGTGCGATGGAGAGGCCCGCGATGAACAGCGCCACGGCCAGAAACGGAAGGTTCCCGACCAACTGAAGCGGGATCATACTCACGGCCATCGCACAGACACCCAGCAGCCACCTCGGTGCGGGAGCACCCTTGAAGTGCAGGAGCCCGAAGGCGGCACCGGCCACACAGGAGCCGAGCGCGTACACAGCGAGCACCAGGCTCGCCGCCGCCTTGTGGCCCTGGTCCTCGGCGTACGCCACGGTCACCACGTCGATGGACCCGAAGATCGCACCCGTCGCGGCAAAGGTCGCGACCAGGACCTGGAGCCCTCCGGAGCGCAATGCCGAGCCCTTGGTGTGGTGTTCACGGCCGTGCGGCACGGGCTCGGTGGCCCGCTGGGACGTCAGCCAGAAGACGCCCACGGCGAGGAAGGCCCCGGCCACCAGCGGTCCGGCCTCGGGGAACCACACCGTGGAGAGACCGATCGAGATGATCGGCCCGAAGATGAAGCAGATCTCGTCCACCACGGACTCGAAGGAGTACGCGGTGTGCAGCTGCGGAGTGTCCCGGTAGAGCACCGCCCAGCGCGCCCTGATCATCGAGCCCACGCTCGGCACGCAGCCGACGAGGGCGGCGAAGGCGAAGAGCGTCCAGTCCGGCAGTTCGTACTTCGCGCAGAGCAGGAGCCCGGCGACCGCGGCCAGGGAGACCAGCGTCGCGGGCCGCAGCACCTGGCGCTGGCCGTGCCGGTCGACAAGACGCGAGATCTGCGGGCCGATCACGGCGCCGGAGAGGGCGACGGTCGCGGAGAGCGCGCCCGCCAGTCCGTACCGCCCCGTGAGCTGGGACACCATGGTCACGACGCCGATGCCCATCATCGACAGCGGCATCCGTCCGAGGAAGCCCGCCGTCGAGAACCCCTTGGTGCCGGGGGCGGCGAAGATGGCGCGGTAGGGGCTTGGCACGTGGGACTCCGCTGAGGCGCCGGACGGCTCCGCGTAGGGGCCCCCGGTAAGGCGTAAAGATGGCCAATACAGCTTACGGGCCCGGCGGGGCCGAACGCACCGTGATTTTCCGGCTGTCAGTGGCGGGTGGCAGGATCGGAGACATGTCCGATGCGCTCGATGCCTCTCCCTATGACGCCCTGCTGCTGCTCTCGTTCGGCGGCCCCGAAGGCCCCGACGACGTCGTCCCGTTCCTGGAGAACGTGACGCGGGGCCGTGGCATCCCCAAGGAGCGGCTCAAGGAGGTGGGGCAGCACTACTTCCTGTTCGGCGGGGTCAGCCCGATCAACGACCAGAACCGCGCCCTGCTGGACGCCCTGCGCAAGGACTTCGCAGAGCACGGCCTGGACCTGCCGGTCTACTGGGGCAACCGCAACTGGGCGCCCTATCTGACCGACACCCTGCGCGAGCTCGTCCGGGACGGCCACCGCCGCGTGCTCGTCCTCGCGACCAGTGCGTACGCCTCGTACTCGGGCTGCCGCCAGTACAGGGAGAACCTGGCGGACTCCCTCGCCGTGCTCGCCTCCGAGGGCCTGGAGGTGCCGCGCGTCGACAAGCTGCGGCACTACTTCAACCACCCCGGCTTCGTCCGCCCCATGATCGACGGGGTCCTGAAGTCCCTGGCCGAGCTCCCCGACGCCGTACGCGAAGGGGCGCACCTCGCCTTCACGACGCACTCCATCCCGACCGCGGCGGCCGACACCTCGGGGCCCGTCGAGGACCACGGGGACGGCGGCGCGTACGTCGCGGAGCACCTGGACGTGGCCCGGCTCATCGTCGACGCGGTGCGCGAGGAGACCGGCGTCGAGCACCCCTGGCAGCTCGTCTACCAGTCGCGCAGCGGGGCCCCGCACATCCCGTGGCTGGAGCCGGACATCTGTGACCACCTGGAGGAGCGGCACGCCGCGGGCGCACCCGCCGTGGTGATGGTCCCGATCGGCTTCGTCTCGGACCACATGGAAGTGCTGTACGACCTCGACACCGAGGCCGACGCCAAGGCCGCGGAGCTGGGCCTGCCGGTCCGCCGCTCGGCCACGGTCGGCGCCGACCCGCGGTTCGCCGCCGGGATCAGGGAGATGGTCCTGGAGCGGGCCGACGCCGAGAGCGGGCGCGAGGTCGCGCCCTGCGCCCTGGGCGCGCTCGGCGCGAGCCACGACCTCTGCCCGGTGGGCTGCTGCCCCTCGCGAGCACCGAAGCCCGCGGCCGCGGGCGTCGACAGCCCGTACGCGTAACTCACGAAGGCACCAGGAGCACCGTGACCGACCCCGCAGACCAGCAGCTCAAGGCCGAACTCCTCGGCGTCGCCCTGGAGGCCGCGCACCGCGCCGGAGCCTTCCTGCGCGACGGACGCCCGGACGACCTGGGCGTGGCCGCCACGAAGACCAGCGCGGTCGACGTCGTCACCGAGATGGACATCGCCTCCGAGAAGCTGATCACCGACTTCCTCGCCGAGCGCAGGCCACAGGACGGCGTGCTCGGCGAGGAGGGCGCGAGCTCCGAGGGCAGCAGCGGCGTCCAGTGGGTGATCGACCCCATCGACGGCACCGTCAACTACCTCTACGGACGCCCCGATTGGTCCGTGTCCATCGCCGCCCGCAAGGACGGCGAGACGCTCGTCGGCGTGGTGCACGCCCCCATGCGCCGCGAGACCTACCGCGCGGTCCTCGGAGAGGGCGCCTTCGTCAACGACAAGCCCGCGCACACCCGACCCGCGCCCCCGTTCGAACAGGCCCTCGTCGGCACCGGATTCGGGTACGTGGCCCAGCGCCGCGCCCAGCAGGCCGAGGTGGTCCGGCAGCTGATCCCGCTGGTCAGGGACATCCGCCGCGGCGGCTCGGCGGCGATCGACCTGTGCGATGTCGCGCTCGGCCGCCTGGACGCGTACTACGAGCGCGGCCTCAACCCGTGGGACTTCGCGGCCGGTGACCTCGTCGCCCGTGAGGCGGGCGCGCTGACCGGCGGACGTCCCGGCGATGCCCCCACGGGCGAGTTGACCGTCGCGGCCCCGCCCGGCCTCTTCGAGGACCTGCAGGGCCGCCTGGAGACGCTCGGCGCCTGGCACGACTGATCAACCGTGCGGTCCCGCACGGACCACACGCACGCATGCGCACACAGAAGGGCCCCGGCATCTCGTCCACGGATGCCGGGGCCCTTCCGCCGGTTCTGCCGGCGAGATGGATCAGGCGTGCAGCGCGCCGACCTCCACCCCGTGCTCGGCGGCCAGCCGGTGGAGATCTTCCAGCTCCGCCTGCTCGACCTCGGCAAGGAAGTCGTCGCCCGTCTCACGGGCCTTCGTGAGGTCGGACTCCGTGGCCTTTATGCGCTGCAGCAGTCCTGCGGTAAAAGCGTCCATGGTTGCGCCCCCTCGGCTGGGTCGTGGGTCGATGGCACGGGGGTGTGCCCTCAAGGAAGGGGCGATCACGTCTCAAGCCGCCCGCCCTGGAGAAGCGGGTTGTGGCGCGCCACATACAAAGCGTGATCGCGGGTGTGAGGTCGTCCTCCCCGGGCTCCCTTCCACGGAAACCTCAACCGTCGGAGAAAATCCCGCATTCCCGTCCGGGGCACCGCCTTGCGACGGCCGGGACCCCCCGCCTTACAGCCGGTTTATGGCCGAAAGGGGCAGGATGGAGGCCACACCCCACGAACAGACCTGCCCGCAGGGGCACAGAGGAAGGACAGCGCCGTGCGCGTACTCGTCGTCGAGGACGAGCAACTGCTCGCCGATGCGGTGGCCACCGGACTACGCCGGGAGGCCATGGCCGTCGACGTCGTGTATGACGGAGCGGCCGCCCTGGAACGTATCGGGGTCAACGACTACGACGTCGTGGTGCTCGACCGGGACCTCCCGCTCGTGCACGGCGACGACGTCTGCCGCAAGATCGTCGAGCTCGGCATGCCGACCCGCGTCCTGATGCTCACCGCGTCGGGCGACGTCAGCGACCGCGTCGAGGGCCTGGAGATCGGCGCCGACGACTATCTGCCCAAGCCCTTCGCGTTCAGCGAGCTCACGGCACGCGTGCGTGCCCTGGGCCGGCGTACGAGCGTGCCGCTTCCGCCCGTCCTGGAGCGCGCTGGGATCAAGCTCGACCCGAACCGCCGGGAGATCTTCCGGGACGGCAAGGAGATCCAGCTCGCCCCCAAGGAGTTCGCCGTCCTCGAAGTGCTGCTGCGCAGCGAGGGCGCCGTCGTCTCCGCCGAGCAGCTCCTGGAGAAGGCCTGGGACGAGAACACCGACCCGTTCACGAACGTGGTCCGGGTGACCGTCATGACCCTGCGGCGGAAGCTCGGCGAGCCCGCCGTCATCGTGACGGTGCCCGGCTCCGGTTACCGGATCTGATCCCCGGTGGCCGCGACCCCGGCGCCACCAGCAGCGCCTCCGAAACCCACCTGGGACCCCCGGAAGGCCGAAGTGCCCTTCCCGTGGCTGCGCCCCACGATCCGCATACGGCTCACTCTGCTCTACGGCGGGATGTTCCTGATCGCGGGCATCTTGCTGCTCTCGATCATCTATCTGCTCGCCGCGCAGGCCCTGAACGTGGGGACCGACCTGCCGTTCGCCATCGAGGGCGGGTCCACGGTGAGCAGCAAGACCTGCCACAACCTGCCGACCGGGACCCAGATCCCCGCGGATCAGCTCAACTCCGCACTGAACGAGTGCGTCAACAAGATGCGCCAGAACGCTCTGGACAACCTCCTGAGCCGCTCACTGCTCGCCCTCCTCGGGCTCGCGGTGATCGCCTTCGCCTTCGGCTACGCGATGGCGGGCCGCGTCCTGTCGCCGCTCGGCCGCATCACACGCACCGCGCGCAGGGTGGCCGGCACGGACCTGTCCCGGCGCATCGAACTGGACGGTCCGGACGACGAGTTGAAGGAGCTCTCCGACACCTTCGACGAGATGCTCGACCGCCTGGAGCGGGCCTTCACCGCCCAGCAGCGGTTCGTCGGGAACGCCTCGCACGAACTGCGCACACCGCTCGCGATCAACCGCACGCTGCTCGAGGTGCAGCTCTCCGACCCGGCGGCGCCCCCCGAGCTCCAGCAACTCGGCAAGACGCTGCTCGCCACGAACGAACGCAGTGAGCAGCTCGTGGAGGGCCTGCTGCTGCTCGCCCGCAGCGACAACCAGATCGTGGAGCGCAAGCCGGTCGACCTCGCCGAGGTCGCCGACCGCGCCGTCGACCAGGTGCGGTCCGAGGCCGACGCGAAGGGCGTGGAGATCCGAGGGGAGCGTGGCCCGGCGGTCGTCCAGGGCAACGGCGTCCTCCTGGAGCGCATCGCCCTGAACCTCGTCCAGAACGCCGTGAGGTACAACGTCCCGGACGAGGGCTGGGTCGAGGTCACCACGGAGGCCCAGCACGGCCAGGCGGTCCTCGTGGTGTCGAACACGGGCCCCGTGGTGCCCGCGTACGAGATCGACAACCTCTTCGAGCCGTTCCGGCGGCTGCGGACCGAGCGCACGGGCAGCGACAAGGGCGTGGGACTCGGCCTGTCGATCGCCCGGTCGGTGGCGCGGGCCCACGGGGGCCGTATCATCGCGGAGCCGCGCGAGGGGGGAGGGCTCGTGATGCGAGTCACCCTTCCTCTCTGAGATGCTGCCGCGGACGCGCCGACGTGTTCGCTTTGCGCGGAATTTTCTGGACCTGTTCCTGGAGATTCCGTGTGCGATCGATCACAGGGGCGAATTTTCGGCCATCTACTCTCCGTGATCGTGAAAGTCGTCGGAAAGCCGGGAAAATCCGGGTTTTCAGGGGTCTTGATCACGGGAAGTACACGGGGTGGCACCTGTGAAGTGCGACATTCGGACCGTGTACGGTCCCGATCGCCATCCAAACCGATCACCTCTTCAGGGGTGCGGTTGGGTGTCGATTGAGTAACAGACCTTGATGTGAGGCAAAATCTCCGCCTCAGGTCGGGCACAAGTCCGGCCTCTCACGCGTTACGTGCGCTGAGACACCGCAGACACCCAGAGGGGGAGAGCGACATGGCAACGGACTACGACACCCCACGCAAGACCGACGATGACGTCAACGAGGACAGCATCGAGGAACTCAAGGCGCGGCGGAACGACAAGTCGACCTCGGCCGTAGACGTCGACGAGTTCGAGGCCGCAGAGGGCCTTGAGCTGCCCGGCGCGGACCTTTCGAACGAGGAGCTCGCCGTTCGGGTGCTCCCGAAGCAGCAGGACGAGTTCACCTGCATGAGCTGCTTCCTGGTGCACCACCGCAGCCAGCTGGCCAGGGAGAAGAACGGCCAGCCGATCTGCCGCGACTGCGACTAGGGCAGGGTCGGCCGTGACAGGCTCGACCCCGCCGAGGAAGCGCCGCTTCCGCAAGCGCGGAGCGGACCAAGGAAGCGTCGCCCCCGACGGCGTGCGTGACGACGAGCGGGGCTCTTCCCCCACAGGAACAGCCTCGCTCGGACCAGCGAACGCCCTGGAGGTGGCGCACGACGAGACGGCGGCCGGCACAGCGCCTGGGACCAGCGGGTCCAAGGGCCGCGTTGCCGCCGTCACGGACGGAGTCAGGGCGGGCGTACGCATGAGCGGACGCAGCGCCAAGGCCGGGATCGGCTACCTCGCCGACCGGATCATCGAGAACGCCCCGCGCGTCCCGATCCGCGACCTGGCCACCCTCCGCAAGCAGTTCCCGGGCCTGGACCCCGAGCGGCTCGCGGACAAACTCATCTCCGGCGCGGCCAACGCGACATCGACCGTCGGTGCCGGAGTCGGCGCCGCCGCGATGATGCCCGTGCCGCCCGCGATGCCCGCGGAGATGGCCGCCGAGATCACCGGCGTCGCGGCCATTGAGCTGAAGCTGATCGCCGAACTCCACGAGGTCTACGGCCGGCGTCCGCCGGGCAACCTCAAGGAGCGCAGCTCCGCCTACCTCACCGCGTGGACCGAGGAGCGCGGCATCGACGTCGTGAAGCCCGCGTCGATCAACGCCGCGCTCGGCGGCCAGATGAAGCGCGAGCTGCGCCAGCAGATCATGAAGCGCATGGTGCGGAACCTCCCGAACCTGATGCCCTTCATGGTGGGCGCGGCGGTCGGGGCCGTCATGAACCGCCGGGACACCAAGAAGCTCGCTGAGCGGGTCCGTGCGGACCTGCGGAGGTCGCAGGTGCCCTGGGACGCCCTGCCAGAGCTGCCGCCCCTTGAGCAGCCCGTGAAGCCCCTCGACCCGCTGCGCCGCGGCACGCCGCCGAAGGAGCTGGGGCACTGACGCGGCAGGCTCGCCGCACGTCCCCGAGCAGCAGTCCCCAAGAAGCGAGCAGCAGTCCCTAAGAAGCCCGTACCGCGGTCAGCGCCGCCGCGAGCGCCTCGGGGTCCCGCGTCGACACGTACACGTACGGGGTCGGGTCCTGCGGGTCCGTGATCTCCACGCGCAGTGCCGTGGGGATGTAGGCGCGCAGCAGCATGAAGGCGCGCGGGTCGGCCTTCGGGCCGCGCCAGGCGCGCGCCCCTTCCGCGTCCAGGACCACCGGCTCGCCCAGGGCGGAGACCGGGATCTTCGCGTCGCCCACGACGAACGAGTCGGCCACCACGCGGATCCGCGGGGAGCCGTACGCACTGGTGACGACCGCGGCGACCGCCGTCCCCGCGACCAGGCCGCCGAGCAGCGGCAGGGTGCCGAAGGGGAGCATGATCAGCGCCATCGCGACGCCGACCAGGACCGAGACAAGCCACCAGGAACGGGGCGCCGTCAGGCGTTCTTCGTAAGGCTGCATGTAAGCAAGCTTGGCACGATGAGCTGAGTCGCTGGGGCTGGGGGCAGTCAGCGCGCAGCGCTGTCAGGCAGGGCGGCGGTGGGAGACGGGTGGGCGGGTAAGGTCTGCGGCTGTGAGTGGTACTTCAGCAGCTCTGACGCCCCCGGCCGACGCAATAGCGCCCGTCCGCCACCCCGACGCGCCCGCCCCCGGCGAGCTCATCGGAGCCCATTACGAGCACTGTTTCGGCTGCGGCGGAGGACAGGCCCATGGGCTGCACCTCGCGGCGTACGCCGGTGAAGGCGTGGGCGTCACCGCCGAGTTCACCGTCCGGGAGGCCCACCAGGGCGCGCCGGGTCTCGCCCACGGCGGAGTGCTCGCCACGGCGCTCGACGAGACGCTCGGCTCGCTGAACTGGCTGCTGCGGGTGATCGCCGTGACCGGGCGGCTCGAGACCGACTTCGCGCTGCCCGTGCCGCTGGGCACCGTGCTCTTCCTCGAGGCCGAGGTGACCGCCGTGGCGGGGCGGAAGATCTACTCCCGGGCCACCGGGCGGATCGGCGGCCCCGACGGGCCCGTCGCCGTCCGTGCCAAGGCCCTCTTCATCGAGGTCAAGGTCGACCACTTCGTCGAGAACGGCCGCCCGGAGGAGATCCGGGCCGCCATGGACGACCCGGACCAGCTCCGCCGTGCCCGCGCTTTCGAGGTGAACCCGTGACCCCCGCATCCCGTCCGGAGCTCGACGTCCTGATCCGTCGCGTCGACTCCGAGGTACCGCTGCCGTCGTACGCGCAGCCCGGTGACGCCGGAGCGGATCTGCGGACCACCGAAGCGCGCGAACTGGCCCCGGGTGAGCGGGCGGTGCTGCCCACCGGGGTGTCTATCGCGCTGCCTGAGGGGTACGCGGCCTTCGTGCACCCGCGATCCGGTCTCGCCGCCCGCTGCGGTGTCGCTCTGGTGAATGCCCCAGGGACGGTGGATGCCGGGTACCGTGGAGAGATCAAGGTGATCGTGGTGAATCTCGACCCGCGCGAACGCGTGCGGTTCGAGCGCTTCGACCGGATTGCCCAACTGGTCGTCCAGCAGGTCGAGAAGGTGCGCTTCCGCGAGGTGGCGGAGCTTCCCGACTCGGCGCGGGCCGAGGGGGGCTTCGGGTCCACCGGCGGCCATGCCGCTGTGGGCGTCGGCTCGGGTGAACAAACGGGTGGGAATCGATACGCATCGGTCGTATCTGACCGGGAAGGACAGTGACGTGTTCGGACGTCGCAAGAAGGACAGTGCCGCCGAGGACGCGGCGGGCGAGGCCGAGCAGGTCGTCGAGGACCGTGACGCCGCCGACAGCGACGACACGGCCGCGGCGCAGTCGCGCGTGAGGCTCGAGCCCGAGCCCCGCCCCGACGGCCCCTGGGATGTCTCCGAGGTCCGGGAGCCCGGCGAGGGCCGGGTGGACCTGGGCGGCCTCTTCGTACCGGGTGTCGAGGGCATGGAGCTGCGGGTGGAGGTCGCGGGTGACGCGATCGTCGCGGCGACGGTCGTCCTCCAGGACAGCGCCATCCAGCTCCAGGGCTTCGCCGCCCCCAAGAAGCAGGGCATCTGGGGCGAGGTCCGCGAGGAGATCGCCTCCGGCATCACGCAGCAGGGCGGTGTCATCGACGAGGTCGAGGGCCCCCTCGGCTGGGAGCTGCGCGCGCAGGTGCCGGTGCAGTTGCCGGACGGCACGGGCGGGGTGCAAGTCGTGCGCTTCATCGGTGTCGACGGTCCGCGGTGGTTCCTGCGCGGGGTCATCTCCGGCCAGGGCGCGGTGCAGCCGCAGGCCGCGGGGCTGCTCGAGCAGATCTTCCGGGACACCGTCATCGTGCGCGGCGACGGCCCGATGGCGCCCCGCGACCCGATCGTCCTGAAGCTGCCGGACGACGCGCAGATGGTCGCCGAGGGCGCTGTCCAGCAGGAGCAGCAGGAGGGCTCGCGCTTCTCCGGCGGCATGGGCCAGCTCCAGCGGGGCCCCGAGATCACCGAGGTGCGTTAGGCACGCGCCCCGACGTGCTGAGGCGCCTCCGGGCGCCCTGATCACGAAGTAGAGGCCGGTGGGCCGTACTCCCCGACGGGAGTGCGGCCCACCGGCGTTTTTGCAGGTGAGGGCGGGAAAGCGCAAGCAGCCGTAAGAGAGCCGTCAATGGAGTGCCGACGGACGTAAGGGAGCCGTCAACGGCGGTCGAATCCAGCCACGGAGGGGGTTTGCTCAAGACGTCAGATCAATCGCATCTCATCTAGGAGCACACGATGGCCGACGTGGCCTTCGTCGTCACCACGATCGCGGTATTCGCGCTGGTGGCGTTCATCGCCAAGGGGGTGGCGAAGCTGTGACTGCCGAGAACATCGTCGGTCTCGTCGTGGCCGTCGCCCTGCTGGGCTATCTCGTCCTCGCTCTCGTGTTCCCGGAGAGGTTCTGAGTACGACATGAGTCCTGTTCTTGCTGGTGTGCTCCAGTTCCTGGCGCTGATCGTCGCGCTGGCCCTGGCATACCGTCCGCTGGGCGACTACATGGCCAAGGTCTACTCCTCCGAGAAGCATCTGCGCGTGGAGAAGTGGATCTACAAGGGCATAGGCGCCAATCCGAACGCCGAGATGCGCTGGCCCGCCTATCTGCGCGGGGTGCTCGCCTTCTCCGCCATGAGCGTGCTGTTCCTGTACCTGCTGCAGCGGCTCCAGGGCTCGCTGCCCGGGTCGCTCGGCTTCAAGTCGATCGATCCGGACCAGGCGTTCAACACCGCCGCGTCCTTCGCGGCGAACACCAACTGGCAGTCGTACTACGGCGAGCAGGCCATGGGCCACGTCGTGCAGACCGGCGGCCTTGCGGTGCAGAACTTCGTCTCCGCGGCCGTGGGCATCGCCGTCGCGGTGGCCCTGGTGCGGGGCTTCGCCCTCCCCCACTCTCGGCTTCGCTCGAGCGGGGGGACCCCCATCCGCACGGGGGAGTTGGGGAACTTCTGGTCCGACCTGGTGCGTGGTGTCGTACGCATCCTGATCCCGATCTCGGTGATCGGCGCGCTCGTCCTCGTGGCCTGTGGCGCGATCCAGAACTTCTCCGGGATCCACGGGGTCGGCCAGTTCCTGGGCGGCAGCCAGCAGTGGAACGGCGGGGCGGTGGCCTCCCAGGAGGTCATCAAGGAGCTGGGCACCAACGGAGGCGGCTACTTCAACGCCAACGCCGCCCACCCCTTCGAGAACCCCAACGGCCTGTCCAACCTGTTCGAGATCTTCCTGATCCTGGTGATTCCGTTCGCCCTGACCCGCACCTTCGGCCGCATGGTCGGCAGCGTGCGGCAGGGATACGCGATCCTCGCCACGATGGTGACGATCTGGGTCGGGTTCACCGCCCTGATGATGTGGACCGAGTTCCACCACGGCGGTCCGGCGTTCGACGCCGCGGGCGGCGCGATGGAGGGCAAGGAGACGCGGTTCGGGATCGCCGGTTCGTCGATCTTCGCGGTGGCCACCACCCTTACCTCGACCGGTGCGGTCAACTCCTTCCACTCCTCGTACACCGGGTTCGGTGGCGGAATCACGATGCTGGGCATGCAACTGGGCGAGATCGCGCCGGGTGGTACCGGGTCGGGTCTGTACGGCATGTTGATCATGGCCATCATCGCGGTGTTCATCGCCGGCCTGATGGTGGGCCGTACGCCGGAGTACCTGGGCAAGAAGATCGGCACCCGCGAGATCAAGCTGGCGGCCTGCTACATCCTGGTCACCCCGGCCCTGGTGCTCGGCTTCACGGCGGTGTCGATGGCGCTGCCCACGCCCAAGGACTCAATGCTCAACTCCGGGGCGCACGGCTTCTCCGAGATCCTCTACGCCTTCACGTCGGGCGCCAACAACAACGGTTCGGCCTTCGCCGGCCTGAGCGCGGACACGAACTGGTTCAACACCACGATCGGGCTCGCGATGCTGCTCGGCCGGTTCCTGCCGATGGTGTTCGTCCTGGCCCTCGCGGGTTCGCTGGCCGAGCAGAAGCCGATCCCGGCGACCGCGGGCACGCTGCGTACCGAGAAGCCGCTCTTCACGGGGCTGTTGGTCGGCACCATCATGATCATCACCGGTCTGACCTACTTCCCCGCGCTGGCCCTCGGGCCGCTCGCCGAGGGGCTGGCGTCATGACCACCGACATCAAGAAGCCAGAGGAGCCCGGCTCCATGTCCACCGCCACTCCCACCCGTGCGCCGCACCAGGACCTGCCCGGCGGGCACAAGGACAGCGGCCGTGTCGGCGGGGGTCTGTTCGACCCCAAGCAGCTTCTCAAGTCCTTCCCGGACGCGGTGAAGAAGCTCGACCCGCGGGTGATGGTCAAGTCTCCCGTCATGTTCGTGGTGCTCGTCGGCTCGGTGGTCACCACGGTCCTCGCGGTCAAGGACCCGGGGGACTGGTTCGGCTGGGCGATCGCGGTCTGGCTCTGGCTGACCACGATCTTCGCCAACCTGGCGGAGGCGGTGGCGGAGGGCCGCGGCAAGGCCCAGGCGGACACCCTGCGCAAGGCCAAGACCGACACGGTCGCCCGCCGCCTCAACGGCACGATCGAGGAGCAGGTGCCCGGCACCGAGCTGCGCATCGGCGACCTGGTCGTCTGTGAGGCGGGCGACGTGATCCCCGGCGACGGCGACGTCGTGGACGGTGTCGCGAGCGTCGACGAGTCGGCGATCACCGGTGAATCGGCCCCGGTCATCCGGGAGTCGGGCGGTGACCGTTCAGCCGTCACCGGCGGCACGAAGGTCCTCTCCGACCGCATCGTCATCAAGATCACGACGAAGCCCGGCGAGACGTTCATCGACCGCATGATCAACCTGGTCGAGGGCGCGGCCCGGCAGAAGACGCCCAACGAGATCGCGCTCAACATCCTCCTCGCGTCCCTCACCATCGTCTTCCTGCTCGCCGTCGTCACGCTCCAGCCGTTCGCCGTGTACGCCGGTGCCGAGCAGTCCATGATCGTGCTCGCCGCGCTCCTGGTCTGCCTGATCCCGACGACCATCGGCGCGCTGCTCTCCGCGATCGGCATCGCGGGCATGGACCGCCTCGTCCAGCGCAACGTACTGGCCATGTCCGGGCGGGCAGTCGAAGCCGCGGGCGACGTCTCGACGCTGCTGCTCGACAAGACGGGCACGATCACGCTGGGCAACCGCCAGGCCGCCGAGTTCGTGCCGGTGCGCGGGACGACCGAGGCCGAGCTCGCGGACGTCGCCCAACTCTCTTCGCTGGCCGACGAGACGCCCGAGGGCCGCTCCATCGTCGTACTGGCGAAGGAGAAGTACGGGCTCCGCGAGCGCCACCAGGGGGAGTTGGAGGGCGCCGAGTGGGTCGCCTTCACCGCGCAGACGCGGATGTCGGGTGTCGACCTCGTCCAGAACGGCACCGGGCGCAAGGTGCGCAAGGGCGCGACCGGTTCGGTCGTCGCCTGGGTCACCGAGAACGGCGGCACCGTCTCCGAGGACGCCCAGGCCCTGACCGACACGATCTCGCAGGCCGGTGGCACACCGCTCCTCGTCGCGGCGGAGGACGAGAAGGGCGCGCGGGTACTCGGCGTCATCCACCTGAAGGACGTCGTCAAGGAGGGCATGCGGGAGCGGTTCGACGAGCTGCGGCGCATGGGCATCAAGACGGTCATGATCACGGGTGACAACCCGCTGACCGCCAAGGCGATCGCGGACGAGGCGGGCGTGGACGACTTCCTCGCCGAGGCCACGCCCGAGGACAAGATGGCGCTGATCAAGCGGGAGCAGGCCGGTGGCAAGCTCGTCGCGATGACCGGTGACGGCACGAACGACGCGCCCGCCCTGGCCCAGGCGGACGTGGGCGTGGCCATGAACACCGGAACCTCGGCCGCCAAGGAGGCCGGGAACATGGTGGACCTGGACTCCAACCCGACCAAACTCATCGAGATCGTCGAGATCGGCAAGCAACTCCTGATCACCCGGGGCGCGTTGACGACCTTCTCGATCGCCAACGACGTCGCGAAGTACTTCGCGATCATCCCCGCCATGTTCGCCGTGGTCTATCCCGGTCTCGACAAGCTCAACATCATGAACCTGTCGTCCCCGGAGTCGGCCATCCTGTCGGCCGTCATCTTCAACGCGCTGATCATCGTCGCGCTCGTGCCGCTGGCCCTCAAGGGCGTGCGGTACCGGCCGATGAGCGCGGACAGGATGCTGCGGCGCAACCTCGGCATCTATGGGCTCGGCGGCCTCGTCGCCCCGTTCATCGGCATCAAGATCATCGACCTGATCATCTCCCTCATTCCCGGGCTGTAGTTTCCTGAAAGCGTGCTGATCGTCATGAACAACTCCGTTGGAAGCACGGCGCGGTTGTTGGGAGCGGGCCTGCGTGCCCTGCTCGTACTGACCGTGATCTGCGGTGTCATCTATCCGCTGGCCGTCACCGGGATAGCCCAGGGCCTGTTCAACGACAAGGCCAACGGCTCCGAGGTGAGGGTCGACGGCAAGGTCGTCGGCTCCGAGCTCATAGGGCAGCGGTACGACCTGCCGCTGAAGAAGGGCCAGGAGACCCCGGACCCGGACCTGAAGTGGTTCCAGCCCCGGCCGTCCAACGGCCTCGGCTCCAACCAGGATTCGGGCGTGAACACCCAGTACGACCTGATCCTGTCGGGTGCGACGAACCTGTCCGGCGACAACGCGGACCTGATCGCGAACGTCAAGGCCGCCAAGGCCGCCGTGGTCAAGGACAACTCCACGGCCGACTTCAAGGTCAAGCCCTCGGACGTGCCGGCCGAGGCCGTCACCTCATCGGGCTCGGGCCTGGACCCGCACATCTCCCCGGAGTACGCGGAGTTGCAGGCGCACCGAGTGGCCGAGAAGAACAAGCTCGACGTGAACAAGGTCGAGAAGCTGGTCGACGAGCACGTCGACGGGCGGATCCTCGGCTTCGTGGGGGAGCCCCGGGTGAACGTCCTCGAGCTCAATGTCGCGTTGAGGGAACTGGCTGCCGCGAAGAGCTGACGCTGGATCAACTCCGTTCAAGTTTACGGTGGTTCGGCTGTGGCCCGCAGTGACTCGGTCATTCTGATCGGAGCATTGCGGGCCACATTCGCGTACGTCCATGTTGTGCCGGTCACGCGGGGAAGGGGAGTGCGTGGCTCTGGTGGGCGCGTCCGGATCCGGCAAGTCCACCCTCCTGCCGATCCTCTCGGGGCTCGATCCGCCGACCGCGGGGGCGGGTGCGGGTCGGCGGTCGCCTCCGCCAACGGGGAGGAGTTCACGGTTCTGGACCGGGCGGGGCGATTGCAGCTGCCGTGCGACTACGTAGAGCGCTATGGGCTGTGCCGGTGTGTGCGGCTCACGCAGGAGCCGGGCCACATCGGCGTCTGGGGCGAGGGGCCGGACGAGGCCCCGCCCGGCCCGTGAGCAGGAGCGCTGTCGTCCCGTGATTTCCCGTGCACGGCACCTCTCACTTCATGCCTTGACGGAAGCATGGTCCGTACCTATGGTCTCGGGCCAACGCGCATGTTCAGAAAGACACTTGAAGTTCACATACGAGAATGGATGGCCCTTCGCATGGCTGACACCCCCACACCCGTGCGCCACCACCGCAGACCCCGCACGGCAGTCCTCGCGACGCTCGCCACCGTGGTGACCGCCCTGGTCGCCACCCTCCTCGCCTGGCCCGGCACCGAGCGCGCCGACGCCGCGCCGAGCACCTTCGTGCACCCCGGAGTCACCGTCTCCCGCGGACAGTTGGACTACACCAGGGAGAAGGTCAACGCGGGCGCCCAGCCCTGGAAGGGCGCCTACGACCAGATGATGGGGAGCAAGTACGCCTCCCTGTCCCGCACGCCCAAGCCCCGCGCGGTCGTCGAGTGCGGCTCCTACTCGGACCCCAACCACGGGTGCACCGAAGAGCGCGAGGACGCGATAGCCGCGTACACCACGGCGCTCGCCTGGTACGTCACCCGTGACGACCGCTACGCCAAGAAGTCCATCGAGCTGATGGACGCCTGGTCCGGCACGATCAAGGACCACACCAACAGCAACGCCCCGCTCCAGACCGGCTGGGCGGGATCGTCCTGGCCCAAGGCCGCCGAGATCATCAAGCACACGTACACCGGCAGTTGGGGCAACTCGGGCCGCTTCGCGACCATGCTGCGCAACGTCTACCTGCCCGAGATCATCAACGGCTCCAACTCCAACGGCAACTGGGAGCTGTCGATGATGGAGGCCGCCATCGGCATCTCCGTCTTCATCGAGGACAAGGGGTCGTACGACAAGGCGATGGCGAAGTTCCGTACGCGCACCGCCGCGTACGTCTACCTCGCCTCCGACGGCGATCTGCCCAAGACCGTGCCGAGCCAGAACCTGGACACCCGCGCGAAGATCGTCAAGTACTGGCAGGGACAGGGCACCTTCACCACCGGGCTCACCCAGGAGACGTGCCGCGACTTCACCCACACCGGATACGGGCTCTCCGCGATCTCCCACGTCGCCGAGACCAGCCGCATCCAGGGCCAGGACCTCTACAAGACGGACGTCGGCGAGCGGCTGCGCCAGGGCCTCGGCTTCCAGGCCAAGTACGAACTGGGCGAGGCCCCGCCGAGTTCGCTCTGCGGCGGCTCGGTCCACCGGGGCCTCGGGCCCGTCACCGAGGTCGGCTACAACGCGCTCCACAACCGCCTCGGCCACGCCATGACCAACACCCAGAAGCTCACCGAGAGGAACCGTCCGGCAGCTTCCAACAACCTGTTCGTCGCCTGGGAGACCCTGACCCACGCGGACAACCCGAGCTGATCCGGACCTTGTTGGGTCGGGCGTCCGGTGACCATACTGGCGCCCGGCCCAACAGGACCGTACGGGGGAGTGGGCATGGCGGAGAGCGCGGTCGTCGTCGAGGACCTGCACCGGACGTACGGCAACGGCGCGTCCGCCGTGCACGCCCTGCGCGGTGTCTCCTTCGCCGTCCCCCGCGGTGAGCTCGTCGCCCTGAAGGGGCGGTCGGGGTCCGGCAAGACCACCCTGCTCAACCTCGTCGGCGGGCTCGACACCCCGGACACGGGGAAGATCACCGTCGAGGGTCTCGCGCTCGCGGGCCTCGGCGAGAGCGGCCTCCTGGAGTTGCGCCGCGACCGCGTCGGCTTCATCTTCCAGTCCTTCGGACTCATCCCGATCCTCACCGCCGCCGAGAACGTCGGCGTGCCCCTGCGGCTGCGCAAGACCGACCCCCGCGAGCGTGAGGAGCGCGTCGCGCTGCTGCTCGCCCTCGTCGGCCTCACCGACCACGCCGAGCAGCGACCCGGCGAGCTCTCCGGAGGACAGCAGCAGCGCGTGGCGATCGCCCGCGCGCTCGCCAACAGGCCCTCCCTGCTCATCGCCGACGAGCCCACCGGACAGCTGGACGCCGAGACCGGGCTCGCGGTGATGGAGCTGCTGCGCGCCGTCGTCCGCGGCGAGGGCGTCACCGCCCTGGTCGCCACGCACGACGCGGCGCTGCTCGACCTCGCCGACCGGGTCCTGGAGCTGAGCGACGGCGCGATCGTGGAGCGCTGAGCCCCCGCCGGGACGGCGGGGAAGGCTGGACGGCTGGGACGGCAGGGCGCGCCGGACTCCCACATCAGGGTTACGTCAAAGAGCGTGCCCCGGGGCACCTTCGTCCGTTATGCGGGAATTGTTGGCCGTAAGGTCGACGCTGCGTACAGAGCAGTTTCGGGAAGACAATGGGGCCATGGCACGCGGCAAGCTTCGGATATACCTCGGTTCGGCACCGGGCGTCGGCAAGACGTACGCGATGCTGTCCGAGGCGCATCGCCGCATCGAGCGCGGCACCGACTGCGTCGTGGCCTTCGTGGAGCACCACGACCGACCGCGCACCGAGGTGATGCTGCACGGCCTGGAGCAGGTGCCCCGCAAGGACCTCGACTACCGCGGCAGCCTCTTCACCGAGATGGACGTGGACGCCGTCCTGGAGCGTGCGCCCGTCGTCGCCCTCGTGGACGAACTGGCGCACACCAATGTCCCCGGGTCCCGCAACGCCAAGCGCTGGCAGGACGTCGAGGAACTCCTCGCCGCCGGCATCGACGTCGTGTCGACCGTGAACATCCAGCACCTGGAGTCGCTCGGCGACGTCGTCGAGTCGATCACCGGCGTACGCCAGCGCGAGACCGTGCCGGACGAAGTGGTGCGGCGCGCGGACCAGATCGAGCTCGTCGACATGTCGCCCCAGGCGCTGCGCCGCCGCATGGCCCACGGCAACATCTACAAGTCCGACCGGGTCGACGCGGCGCTGTCCAACTACTTCCGGCCCGGCAACCTCACCGCCCTGCGCGAGCTCGCGCTGCTCTGGGTCGCCGACCGGGTCGACGAATACCTCCAGCAGTACCGCGGCGAGCACGGCATCCGCTCCACCTGGCAGGCCCGCGAGCGCATCGTCGTCGGCCTCACCGGCGGCCCCGAGGGACGCACGCTCATCCGCCGCGCGTCGCGGATGGCCGCCAAGGGCTCCGGCAGCGAGATCCTCGCCGTCTACATCGCCCGCAGCGACGGCCTGACCGCGGCATCGCCCAAGGAACTCGCGGTCCAGCGCACCCTGGTGGAGGACCTGGGCGGCACCTTCCACCACGTCATCGGCGACGACATACCGGCGGCGCTGCTCGATTTCTCGCGCGGCGTCAACGCAAGCCAGATCGTCCTCGGCTCCTCGCGCCGCAAGACCTGGCAGTACATCTTCGGACCCGGCGTCGGCGCGACGGTAGCCCGCGAATCGGGTCCCGACCTCGACGTCCACATCGTCACCCACGGCGAGGTCGCCAAGGGCCGCGGCCTGCCCGTGGCCCGCGGGGCGCGGCTCGGGCGGTCCCGGAGCATCTGGGGCTGGATCGTGGGCGTGGGTGGCCCGGCGCTCCTGACGTTGCTCCTGACCCACGTCGACGTGGACCTCGGTCTCGCCAACGACATGCTGCTGTTCCTGACGCTCACGGTCGCCGCCGCGCTGCTCGGCGGTCTGCTGCCGGCCCTGGCGTCCGCGGCGGCCGGTTCGCTGCTCCTGAACTACTACTTCGCGC
The DNA here is from genome assembly GCF_059026065.1 of Streptomyces sp. A18. NCBI lineage: Bacteria > Bacillati > Actinomycetota > Actinomycetes > Kitasatosporales > Streptomycetaceae > Streptomyces > Streptomyces sp. A18. Next base: position 451,498 of record NZ_JBWLKL010000001.1, on the reverse strand, counting down.
CACCGCAACACCTGTGGACGATCTCCGACTCCAAGAACATCGTCGCGATCATCGTCTTCGTGGGCGTCGCGATCTCCGTGGCCTCCGTGGTGGACCTCGCCGCCCGCCGCACCCACCAGGCCGCCCGGCTGCGTGCCGAGTCGGAGATACTGTCCTTCCTCGCGGGCAGCGTGCTGCGCGGCGAGACGAGCCTGGACGCCCTCCTCGAACGCGTACGGGAGACCTTCAGCATGGACTCCGTGGCCCTCCTGGAGCGCGCGAGCGACGTCGCACCCTGGACCTGCGCGGGCCGGGTCGGCAACGGCCGCATGCTCGAACGTCCCGAGGACGCGGACGTGGACATGCCGGTCGGCGACCACATGGCGCTCGCCCTGTCCGGCCGGGTCCTGCCCGCGGAGGACCGCCGGGTGCTCGCCGCGTTCGCCGCCCAGGCCGCCGTGGTCCTGGACCGCCAGCGGCTGAAGTCCGAGGCCGACCAGGCCCGCACCCTCGCCGAGGGCAACCGCATCCGCACCGCGCTGCTCGCCGCCGTCAGCCATGATCTGCGTACGCCGCTCGCCGGTATCAAGGCCGCCGTCTCGTCCTTGCGCTCGGACGACGTCTCCTGGTCCGAGGAGGACCAGGCCGAGCTCCTCGAAGGCATCGAGAACGGCGCCGACCGCCTGGACCACCTGGTCGGCAACCTCCTGGACATGTCACGCCTGCAGACCGGCACCGTCACCCCGCTGATCCGTGAGATCGACCTGGACGAGGTCGTCCCCATGGCGCTCGGCGGTGTCCCCGACGGCAGCGCGGACCTCGACATCCCCGAGACGCTGCCCATGGTCACCGTCGACAAGGGCCTCCTGGAGCGGGCGGTCGCCAACATCGTCGAGAACGCCGTCAAGTACAGCCCCGGCGCCGAACCCGTCCTCGTCTCCGCGAGCACGCTCGGCGACCGCGTCGAACTACGCGTCGTGGACCGCGGGCCCGGTGTCCCGGACGCCGCCAAGGACCGCATCTTCGAGCCGTTCCAGCGCTACGGTGACGCTCCGCGCGGCGCGGGCGTCGGCCTGGGCCTCGCGGTCGCACGCGGCTTCGTCGAGTCCATGGGCGGCACGATCGAGGCGGAGGACACCCCCGGGGGCGGCCTCACCATGGTCCTCACCCTGCGGGCGGCGGCGGGTGGACCGCCGGTCGTGCCCGACCTCTCCGCCCAGGCCACCTCATGACCACCGAGATGGCCGGAACCGACCAGACCCAAAGGCCCGAAAGGCAGGTACAGATGACCCGGGTGCTCGTGGTCGACGACGAGCCGCAGATCGTACGCGCCCTCGTCATCAACCTGAAGGCGCGCAAGTACGAAGTGGACGCGGCTCCGGACGGAGCCACCGCGCTCCAGCTCGCCGCCGCTCGCCACCCCGACGTGATCGTGCTCGACCTCGGTCTGCCCGACATGGACGGGGTCGAGGTCATCAGGGGCCTGCGCGGCTGGACGCGCGTCCCGATCCTGGTGCTCTCCGCGCGGCACAGCTCGGACGAGAAGGTCGAGGCGCTCGACGCGGGCGCCGACGACTACGTCACCAAGCCGTTCGGCATGGACGAACTCCTCGCCCGGCTCCGCGCCTCCATCCGCCGGGCGGAGCCCACCGGAGCCGGCGAGGACGACGTGATGGTGGACACGCAGGACTTCACGGTCGACCTGGCAGCCAAGAAGGTCAACCGCGACGGGCGCGACGTGCGCCTGACGCCCACCGAATGGCATCTGCTCGAAGTCCTGGTGCGCAACACCGGGCGCCTGGTCAGCCAGAAGCAGCTGCTCCAGGAGGTCTGGGGCCCTTCGTACGGTACGGAGACGAACTACCTGCGCGTCTACATGGCGCAGCTGCGCCGCAAGCTGGAGGCGGACCCCGCGCATCCGCGGCACTTCATCACCGAGCCGGGAATGGGTTACAGGTTCGAGCGATGAGTCAAGGGTCGAGGTCGGGCTGAGCGGGCATAAGCACAGATGAGCGCACCCATTGCGGCGCTGTCGGCGACCCCCGGTACGCTTCCTGTATGAGTGCTGTTCCTGGTTCCGAGAAGCCGGCAGGCCGCTTCCGGCGCATGCTCGACCGGCTGTCGTCCTCCCAGGAGGACCTGGAGTCGGAGGAGCTGCGCGAGGACGCCGAAACGGCTGGGTGTACCCGTATCGGAGACTGCCAAGACCGCCAGATAGTCACGGTTACTGGTACCTTGCGCACGGTCACGCTGCGGCCACGCGCCGGGGTCCCCGCCCTGGAGGCGGAGCTGTTCGACGGCTCCGCGGCACTGGACGTGGTGTGGCTCGGCAGGCGCTCCATCGTGGGGATAGAGCCGGGGCGCAAGCTGATCGCGTCCGGCCGGGTCTCCATGAGCCGGGGCCGCCGGGTGCTCTTCAACCCGAAATACGAACTCAGACCCCTCGGACGGGAGTAGCCGGTGACGTCCCTCGATAAGCCGACGGACCAGGGAACCACGGACGAGGAAGCCGATTCCAGAGCCGTGACCGAGGCCGCGCTCTTCGAGGCCTTCGGCGGTGTGCGGGGCTTGGTGGAGACCGTTCTCCCCGGCCTCCTCTTCGTGACGATCTTCACGATCAACAAGGACCTGCACATGGCGGCCATCGCGGCCCTCGCGGTGTCCCTGGTGCTCGTGGCGGTCCGCCTGGTCATGAAGGACACCGTGAAGCACGCCTTCAGCGGCGTCTTCGGTGTCGCCTTCGGTGTGGTCTTCGCAATGATGACCGGCAACGCCAAGGACTTCTATCTGCCGGGCATGCTCTACACCCTGGGCCTCGCCCTGGCCTACATCATCACGGCCGTCGCGGGCGTCCCGCTGATCGGCCTGATCCTCGGCCCGGTCTTCAAGGAGAACCTCTCCTGGCGGACCCGCAATCCCGGCCGCAAGAAGGCGTACACGAAGGCCAGTTGGGCCTGGGGCCTGATCCTGCTCGCCAAGTGCGCGATCCTCTTCCCGCTGTACTGGTGGGCGGACACGACCCAGTTCGGCTGGGTCCTGATCGCCCTGAAGATCCCGCCGTTCCTGCTCGCCGTCTGGCTGACGTGGGTCTTCCTCGCGAAGGCGCCGCCGCCGATTGACGTCTTCGCCGAGATGGAGGCCGCGGAGAAGGAGGAGAAGGAGCGGGCCTAGCCGGGGCTCCGGTTGCCGTCGATCACCGACTTCGCCGCGTCCTCAAACGCCGGACGGGCTGAAACAGATGGACGGGCTGAAACAGATGGGGGGTGCCCGGGAAATCCCGGGCACCCCCCATCCACGTACTGCGGGAGCGGCTAACCCGCAGCTTCCTCCCGGCGCACCGAAAGCAGATCCTCCAGCTGCTCCTCGCGAGCCTGGGCGGCCACGAAGAGGAGCTCGTCCCCCGCTTCAAGGGAGTCATCCGCGGTCGGCGCGAGGACGCGCGTGCCGCGGATGATCGTCACCAGTGAGGTGTCCTCGGGCCACTGGACGTCGCCGACCCGCGTGCCCGCGAGGGCCGACTCGGGCGGCAGGGTCAGCTCGACGAGGTTCGCGTCGCCGTGGCTGAAGCGGAGGAGCCGGACGAGATCGCCGACGCTCACTGCCTCCTCGACGAGCGCGGACATCAGACGCGGGGTCGAGACCGCGACGTCGACGCCCCAGGACTCGTTGAAGAGCCATTCGTTCTTGGGGTTGTTCACGCGGGCGACGACCCGCGGAACGCCGTACTCGGTCTTCGCGAGCAGCGAGACGACGAGGTTGACCTTGTCGTCGCCGGTCGCGGCGATCACCACGTTGCAGCGCTGGAGCGCCGCCTCGTCGAGCGAGGTGATCTCGCAGGCGTCGGCGAGCAGCCACTCGGCCTGCGGCACGCGCTCGACCGAGATGGCGGTCGGCGCCTTGTCGATGAGCAGAATCTCGTGCCCGTTCTCCAGGAGCTCACCGGCGATGGAGCGACCCACCGCGCCCGCTCCGGCAATGGCGACCCTCATCAGTGACCGCCTTCCTCAGGGCCTTCGGCGAACGCCGCTTCGACCTTCTCGACGTCGTCGGTGCGCATCATCACGTGCACCAGGTCGCCCTCCTGGAGCACCGTCTGCGAGGTCGGCAGGACCGCCTCGCCCAGCCGGGTGAGGAAGGCCACGCGTACGCCCGTCTCCTCCTGGAGCTGGCTGATCTTGTGGCCGATCCAGGACTCGGACGCGTGCACCTCGGCGAGCTGCACGCCGCCGGTGGGGTCGCGCCACAGCGGCTCGGCCCCGGAGGGCAGCAGCCTGCGCAGCATCTGGTCGGCGGTCCAGCGGACCGTGGCGACGGTGGGGATGCCGAGGCGCTGGTAGACCTCGGCACGGCGCGGGTCGTAGATGCGCGCGGCGACGTTCTCGATGCCGAACATCTCGCGGGCCACGCGGGCCGCGATGATGTTCGAGTTGTCGCCGCTGCTGACCGCGGCGAAGGCGCCTGCCTCCTCGACGCCGGCCTCGCGCAGGGTGTCCTGGTCGAAGCCGATACCGGTGACACGGCGGCCGCCGAAGCCGGAGCCCAGACGGCGGAAGGCGGTGGGGTCCTGGTCGATCACGGCGACCGTGTGCCCCTGTTGTTCCAGGGTTTGCGCGAGAGCGGATCCGACTCTCCCGCAGCCCATGATGACGATGTGCACGCCCGTCCTTCCGGCTGTGTCAATACTTTTTGCTCAGGCTGAACGGTAAAAGCGTCTCAGACCGACGCCCAAGCTACACACGCGCGGTCCGTGGAGGGCACCCCCGTGCACCTGCCGGTCCTCACGTCATCAGTCGACGCTGCGCAGCAGACCCTCGACGGACTTGAGCCGGTGGTCGAGCTCGACGAGCTGCAGCCGCGCCGCCTCCTGCTCGGACCTGGCACGTTCGACGACCACGCGGTACTGCTCCATCGCCTCGGCCCACTGCCGGTCGCGCTCGCGGTTGCGCTGCGACTGGAAGTAGGCGACGGCCACGATCGCGCCGGCGAGTATCAGGAAGAAGGCGACCGGGATGATCACGTCGTCCATTAAGACCCCTCTGGTGAGTGCTGTGCGCCCTCGTCCGCCGCGTCCTGCCGGACGGCCGCGAGGATCGTTTCCACGTTCAACCGCACGTCGAACGGCGCCAGTTCGAAGTACTTGAGCGCCTTGCCGTCGTCGGAGAGCTCCAGGCGGCCGACGACGAGACCGGCCTTCTCCAGACGTTCGAGGTGCATGTAGAGCAGGGGGCGGGAGACACCGAGCCGCCGCGCCAGTTCGCTGACGTACAGCTGCCCCGGGGCCAGCTCGGTGATGATCCGGAGGCGCTGGGTGTGGCCGACCGCGGAGAGGAAGGCGAGCAGCTCTTCGCTGTCCATGGTCCGCCTTCTCGCTGGTCCCGAAACCTGTCAGTCAAGGCTTACGTATGACGGGATCCACTGTCAATCCGCCGCAGGTCGGCGGCCCGTCCAGCCTTGGGCCAGCCCCGAACCAGCCCCGAGCCAGCCTTGAATCAGCCCCCGAACCAGCCTCGAATGACAGTTGACGGCTCATTCCTTCACCTGTCAGTCTCGACTTACACATGAAGGACTGGAGCATGACGAAGGGGCGGGGATGGTCATGGGGAAGCGATCGGTCACGGTGCGCGTGGCCCGATGGAGCGCACTGCATCCAGGGCGCGCGATCGTCGGGTGGCTGGTGTTCGTGGTGCTCTGCCTGGGGGGCGGCATCGCCGCCGGCATGAACAGCGCGACGTCGGAGGACTTCCGCGTCGGCGAGGCGGGCCGCGCCGAGGCCCTGGCGACCGAGGGTGGCGTCCAGATGCGCCCCACGGAACAGGTGCTGATCCGCGCCGAGTCGGGACCGCTCGACAAGGCGGAGGCGGACGCCGCCGTGAAGGACATCACCGCCCGGATGAAGTCGCTGCCGGAGGTCGCCTCGGTGGCGGGGCCGGTGAAGTCGGCCGACGGGCGGGTCCTGCGGGTCCAGGTGGAGCTGAACGGCTCCGAGCAGGAGGACCAGGAGAGCGTCCCGCCGCTCCAGGCCCAGACCGAGGAGGCCGCGAAGGCCCACCCCGGCCTGGTGATCGAGGAGACCGGCGACGCCTCCGTGAGTAAGGGCGTCGACGATCAGCGCAACGAAGACCTGCAGTTCTCCGAGGCGATCACGCTGCCCATCACCCTGATCACGCTCGCCCTGGTCTTCGGCTCGGTGGTCATGGTCGGCGTACCGCTGCTGCTCGCGATCACCTCGATCATGGCGACGATGGGCCTGGCGATGCTGGCCTCGCACCTGCTGCCCGACACCGGCGTCGGGATGAGCATGATCCTGCTGATCGGCATGGCCGTCGGCGTCGACTACACGCTCTTCTACCTCAAGCGCGAACGCGAGGAGCGGGCCCGTGCGGGGGGCCGCCTCACCTCGGAGGCCCTGGTCGAGGCCGCCGCCGCGACGGCGGGCCGCGCCATCGTGGTCTCCGGACTCGCCGTGATCGTCTCCACCACCGCGCTCTTCCTGGCGCGTGACGTCATCTTCGACTCCCTCGCCACCGGCACCATCCTGGTGGTCGCCGTCGCCGTGGTCAGCTCGGTGACGGTGCTGCCCGCGCTCCTGGTCAAGCTCGGCCGCCGCACCGAGCGCCGCGCCGCCAAGCGGATCGCCCAGGGCAAGAAGGTCCGCAGGGCGTACGGCGAGAAGGAGCCGGGCCGTGGCTGGAACGCCCTGCTCGCGCCCGCCCGCAAGCACCCCGCGCTCACTCTGTGCCTCTCGGTCCTCGTCATGCTGGGGCTCGCGCTGCCCGCACTGGACATGAACCTCAAGAACCCGGCACGCGACAGCTTCTCGCGCGACATCGAGGCGATGAAGGGGTACGACCGGCTGCTCGAAGCCTTCCCGGAACAGCGCGTCCGGCACCTGGTCGTGGTGCGGGCCGAGGCGTCGCAGGCGACCGAAGTGCGGGCCGCCCTGCGGGACCTGGACCGCCGGGCGCAGGCCGATCCGCTCTTCTCGTACCCCTCCGGTGCGCCAGTCCTCCGCTCCTCTGAGGACCGGAGGACCAGCACTCTGGAGCTCAACGCCTCCCACCCGACGTACTCGGAGAAGGCCGAAGCTTCGCTCGACCACCTCCGCCACGACCATCTCCCCGCGACCGTCGGCAAACTGCCCGGCGTAGAGACCGCCGTCACCGGCGAAGTGCCCCGCGGCACCGACTACGTGGAGCACCAGAACCAGAAGCTGCCGCTCGTCCTCGGCTTCCTGCTCCTGATGACCTTCGTGATGACGGTCCTCGCGTTCCGCTCCGTCGTCCTCGGACTGCTCGGCGCCGCCCTCAACCTGCTCTCCGTCGGGTCCGCGCTCGGGCTGCTCGTCCTGGTCTTCCAGGGGAAGTGGGCCGAGGAACTGCTCTCGTTCATCTCGCTCGACGGGATCTCGTCGCGGGTGCCGCTCTTCCTCTTCGTGATCCTGTTCGGGCTCTCGATGGACTACCAGGTGTTCGTGGTCAGCCGGATCCGGGAGGCCGCGTTGAACGGCGTACCCACCCGACAGGCCGTCATCCAGGGCATCAGCTCGTCGGCCAAGGTCGTCACCAGCGCCGCGATCGTCATGGTCACCGTCTTCGCGAGCTTCGTGATGCTGCACATCCTGGAGATGAAGCAGATGGGCTTCGTCCTCGCGGCGGCCGTCCTGCTCGACGCGTTCGTGATCCGCATCATGATCCTGCCGGCGGCGCTGCTGCTGCTCGGACGTGCCACCTGGTGGCCGTCCCGTGCGATCCGCAGGGCCGAGGAGCGTGCCGCCGGGCGGTACGGGGCCGGGGCGAGGGAGGTGCCGGAAGCACCGCAGGCCGCCGAAGAGCGTCCGCTTTCCGGGCATTGGGCGGAGCCCGGGACGGCGCGTCGTGGCTAACCGGCGCGGTTAGGGGGTGGTGGGTGGGCGGGCACCCATTCGAACGCTTACGATCCTCTGCGTGTCCAAACTGACCGACGTGCCCAAACGGATCCTCATCGGGCGCGCACTGCGCAGCGACCGGCTCGGAGAAACCCTCCTGCCGAAGCGCATCGCTCTACCCGTGTTCGCGTCCGACCCGCTTTCCTCCGTGGCCTACGCGCCGGGGGAAGTGCTCCTCGTCCTCTCGATCGCGGGTGTGTCGGCGTACCACTTCAGCCCCTGGATCGCTGTCGCGGTCGTCGTGCTGATGTTCACCGTCGTCGCGTCGTACCGGCAGAACGTGCATGCCTACCCGAGCGGTGGCGGCGACTACGAGGTCGCCAACACCAACCTCGGTCCCAAGGCCGGACTCACCGTCGCGAGCGCCCTGCTCGTCGACTACGTCCTGACCGTGGCGGTGTCGATCTCCTCGGGCATCGAGAACCTCGGCTCGGCGATCCCGTTCGTCGTCGAGCACAAGGTGCTCTGCGCCGTCGGCGTCATCGTGCTCCTGACGCTGATGAACCTGCGCGGCGTGAAGGAGTCCGGGAAGCTCTTCGCCATCCCGACGTACGTCTTCGTGGTCGGCGTCTTCCTCATGATCGCGTGGGGTGCCTTCCGGGGCATCATCCTCGACGAGACGATGAAGGCGCCCACCGCGGACTACGAGATCAAGCCCGAGCACCAGGGCCTTGCGGGCTTCGCCCTGGTCTTCCTGCTCCTGAGAGCCTTCTCCTCCGGCTGTGCCGCGCTCACCGGTGTCGAGGCGATCAGCAACGGCGTCCCGGCCTTCCGCAAGCCCAAGAGCAAGAACGCGGCGAGCACCCTGGCCCTGATGGGCGGCCTGGCCGTCACCATGTTCTGCGGCATCATCGCGCTCGCCATGACGACCAACGTCAGGATGGCCGAGAACCCGGCCAAGGACCTGTTCCACAACGGTGCGTCGGTCGGTGCCGACTACGTCCAGAACCCGGTGATCTCCCAGGTCGCCGAGGCCGTCTTCGGCCACGGCAGCTTCCTCTTCATGATCCTCGCCGCGGCCACCGCGCTGGTCCTCTTCCTCGCGGCCAACACGGCGTACAACGGCTTCCCGCTGCTCGGCTCGATCCTCGCCCAGGACCGCTACCTGCCGCGCCAGCTGCACACCCGCGGCGACCGGCTCGCCTTCTCGAACGGCATCGTGCTGCTCGCGGGCGCCGCGATCCTGCTCGTCTGGATCTACGGCGCGGACTCGACGAAGCTGATCCAGCTGTACATCGTCGGCGTCTTCGTCTCCTTCACGCTCAGCCAGATCGGCATGGTCCGGCACTGGAACCGCCATCTGCGCACCGAGAAGGACCAGGCAAAGCGCCGCCACATGATCCGTTCCCGCGCGATCAACGCCTTCGGTGCCTTCTTCACGGGCATGGTCCTGATCGTCGTACTCGTCACGAAGTTCACGCACGGCGCCTGGGTCGCGCTGCTCGGCATGGTGATCTTCTACGCGACGATGTCCGCGATCCGCCGCCACTACGACCGCGTGGCCGAGGAGATCGCCGCCCCGGACACCCCGTCCGACGACAGCGTGCGCCCCTCCCGTGTGCACTCGATCGTGCTGGTCTCCAAGATCCACCGGCCGACGCTGCGCGCGGTCGCGTACGCGAAGCTGATGCGCTCGGACACGCTGGAAGCGCTCAGCATCAACGTCGACGCGGCGGAGACCAAGGCCCTCAAGGCGGAGTGGGAGCGCCGCGGCCTGACCGTCCCGCTGAAGATCCTCGACTCGCCCTACCGCGAGATCACCCGGCCGATCATCGAGTACGTGAAGAACCTGCGCCGCGAGAGCCCGCGCGACGTGGTCAGCGTGATCATCCCGGAGTACGTGGTGGGCCACTGGTACGAGCACCTGCTGCACAACCAGAGCGCGCTCCGTCTCAAGGGCCGCCTGCTGTTCACGCCGGGCGTGATGGTGACGTCGGTGCCCTACCAGCTCGACTCCTCCGAGGCCGCGAAGAAGCGGGCCCGGAAGCGGTCGGAGTGGAACGCGCCGGGTGCGGTGCGAAGGGGCCCGGTGGAGAAGAGGCCGAAGGAGCCGACCAGCAAGGGCTGAGCATGATGCTGGTGAGCGGCCGGAGAACACCCACGTAGACTGGTGGGCTGTTGTCCGGCCGTTTCTTTCGGCCGATCCCCCTTTACGTAGTGGAGTCACCCCGCCATGCAGGCAGAACCGAAGAAATCGCAGGTGGGGAACTCGAAGGAGGGCTCGCGCTCGGAGGGTTCGCGCGCTGAGGGGCCGCAGGCGGCCTCCCTCGTCGGGCAGGAGTACGAGGTCGAGGTGGGCCCGGTCGCGCACGGCGGCCACTGCGTCGCCCGCACGGCGGAGGGCCGCGTCCTCTTCGTCCGCCACACGCTCCCCGGCGAGAAGGTCATCGCCCGCGTGACGGACGGCGACGAGGACTCCCGCTTCCTGCGCGCGGACGCGGTGACGGTCCTCGACCCCTCCAAGGACCGCGTCGAGGCCCCGTGCCCCTACGCCGGCCCCGGCCGCTGCGGCGGCTGCGACTGGCAGCACGCGAAGCCGGGCGCGCAGCGCCGCCTCAAGGGCGAGGTCATCACCGAGCAGCTGGCGCGCCTCGCGGGCCTGACCCCCGAGGAGGCCGGCTGGGACGGCACGGTCGTCCCGGCGGAGGGCGACAAGCTGCCCTCCGGCGAGGTCCCGGCCTGGCGCACGCGCGTCCAGTACGCGGTGGACCCCGACGGCAACGCGGGCCTGCGCCGCCACCGCTCGCACGAGGTGGAGCCGATCGAGCACTGCATGATCGCGGCGCCCGGGGTCTCGGAGCTGGGCATCGAGAAGCACGACTGGTCCGGCATGGAGTCGGTCGAGGCGATCGCGGCCACGGGCTCCCAGGACCGCCAGGTGATCCTGGAACCGAAGCCGGGCGCGCGCCTCCCCCTGGTCGAACTGGACAAGCCGGTATCAGTCCTCCGAATCGCCGAACAGGACGGCGGGGTCCACCGAGTCCACGGCCGCCCGTTCGTCCGCGAGCGCGCCGACGGCCGCACGTACCGCGTCGGCAACGGCGGCTTCTGGCAGGTCCACCCGAAGGCCGCCGAGACGCTGATGCTCGCGGTCATGCAGGGCCTGACGCCCCGCAAGGGCGAGACGGCCCTGGACCTCTACTGCGGAGTGGGCCTGTTCGCCGGCGCGATCGCCGACCGGGTCGGCGACCAGGGCGCGGTCCTGGGCATCGAGTCCGGCAAGCGAGCGGTGGAGGACGCCCGCCACAACCTGGCCGCATTCGACCGAGTCCGCATCGAACAGGGCAAGGTCGAGGCGGCTCTGCCACGCACCGGCATCACAGAGGTGGACCTGATCGTCCTCGACCCGCCGCGCGCGGGCGCGGGCAAGCAGACGGTGAAGCACCTGACGGGCCTGGGGGCACGGAGGATCGCGTACGTGGCCTGCGACCCGGCGGCGCTGGCGCGGGACTTGGGGTACTTCCGGGATGGGGGGTATCGGGTGCGGTCGTTGAGGGCGTTCGATCTGTTTCCGATGACGCATCATGTGGAGTGTGTGGCGATTTTGGAGCCAGCAGTAAAGGCCAGGTGACCTGGACTTTTCTGGTTCGGGTGAGTCTCCTCGACCAGGCTTCGCCGTAGTGGTGTGCTTGCGCTGGAAGATGACCCTGTGGCTGCCGGGCGTGGTGGCGATGATGTCGGTGCCCGCGTCCAGACACGGGCAACGGCATCAAGCCGTACCGAAGACGACGCGAAGCCGACGTGAAGTCCCGCTCCCGCCCAACGTCCTCGACGCCCTCGGGCGCCCCCTGCGCGGACTCGCCTCCGATGACCTGGCCTTCACCACACTCACCAGAGGCCGTGCCGGACGACCGTTGAACGACCGGAACTGGCGCCGATACACCTGGTGGCCGACCCTGGCAAGGAGATCATCAAGAACGCGGGCCACGAACCCGGCCTGTCCCACTGGAACCACGCCTCGGTCAGGCCCGATCCCGACGTCGCGGCTCACCTCGACCTGCCCGACGAAGACGCGGAGACCTGGTACGTCGAACGCGTCTTCACCGTCGACGAGCGCCCCGCGGTCCACCTGCGCGACTGGTGTCTCAAGACGATCGGCGGACGGACGGTGGACCTGACCCATCTGCACGATGTGGAGGTCGACTTCATCGGCCTCCACTGGGGACAGTCGGGCGAGACACTGCACCGCATGGAAGGGAAGATCCAGGGCGCACTCTCGGGGGAGGCCTTCGCCACCGGAACGAACTCGCAGCCCGTCCCTCTGCTACAGATCACCCGGACCTGCTGCACCACCGCCGGATCGGCTGTCGTCTACTCGATCGTGCAATTCGGCACGGACGTAGTGGACCTGACGATTCGCCGCGCTTTCACCGGCGCCGACATGTAGCGCCCGAGCGCCGCCGGGCCCGGCTCAGTGACGAGCGGGCAGCGTGATGCCGTAGGCCCTCATCTTGCGGTAGATCGTCGTGCGGGAGATGCCAAGGCGCTGGGCCGCAAGCAGTTTGTTGCCGTCCGCCTCCAGCAGGGCCTGGACCAAGGTGTCGCGCTCGGAGGCTTCCCAGGCGCTCAGCGGGCGGGTGCCCGCGCTGTGCAGGGACGGCGGCAGGTCGCGGAGCTCGACGCGGTACGTGCGGCGGCCCGCTGCGGCCTCGCGCAGGGCGAGATTCAGCTGGCGGATGTTGCCGGGCCAGTCGTGCCGGCGGAGCAGGGACAGAACCTCCGGTGCGCACTCCACGCCCGCGCCGATGCGTTGCAGCAGACAGTCCGCCAGGGCCGGGAGGTCCGCGATGCGGTGCCGCAGGGCGGGTACCGCCGCCGCTTCGACGAAGCAGCGCCTCAGCGGCTCCGGCACGCCTGGGGCGCCCGGTGCGCGGTGGAGCGTGCCCACGATCCAGGTGCCCTGTGCCGCCGCGGCATCCAGCGCCCGTGCGACGGCGGGCCCCTGCTCGGGGGCCACCTCGTCGATGTTCCGCAGGACCAGGGCGCGGCCCGGCCCGGTGGGCGCCGCCCGCAAGGCGGTGGATAGGTCGGTGTCGGCGCCAACGGCCCCGGCGTTCACCATCACCGGCGCCGACGCCGTTCCGGTCAGCGCGTGCGTGGCGCGGATCAGGGCGGATTTCCCCGTTCCGGGCTCGCCGTGGAGCAGGAGCGGCGTCCGTTCGCGGGCGCAGCGCGACACCGTACGGGCAACGGTGTTCCACGCCGGGTCCGTCCCTGCCAGGCCCGGCAGCGGCCAAGGCCGGGTCGCGGCCTGCTGCTCCGCACGGGAGCGCGAGCGGCTGCGGGTGCCGGCGCTGGTGCCGATGCCCGTGCCCGTGCCGGCGCGCGCACGGGATCCGGATCGGGCGCTGGAGTCGGCCTCGTCGGACGGGCGGTCCGTGAACGCCAGCTCCAGCAGGTATCCCGCCGCGCCTGCGGAGCTGTCGATCTGACGGGAGCGCATCAGCACCGTTTCCCCACCGGTCAGCTGGACCTGCTTGCGGGTGCGGGGTGCGTGCCCCAGCTCAGCCGCGGCCTTGTGCAGCAGCCGGTGGTCGTCGCCGGTGAGCCTCGCCGAAGCGGCGGAGTTGGCCAGCACGAGATCCTGGCCGAGGCAGAGCACCGGCCGGTCGCCGTAGTGGGTGACCTGTTGGAACGCCTCGAGCAGGGCGCGCTGGTGCGAGCTGCTGAACTCGTACATCACGCGCTCGATGTCGCCGGCTGCCTCCTGCACCAGAGCGGTCATGAGCGTGCGCGCCGGGCCGTTCCAGCAGGTCAGGTTCATGGCTCCCTCGACCCGTCCGGTGACCGAGTTACGGATCGGGGCGGCGGCGCAGGAGACGTTCTGCAGGCGTTCGTTGAAGTGCTCGGTGCCCAGGACCACATTGGGGCGGCGCTCCTCGAGCGCGACCCCGATGCCGTTCGTACCGACGAACTGTTCGGCGTAGTTGAAGCCGGGTGCCAGGTGGACCCGGTCCAGGTGCGCCGAGAGCCGCTTCTCCCCGACACGGCGGTCGCGCACCCAACCTTTCCGGTCCGTCACGATGACGCAGGCGTCCGAACCCGCCAGCGCCTGCTCCAGGCGATCGAGGACCGGCGTGGCCGCGCGCACCAGGCGGCTCTCCCGGTCGTAGTCCGGCTGGTAGGGGACGACCACCTCGTCCGTGCCGATGCCCAGGTGCTTGGAGCGCTGCCAGGAGTTGCGGATGCCCTCGGGCACGATCGCCGCAGGCAGCTCCGCGTTCTCGAGGAACTTCAGGCGTGCTCGCGCGATGGTCCGGTCCCGCGCTGTGCCGTCACTGAGCATGGCGCCTCCGATGAGCGTGTTTCCGCCATATTACGAACGCGTTTGCACCTGTCAACGGGTGGTTCGCCACGACTTTTCCGTGCGTTCTCCGCGCCCTGATCGGAGACCTTGATCAGAGACGGGCCGGGTGTGTTCCACATTGAAAAACTCGACGGCGCCTCCCGCCCCCACGCTGATGGACAGCACCGCACGAGGGGTGCGAGCACCGCACGAAGGGTGCGGCCGCTTTCCGTCGAGCACAGGAGCACCTATGACTTCCGCCGACAGCACAGCCCGTACCGCGATCGTCACCGGCGCGGCCCGGGGCATCGGCCGCGGCATCGCGGAGCGGCTGGCCAAGGACGGTCTTGATGTGGCCGTCGCCGATCTCCCCGCCATGGGCGAGGAGTTGAGCGAGGTGGCGGCCGGCATCGAGAAGACCGGACGCCGGGCGCTGGCCGTGCACGCCGATGTGACCAGCAAGGAGCAGACCGACGCGCTCGTGGAAGAAGTGGCTGGTCGCTTCGGCAAGGTCGACGTCTATGTGGCCAACGCCGGTATCGCCAGGGTCACTTCGCTCCTCGACACCGGTCTTGACGAGTTCGAGCAGGTCATGGCGGTGAACCTGCGTGGCGTCTTCCTCTCCTACCAGGCCGCGGCGCGCCAGATGATCGCCCAGGGCGGGGGCGGAAAGATCATCGGCGCCGCCTCGATCGTCGCGTACCGCCCGTTCGCGCTGCTCGGCGCCTACTCGGCGTCGAAGTGGGGCGTACGCGGACTGACCCAGGCCGCGGCCATGGAGTGGGCGCAGCACGGCATCACCGTCAACGCGTACTGCCCGGGAATCGTCGGCACCGACATGTGGGACCTGATCGACGAGCGCCTCGCGGAGGCCGAGGGCCTGCAGAAGGGCCGGGCCATCAAGAAGTACGCGGAGGCCATCGCACTCGGCCGGGTCGAGGAGCCCTCGGACGTCGCGTCCTTCGTCTCCTATCTGGCCTCGCGGGACTCGGACTACATGACCGGCCAGTCCGTCATGATCGACGGCGGAATCCAGTTCTCCTGACGCGAACCGTCCACCGTCGCCGACCGTCGCAACCGTCCATCGCGAACTGAGGAGAGAAATGTATTCCAAGGACGGCGAGAACTACTTCATCGTGGACGCGCACATCGCGCTCTGGGACGCGCGCCCCGAGAACCAACTCAACATCCACGGCAAGCAGTTCATCGACTGCTTCTACGACTACCACCGCAACCTGAGCCCCGAGTCGGAGCTCTGGCCCTACGAGGAGTACCTCTACTACGGCGGCGAGCGCCTGATGAGGGACCTCTTCGTCGAGGGGTACGTCGACCACGCCATCTTCCAGCCCGCACGCCTCGGGGCGTTCTACCGCAACGGCTTCGGGCAGACCGAGGAGTCCTTCGCGCTCGCACAGCGGCACCCGGACAAGCTGACGTACAACCACTCCTGGGACCCGCGGTACGAGCAGAAGGGACTCGACCGACTGCGCCGGGACGCCGAGCGGTTCCAGCTCAAGGGCGCGAAGCTGTACACCGCGGAGTGGAAGGGCGACAGCCGCGGCTACAAGCTGGACGACCCGTGGACGTACCGCTATCTCGAGGCCTGTCAGGAGCTCGGGATCAACAACATCCACGTCCACAAGGGCCCGACGATCCGGCCGCTCGACCGGGACGCGTTCGATGTGGCGGACGTCGACAAGGCGGCCACGCAGTTCCCCGAGATGAACTTCGTCGTCGAGCACTGTGGTCTGCCCCGCCTCGAGGACTTCTGCTGGATCGCCACGCAGGAGCCCAACGTGCACGCGGGTCTCGCGGTCGCGATGCCCTTCATCCACAGCCGGCCGCGGTACTTCGCGCAGATCATCGGCGAACTCCTCTACTGGCTGGACGAGGACCGCATCCAGTTCTCCAGCGATTACGCGCTGTGGACCCCGCGCTGGCTGATCGAGCGGTTCGTCGACTTCCAGATCCCCGATGACATGACCGAGTACGCGCCGATCACCACGGCGCAGAAGAAGAAGATCCTCGGACTGAACGCGGCAGCCATGTACGACATCGAGGTCCCGGCCGGGCTCGGCGTCGCCGAACCGGTGGTGGCCTGAGATGCCCGCCGCCTCACGGGCGCAGGCAGCTCGCGCGGCGCTCGACGCGGTCCTCGACCCGGAGCTCGACGAACCGATCACCGACCTCGGCTTCGTACGCTCCGTGACGGTGACCCCCGACGGAGCGCTCACCGTCCGCCTCAGGCTCCCCACCTCCTTCTGTTCGCCGAACTTCGCCTACCTGATGGCCTCGGACTCCAAGGACGCGCTGACGGCACTGCCCTGGACACGGGATGTCGTGGTGATGCTCGACGACCACCACGACTCGGACCTGATCAACCGCGGGCTCGCCGCGGACGCCGGCTACCGCGGAACCTTCGGCGACGAGGCGGAGAAGGACCTCGAAGCGCTGCGGCTGACGTTCCGCCGCAAGGCGCACACCGCGGCGATGGAGCGCGCGCTGGCTCTCGTGCTCCGCGAGAATCCGGACCTCGCCGAGGAGGATCTCCAGGACGTGGTCCTCGGAGACCTCCCCGACACGACGGCCTCCCGCGCGCTGCTGCGGCGGCGCGCGGCGCTGGGCCTCGGGGTGACAGAGTCCGACCCGGTCCTGGTGGACGACGACGGGCGCCGCTACCCGCCGGGGGAGATCCCGCTCCGGCTGCGCTTCGCCCGTGCGGTCCGGGTGTCGATCGAGGGCAACGCGCACTTCTGCCGGGGCCTGCTCCGTACGCGGTATCCGCAGTCGGCTGCCGACCAGTCCCCGCACGCGCAAGAACCCCTCCACCTCACCGCTCCACCGAAGGAGAACGTCTCGTGAAAGCAGTCCAGGTCGTGGGCTACGGCAAGAACCTCGAGATGGCCGAGGTCCCGGCCCTCGAGATCACCGGCCCGTACGACGTGATCGTCAGGATCGGAGGTGCGGGCGTGTGCCGCACCGACATCCACATCCTGGAGGGCCAGTGGGCGCAGAAGTCCGGAGTGGCACTGCCCTACACGATCGGACACGAGAACGCCGGCTGGGTCCACGCGGTCGGCAGCGCCGTCACCAATGTCTCCGAGGGCGACAAGGTCATCGTGCACCCGCTGATCACCTGCGGACTGTGCCGGGCGTGCAGGGCGGGTGACGACGTGCACTGCGAGAACAACCTCTTCCCCGGCATCGACACGGCCGGTGGCTATGCCGAGTACCTGAAGACCTCCGCACGCAGTGTCGTGCGGATCGACGACTCCCTCGAACCGGCCGATGTCGCGGCGCTCGCCGACGCGGGCCTGACGGCTTATCACGCCGCGGCCAAGGCCGCCCGGAAGCTGCGGCCGGGTGACCGGTGCGTGGTGATCGGCGCGGGCGGCCTCGGGCACATCGGCGTACAGGTGCTCAAGGCCATCACCGCCGCCGAGATCGTCGTCGTCGACCGCAATCCCGACGCGTTGGCCCTGGCCGTCTCCATCGGGGCCGACCACGGTGTCCTCGCCGACGGCGGCCAGGTGGAGCGGGTGCGTGAACTGTCCGGCGGGCAGGGGGCGGAGGCGGTGATCGACTTCGTCGGTGAGGGTGGCTCCACCAAGGACGGTGTCGGCATGCTGCGCCGGGCGGGGGACTACCACGTGGTCGGCTACGGCGAGAACATCGACGTACCGACCATCGACATCATCTCCGCAGAGATCAACTTCATCGGCAACCTCGTCGGTTCCTATAACGACCTGTGCGAGCTGATGGTCCTCGCCGCGCAGGGCCGCGTGCGCCTGCACACCGCCAAGTACCCTCTCGACCGTTTCCAGGACGCCCTGGACGATCTCGGAAGCGGCCGGATCCGCGGCCGGGCGATCCTCACCCCGTGACCTGATCCCCTCTCGACGAAACAGGAAGTGGCCCCTTGATTTTCATCACCGTGAAATTCCGCGTCCTTGCCGAGCACGCCGACCGGTGGCCCGAGGTGGTGGAGGAGTTCACCCGGGCGACGCGCGCCGAGCCCGGATGCCTGTGGTTCGACTGGTCCCGCAGCATCGAGGACCCCACGGAATACGTACTGGTGGAGGCCTTCCGGGACGACGAAGCCGGTGCGGCACACGTGGGCTCGGCGCACTTCAAGGCGGCGCAGCAGACACTCCCGCCCCATCTCGCCGCGACGCCCAGGATCGTCAACGTGAAGGTGCCGCAGGACGACTGGTCGCTGCTCGGTGAGATGGCGGTCCACGAAAGCTGACGGACGCCATCGAGCGCCACGCCATCGAGGAGAGCCCACGCTGCTCGCGCCGGTCCAGCCCGTTCGGTCAGGCCGCCGTATCGTCGTCCCGCCGTCACCCCGGCGGCAGTCCGACCAGCCTTCCGCTGTCCTCCCACAGGGCCTGCGCCTGCGCCACACCGTCCCCGCGCGCCGGCTCCGATACCTCCGGCCAGGTGAGCTGCCCCTTGCGCAGGGGCCGACCGAGCGCCGGTGCGCCGAAGAGGGACCAGGCCGTTCGGAGCGGGAGCGGGAGATCCTTGGCCAGGCCCGTTCCGAACCGCGTCAGCCGTTCGGCCGCGATCGCTCCGAAGCCCGAGGTGCCGCCGGTCATCACCATCGTTGACACGCTGCCCCCTCGGGTACCGCTGTGCCGTCGTCGCGTGGCCAGCAGGAGCCGCGTCACCGACGGCGCGGCTCCCGCCAGAGCCCTTCGTGGTGGGAAATCCCGCATCTCACCCATGGAGGGCATTGCGCGAGGAAGCGACGAAGGGGAGCCTCGTCCCTCGCGCCTCGGGCGGCCGTCGCCACCCGGTGCGCGGCGGCCGCCGTCAACCCAGCCGCTCCTATCGCACAGTCGCGACGTTACTCCGCCTTGCCTTCAACGTGCGTACATATGTGCGGAGTTGGTACGAACCGTTGCACCCGCCCGCACGGCGCCCGGTCGCTGACGGAACCTTTGGCCGTCCGGGAGGTCAGAGAGGTCCGGGAGGTCCGGGAGGTCAGGGAGGTCAGGGATACGTGACGACCTTGGACGGGATCGTGTCGGAGCCCGACGTGGGAGCACCGATCGCGTTGATGACGTGCGCGTACTGCCCCTTGCCGCCGAGCGAGACGACGAGCAGGTGGTGGAACTTCACGTCCGGCTTGTTCGGGGCGGCGAAGCCGTGCTCCTGCACGATGGTCGGGTCGACGTTGTAGAAGCAGTAGCTGCCAAGGCCCCAGCCCTCATGGGTGGTGACGGAGTCGGCGACCTTGTACGCGGCGTAGCCCCGGAGGCTGCCGTTCTGGATGGCGGCCTGGTTGGGGGCGTCGTACGCCTTCTCGTTCTGGTAGAAGATCGTGCGCCCGCGCTCGCCGTTCCACTGCACGTCGTACTTGTTGAAGTGCTCCACGAACAGGCCGGTGGCGAGCACGTCGGCGCCGTTGACGACGACGCCGTAGTCGGCCCGGTTGGTCTCCCAGCCGACGCCCTCGCCGTGGTCGGCCCGCCACACCCAGGTGTGGTCGACGATGGTGTGGCGGCTGTTGACCACCATGCTCGTGGTGGCCTTGCCCGCGCCCGCGCCGCCGATGCGGATGAACACGTCCTGGACGGTGACCGGGTTGCCGACGTGCGAGGCGCTCGCGCCCCCGGGGCCGATCTCGACGAGCGTGTCGGAGTTCTGCGGGCCCGCGTCGACCAGGAATCCGGCGAGGCGCACGCCGTCCACGTCGGCGGTCTTCACCGCGGTGACGCCGCCGTCCGGGATGAGGGTGGCGTAACCGATGCCGAGGACCACGGCGTTCGCCTTCTTCACCTCGATCGGCTGGTCGAGGTGGTAGATGCCGGGCGTGAGCAGGAGGTGGAGACCCTGGTCGAGGGCAGCGTTGAGGGTGGCCGCGCTGTCCCCCTTCTTGGCGACGTAGAAGGCGGAGAGCGAGAGCGACTGCCCCTGCGGGGTGCCGTTGCCCCAGCTGGTGCCGCGTGCGTTGGTGCGCAGGGCGGGCAGGAAGACCTTGTACTCGCCGCCGTCGAGGTAGAGGAAGGGCTTCTCCCGGGAGTACGGGGTGGTGTTCAGGGTGGTGTAGGGCGGCTCGGGGAAAGAGTCGCCGGGGGCGCCCTCGACACCGGAGAAGACCATGTTCCACACGGCGTTCAGCCAGCCGCCGACCGAGCTGTCGCGGGTGTACCACTGCTGCTGGGAGTACGGCTGGACGGTGCCGTCGATGCGGCTGTCGGCGATGTAGCCGCCGCTGGCCCAGCCGTATCCGTTGGGCGCGAGGTTCAGGTCGCCGCGCACGTGCATGCGGCGGAACGGGGCGGCCTGGGAGACAGCCCAGCGGTTGCCGCCGGAGACCGGCGAGAGGGAGAGGTTCTCCGCCGAGCGCCAGAAGTTCTGCGTGGCGTTGCCGTCGAACCAGCCTGCGTCGACGGTGACGTCGCCGTTGAAGTGCGTGTCGTCGGGGGACAGGCCCAGGCCCATGATCGAGGTGTAGAAGCCGATCTGGGCGTTGAGGCCGCTGTAGGTGCCGGGCTTGAACAGCAGGGCATAGCGGTCCGTGCCGAATTGCGCGGACTCCTGTTTCTTGAAGACCTCGTCCAGTTTCGCCTGGATGCCCCCGGTGGACGGGTCGAAGACGATGACGTTCGGGCCGAAGTCGGGAGCGGCGGCGTCGGCACCCCGGGGACGGCGGGCGGCGGGGGCCTGTGCCGCGGGCGTGTCGGGAGCGGCGACCGCTGGGGACGCGAGCAGGCCGGTGGCCGGGACCGCCAGAGCGGCGGCCAGGGCGGAACGGCGGGAGAGAGTGGATCTCGCGGCGGACGGAGACAGGTGCTCGGACATGGCAAGTCCCTCTGTTGGCGGGGCGGTTGGTTCGCCGGGGCGCTGATGGTGGCGCTGGTGGTGGTGGGGGCGGGTGGTGGGGGCGGCACACCTCTGGAGTGGGGTGGGGCAGAGCGGTGCCGCAGGCGTTCGGTTCGCGTTCAGAACCTGAACGGTGGTCGGTGAGAGAGCGCTCTCTCGCGTTGGATAGTTGTGTCTTCGACAAGGCGCGTCAAGGGGGTGCGCACGATGTCACACCGGTTCGGTGGCGTTGAGGTGGTGAGAAGTCAACTAGGTGCCTGTGTGGGTAAGTTGACGTCAATCGCTGGTGCGTGGGTGATATGTCCGGCAGCGCGGGAAGCCAGCCGACGACCCTCGCGGCGCACCTGGTTGACGCCTCATCAGGGACGAAGTTCTGACCGCCGCCCGCCCGACACGGTTGCTATAAAGACCAGGTGACTGCCGATGCCCTGCGCCGCCCCGCCCGCCCGGTGACCTTGGAGGACGTGGCCCGGACGGCGGGGGTGTCGCGCGCCACCGTCTCCCGGGTCGTGAACGGCGCGCCCACGGTCGACCCGGTGCTGCGCCGCAAGGTGGAGGAGGCCGTCGACGCCACCGGGTATGTGCCCAACCAGGCCGCTCGCTCCCTGGTCACCCAACGGACCGACTCCATAGCCCTGGTGGTGTCCGAGCGGGAGCGGCGGCCGGTCGAGGCGCCCTTCGTCGGCCGGATGTTCACCGACCCCCACTTCGGGCGCGTGGTCGGTGGGCTCCTGGACGTGCTGCGCCCGGCCGGAGTCCAGATGGTCCTGATGCTGGTGGACGACGACACCTCCCGTCGGCAGTTCCTCTCGTACTTGCGGCAGGGGCACGTGGACGGCACAGTGCTCGTCTCCTCGCACGCGTCCGATCCGCTGCCCCGGCTGCTCGCGGAGACCGGCCTGCCCGCTGTGCTCGCGGGTCGCCCGGCGGAGACGGTCGCCTTGCCGTACGTGGAGGTGGACCAGCGGGCGGGGGCGCGGATGGCCGTCGACCGCCTGGTCTCCGAGGGGCGCCGCAGGATCGGCACCATCGCCGGACCGCAGGACATGCCGGCCGCCCAGGAGCGCCTCGAAGGCTTCCGCGAGGCGCTGGCCGCGTATGGCATCACCGGGGAGCCCTGTGCGGAGGCGGACTTCACGCGGGTGGGCGGCGCCGAGGCGATGGGGCGGCTCCTGGCCGAACACCCGGACCTGGAGGGCGTGTTCGTCGCGTCGGATCTCATGGCGCAGGGCGCGCTGCAGACCCTTCTGCGGGCGGGCAGGCGGCTGCCGCAGGACGTGGCGGTGGTCGGCTTCGACGACAGCGAGGCCGCCGGGGCCTGCGAGCCCGCGCTGACCACCGTCCGGCAGCCGGTGGAGGAGATGGCCGCCGAGATGGCCCGGCTGCTGCTGGGGAGGATCAAGCGGCCGGGGGGATCGCCGCAGTCGATGGTGTTCCGGCCAACGCTCGTCGAGCGGGCGTCGGCCTGACGGGTGGTGAGGGTCCTTGGAATCGCGGTCAGGACAGCAGTGCCACCAGCGTGACCGTCGTCCCGGCCTCGCACATCGCGACGTCGAAGTGGTCCGTGAGGGCCTCGGCCAGCCACAGGCCCCGGCCGTTCTCGGCGTCGTCGCCCTCGGGCAGGGCGGCCGACCCGCACGGCTCCCGCCGGGGCAGCCCAGGACCGCTGTCCGCGATGACGCACCGCAACCCCTCGTCCGTGTGGGCGAGATGGATGCGGCCCTTGCCGCCGCCGTGCACCACGGCGTTGCTCGCGACCTCGTGCACGGCGAGCACGAAGTCGCTGAGCCGGGGGTCGTACAGGCCCGCGTCCTCGGCGCGGCGGGCGACCTGGAGCCGCAGACGCGCCAAGTCGGCGATGGTGAAGGGGAGTTCGAGGAGGGTGCTCATGCGGGGAGCGGCAGCGAGTATGCCGCTGACGTGCTCCTGGTGCGCTTCGAGGCGTTCCCGGTGCGGGGCCGGTTCGCCGTTGTCGTCGTTGCCGATGCCGCGGTTGAGGATCACTGCGCGGATCACCCTTCGCCCAGGACGAGTTGAGGCACTTCGGCGGCTCCGCAGAGCCGCATCAATGTGGCCTGCTCGGGTCGGCAGTGGACCGCGAGGAGGTGGTCGCAGGGGAGCCCGCCCGCGAGCCGTACCAGCGTCGACGCACCGTGTATGTCCATGAAGCACAGCTCGGACAGGTCGAGCACGCCGGGGCGTTCGGGGCCCGCTAAGGCGTGTGCGAGCGTCGCGTCGAACTCCTCGCGCGTCGCGAGGTCGACGTCTCCGGCGATCCGCAGCCCGGTGCCGGTCCGGGAGATGTCCAGGGCGCCGAGACGCCGCAGGACCCGCTTGGGGTGGGCGCGTTGGACTCGGCCCAGGAGTACTTCGCCGAACTTCCGCCGGTCGTACTCGCAGATCGCGGTGAACCCGATGTCCGCGAAGAGAGGCGAGAGCCCGGTCTCGTACTCGACCAGGAGATCCTGGTCGACGCCCGGATCCGCGGCCCAGCCCATGTCGCCGAGGGCCCGGATCCCGGAGAAGCCGTCGTGGCGGGCCTTGTCGGTCAACTCCACCCAGGTCTGGGCCCGTTCGGCCGGGTCGAAGCCGCTGACGGGGTCGTAGCCGGGGACTTCGTTGACCACGACAAGACGGCCGTCCATCAGTGCGGCGCCCAGCGGGAAGCCGCTGGAACTCAATCGCTCGGCCGCGAGGGCGGGGGTGGTCGCCCGGTCGGTGAAGAACACCACTTGCTCGCCCCGCGAGAGGCCGATGTCGGCATACGCGGCACGGAGTTCCCAACGGGTTTCGTCGTCGTCGAACCCAAGGCACGCGTGGTCCCCGGAGTTCATACGGGTGACGGAGACCGTCCTGGTCACAGAACTGGAATCCATGGTGCCGACCCTAGGGTCAGGACCGTGCTCCGCGGCGTTGGTGATCACTGTTGACTGAAGTCGTTCCAATCGCTCGACAACGCGATAATTCATTGCGCGACGCGATCGCCGGAGGCGATGATCCCCGCATGGTTCCGATTCCCCCCGACGGCCGTGCCGGAATCGACGCCGCCTTGGTGAAGCGGCTGCTCGCCGCGCAGTTTCCGCAGTGGCGCGACCTGCCCGTCAGGCCGGTGGAGGTCGACGGCTGGGACAACAGGACGTATCGCGTCGGCGACTCCCTGACGGCCCGACTGCCCACGGCCCCCGGCTATGTCCCCGCGGTCGCCAAGGAGAACGCATGGCTGCCCCGGCTCGCACCGTCCCTGCCGGTCGCCGTCCCGCCGATTCTGGGTGAGGGAGCACCGGGTGAGGGATATCCCTTCCCGTGGTCCGTCCGCGGCTGGCTCGACGGCGAGACGGCGGCCCGCGAACGCATCGACGACATGGCGCAGTTCGCGGTCTCCGTGGCCGAGTTCATCCTCGCCCTCCAGCGCTGCGACACCACCGGGGGCCCGCTCGCCGGTGAGCACAGCTGGTATCGGGGTGCCTCTCCCGCGTACTACGACGAAGAGACCCGGCGCTGCCTCGCCGCCCTTGCGGGCCACGTCGACACGGACAAGGCCGCCGTCGTCTGGGAGGCCGCCCTCGCGGCCGAGTGGCGCGGGGAGCCCGTGTGGTTCCACGGCGACATCGCCTCGGGCAACCTGCTGGTCGCCGACGGCAAGTTGACCGCCGTCATCGACTTCGGCACGTCGGGCGTCGGCGACCCGGCCTGTGATCTGGTGATCGCGTGGGGGATGTTCTCCGGCGAGAGCCGGGAGGCGTTCCGGCACACGGTCGCTCAGGACGATGCGACGTGGGCGCGGGCCCGCGGCTGGCTGCTGTGGAAGTGCCTGCTGACCTTGAGCGGGAGCATCGACACCGACCCGGAGCGGGCGGCGTTCGACCAGCGCCTGATCGCCGAGGTCCTGGCCGACCACGAACGCTTCGGCTGACGCAGCCCGCAGCCCGCAGCCCGCAGCCCGCAGCCCGCAGCCCCAGCCCCACGGCTCAGGTGGGCACGACCGTCGCCTCCGTGGCCTTCACGCTGGTCCACACCGACGTCCCGTCGGTGAGGCCGAGTTCGGCGGCGGCCTGCGGGGTGATCTCGGCCACGAGGTCCGGAGCCTGGGGCGAGGTGATCAGGAGGCGCAGGCGGCTGCCGCTCGTGGTGATCTCGCGGATGGTGCCGGGCCAGACGTTGCGGGGGCTGCCGGTGGGTCTGTCGCGGTGCACGGAGACCGCTTCCGGGGCGATGATCGCCAGGGCCTCGGTGCCCGGCGGCAGCGGGTCGGCGATCACGAGGCTCCCGCCGCCGGGCAGGGCGAGCCCTTCGGGTCCCGCGGTGCCGGGCCAGGCGTTGCGACCCAGCATCCTGGCCACCCACGGGGAGCGCGGGTGCCGGGTCACCTCGGCGGGCGTCTCGTCCTGGAGGGCAAGGCCTTGGTCGAGTACGAGAACCCGGTCGGCGAGGGACACCGCCTCGACCGGGTCGTGCGTGACGATGAGGCAGACACCGCCGAAGGTGTCGAGGTGCGTACGCAAGGTGTGGCGCACGTGGGCCCGGGTCGTCTGGTCGAGCGCGGCGAGCGGCTCGTCCAGGAGGAGCAGCCGGGGGCGGGCCGCCAACGCCCGTGCGAGCGCGATCCGTTGGGCCTGACCGCCGGAGACCTGGGCCGGTCTGCGGTGCGAGAGGTGGCCGACGCCGAGCCGGTCGAGCCACTCCTGGGCGCGCCGGCGGGCCTCGGCCCGCGGGACACCCAGGGCGCGCGGTCCGTACGCCGTGTTGGCGAGGGCGCTCATGTGCGGGAACAGGGCGCCGTCCTGCGGGACCCAGGCGACATGACGGCGGTGCGGCGGCAGTTCGGTGACGTCCGTGTCGCCGAGGCGGAGTTCGGCGTGCGCGCGCGGGGTGAGGCCGAGGAGCGCGCGCAGGAGCGTGGTCTTGCCCGCGCCATTGGGTCCGACGACGGCGATGGTGGTCCCCGATTCGGCGTCCAGGGTGAGCCGGTTGAAGCCGCTGACCTCGGCGTGCAGGGACCAACGCTCCGTGGGCGGCGAGGGCTCGGCCGCGGCGGGCTGCGGGAGCCCGGGTGCGGCCGCGTCGTCCGGCAGCGGCTCAGGCGGGCCGTTGCGCCGCTTGCCCGGAGCGCTCATCCAGCGGCCGCGCAGCGCGACGAGCACGGCCATGGCGATGGCGAGCAGCAGCAGCGACACGGACGTCGCGGCCTCGGGGGAGTCCTGGAGCAGCAGATACACCTGTAGGGGCAAGGTCTGGGTGGTGCCGGGGAGGTTGCCGGCGAAGGTGATGGTCGCGCCGAACTCGCCTAGCGCCCGCGCCCAGGTCAGGGCCGCCCCGGCGATGAGCCCGGGAGCGACCATGGGCAGCGTGACCGTACAGAACACCCGTACCGGAGAGGCCCCCAGGGAAGCCGCGGTCTCCTCGTAACGGGGGCGGAGACCGCCGAGCGCGCCTTCGAGGCTGATGACGAGGAACGGCATCGCGACGAAGGTCGCCGCGACCACCGCGCCGGACATGTGGAACGGCAGGGTGATCCCGAACGTGTCCTCCAGCCACGGGCCGAGAAGCCCGCGCCGCCCGAAGGCCAGGAGCAGGGCGACACCGCCCACCGTGGGCGGAAGCACCATCGGGAGCAGGACGAGGGAACGTACGACGGCCTTGCCGGGAAAGTCGACACGGGCGAGGAGCCAGGCCAGCGGCACCCCGAGCAGCAGGGAGAGTCCCAGCGCCCAGAAGGAGACGACCAGGGACAGCCGCAGCGCCTGCGTGGTTCCTTCGCTCGTCAGATGGGACCCGAGCTCGCCCCACTCGGTACGGGCGAGAATCCCGAGCAGCGGCAGCATCAGGAACGCGATGGCCAGCAGCGCGGGGATCGCGAGGGCGATCGGGGTGCGGGGGCCAGGTGTGCGGCCGCGCAGTCGTTTCATCGTGGTCCCTGGGGTGCGCTCGGTGCGGTGTCACGAGGTGCGGTGTCACGAGGTGCCGTGTCACGAGGACGGTGTCACGAGGTGAGGGGGCGTACGGGGCGTTCCGGGGGGACGGCCCGGCTCGCGCCCCGACCGGGGAGGCGGTCGGCCCCCTCACCTCGGCCGGTGGGGGGCTACGGCTTCTCGAAGCCCGCGTCCTGGAGGATCTTCTGCGCGGCGGGCGTGGACAGCCACTTCACGAACGCCGACGCGGCCTGGGCGTGCTTCGACGTCTTCAGCGTGGCCGCGGGGTACTCGGCGATCGCGTTCTGACCGTCGGGGATCTCGACCGCGTCGACCTTCTTGGGGGCGGTGGCGGCGTCGGTCCTGTAGACCAACCCGGCGTCCGCCTCGCCCAGTTCGACCTTGCTGAGGACCGCGCGGACGTTGGGCTCCTGCGAGACCGGCTTCACGTCGATCTTCTGGTCGTCCAGGATCTGCTTGCTGTAGCGGCCGACCGGCACCTCGGGGGCGGCGAGGACGACCTTCAGCTTGCTGCCGGAGAGGTCCTTCAGCTCGGCGACCTTCTTCGGGTTGCCCTCGCCGACCGCGATGACCAGGCGGTTCTTGGCGATCACGGACGGCTTCCCGGTGTCGGACCCCAGACCATCCATGGTCTTCGTGTCGGCGGTGACCAGGGCGTCGGCCGGGGCGCCCTGCTTGACCTGGGAGGCCAGTTCCTGGGAACCGGCGAAGGAGAAGGTGACCTTCGTCCCCGGGTGCTCCTTCTCGTATGCGGCACCGGCGGTCTCGAAGACGTCGGTGAGTGAGGAGGCGGCGAGCACCGTCAGGTCGGCCTTCGGGGCTGCGGCGCCCGCGGCCTTCTTGCCGCTGTCGTCCTTGCCGTCTTCGTTGCCGCAGGCGGCGAGCGGGACGAGCAGGGCGGCCGTCAGGACGGCGGCGGCGGTGCGGCGCCGGGCGGGGGTGAGAGCGAGGGACATGGGCGTGGAACTCCTTGGAGCGAGGCCGGCGGCGCGGTCCGGCCCGTGGTTGCGGACCGTGGGGTGCGGACCAGGGGTCAGGTGCGGTCGATGTGCACGCTGGTGGACTTCACGCGGGCGGTCGCCTGCATGCCGACCTCCAGGCCAAGCTCTTCCACGGCCTCCCGGGTCAGGAGCGAGACGAGCCGGTGCGGACCTGCCTGGATCTCGACCTGGGCCGCTACGTCGCCGAGCTTCACGGCGGTGACGATGCCGGGAAAGGCGTTGCGGGCCGAGGTGTAGGGGACGTCGTCCTCGCCGGTGCCCCCCTGTGCCTGCCCCTGCGCGACCTCGACGGAGAACGCGGCGAGATCGCGGCCGTCGATGAGCCGACGGCCGCCTTCGTCCCGATGGGTCGCGACCCGTCCGGCGTCGGCCCAGCGGCGAGCGGTATCGGGACTGACGCCGAGCAGACGCGCTGCCTGTCCGATGGTGTAGGACTGCATGCGCGCCACGATAAGCCTCCTTGCCTGGCATCTACAACATGTATGGGCGATTGTCCATGGCAGATGCCACCCCCTTGGAGGAAAGGTCAAGAGGCGTCATCGCCTCCGTTGGACACGGCCTCCTTCACCTGCGGCACCTGCTTCAACGCGATGCCGAAGTGCTTGGCGTACGCCTGGAGTACCTCGGCGTCCGTGGCCAACTCGGCGGTGTGGCGCTCACCGGCTGTCGTCGTGGTGAGGGTGCGGCCGCTGAGGGTGATCCGTCCGGTGCCGGTGAGAGTCGAGCAGACCAGTGACCGCGTGAAGTGGGACCGGGGCGAGGTCCGGTGCCACCAGGCGCCGGCGGTGAAGTCGGCCAGGGCGCGGGGGCGCCGGTCGGCGACGTACTGCGCCTTGCCGTCCCTGCTGACGTCCAGATCGCCATCGGCGGTCTCGGTGATGCGGAAGGTGCCTCCCGGGTCCGCCTGGTCGCCGCGCTCTGCGAAGGCGAGCGGGAAGTGGCTGTGGGTGCCGAAGCCGACGTCCGCGAGCCAGTCGCCCCCGTCGGATGTGCGCACGCGCAGTGCCATGTGGTCGTACGGGATCCCGGGGTGCCCCGCCTCGTCGTACACACGGGCCTGCAACAGCGTCACCTCGAAGTCCAGGGCGGTGAGCAGCGCCGCGAACGCCCCGTTGAGTTCGTAGCAGAAGCCGCCGCGGTGGGCGTCGACGATCTTCGCGACCAAGGAGTCCTCGGTGAGTTCGATGTCCTCGCCGAGGTGGATGGAGAGGTTCTCGAAGGGGACGGTGCGCAGATGCGCGAGGTGCAGGTCGTGCAGGGCCCGCGTGGTGGGAGCCGCGGGGCGCTCGGCGCCGATGCGGCGCAGGTAGGCAGCTGTGCGGTCAAAATCCATGGGCAGATTCTCGCGCGTCCCGCATCATGGGCCTGCCTGCCTGCCTGCCTGCCTGCCTGCCTGTCTGCCGCCCGCCGCGGCGTCACCACGACGACTCCGCGCCGCCGCCGCGGAGTCGTGGTGGTGGCCTTCCTCTCCTGCACCGAAGGAACCATGACCGCTGAGCCCGCTCCTTTCCGGACCGCCGTCTCCGACGACGTACTGAAACACGGTCCCCGGAGCCACCACCCTCAGCCATGAACCGGCGTTCGCGGACTATCCCAGGAGCCTGGCCGAGCGCGCCTTCACCGATCTGCGGCACTGGAGCACTCCGAAGAGGGGCGGGCAGCCATGGCGCACGAGGAGCCCGAGCAGGTGGCTCAGGAGTTGCGCACGTTCTTCCGGCCGCTGAGGGGGTGATCACGGGTATCACGAGCCATGCACACCTTAGGTTAGGCTAAGCTAACTTGATGTTGTGGTGTGCTGGACCAGGAAGGCGGGGAACGATGCGGGTCCTCTTCGTGTGCGGGTGAGTGTGGACACGGGGGTACTCGCGGCCGACGCGGCGCCCCGTAGGCTCCCGGGCACCGCGCCCTGCGTCGCACGCGTCGCGGAAGTGGCGGAGCGCGCGGCAGCAGAGCCTGAACGAGCCGCCGTTCTGGAGGAGTTCTGGGCGGGCGCCGCGCGCCGCGGCACCCCCCTGATCGAAGCCGTCGACGGCGACCCGGACCACTGTGACGCGACGTTCCTGTGGCGCGGCCACCGGGCCACCCGGCAGGTCCTGCTGCTCGCCGAAGGCATCGCGGACCGCGCCGACCTCGCCGCGTCCCGGCTTGTCCCGTTGGACGGCACGGACATCTGGCACCTCACCTACCGGCTGCGCGCCGACCATCGCGGCTCGTACCGCATGGCGGCCGACATCTCTCCCGGCGAACCGCCCGTATCCGCCGCGCCCCTCCAGCAACGGCTGCTCTCCCTGTCCGCGCACGCCGCTCCCGATCCGCTCAACCACCGCCGGATGCCCGGTCGTTGGCCGGACCGCGAAGCCTCCGTCTTCGAGCTCCCGCAGGCGCCCGCGCCGACGATCGCGGAGCGGCACACCGAGGTGCTCCGGGGCAAGGTCGAGCGGCACAGGCTGCCCGCGGGGGTGCTCGGCGCCGAGCGGGACGTGTGGGCGTATCTCCCGCCGGGCGATCGAGCGGCGAAGCTGCCCGTGCTCGTGTTGTGCGACGGCGACATGTGGTTCGGGCGGCTCGCCTTCCAGGACACGCTGGACGCCCTCATCGCCGACGGCGCCCTGCCGCCGCTGGCCGTCCTCGCCCCGGACGCCGTCGACAGGGTCACACGCCGCCGGGAACTGGAGGCCCACGAGCGCCACGTGAGCTTCCTCGCCGACGAACTGCTGCCCTGGGCGGCGGGCCGCTGGCCGCTGACCACCGACCCCGCGCGCACACTCGTCGCGGGCCAGGGCCTCGGCGGACTGGCGTCCCTGTACGCGGGTTTCCTGCGGCCCGAGCGGTTCGGCAACGTCCTGTCCCAGTCCGCGCCCGTCGCACGCCTGCGCCTCGGCGCCGACGCGTCCCGGCCGGTCACCGTGCGCCTGGACGTCGGACTGCGCGAAACCGAAATTCTTGATCACCATCGCGATCTGCACGAGAGCCTCCGCTCGCGCGGCTGCCCGGTGACCCTCGGCGAGTACAACGGCGGTCACGACTGGGCCTGTTGGCGCGGCTGCCTCTCCGAAGGGCTTGTGGGACTCCTGGGACACTGACCCGCCGGCCCTGGCACACTGGTCCGCCCACACCGTGTCGCTGTTGGGCCGAACGGGTGAGGTCGCGTAAGAATGAGTCAGTGCAGATATCGAGTGCGAGCCAGGACGGGGTGGAGCGTTGAACAGCCACGACGTCACCGACGAACAGTGGGAAGGGCTCGCCCAGGTCGTACCGCTGCGCAGCCGCAACGAATGGCCGTCCTGGCCCGGACACCGCGCGATGCCGGACGCGGAGACCGAGGCACGACGGCGTTTTGTGGTGATGCGGGTGAACATCTTCGCGGACGCCCGCGAGGTCGCCGAGACCGTGATGGCGCAGATTCCGGTCCTGCTCGACCTGACCGGGGCCGAGACGGAAGTAGCCAAGCGCGTCCTGGACTTCAGCAGTGGTGTGGTCCTCGGCCTCGGCTGCGGGATGCATCGGGTCGACAAGAACGTCTTCCTGCTGGCGCCGCCCGGCACCGAGGTGCAGGGGCTCGTCGAGGCGGCTCAGTCGTAGCCGTGGTCGTGGGCGTTGGTGTGGTCCTGGGTGTAGTGGCTGGGGAGCAGTCGTAGGGCACGCTCCGCCGGGAATCCCTCATTCGTAGGAAGGTCACTTGGGCGGAACGGTTCACCGGATCCGTCGCCGCCTACCGTCCGGGCATGACAGTGCACCCCCCGGAGGCGGTCGCCGAGCCGCCGTCGGTTCCGGACCGCAGCCGCGTCACCGAACTGCGGCTCTCGGCTTTCGCCACCCACCGGGGCGGCGTGTTCCCGCTCGGTCCGCTGACCCTCGTCGCGGGGCCCAGCGGGAGCGGCAAGTCCACCGCGCTCGCCGCGTTCGAAGCGCTGGCACGGCTCGGGGCGGGTGAGGAACTCGTCGACGTCTTCGCCGACCCCGTGGCCTGCGTGCCCGATCGCGCACGGGGCGACGACCAGCAGCGGCGCGGCTTCCGGATCGGCTGCACGATCGACGGTCCCGTCGGAGAGGTGCGGCTCGACGTCGCCGTGCAGGCCGAACCAGAACTCCGCGTCGTGGGCGAGCGGCTGACCAGGGGCGGGCTCACCCTCCTGGAGACGGCACTGCGCGATCCGGGACGGCGAGCGGTGCAGGCGGCCTGGCACACGGCGGGCGCGACGCCGGTGACACGCGGCCCCCTGCCGGACAACCGGCTCGGCACCGCGCTGCTGCCGCTGCGCGTCGCGGGCAAGACCGAGGGGCAGCGCCTGGTGCTCGCGGCGGCCGAGCAGGTGGTGGTCGCACTGCGCTCGGTGTTCCCGTGCGCTCCCCGGCCCGGCCTCATGCGGCTGCCGGTACCTCCTGGACTGATCGGCGCCGGCCGACTGTTGAGCGGCTGCGACAACCTGGCCGAGGTCCTTCTCCGTACGAGACAGGAGTGCGGCATCCGTCATGCGCTGCTGGTGGCCGCGGTGCGGGCGGGGTGCGCGGGGCCGGTCGCCGACGTGTTCGCGGAGGTGGCCGACGACGGGTCGGTCCAGGCGTTCATCGACCGGGGCGGCGGGATCAGGTCGCCCGTCGGACGGCTCGGGGACGGCGAGTTGAGGTATCTGGCGCTCGCCCTTGTGCTGCTCACCGGACCCGGAGTGCTCGAGGTGGACCCGGTGGCCGAGGTGCCGTCGGCCTACCAGAACCTCACCGTGCTCGCCGACGGCCTCGACCACTTTCTGGACCGGCGGCAGAAGCACGGGCTCGCCGAACTGGCGGCGCGCACCTGCGAGCGCGGGCACATCCGTCTCGTCGGGACGGTGAGTGACGCGTCGTGGGCCGCGGAGGTGGGCGGGGCCGCGGTGGTAGACCTGGAGCCGTGACTGAACTTGATGTAGCGGGACTGCAGCAGCGGCTGGCCGACTTCGCGGCGAAGCGCGACTGGGAGCAGTACCACACGCCCAAGAACCTGGCGGCCGCGCTCAGCGTGGAGGCCTCCGAACTGGTCGAGATCTTCCAGTGGTTGACGCCCGACGAGTCGGCGCGGGTGATGGACGACCCGGACTCGGCGCACCGGGTGACGGACGAGGTCGCCGACGTGCTGGCCTATCTGCTGCAGTTCTGCGAGGTGCTCGGCATCGACGCGCTCGCGGCGCTCGCCGCGAAGATCGACCGGAACGAGAGGCGCTTTCCGGCTACGTGAGGCGCGTGCCGGGCTCGCGCTGGGCTCCTGCCGGGCTCGTGCCGGGCTCCTGCCGGGCCCGTGCAGTGTTTGCCCATAGATCCGTCACTCTCCGGAGTGGACGCTTTATCCACAGTCGATAACTTGTCCACAGATTTCCGAGTTGCTCTAGCTTTCCGTCCTGCTGGCGTTCACTCTGGGTAGTGAGCAAGGGAGTTCGGGCGAACGTGCGGTGGTTGCGCGCGGGATACATGGGGGTGCGCATGGAGGCGATGCGGCTCATTGAGGCGAGCAGGCACGCTCTGGCGCGGAGCGAGGAACCGTCGGACATCGTGGCCGAGGTGTGGCAGTCCCAGGCCCTCGCGCGGGCGATCGGCAGCAGGCTCGCGATCGCGGGGCCGCCGGAGTTGCGGGGCGAGGCGCTGGGCCTCAGCGAGGGCGGCGGCAGGGGCTGCGGGGCGGCCCTCGACACCCCGGGCCTCGGGACGGAGGGCTTGCGGGCGGCACGTCTGACGGGCATCGGCCGGCCGCATGAAGTGCTGCGAGGGCTCGACGAACTGCTCGGCGAGGTGGGCATCGCGCTCGTCGGCGTGGCGATGGGCGCGGACGACGAGGGGGTGTATTGGCAGTGCATGGAAGGGATGGACGCCGCCGACGAGTCGAGGGACCGTGTGCTCGAAATGCTGCGCAGGCTCGCGGTACGCGAACAGGGCCTGCCCGAGCCCGACTCGGCGGCGGGGTCGCCGTGATCCGGCGCTGCGGTGGGGGCCGCGGACGGCCGGGTGGCACAGGCGCCGGGGGAGTGCCGGTGCCGTCAGAAGCGACTGGACTCGTCGCCGACGGGAGGACGCGGGGCTGGGGGCGCGGTGTTGGCGTCGGCCGGAGTGGACTGCTGCAGATCGGCGTCGAGCTGGGTCAGATCCGCGCTCAGCGCGGCCATCAGCTCCTCCATCTGCTGCAGCAGGTCCTTGGGTGGGCCCTGCTGCTCGGGCACGGACGCTTCGCGCCCGGCCTCCCGCTCGGGTTCGGCTTCCTGGGACATGACGGCCTCCTCGGCCCTCGCCCTCCCCACAGCGGAGGGCAGCTGATGCGAGCGACGCGCCGGCAGCGGCCGCCGGCGCGGGGGCCGGGCGGTCCGGCTCCGCCCGAGCCAACGACCACCCGTGGCGGCGGGTCACTGAGGCGGATGCGTACCAGATGCCGGGTTGACGGAAGTTCACCCTGCTGGGGCCGAGCGGGACGGGCGGGGCCGGTGGAGTTGACGGGAGCGCGATGGGGGAGACGCCACCAGGGGCCAACTCCACCAGGGTCGCTCGCGCCGCGGTCAGCTCAGCTGCGACATGACCTGCGAGGAGATCAGCTCCAGGTGGTCCAGGTCTTCCAGGTCGAGGATCTGGAGGTACATGCGCTGCGAGCCGACGGCCTGGTAAGCGGCGATCCGCTCGACGACCTCCGCGGGGGACCCGGCGAGCCCGTTCGCCTTCAGGTCCTCCACCTCACGCCCGATGGCGTCGGCGCGGCGCTTCACCTCCGCGTCCGTCTTGCCGACGCAGGCCACCAGGGCATTGGAGTAGGTGAGGTCGTCGCCCTTGCGGCCGTGCTCCTCGGCGGCGGCGCGCACGCGCTTGAACTGCTGCTCGGTATCGGCAAGAGAGGCAAAGGGAATGTTGAACTCGCTGGCGTAGCGGGCCGCGAGGGCGGGCGTCCGCTTGGCGCCGTGTCCGCCGATGAGGACGGGCACCTTGGGCTGCGCGGGCTTGGGAAGGGCGGGGGAATCGGAGAGTTGGTAGAAGGTGCCGTCGAAGGTGAAGTGCTCACCGACCGGGGTCTCCCACAGGCCCGTGACAATGGCGAGCTGCTCCTCCAGGCGCCCGAACTTCTCCTTCGGGAAGGGGATTCCGTACGCGGAGTGCTCCGCCTCGTACCACCCCGAGCCGAGGCCCAGCTCGATGCGGCCGCCCGACATCTGGTCGACCTGCGCGACCTGGATCGCGAGGACGCCGGGCAGCCGGAACGTGCCCGCGGTCATCAGGGTGCCGAGCCGGATGCGCCGCGTCTCGCGGGCCAGCCCGGCGAGGGTGATCCAGGCGTCCGTGGGGCCGGGGAGGCCGTCGGCCGAGCCCATCACGAGATAGTGGTCGGAGCGGAAGAAGGCGCTGTAGTCGAGGTCCTCGGTGGCCTTGGCGACGCGGAGCAGCGTCTCGTAGGTCGCACCCTGCTGCGGTTCGGTGAAGATTCGAAGGTCCATGCAGCTATCTTGCCCGGCTGCCGGATCCAGTTTCAGCCCCGCTCCGGCCGTGTTGCCGCTGCCTGCCCAGGAGATGCGATGGGCCGCTCGCCCGCACGGCTCGTGGCCCGGAGGTTAGGCTTCGGCACTGGCTGTCCGGGCGAGGGGCCCGGAGATGGTGTTGGGGTGTCGAGATGGTCGCTGGCAGGGTTGTCCGGTTCGACGGCGCGCGGGGTTACGGGTTCATCGCCCCCGAGCATGGCGGGGAAGACGTCTTCCTGCACGCCAACGATCTGCTCATTCCGGAGCCTTTGGTGTACACGGGGGCGCAGGTCGAGTTCGAGATCGAGGAGGGCGAGCGCGGACCTAAGGCGTCGTCCGTCCGTCTTCCCAAGGGGGCGCAGGTGCCGGCGGCACCGCCGTTCGCGGGCCGGGCCCAAGTGCCTCCGTCGATCCAGGCCGCCGCCGCGGTTCTCGACGACGGTGAGGAGCCCACGTGCGACGTGCTCAGCGTCGCGGAGTACTCGTTCGAGGTGACCGAGCTGCTGCTCGGCACGGCTCCGTGGATGACCGGTGAGCAGATCAAGCAGCTCCGCGAACAACTGGTGCAGCACGCCAAGAGCCACGGCTGGGCGGAGGGCTGAGGGGGGGGGCCGAAAACCCCTGAGGGTGTCAGAGGGGTTCGCTGTACGGTCTAGAGGCGCGCTGGAGCCGCAACCGTAAGTTCCCGCAGTTCAGATTGCGTTTCGAGGCATACCCGTGTTCCTGACGATCAGTACCTCCGGTACCCCTGAGAGCCCCGCGACCGACCTCGGGTTCCTGCTGCACAAGCATCCCGAGAAGGCGCAGGCGTTCTCCACCTCTTATGGCACCGCGCACGTCCTCTACCCAGAGGCGTCCGTGGAGCGCTGCACCGCCGCGCTGCTGCTCGAGGTGGACCCCGTCGCGCTGGTGCGGCGGGGGAAGGGCAAGGGACGGGGCGGGGCGCCCGATGCGGCGCTCGCGCAGTATGTGAACGACCGGCCCTACGCGGCGTCGTCGCTGCTCGCCGTCGCGCTGAGCGCGGTGTTCTCCAGCGCGATGCGCGGGGTGTGCAACGCGCGGCCCGAGCGGGCTCAGCGGCCGCTGCCGCTGCGGATCGAGGTGCCCGCGCTGCCCGCCCGCGGCGGCGCCGACCTGGTGCACAAGCTCTTCGAGCCGCTGGGCTGGACGGTCACGGTGACGCGGATCCCGTTGGACGAGCAGTTCCCGGAGTGGGGCGACTCGCGGTACGTCCATCTCGTACTCGACGTGCCGGACGGCGAGTTGACCCTGGGCGAGGCGCTGCGGCACCTCTATGTCCTGCTCCCCGTGCTCGACGACGCCAAGCACTACTGGGTCTCGCCGGACGAGGTCGACAAGCTGCTGCGCGCCGGTGAGGGCTGGCTCGCGGACCACCCGGAGCAGAAGGTCATCACCAGCCGCTATCTGGCGCGGCGCTGGTCGCTGACCCGAGAAGCCATGCACCGGCTCGAACTGGTGCGGCTGGCCGACGCGGACGACACGGACGTCGACGACATCGACAACGCGGTCGACGAGGAGAGCGCTGATTCTGATGTCGAAGAGGGTTCGGACAAGCCCGTGCCGCTCGCCGTGCTGCGGCGTGAGGCCATCCTCGCGGCGCTGACCGGAGCCGGGGCCGGGCGCGTGCTCGATCTCGGGTGCGGACAGGGCCAGTTGGTGCAGGCGCTGCTCAAGGACACACGGATCACCGAGATCGCCGGTGTCGATGTGTCGATGCGGGCACTGACCATCGCTTCGCGGCGGCTGAAGCTCGACCGCATGGGCGAGCGGCAGGCCGATCGCGTCAAGCTCTTCCAGGGTTCGCTCGCGTACACCGACAAGCGACTCAAGGGGTACGACGCCGCCGTGCTCAGCGAGGTCATCGAGCACCTCGACGAGGAGCGGCTGCCCGCCCTGGAGTACGCGGTGTTCGGCTCCGCCCGGCCGCGCATGGTGCTCGTGACGACGCCGAACGTCGAGTACAACGTCCGCTGGGAGACGCTCCCCGCCGGGCACGTCCGGCACGGTGACCACCGGTTCGAGTGGACGCGGGCGGAGTTCGGCGACTGGGCCCGCAAGGTGGCCGAACGGCATGGCTACGGAGTGGAGTTCGTGCCCGTCGGTGACGACGACCCCGAGGTGGGGCCACCGACCCAGATGGCGGTCTTCACACGGAGCGACAAGAACGAAAAGAACGAGAAGAACGACAACAGCGACAACAGCGACAAGACCGCGAAGGAGGTGCAGGCAGCATGACGAACGAATCCAGCACCAGTACCGACACCGGCTCCAGTACCGACACCGGCTCCAGTACCGAAACCACCCGCGCCGGACGCGTGCTGCCCGTCACCGACCTCTCCCTCGTCGTCCTCGTCGGCGCCACCGGCTCCGGCAAGTCCACCTTCGGGCGCAAGCACTTCAAGCCCACCGAGGTGCTCTCCAGCGACTTCTGTCGCGGCCTCGTCGCCGACGACGAGAACGACCAGGGGGCGAGCCGCGACGCTTTCGACGTGCTGCACTACATCGCGGGCAGGCGCCTCGCCGCGGGCCGACGCACGGTCGTCGACGCGACCAACGTGCAGAGCGACAGCCGCAAGCAGCTGATCGAGCTGGCCAGGCAGTACGACGTGCTGCCGATCGCCATCGTCCTTGACGTGCCCGAGGAGGTCTGCGCCGCACGCAACGCCGAGCGCGCCGACAGAGCGGGCATGCCGCGCCGCGTCATCCAGCGCCACCAGCGCGAACTGCGGCGCTCGCTCAAGCACTTGGAGCGCGAGGGGTTCAGGAAGGTGCACGTCCTCAGGGGCGTGGAGGAGATCGACGGCGCCACGATCGTCACCGAGAAGCGCTATAACGACCTCTCGCACCTCACGGGCCCCTTCGACATCATCGGCGACATCCACGGCTGCGCCGCCGAGCTCGACACCCTGCTCGGCAAGCTCGGATACGTCGACGGCGCGCACCCCGAAGGGCGTACGGCGGTCTTCGTGGGAGACCTCGTCGACCGCGGCCCGGACTCCCCGGGCGTGCTGCGCCGCGTGATGTCGATGGTCGGCGACGGCAACGCCCTGTGCGTACCGGGCAACCACGAGAACAAGCTCGGTCGCTATCTCAAGGGCCGCAAGGTCCAGCACACCCACGGACTCGCCGAGACCGTCGAGCAGTTGGCGGCGGAGAGCGAGGAGTTCCGCGCGAGCGTGCGGACGTTCGTGGACGGGCTCGTCTCGCACTATGTGCTCGACGGCGGCAGGCTCGTCGTCTGCCACGCGGGCCTGCCGGAGAAGTACCACGGGCGTACGTCGGGCCGAGTGCGTTCGCACGCGCTCTACGGCGACACGACCGGCGAGACCGACGAGTTCGGTCTGCCCGTTCGCTACCCGTGGGCGGAGGACTACCGCGGCAGCGCCGCCGTGGTCTACGGCCACACCCCGGTGCCCACGGCGACCTGGCTGAACAACACCATCTGCCTGGACACCGGCGCCGTCTTCGGCGGCAGGCTCACCGCGCTGCGCTGGCCGGAGCGCGAGCTCGTCGACGTACCGGCGGAGCAGGTCTGGTACGAGCCGGCCAAGCCGCTGCGCACGGAGGCGCCCGGCGGCCACGACGGACGGCCGCTCGACCTGAACGACGTGCACGGCCGCCGCGCGGTGGAGACCGGGCACGCGGGACGCGTCGCCGTGCGCGAGGAGAACGCGGCGGCGGCCCTTGAGGTCATGAGCCGCTTCGCCGTCGACCCGCGGCTCCTTCCGTACCTGCCGCCGACGATGGCGCCGACCGCGACGTCGCAGCGCGAGGGCTACTTGGAGCACCCGGCCGAGGCCTTCGCGTCGTACGCCCAGGACGGTGTCGCCCGGGTCGTGTGCGAGGAGAAGCACATGGGCTCGCGCGCCGTGGCCCTGGTGTGCCGCGACGCGGACGTGGCCCGGGAGCGCTTCGGCGTGGACGGGCCGACCGGCTCGCTCTGCACCCGCACGGGCCGCCCCTTCCTCGACGACTCAGAGGTCACCGAGGAGATCCTCGACCGCGTGCGCGCCGCCGTCACCGACGCGGGCCTGTGGGAGGAGCTCGAGACCGACTGGCTGCTGCTCGACGCGGAGTTGATGCCCTGGTCGCTGAAGGCGTCCGGCCTGCTCCGCACGCAGTACGCGGCCGTGGGCGCCGCGTCCCGAGCCGTCTTCCCCGGTGCGATCGCCGCCCTGGAAGCGGCGGCGGCACGCGGCGTGGACACCGGGGGGCTCCTGACCAAGCAGCGCGAACGAGCCGTGGACGCCGCCGCGTTCACGGACGCCTACCGCCGCTACTGCTGGCCGACGGACGGCCTGGAGGGCGTGCGCCTCGCGCCGTTCCAGATCCTGGCCGTCCAGGGCCGCAGCCTGGCCGCGCTCCCGCACGACGAGCAGCTCGCGCTGATCGACCGCATGGTGGAGCACGACGGCACGGGCCTGCTGCAGACCACCCGGCGGCTCTATGTCGACACCGGGGACGAGGCGTCGGTCCAGGCGGGCATCGACTGGTGGCTGGAGATGACGAGCCGCGGCGGCGAAGGCATGGTCGTCAAGCCGATCGAGGCGCTGGTCAGGGATGGAAAGGGGCGGCTCGTGCAGCCCGGCATCAAGTGCCGCGGACGCGAGTACCTCCGGATCATCTACGGCCCGGAGTACACCCGCCCCGACCACCTCGACAAGCTGCGCGGCCGCTTCCTGGGCCACAAGCGTTCGCTCGCGATCCGTGAGTACGCGCTCGGGCTCGAGGCCCTGGACCGGCTCGCGGCGGGCGAGCCGCTGTGGCGGGTCCACGAAGCGGTGTTCGCGGTGCTGGCCCTGGAATCGGAGCCGGTGGACCCGCGGCTCTAGCCGACGGCGGGTCACGTTCCGCCGACGGTGGGTCACGTTCGGCCGACGGCGGGTCGTGTTCGGCCAACGGCGGGGCGTCGGCCGTCCGGCAGGGGAAAGATGGACTCCATGGGATTCCATGTCGACTCCGAGGCCGGGCGGCTGCGCCGCGTGATCCTGCACCGTCCTGATCTGGAGCTCAAACGGCTCACCCCGACCAACAAGGACGCGCTGCTCTTCGACGACGTTCTGTGGGTCCGCAGAGCCCGCCAGGAACATGACGGATTCGCCGATGTGCTGCGCGACCGCGGGGTGGCCGTCCACCTCTTCGGGGACCTGCTGACCGAGGCGATGGACGTGCCCGGCGCGCGCCTCCTGGTCCTGGACCGGGTCTTCGACGAGAAGGAGTACGGGCCGCTGGCGACGGACCATCTGCGGGCGGCGTTCGAGACGATGCCATCGGCCGAGCTCGCCGAGGCGCTGATCGGCGGAATGACGAAGCGGGAGTTCCTGGAGCGCCACCCGGAGCCGACGTCCGTGCGTTTCCACTGCATGGACCTGGACGACTTCCTGCTCGGCCCGCTGCCCAACCACCTCTTCACGCGCGACACGTCGGCCTGGATATACGACGGCGTCTCGATCAACGCGATGCGCTGGCCTGCGCGGCAGCGCGAGACCGTGCACTTCGAGGCGATCTACCAGCATCACCCGCTCTTCCGGGCCGAGGAATTCCATATGTGGTCCCAGGGGCAGTCGGACTACCCCTCCACCATCGAGGGCGGCGACGTCCTGGTGATCGGCCGGGGCGCGGTCCTGATCGGCATGAGCGAGCGCACCACGCCACAGGCCGTCGAGATGCTCGCGCACAAGCTCTTCGCGGCGGGTTCGGCGCAGACGATCGTGGCCCTTGACATGCCGAAGAGACGCGC
Source organism: Streptomyces sp. A18 (assembly GCF_059026065.1). Lineage (NCBI taxonomy): Bacteria > Bacillati > Actinomycetota > Actinomycetes > Kitasatosporales > Streptomycetaceae > Streptomyces > Streptomyces sp. A18. Next base: position 410,323 of record NZ_JBWLKL010000001.1, on the reverse strand, counting down.
GTTCATGCATCTCGACACGGTGATGACGATGGTCGACGCCGACACCTTCACGCAGTACGCGGGCCTGGGCATGCTCCGCTCGTACACCATCGAGCCGGGTGTCGACGGCCGGGAGCTGAAGGTCACCGACCATCCGCCGGAGCACATGCACCGGGCGATCGCGGCGGCGCTCGGCCTGAGCCGGATCCGGGTCCTCACGGCGACCCAGGACGTGCACGCGGCCGAGCGCGAGCAGTGGGACGACGGCTGCAACGTGCTGGCGGTCGAGCCGGGTGTCGTCGTGGCGTACGAACGGAACTCGACGACGAACACACATCTGCGCAAGGAGGGCATCGAGGTGATCGAGATCCTGGGGAGCGAGCTGGGGCGCGGCCGGGGCGGGCCGCGGTGCATGAGTTGCCCCGTGCAGCGGGATCCCGTCGACTGAGCCTGCGGGACGAAACGGGGCCTGTATAGAAATGTGGAGTGTCGTATAGACTTCCAGAATCCCCGTACGCGTACCCCTGGAGCGCCATCATGGCCATCGACCTCACCGGCCGCCACTTCCTCAAGGAGCTGGACTTCACCGCCGAGGAGTTCCGCGGCCTGATCGATCTGGCCGCGGAGCTGAAGGCGGCCAAGAAGGCGGGCACCGAGACGCGGCGGTTGACCGGCAAGAACATCGCGCTGATCTTCGAGAAGTCCTCCACGCGCACCCGCTGCTCCTTCGAGGTCGCGGCGGCCGACCAGGGCGCGTCGACGACGTACATCGATCCGGCCGGGTCCCACATCGGCTCCAAGGAGTCCGCGAAGGACACCGCGCGGGTGCTCGGCCGGATGTTCGACGCCATCCAGTTCCGCGGTGACGCCCAGGCGACGGTCGAGGAGCTCGGCGCCCACGCGGGCGTGCCCGTCTACAACGGCCTGACCGACGACTGGCACCCCACCCAGATGCTTGCCGACGTGCTCACGATGACCGAGCACAGCGCGAAGCCCCTATCCCAGATCGCCTTCGCGTATCTCGGTGACGCCCGGTTCAACATGGGCAACTCGTACCTGATCACCGCCGCGCTGCTCGGCATGGACGTACGCATCGTCGCGCCGAAGGCCTACTGGCCCGCCGACGGGATCGTGGCCCAGGCCCGCGAGCTCGCCGAGGCCAGCGGCGCGCGGATCACGCTCAGCGAGGACATCGCCGAGGGTGTCGCGGGCGCCGACTTCGTCGTGACCGACGTCTGGGTCTCCATGGGCGAGCCCAAGGAGGTCTGGGACGAGCGCATAGCGGCCCTCGCTCCGTACGCCGTGACCATGGACGTGCTGCGCGCGACGGGCAACCCGGACGTGAAGTTCCTGCACTGCCTCCCGGCCTTCCACGACCTGGGCACGAAGGTCGGCCGTGAGATCCACGAGCGGCACGGTCTAAGCTCTCTCGAGGTCACCGACGAGGTCTTCGAGTCGGCGCACTCCGTCGTCTTCGACGAGGCCGAGAACCGCCTGCACACGATCAAGGCGATCCTCGTCGCCACGCTCGCCTGAAACCTGAGAAATCACACGGGCGGGGCGGGGAACACCTTCCCCCGGCCCCGCTTCTTCGCGGCACACCCCCGCCGCCCCCAGCACCACCGAAATGAGAACCACCGCATGCGCTCGACCGGTCCGTCAGGACTCCGCATCAAGTCCCCCGAAGTCCTCGTCGCCGAATCGGGAGCCGACCTCGAAGGCCACGGCCTGAAGCGCACCATGGGCCTGTTCCAGCTGGTCTGCTTCGGCGTCGGCGCGATCGTCGGCACCGGCATCTTCGTCGGGCTCTCCGACAGCGTCGCCGAGGCGGGCCCCGCGGTCGCCGTCTCGTACTTCCTGGCCGCCGTGACCTGCATCTTCACCGCCTTCTCGTTCGCCGAGCTGGGTGGCGCGATCCCGGTCTCCGGCAGTTCGTACTCCTTCGCTTACGCCTCGCTCGGCGAGCGCACCGCGTTCCTGGTCGGGTGGTGCCTGCTCCTGGAGTACGGCGTCTCCGTCTCCGCCGTGGCGGTCGGCTGGAGCCAGTACCTGAACGAGCTGCTCGAAAGCCTCACCGGCTGGCACCTGCCCGACGCGCTCTCCGCGGGTCCCGGTGAGGGCGGCGTCGTGAACCTGCCCGCCGTGGTCGTGATCCTGCTGGCCGCGGTGCTGCTCGTGCGCGGCATCCGCGAGAGCGCGCGGGCGACGGCCGCCATGGCCATCCTCAAGATCGGGATCCTGCTGTTCTTCCTGGCGATCGCGTTCACCGCGTTCAAGGCCGGCAACCTGACCCCCTTCGCGGGCGCCGGAGCATCCGGCATCACTGCGGGCGCGTCGCTCGCCTTCTTCTCGTTCATCGGCTTCGACGCGATCACCACGGCGGGCGAAGAGGTCAAGAACCCCCGGCGCAACATCCCGATCGCCATCCTGATCTGCATCGGCGTCGCCACGCTGCTCTACGTCGCCGTCGCCCTCGGGGCGATCGGCGCACTGGGCTCGGACGCGGTCGCCGACAAGCCCGCCGCGCTCTCGCTGGTCGTCAACCAGGTCACCGAATCGACGGTCGGCGGCGGCATCATCGCCTTCGGCGCGGTCGTGGCCATCGCCTCCGTCGTCCTCGCCGTGATGTACGGGCAGACCCGCATCCTGATGTCGATGTCCCGCGACGGGCTCATCCCGCGCGTCTTCGAGCGGGTCTCGCCGAAGACCTCGACGCCGGTCGCCAACACCTGGATCGTCGCGGCGGTCTTCGCCGTGCCCGCCGCCTTCTCGTCGCTCGACGTGGTGGTCAACCTGACGACCATCGGCACGTTGGCGATCATGGTCGCGGTGAACGTGGCGGTGCTCGCGCTGCGCCGCTCGGCGCCGGACCTCAAGCGCACCTTCCGGGTGCCGCTGTACCCCGTGAGCCCGATCCTGGGTGTTGGCTTCTGCCTCTACCTGATCTGGGGCACGGGCTGGACGACGTGGGTGCAGTTCGCGGTGTTCCTCGCCGTGGGCAGCCTGGTGTACGCGCTGTACGGGCGCCGTCACTCGCGGCTCGGCCGGGCGGCCGACGCCGACGCCGACGCCGACGCCGAGACGCCTACGCCGCAGGGAGTGTGAACCAGACCGCCTTGCCGGAGTCGGTGGGGCGGTGACCGCAGGACGAGCTGAGGGCGCGGATCAGGAGCAGGCCGCGCCCGTGCTCCTGCCAGGGGTCCGGCTCGTCGGTCGCCGACGGGTCCGTGAGGTCGCCGGGCGGCTGCGGGTTGGAGTCGTGGACCTCGACCTGGCAGCCGGTCGGCAGGAGCTCGATGACGAGCTCTATCGGGTCGTCCCCCGACGTGTGCTCCACGGCGTTGGCCACCAGCTCGGCCGTGAGCAGCTCGGCGGTATCGGTGTCGGCGGACGACTCGATGTCCATGAGCGCTGTACGCACCAGTGCGCGGGCGATCGGTACGGCCGCCGTGGTGTGCGGCAGCGCGATGCGCCACGAGGCAGGAGCGGGAGGTTCGTGCAAGGCGGGTCCGTTCAGGGCAGCAGGTGATCCTGCTTTCAACCGTAGGAATCTTAAGCGCTATGTCGACAGGGTCGACGGTCGGGCATGTCCGGGACGTCCGACCCTGTGGTGCCTCGGGGTACAAGACGCGCATTTCGGTATTTCCGTTCCCGCGCCTGGGAGGCGGGCGCGCTATCGCGCACTCGTGACGACAGTCACGGATGGGTGATAACTTCGAGAGGTAGACCGCCGCAGCCCCGACCGAGGAGGCCGCACGTCGCCATGAGTCCCTTCACCGGCTCCATCCCGAGCACCCCCGACTGGCAGCACCTCCGCTTCGAGGTGGACGACGGGGTCGCCACGGTCACCCTCGCCCGCCCCGACAAACTGAACGCGCTCACCTTCGGCGCCTACGCCGACCTGCGCGACCTCCTGGCCCAGCTGTCCCGCGACAAGTCCGTACGCGCGCTGGTGCTCGGCGGAGAGGGGCGCGGCTTCTGCTCGGGCGGTGACGTCGACGAGATCATCGGCGCGACTCTCGGCATGGACACCGCGCAGCTGCTCGACTTCAACCGCATGACCGGACAGGTCGTCCGGGCCATCCGTGAGTGCCCCTTCCCGGTGATCGCCGCCGTGCACGGGGTGGCCGCGGGCGCCGGTGCCGTGCTCGCCCTCGCATCGGACTTCCGCATCGCGGATCCCTCCGCGCGGTTCGCCTTCCTCTTCACGCGGGTCGGCCTGTCGGGCGGTGACATGGGCGCCGCGTACCTCCTGCCCCGCGTCGTCGGCCTCGGCCACGCCACCCGGATCCTGATGCTCGGCGATCCGGTGCGCGCACCTGAGGCCGAACGCATCGGTCTGATCAGCGAGTTGACGGACGAGGGCAAGGCGGCCGAAGCCGCGCAGGCCCTGGCCCGCCGCCTCGCCGACGGTCCCGCCCTCGCGTACGCGCAGACCAAGGCGCTGCTCACCTCCGAACTCGACATGCCGCTCGCCGCGGCCGTGGAGCTGGACGCGGCCACGCAGGCGCTCCTCATGACGGGCGAGGACTACAAGGAATTCCACGCGGCCTTCACGGAGAAGCGCCCGCCCAAGTGGCAGGGGCGCTGACCATGAGCGAGACGCGAGGGGACGGACTGCTGCCGCGAGGCAAGAAGCCACCCCCCAGCGAGCGGCCTGCGGCCGCCGGGCGGTCCGTGTCCGAGGCGCACCGCATTGCCGTCATCGGCGGTGGCCCCGGCGGGCTCTACGCCGCGGCCCTCCTCAAGCGGCTCGACCCGGAGCGCGAGATCACCGTCTGGGAGCGCAACGCCCCGGACGACACGTTCGGCTTCGGCGTCGTCCTCTCGGACGAGACGCTCGGCGGCATCGAGCACGCCGACCCCGTCGTCTACGCCGCGCTGCAGGCCGAGTTCGTCCGCTGGGACGACATCGACATCGTGCACCGGGGGAGTAGGCACACCTCGGGCGGGCACGGCTTCGCGGCGCTCGGGCGGCGCAGGCTGCTCGGCATCCTGCACGAGCGCTGCCGGGACCTCGGTGTCGACCTGCGCTTCCGTGCCGAGGCGCCGCCCGCATCCGAGCTGTCCGCCGCGTACGACCTGGTGATCGCGGCGGACGGCGTGCACAGTCTCACGCGCGAGGCGCACGCCGACGCCTTCGGGCCGAGCGTCGAGACGCACCGCTGCCGCTACATCTGGCTCGCCGCCGACTTCGCCTTCGACGCCTTCCGCTTCGAGATCGCCGAGACCGAGCACGGCGTGATGCAGCTGCACGGCTACCCGTTCTCCACGGCCGGGACCGGCGAGTCCACCGTCATCGTCGAGATGCGCGAAGAGGTGTGGCAAGCGGCCGGGTTCGCGGAGCTCGATGAGGGGGAGTCGACCGAGCGCTGCGCCAAGATCTTCGCCGACGCCCTCGACGGCCGGGCCCTGCGCGGCAACAAATCCGCCTGGATCAACTTCCGCACGGTCGTCAACAAGCGCTGGTCTCACGGCAATACGGTGCTGCTCGGCGACGCCGCCCACACCGCCCACTTCTCCATCGGCTCCGGCACCAAGCTCGCCGTCGAGGACGCCCTCGCGCTCGCCGCCTGCCTGGAGGAGCAGCCGGATATCGCCACCGCCCTCGCCGCGTACGAGACGGAGCGCCGCCCCGTCGTCGAGTCCACGCAGCGTGCCGCCCGCGCGAGCCTGGAGTGGTTCGAGCGCCTTCCGGACTACCTCGGCCAGCCGCCACGCCAGTTCGCGTTCAACCTCCTCACCCGCAGCCGCCGCGTCACCCACGACAACCTGCGGCTGCGCGACGCCCACTTCACCGGGTCCGTCGAGCGCGACTTCGGCTGCCCGGAGGGCACGCCGCCGATGTTCACGCCCTTCCGTCTCCGCGACCTCACCCTGCGCAACCGCGTGGTTGTGTCCCCCATGGACATGTACTCAGCGGTGGACGGCGTCCCCGGAGACTTCCACCTCGTCCACCTGGGCGCGCGGGCGCTCGGCGGCGCGGGCCTGGTCATGACCGAGATGGTGTGCGTCAGCGAGCGGGGCCGCATCACGCCGGGCTGCGCCGGGCTCTACACCGGTGAACAGGCCGAAGCCTGGCGCCGGATCACCGACTTCGCGCACGCCCAGGCGCCCGGCACCGCGATCGGCGTCCAGCTCGGCCACTCGGGCCGCAAGGGCTCGACGAAGCTGATGTGGGAGGGCATCGACGAACCCCTGGACGAGGGCAACTGGCCGCTGGTGGCGCCGTCGCCGCTCCCGTACAAGGAGAACAGTCAGCGCCCGCACGAGTTGGACCGGGCCGGACTGACCGCGATCCGCGAGGAGTTCGTCTCGGCGGCCCGGCGCGCCGAGGGCAGCGGCTTCGACCTCCTCGAACTGCACTGCGCGCACGGCTACCTGCTGTCAGGGTTCCTCTCGCCGCTGACCAATCACCGGACCGACGAGTACGGCGGCTCGCTGCGGAACCGCCTCCGCTTCCCCCTCGAAGTCTTCGACGCGATAAGGGAGTTGTGGCCGGACGGCAGACCCATGACCGTCCGCATCTCGGCCACCGACTGGGCCGACGGCGGCACCACGGCGGACGACGCCGTCGAGATCGCCCGCGCCTTCGCCGCGCACGGAGCCGACGCGGTCGACGTCTCGACGGGTCAGGTCGTCTCCGACGAGCGTCCCGCGTACGGCCGCTCCTACCAAACGCCGTTCGCCGACCGCATCCGCAACGAAACCGGCGTCCCCGTCCTCACGGTCGGCGCCATCTCCTCCTGGGACGACGTCAACTCCCTGCTCCTGGCGGGCCGTACGGACCTGTGCGCACTCGCGCGCCCGCACCTGTACGACCCGCACTGGACGCTGCACGCGGCGGCCGAACAGGGGTATGCCGGACCGGGAGTCAGCTGGCCGAAGCAGTACGGGGCGGGCAGCCGCCGACCCCAGACGGGCCGCACGGACGCCCCCAAGCCCCGCCTCAAGCTGGGGAGGTGACGAAGCGTGCCCCCGCGTCCCGCAGCCGCCGGTCCAGTGCCGTGAACACCTCGGCGGACCGGCCCCCGGGCCAGCCGTCCGGGAGGAGTTCCCCCGGCAGTCCGGGGTCCGCGTACGGCAGGCGGCGCCAGGAGTCCAGGGCGAGGAGGTAGTCGCGGTACGCCTCCTCCGGCGGGGTGTCCGTGCGGCCCCGCCAGGCCCGTAGTACCGGCTCGTGCATGTCGAGGAACGCCTCGTGCTCCTTGGCGATGGAGGACAGGTCCCACCAGCGGGCCACGGCCTCCGCCGTCGCCGCGAAGCCCAAGTGCTCGCCGCGGAACAGGTCGACGTACGAGGCGAGTTGGAGGCGCTCCAGGGTGTGCCGGGTCTCTTCGTAGAGGTGCGCGGGGGCGATCCACACCCCAGGGGCGGCCGTTCCGAAGCCGAGTCCGGCCAGGCGGGAGCGCAGGACATGTCGCTTCTGGCGCTCCGACTCCGGTACGGAGAAGACGGCGAGCACCCAGCCGCCGCCCCGCCGCCCGGCCGGCGGAGCCGCGTAGATGCGCCGGTCGCCGTCTTCCAGGAGCTGCCGCGCGTCCGGCGACAGGTCGTACCCCGCCGCGCCGGCCGCCGTCCGCGCGGGGACGAGGAGACCGCGCCGCTTGAGCCGGGACACGGACGAGCGCACGGACGGGGCGTCCACGCCGACGGGGGCGAGGAGCCTGACCAGCTCGGCGACGGGCACCGGGCCGGGGGCCGCGCGCCCGTAGGCGCCGTAGAAGGTGACGATCAGGGACCGTGGAGTGTGCTGCTCGGACACGTGATCACTCTACGGTCCCCGGCTCCCGCAGCCGGAACCGTTGCAGCTTGCCTGTCGCGGTACGCGGCAGCGCGTCCAGGTAGACGATCTCGCGCGGGCACTTGTACGGCACCAGCTCGCCCTTCACGAACTCGCGGAGCCGGTCCGGGTCCCGTTCCGTGCCCGAGCGCGGGACGACGTACGCGACGACGCTCTGCCCGCGCAGCTCGTCGGCGCGCCCCACGACGGCCGCCTCCAGGACGTCGGGGTGGCGCAGGAGCGCTTCCTCGACCTCCGGGCCCGCGATGTTGTACCCGGCCGAGATGATCATGTCGTCCGCGCGGGCCACATAGGTGAAATAACCGTCGGCGTCCCGGACGTAGGTGTCGCCGGTGACGTTCCAGCCGTGGCGTACGTACTGGAGCTGGCGCTCGTCGGCCAGATAACGGCAGCCGACAGGACCGCGCACGGCCAGCAGACCCGGCTCCCCGTCCGGCACGGGAGCCCCCGAATCGTCGACCACGCGCGCGTGCCAGCCCGGGACGGGCCGGCCCGTGGTGCCGGGCCGGATCGCGTCGTCGGCGGCGGAGATGAAGATGTGGAGCAGCTCGGTGGCGCCGATGCCGTTGATGATGCGGTGCCCGGTGCGTTCGTGCCAGGCCTGCCAGGTGGCGGCGGGCAGGTTCTCGCCCGCGGAGACGCACCGCCGCAGCGAGGTGACCTCCGGCGCGTCCGGCCCGCTCAGCTCGTCGAGCATCACGCGGTAGGCGGTCGGCGCCGTGAAGAGCACCGTCACGCCGTGCTCGGCTATCGCGGGCAACAGCTGCTTGGGGCCCGCCTGTTCGAGCAGGAGCGACGAGGCGCCCACCCGCAGCGGAAAGATGACCAGGCCGCCGAGCCCGAAGGTGAAGCCGAGCGGGGGGCTGCCCGCGAACACGTCGTCGGGCCCCGGCTTGAGCACATGGCGCCCGAAGGTGTCGGCGATGGCGAGCACGTCACGGTGGAAGTGCATACAGCCCTTGGGGCGCCCCGTGGTGCCGGAGGTGAAGGCGATGAGGGCGACGTCGTCGGCGGCGGTGTCGACGGCCTCGTACACATCGGGCTGTCCGGCGGCGCGCGCCAGCAGGTCGTCGTCCGCGTCGCCGCCGAAGGTGGTGACGCTCAGCCCGGGGATCCCGGCCTTGATCAGGTCGTCCACGGCGCGGACGTCGCACAGCGCGTGGCCGACCTCGGCGATCTCGCACATCGTGGCCAGCTCGTTCGAGCGCTGTTGGGCCAGAACGGTGACCGCGACCGCGCCCGCCTTCATCACTGCGAGCCAGCAGGCCGCGAGCCAGGGCGTGGTGGGGCCGCGCAGCAGGACGCGCTGACCGGGCAGTACGTCGAGCTCACTGGTGAGGACGTGCGCGATCCGGTCGACGTGGCGCTGCAGCTCGTCGTACGTCCACACCTCGCCGGAGCCCGCACGGAACGCGGGCCGCTCGCCGCCGAGCCGCTCGACCGTGCGGTCCAGGAGCTCGGCGCCGCAGTTGAGGCGATTGGTGTAATGGAGCTCGGGCCGGTCGTGGACGAACGCGGGCCATTGCTCCGGCGGCGGGAGATGCTCCCGGGCGAAGGTGTCGACGTGAGCTGACGGGTGGAGTCTGACTGCACTCTTGGCGTCCACAGCGGGTCGCCCCCTTGCCGTTCGGGCTTGTGGTGAGCTCGCACAACGAGCGTATCGTGATGGTGACGACAGTCAACGGTGCGCGATAGAGGAGGGGCCCGGCATGACGGCATTCTCGCTCAATCCAGAACAATCCGCCTGGTGTGCGGAGCTACGGACTCTTGCCGAGGTGCGGTTGCGCCCCCTTGCGGAGAAGGGCGAGCCGGGCCGGGTGAACCGTCCGCTGGTGGAGGCGCTGGGGGAGTTGGGGTTGCTGGGACACCTGTTCGCGGGGGATGGGGGCTCCGCACGGGCCCCGCACGCCACCGCGGGCGCCCTGGGTCTCTGCCTCCTGCGCGAGTCCCTCGCCTACGCCTGCACGGAGGCCGAGACCGCGCTCGCCCTGCAGGGGCTCGGGGCGCACCCCGTCGCCGCGTACGGCTCCGTGCGCCAGCGCGAGCAGTGGCTGGCGCCCGCCCGCGCGGGGCGGGCCATCGCCGCCTTCGCGCTCTCCGAGCCCGGCGCGGGCTCGGACGCCGCTGCCCTGGCCCTGCGCGCCGATCCGGACGGCCCGTCCTCCTGGCGGCTCACCGGCGAGAAGTGCTGGATCTCGAACGCTCCCGAGGCCGACTTCTACACCGTCTTCGCCCGTACGACCCCCGGCGCGGGTGCCCGTGGGGTCACCGCCTTCCTCGTCCCCGCCGATCGCGCGGGCCTCACCGGCACCCCGCTGGACATGCTCTCCCCGCACCCGATCGGCGCCCTTGCCTTCGATGGTGTGACCGTCACCGATGACGACGTCCTCGGCGAACCCGACCGCGGCTTCCGCGTCGCCATGACGACCCTCAACCGCTTCCGCCCCAGCGTCGGCGCGTTCGCGGTCGGCATGGCGGGCGCGGCGCTGGACGCGACGCTCGCGCATACCGCCGAACGGGACGCGTTCGGCGGCAAGTTGAAGGACCTCCAGGCCGTTTCGCATCAGGTCGCGGAGATGGCGACGCGGACCGAGGCGGCGCGCCTGATGGTGTACGCGGCGGCGGCGGCGTACGACCGCGATGAGCCGGACATCGCGCGGCGCGCGGCGATGGCGAAGCTGGTGGCCACTGAGGCGGCGCAGTATGTCGTCGACGCGGCGGTCCAGTTGCACGGGGCGCGCGCTTTGCAGCGGGGGCATTTGTTGGAGCATCTGTACCGGGAGGTGCGGGCGCCGCGCATTTATGAGGGGGCGAGCGAGGTTCAACGGAGCATCATCGCGAAGGAGTTGTACTCGGGTCAGAGCCTTTGAATTCCCCTACCCCGCCCCTTCCCGAAACTGGGGCTCCGCCCCAGACCCCGGTCCGCAAACGCCGGACGGGCTGAAAGATCTCCCGAAGGAGCCCCACCCCCATGCCCCTCAACCGCCTCAACCCCGTAGACCTCTCCCCACCCACCGGCTTCTCCCACGCCGTCACCGCAACCGGCTCCCGCCTCGTCTTCCTCGCGGGCCAGACCGCCCTGGACACCGACGGCAAGGTCACCGCCACCACCCTCCCCGAGCAGTTCGAGAAGGCGTTGACCAACCTCCTCACGGCCCTGCGCCACGCGGGCGGCACCCCCGCCGACCTGGCCCGCGTCACCATCTACGCCACAGACGTGGCCGACTACCGCGAACAAGCACCGCAACTGGGTCGTATCTGGCGGAAGTTGGCAGGCCGCGACTACCCCGCCATGGCGGTGATCGGCGCGGTGCGGCTCTGGGACGAGCAGTGCCTGGTCGAGCTCGAAGGGGTGGCGGTCCTCTACTGAGCCGCATAGCGTCAAGGGCACCATCGGCGAGGAATCGGGGCGGCCATGGAACGGATCGAACTCACCGTGGGACCGATCGAGTACGAGGACACCGGAGGGACGGGCACACCGCTCGTCCTCCTGCACGGCCTCGTCCAGGACGGCAGCGTATGGCGCCACGTCGTCGAGGAACTGGGCGACGAGTTCCGCTGCCTGGTGCCGACCCTTCCGTACGGCAGCCATCGAGTGCCGCTGAAACCGGGCACCGAGCTGACGCCACTGACCATGGCCCGGCTGATCGGCGAGTTCGCCGACGCGCTGGAGCTCGGCGATGACGCGGTGTTCGTCGAGAACGACGCGGGGCGGCTCCAGCAACTGGCGGCCGAGCGGCCCGATCGCGTGGGCCGGATGGTCATCGCGGGCTGCGAGGCCTTCGACAACTACCCGCCGGGCGCGGGCGGCAAGATGCTGGACGTCGCCGCACGCCTCCCCGGAGGCATCGCCTTCCTGATCCGCGTCATGTCCGTACGCGCGATGCGCCGCGTCCCGGGGACGGGATACGCACTGATGGCGCACCGCCCCGTCCCGCACGACCTGACGGACCGCTGGATCGCACCCCTGCGCACGGACCCCGTGGCCCGACAGATCCTGATCCACTATCTGCGCTCGGCGCGCAAGACGGAGATGCTGGAGGCGGCGGAGGCGCTGCGCACGTACGACAGGCCGGCCCTGATCGTCTGGGGCAAGCAGGACAAGATGCTGCCGCCGGCCCACGGCCGCAGGTTCGCCGAACTGCTTCCCAAGAGCCGCCTGGTGGAACTGGACGACTGCCGCACGTTGATCCCGCTGGATCGCCCGGACGCTCTGGCGGCGGCGATCCGGGAGTTCGTGGACGCCACATAGGGGTCGCCGCATGGGGGTCGCCGAACCTCAGCCGCGCCCCTCGAACGACGTCGTGGTGAACGCCGTCTTGTCCCGTGGCGATGTGCCGTCCGTGATCCACCAGTGCGTCGGCTGCTCGCCGTACAGGCCGAAGAGCGTGCCGGTGCCCCAGTTCAGGATCAGTTCCTCCTTGCCGTCGGCGTCGAAGTCGGCGGCGGCGTACGGGCGGGCGTGGCGCCAGCGGGGTGGGGTCTTCTTGCCGTCCGCGCGGGCCGGGCCCTCCCGGAGGATCTTCGTGCGCTTCTCGCCCTCGATCAGCAGCGCGTCCTTGTCCGTGGCGACGAGAATGCCGTCCTTGCCGTCGCCGTCCGGGTCGACCGACGTGTAACCACCGGGCCCGTAGTAGGAGTTGGTGCTGCGCGGGATCTTGTGCGTGATCGGCTCGCCGCCCTTGCCGGGGTAGACCGCGAGCGAGGCGATCACCTCCGGTTCTTCCCCCGTGTCCGGCTCGTTGTTGCGGCTTCCGTCGTCGCCGATGGCCAGATCGCGGGCGCCGTCGCCGTCGTAGTCGCCCCACGCCACCGCGTTGCCCTCGCGCAGCTCGACGGAGGTCCGGGAGAGGCCGCTTCCGGTGCTCGCCGGGTAGAGGATCCCGCCCGTCTGCTCGCCGTCGCTGCCCTCGTGGACGACGAGGCCGGTCGCGCGTGGCTCGCCCGACGGGGCGATGTCGTCCGCTGCGAGCCAACTGCCTTCGCCGGGGCGGGAGTCAGTGCGGGCCGGAGCCCCCGCGCGGGTGAAGGGGCCGTACATCAGGGCCACGGACCCGTCCTGCCGGACCGCGGCGATGTCGTGGTGCCCGTCCCCGTCGAAGTCGCCCCGCACCGGACCGGACAGCCCCTCGTTCGGGACGTCGGCCGGCATCTGGATCCGGGTCGCCTCCGTGCCGGGCTTCGGTCCGCTCGGGCCGCCCCAGTCCACGGTCGGCTGTTCACGCTCCGTCGACCGGTCGGTGGAGACGAAGTCGGGATAGCCGTCGCCGTCCAGGTCGGCGGTGGTGACGAAGCCCGGCGCGTAGTCGTACACGGCGTGGGTCGACGGGTCGAGCCCCTTGGCCGAGCCGAAGACGACGCCGGTCCGGCCGTCTTTGTTCTCGCTGCCGGAGGGAACGGCGATGAGCAGGTCGCGGTGTCCGTCTCCGTTGATGTCGTCCGGGTCCTTGGACCCCTTGCCGTCGGACGGCACCGGGCGGGAGGCCGTCGGAGTCGACACCGGGTTGCCGTCCGGGGAAGGCGACGTGTCCGCCCTCGGCGCGCCCTCGCCGCATCCCGCCGCGAACAGGGCGAGTGCGGCGCACAGGACGAGGGCGCGAGTGCCGGGGACAAGGGTGCGATCTTCCATGTACCCACCCCAACACCGCGCCCTCGCACATCTCCAGGCACGACCGGCGATCGTTGCCCAGTCGTGTCAGGAGAGCCGGGCGCCGTATCGCGAGATGAGGTCCTAGATATCCCGGAACGTCTCGATCTGCGCGCCCACGGAGTTGAGCCGCTCGGCCAGCTCCTCGTACCCCCGGTTGATCACGTACACATTGCGCAGCACGGACGTGCCCTCGGCGGCCATCATCGCGAGCAGCACGACCACCGCGGGCCGCAGAGCGGGCGGGCACATCATCTCGGCGGCGCGCCAGCGGGTCGGCCCCTCCACCAACACCCGGTGCGGGTCCAGGAGTTGCAGGCGTCCGCCGAGGCGGTTCAGGTCGGTCAGATAGATCGCGCGGTTGTCGTAGACCCAGTCGTGGATCAGCGTCTTGCCCTGCGCCGCCGCCGCGATGGCCGCGAAGAAGGGGACGTTGTCGATGTTCAGGCCGGGGAACGGCATCGGGTGGATCTTGTCGATCGGCGCCTCCAGCTTGGAGGGCCGGACGGTGAGGTCGATCAGACGCGTACGGCCGTTGTCGGCGAAGTACTCCGCCGTGCGGTCGTGGTCGAGCCCCATCTCCTCCAGGACCGCGAGCTCGATCTCCAGGAACTCGATCGGGACGCGGTTCACGGTCAGTTCGGACTCCGTGACGACCGCCGCGGCGAGCAGGCTCATCGCCTCGACCGGGTCCTCGGAGGGGGAGTAGTCGACGTCGACGTCGATGGTCGGGACGCCGTGCACCGTGAGGGTCGTCGTGCCGATGCCCTCGACCTTCACGCCGAGCGCCTCAAGGAAGAAGCACAGGTCCTGGACCATGTAGTTCGACGAGGCATTGCGGATGACGGTCGTGCAGTCGCTGCGCGCCGCGGCGAGCAGGGCGTTCTCGGTCACGGTGTCGCCGCGCTCGGTCAGCACGATCGGGCGGTCCGGGACGACGTCACGCGCGACCTCCGCGTGATAGAGCCCCTCGGTCGCCGCGACGTCGAGCCCGAAGCGGCGCAGCGCGATCATGTGCGGCTCGATCGTGCGGGTGCCGAGGTCGCAACCGCCCGCGTACGGCAGCTTGAAGCGGTCCATGTGGTGCAGCAGCGGGCCCAGGAACATGATGATCGAGCGGGTCCGGATGGCGGCCTCCGCGTCGATCGCCTCCATGTCGAACTCGGCGGGTGGCACGATCTCCAGGTCGACCCCGTCATTGATCCAGCGGGTGCGGACGCCGATCGAGCCGAGCACTTCGAGGAGGCGGTAGACCTCCTCGATGCGCGCCACGCGGCGCAGCACCGTGCGTCCCTTGTTGAGCAGGGAGGCGCAGAGCAGCGCCACGCAGGCGTTCTTGCTCGTCTTGACGTCGATGGAGCCGGAGAGCCGGCGGTTGCCGACCACTCGCAGATGCATGGGACCCGCGTACCCGAGCGAGACGATTTCACTGTCGAGAGCCTCGCCGATACGGGCGATCATCTCAAGGCTGATGTTCTGGTTGCCGCGCTCGATGCGGTTCACTGCGCTCTGACTTGTGCTGAGCGCCTCGGCCAGCTGCGACTGCGTCCAGCCCCTGTGCTGGCGGGCGTCGCGGATGAGCTTGCCGATACGTACGAGGTAGTCGTCTGCCATGTTTCGCAGGTTATCTCAGATATGAGATGACGTGCGCGCCGGGGTAGGCCATCCGTGAAACGTCCGATTCGGTACGGAAGTTCCTGTACGTCGCTTCCGTGTTCCTCTGCCTGCGCCGGGTCAGCCGCAACCGCACGAGGCATGCCGCCCGCCGTGCACCGCGGCCTGCGCCGTAGGACGCGGCCCCGCCGCCGCGCGCGTCACCCGGGCGGCGGCAGCGCGCCCGGCCGACGAGTCGGCGTCATGAACCACTGTGCCCCCGGTCAACGTCAGACGCACCTCGGCAGAGCTGATGTCGGCCACCGGACACCGCGTCACATCGCGGTCGAGCAGCACCAGATCGGCCGACTTCCCCCGCTCGACGGTTCCGGTGAGATGCTCCATACGGAGTTGACGCGCCGTGCCGAGGGTGTGCATGAGCAGGGCGGACGAGCGGCTCAGTCCTTCCTGCTCGCGATACAGATCCCCCTGGTCGCCCTCGCCCTCGTTCCCGAACCGGTCGACGGCGGTACGCACCTGGTTCCACACCTGGAGCGGATCGACGGGCCAGTCCGAGCCGCCGGCGAGCCGCGCCCCGTGCCGCTCAAGGCTGCGCGCCGGGTACTGCCAACGGTGACGCGCGGCACCGATGTAGGGCAGCAGGGCATCCATGGTCCAGGTGTTGCGGGTCGCCCACTGGAGCTGCATGCACGGGATGACACCGAGCCGGGCGAAGCGGGGCAGGTCGGCGGGGTCGACGAGTTGGAGATGCGCTGTGGTGTTGCGCAGGCCGCGCGCTCCGGTCGCGCGCAGGGCATACGCGTACCCGTCGAGGGAGGTGCGGACCGCGCGGTCGCCGATGGCGTGCGCGTGCATCTGCCAGCCGTCCTTGTTGAAGGCGGCGGTGAGCCGGCCATAGTCGGCGGCGGACACGTACAGCTCGCCGCGGTGGTCGGTCGGCTTCCCGTTCTCGTCCAGATACGGCTCGAGCAGTGCGGCGGTCTGTGCGGGGTACTCGATGACCCCGTCGAGGAAGACCTTCACCGTGCCGAACCGCAGTCCGCGTACGCCGTCGAACGCCTCCCGCAGTCCGCGCGCGTAGGCGAGGGCGGCGGCCGGGTCCTTCGTCTTGTCGGTGTCGATGCGCAGGGCGGGCACAATGCGCTGCGACAGCTTCCCGCTCTCGGCGAGCGCCTTGTAGAGGCCCAACTCGCCCTTGCCGACGACGGCTTCCATGAAGGTGGTGATCCCCGAAGCGGCGGCCTCGGCGAGGATCTTCGCGGCGGCGGCGACGAGCTGCTCCTGGTCGGGCTCGGGGATGTGCCGGGTGACGAGCGGCTGGGCGTCGTCCTTGAGCACGCCGGACGGCTTGCCGTCCGGGCCCTTGACGACCTTGCCGCCGACGGGATCGGGCGTGGACGCGGTGATGCCCGCGATGTCGAGGGCACGCTGATTGACCCAGATGTTGTGCCCGTCGCCGCCGCGCAGGGCGATCGGACGCCGGGTCGGCAGGGCGTCGAGCAGGGAGTGGTGCGGAGTGGTCCCATGCGGCAGCAGCCCCACAGGGTTCCAGTCCTCCACGACGAGCCACCCGTCGGGCTCCTGATCGGCGGAGTCCTTCAGGAACCCGGTGAGGGTCTTCCGCAGCTCCTCGACGGTCTGCTCGGCACCGGCGAGGGACGGCTTCAGCGAGCGGTTGGCGGCGTCCATGGGGTGGGCGTGCCCGTCATGGATCCCGCTCATGAGGGTCCCGCCGCGCGCGTCGACGACCTCGGTGTCCCGCCCGATGAACCGCTTCAGCGAGGAGTCGCTCCCCACGGCAAGGATCTTCCCGTCCCGCCCGACGGCAACGGCCTGCGCGTGGTCGTGCCGCCGAGTGCCGCTGAAGACGCGGGCGTTGTGCACGACGAGGGACGCGGACCGCCGGGGCGCGGCAGCCGCGGCGGGCGCGCCCACGGCGGTGATCAGCCCGGTGGCGCCGGCGGTGGCGAGCAGTCCGCGCCGGGAGAGGGGGGAGGGGTGTGGAGAGGGCATGGGCGCTCCTGGGTACGGTCGGCCCCGGACACACTGACGATGTGTCGCGGAGTGCTTGGGTGGGTGGGCGGAAGAGATCCGCCGCGAAGCGGCGGCACAAAGACTTGCCGCGTAACCCGTTAACCAGAACCCACCGGCCACGACGGAATCCGTACGATGAGCCCCGTGCCAAGGCCAACCCTCGCCGACATAGCCCGCGCAGCGGAGGTATCGACCGCGACGGTCTCGCACGCCCTGAACGGCACGGGCCGCGTGGGCGACTCGACGCGCCGCCGGGTACGGGAAACCGCCACCGCCCTGGGGTACGGCGCGGCTGCCGGAACAAGAACCATCGGCATCGCCGTCACCACGTACCCCAGAGCCTGGAGCTACACCGAGGTCGCCTACTTCTCCCGGGCGATCACCGCGGCCACCACCGCCGCGCACACCCGCGGCTACGCCCTCACCACGCTTCCCGCCGACCGCGTCACGGAAGACACCTGGCACGGCCTCGCCGTCGACGGAATGCTGATCATGGACAGCCCGCGCGGGGACCCCATGGTCCACGCGCTACGGGCCCGCGGCGTCCCGCTCGTCTTCGACGGCGTCCCCGGCGACCCGCGCCCCGGCGACCACTGGGTCGACAACGACCATGAGGCGACCACCCGCGAGGTCCTCGACCACCTCACCGCCTCCGGCGCGACCCGCGTCGCGCTCCAGGCGGGCGACGGCGACGAGCACTACGCGCGCGTGGTGACCAAGACGTACGTCGCTTGGTGCGCCGAGCACGCGATGTCCCCGCTGGTGGTCCCCTTCGACGCGTACGACGACGAAGGTCACGCCTTCGACGAGGTCCTGGGACGAGAGGTGGTGAGCGGACGGATCGACGCCGTCCACGCCGTCTACGACCCAGGTGGCCGCCAACTCCTCGCCGCCGCGGCCCGGCACGGCCTGCGTGTCCCGGAGGATCTGCTGCTCGTCTGCGCGAGCGAGGACCCCGCGTACGCGGAGACCGAGCCGCCCGTCACCACGGTGACCCTCGACCCGGAGCGCACGGCCCGCGCCGCCGTCGCCCTCCTCGTCGACCTGATCGAGGGCGGCGGCGCGGCGGAGCCGGGCGCGGTCGTCGTTCCGGCAGGGCTCCTCGTGCGCGCGTCGTCACGTGCTCAGACCGCGGCCGGATAGGCGACGTATCCCTCCGCGCCGCCCATGTAGTACGTGGCGGGGTCACCGGCCGCCAACTCCCGGCCCAGGGCGAACCGGTCGACCAGGTCGGGGGTTGGCGATGCAGTGGGTGGCGAAGGACACGGCGTCGGCGAACCCGGCGTCCAGGAGGGCGTTCGCGGACTCCCTGTCGAAGCCGGCCCGCCGCGCGCCCGCCGCCGCGCGGCGGCGACGGTCGCCTCGATGTCCCCTGCGGTCATCGCGTTCTCCTTCGCGGCGTTTACTGTCACGGCGGCTCTGCCGTGAGGGACGCGAAGGTGACGGCGTACGACGGGGAAAGGTGACCGATGAACGGGCAAGAGATGCTCGCGGACCGTTTCGAGGCGCACCGGGGCCATCTGCGGGGTGTCGCCTACCGGATGCTCGGTTCGCTCAGCGATGCCGACGACGCCGTCCAGGAGGCCTGGCTGCGCCTCAGCCGCACCGACGCCGACGAGATCGAGAACCTCACCGGCTGGCTCCGCACGGTCGTGTCCCGCCTCTGCCTCGACATGCTGCGCTCCGCCGCGAAGCGCCACGAGGAACCGGCGGGCGAGCGGTTGCCCGAACGGGTCTCGCAGCCCGGCGAGAGCGGGGACCCGGAGGAGGAGGTGCTCCTCGCCGACTCGGTGGGCCGCGCGCTGCTCGTGGTGCTCGACACGCTGGGACCCGCCGAGCGGGTGGCCTTCGTGCTGCACGACCTGTTCGCCGTGCCCTTCGACCAGATCGCGCCCGTCGTGGAGCGCACCCCGGTCGCCACGAAGAAGCTCGCGAGCCGCGCCCGCCACAAGGTGCGGGTCCCGCCCGAGGCGCTCGCCGCCCCGGTGCTCACGGAGCACCGGCGTGTCGTGGAGACCTTTCTCGCGGCCGCCCGCACCGGTGACCTGGAGGCCCTGCTCACGGTCCTCGCGCCCGACGTCGTCCGCACGGCCGACCTCTCCGCGCTGCCGAAGGGCAACGCCGCGGTGATCCGCGGCGCACGGGCCGTGGCGGACGAGACGGTCCTGCTCAAGCGCAACGCCCGCTTCGCGGAGCCCGCGCTCGTCGGCGGCGCGGTGGGCCTCGTCGTGGCGCCGCGGGGCAGGCTGCTCCTGGCTCTGGTCATCGGCGTCGAGGACGGGCGGGTCGCCGCGTACGAGGTCGTCGCCGACCCCGCGCGGCTGCGGGCGCTCGATGTGGCCGTGCTCGACGAGGTGCCCGGCACGTCCGTAGCGGGCACACCCGAAGGAGGGCATGCCGAACTGTGAGCGGGCGCACTTCGTCGTCACGCCGGGGCATGTACTAGAGTTATCTCGACATCGAGATATCTGCCGAGGCGCACCAGAAGCCGCCACACGGTAAGGGTTACCTAACTAAGCCTTACCTTAGCGGATCGACGAGGAGTCGTGGCGGCAGGATGTGACGGAAACGCGCACATATATGAAGGAGACTGTCGTGTCGGCGAACAGCTTCGACGCCCGCAGCACGCTGCGCGTGGGCGACGAGTCGTACGAGATCTTCAAGCTGGACAAGGTCGAGGGCTCCGAGCGCCTCCCTTACAGCCTGAAGGTGTTGCTGGAGAACCTGCTCCGCACCGAGGACGGCGCGAACATCACCGCCGACCACATCCGTGCGATCGGCTCCTGGGACTCCCAGGCCCAGCCCTCGCAGGAGATCCAGTTCACGCCGGCTCGCGTGATCATGCAGGACTTCACCGGCGTGCCCTGCGTCGTCGACCTCGCCACCATGCGTGAGGCCGTCAAGGAGCTCGGCGGCGACGCGGACAAGGTCAACCCGCTCTCCCCGGCCGAGCTGGTCATCGACCACTCCGTCATCGCCGACAAGTTCGGCACGGCGGACGCCTTCGGCCAGAACGTCGAGCTGGAGTACGGCCGCAACAAGGAGCGCTACCAGTTCCTGCGCTGGGGCCAGACCGCGTTCGACGACTTCAAGGTCGTCCCCCCGGGCACCGGCATCGTCCACCAGGTCAACATCGAGAAGCTGGCCCGCACGGTCATGACCCGAAACGGTCAGGCCTACCCCGACACGCTGGTCGGTACCGACTCGCACACCACGATGGTCAACGGCCTGGGCGTCCTGGGCTGGGGCGTCGGCGGCATCGAGGCCGAGGCCGCGATGCTGGGCCAGCCGGTCTCCATGCTCATCCCGCGCGTCGTCGGCTTCAAGCTGACCGGTGAGCTGCCCGCGGGCACCACCGCCACGGACCTCGTCCTCACGATCACCGAGATGCTGCGCAAGCACGGCGTCGTCGGCAAGTTCGTCGAGTTCTACGGAGAGGGCGTCGCCGCCACCTCCCTCGCCAACCGCGCCACCATCGGCAACATGTCGCCGGAGTTCGGCTCCACCGCCGCGATCTTCCCGATCGACGACGAGACGCTGAAGTACCTCCGCCTGACCGGCCGTGACGCGCAGCAGGTCGCGCTCGTCGAGGCGTACGCCAAGGAGCAGGGCCTCTGGCTCGACCCGGCCGCCGAGCCCGACTTCTCCGAGAAGCTGGAGCTCGACCTCTCCACGGTCGTCCCCTCCATCGCAGGCCCGAAGCGCCCGCAGGACCGCATCGTCCTCGCCAACGCCGCGCAGCAGTTCGCGCTCGACGTACGCAACTACGTCGAGGACGACGACGAGGCGGGCAAGGAGTCCTTCCCGGCCTCCGACGCCCCGGCCTCCTCGAACGGCGTGCCCTCGCGTCCGACCACCGTCACCGCCCCCGACGGATCGACGTACGAGATCGACCACGGCGCCGTCACGGTCGCCGCGATCACGTCCTGCACCAACACCTCGAACCCGTACGTCATGGTCGCCGCCGCGCTCGTCGCGAAGAAGGCCGTGGAGAAGGGCCTGACCCGCAAGCCGTGGGTCAAGACCACCCTCGCCCCGGGCTCCAAGGTCGTCACCGACTACTTCGACAAGGCGGGGCTCACCCCCTACCTCGACAAGGTCGGCTTCAACCTCGTCGGCTACGGCTGCACCACCTGCATCGGCAACTCGGGCCCGCTGCCCGAGGAGGTCTCCAAGGCGGTCAACGACCACGACCTCGCCGTGACCTCGGTGCTCTCCGGCAACCGGAACTTCGAGGGCCGCATCAACCCCGACGTCAAGATGAACTACCTGGCGTCCCCGCCGCTGGTCGTCGCGTACGCCCTCGCGGGGTCGATGAAGGTCGACATCACCAAGGACGCGCTCGGCGCGGACCAGGACGGCAACCCCGTCTACCTGAAGGACATCTGGCCCTCCGAGGCCGAGGTGAACGACGTCGTCGCCAACTCCATCGGCGAGGACATGTTCAACAAGTCCTACCAGGACGTCTTCGCGGGCGACGCCCAGTGGCAGGCGCTCTCGATCCCGACCGGCAACACCTTCGAGTGGGACCCGCAGTCGACGTACGTCCGTAAGCCCCCTTACTTCGAGGGCATGACGATGGAGACCACCCCGGTCTCCGACATCACGGGCGCCCGCGTCCTGGCCAAGCTGGGTGACTCGGTCACCACCGACCACATCTCCCCGGCCGGTGCGATCAAGGCCGACACCCCGGCCGGCAAGTACCTCACGGAGCACGGCGTCGAGCGTCGCGACTTCAACTCCTACGGCTCGCGCCGAGGCAACCA
The DNA here is from genome assembly GCF_059026065.1 of Streptomyces sp. A18. Lineage (NCBI taxonomy): Bacteria > Bacillati > Actinomycetota > Actinomycetes > Kitasatosporales > Streptomycetaceae > Streptomyces > Streptomyces sp. A18. Next base: position 388,479 of record NZ_JBWLKL010000001.1, on the reverse strand, counting down.
CGAGGTCATGATCCGCGGCACGTTCGCCAACATCCGCCTGCGCAACCAGATCGCGCCGGGCACCGAGGGCGGCTTCACCCGCGACTTCACCAAGGAAGACGCCCCCGTCTCCTTCATCTACGACGCCTCGCAGAACTACCAGGCGGCCGGCACCCCCCTCGCGATCCTCGCGGGCAAGGAGTACGGCTCGGGCTCGTCCCGTGACTGGGCCGCCAAGGGCACCGCGCTCCTCGGCGTCAAGGCCGTCATCGCCGAGTCGTACGAGCGCATCCACCGCTCGAACCTCATCGGCATGGGCGTCCTGCCGCTCCAGTTCCCGGAGGGCCTGTCGGCCGAGTCCCTCGGCCTGACCGGCGAGGAGACCTTCTCCTTCACCGGCGTGACCGAGCTGAACGAGGGCCGTACGCCGAGCACGGTGAAGGTCACGACCGACACGGGCGTGGAGTTCGACGCGGTCGTCCGCATCGACACTCCCGGTGAGGCGGACTACTACCGCAACGGCGGCATCATGCAGTACGTGCTGCGCAGCCTGATCCGCAAGTAGGCTTTGCGCACGCAGTAGTTGAGGGCCGCACCCCCGATGTGTCGGGGGTGCGGCCCTCGTGTGTTGTCTGCGGCTCGCGGGGGCTTGTCGCGCCCATGCGGCGGAGCCGCACATGTCACAGCATCGCGTCCCTAAAGGGGCCAGCCGCCGTACGGGGTCGTGATCAGTTCCATGGCGTGCTGCGACGGGTCCAGGAAGTAGACCCCCCGCCCGCCGTCGTTCGTGTTGATCTCGCCCGGCAGCTTCTGGTGCGGGTCCGCCCAGTGGTCGATGCCGCGTGCCCTGATCTTTTCGTACGCCGCCTCGAACTCCGCCTCGGAGATCAGGAACGCGTAGTGCTGCGGGGTGATCTTGTCCGCGGGGATGGTGGCGAAGTCCAGGGTGACGGAGTTGCTCAGTTCCACCGCGATGAACGGGCCCCACTCCGAGGTGATCTTCAGGCTCAGCAGGTCCGTGAAGAACTCGGCGGACTCCCGGTTGTCCCGGGCGTGGATGATCGTGTGGTTCAGCTCGACTGACAAGGAATGCCTCCAGAAGGCATCTCCCGACACCTCCATGCCTCACCCAGCCGGTGACCGACACGCGATGTCGTCGTGGATCTTAGGCACGGCGACATCGCGGTGTCGAGCTATTTCCCGCCGATGACCGGAACGCGGGCCCGGTGGTCCTTGGCGAGGCCGTGGAGCGGGCACGGTTGCCGGGGTTCCCGGGGACACAGGACCCACAGGTCCGACGCCGTCGCCCGGTAGAGCCGGTAAGGGGCGGGCGCGCTCACCTCCTGCTGGGTGAAAGGCGTGACGCCGCCCCCGCCATCCCGCCGGGGATAGGCCTCCAGCGCGCGGTCGATGTCGCTGCCCGACAGCTCGCGCGCCTCCCCGGCCGCGTACACTGCGCGGCCGTGGTACGGCGCGACAGTGGAGTCGAAGACGACGATGCTCACCTGCGGGCGCTCGGCGAGGTGGCGGGAGTGCTCGGCGTCAGTGGCGGAGAGCCAGTAGAACTCCCGGTCGCTTCCCGGGGCGAAGTAGACCGGGGAGGTCCACGGGCGGCCGTCCGGATCGGTCGTGCCCAGGACCAGGTAGAGATTGGCGTCGGTGACGGCCCGCGCATGGGCCACCAGGTCGTCGTCGTGTGTCATGGCGCGAACTCCTTCCCGTCCGGGGCTATCGGCGCACATTGAACCTCAGGTGCAGCACCCCGTCGCCCTGGACGACCACGTGGGGGTCCTCCAGCAGAAGCTGCCCATGGATGCCGGCGAAGTAGCGTTTGCCCGACCCGAACACCACCGGCACCACGTCCATCGCCACCTCGTCCACGAGGCCGGCCGCGAGGATCTGGCTCCCCACATCGCCGGCGTTCACCGCGACGGTCCGCTCCCCGGCGAGCTCCTGGGCCTCGTCGACCGCGGCCCGCACGTCGTCGACGAAATGGTACGAAGCCTCGGGGTGCCAGCCATCGGGTTTGGGCCGGTGGGACACCACGACCACGTGGTCGCCCGCGGGCGGCTGCCCCTCCCAGCCGTTCACCAGGTCGAAGAGGCGGCGGCCCATCACGATCGTGCCGATCGCCTCCCACATCGGCCGGACGTACTCCGCCGACGCTCTTGAGACCTTGAAGCCGCTTCCGGCTCCGGAATGGTCGTAACCCTGGTCGCCGCCTTCGGTGATCGGGGTGTCCCCGTTGAAGTACCAATCATGGAGCGGCCCGACATCGTCGTTCTTGTCGGCGATGAAGCCGTCGAGCGACACCACGTTGTGCATGATGACCGTGCCCACAGGTTCTCCTCGAACTCTCCTCGCGCTGTCGCACCGGATCCTGTCGCAGACCGGAGCCACGGCGCTTGTAAGAAATCAATCGGCGGGCATCGGACCCGCGTCCGGCGGGAAGCCCCGCTCGGCCGGGTACCGGCGCCGCAGGGCCAGGTACTCCGTCGGCGTATGGCCGGTGAAGTCCTTGAACTCCCTGCTGAAATGGGCCCGGTCGAAGTAGCCCGCCGCATGGGCGAGCTCCGACCAGTCGACCGGGCGCAAGGCGTCCACGGAGAGGATCAGCCGCGCGAAGCGGTAGATCCGCGCCACCCGCTTCGGGGTGACCCCGACGTGAGACTTGAACTGCGTGGCCAGGTGGTTGCCGCTCACGCCGGCGGTGTCCGCGAGCGCACCGACCGGGAGCGCGCCGTGGGACGTTGCCAGACGCCCGGCTGTGTGCAGGACCAGCTCGAGACCGCGCGACGGTGTCCCGGCAAGTCGCGATCGCAGCTCCCTCTCCAGCACCCGCAGCGTCTCGGTGGCCGATGCGACGTCGCCGACCTGGTTGCGAATCCGGTCCAAGGACCGTTGCCAGACGGCGTCGACCGGCACCCATCGGTCCCGCAGCTCGATCGCCGGCATGCCGACGAACTGTGAAAGCCCTCAGGGCTTGAAGTGCACCCCGACAAGCCGCACCTGTGCGGGGTACTCGACGAGGAAACGTCTGGTCCATACGCCCATGAACCACCCATCAGTGAACTCGGCCGGCGGCACCGACGGGTCGGAGTCCCACAGGCGGGCGGGGTCACCCAGGTTGAGGAACAGATGCGCCGACGGCATCGGCGGGACATTGATCCGGGTGTGGCGCGGCACCCCGGTCAGGCAGTAGATGTCGTCGATGAACCGGTCGAGCGGCGGGGCGGGCACCCGGCCGACGTATTCCATGGATTCAGTGTGGCCGACGAAGGCTCCGTTCGCGCATCAGCGCCACGCCCGCCGCCGCGACGAGCACCCCGAGCGCGGCCCACCCGAACGCGGCCCGGTAGTCCGCCCCTTGGGCCGTGCCGCCACCGACCACCGCACCCACAAGCACCGCGAGTCCGAGCGAGCCGCCGAGCTGGTCCACCGAGCGCTGGACGCCGGAGGCCGTGCCCGCGTCGTCCTCGGTGACGTCGGAGAGGGCCGCGTTCTGGAGGGAGAGCAGCCCGATGCCCATCCCGGCCGCCACGCCGATCATGCCCGGCAGCACGTCGACCCAGAAGCCGCCCTGGTCCGGCAGCCGCGCCAGCCAGCCGAGCCCGGCCGCCGTGAGGAGCAGGCCGAGTAGCGCGGTGTACCTCGTACCGACCGCTCCGATCAGACGGGACGTCAGGAAGATCGCCGCCAACAGCGCGGCGCAGAACGGCAGGTACGCCGACCCGGCCTGGAGCGGCGAGAGTTCGACGACGTCCTGCATGTAGAGGGTGAGCAGGAAGAAGCTCGTGGAGAGGCCCGCGCTGAGCGGGACCGTCGCCGCGTTCGCGACCGCTCGGGCGCGGTGCGCGAAGAAGGAGAGCGGCACGAGCGGACTCTTCGTACGCGCCTCGACGAGCACGAAGGCGGTCAGGAGCGCCGCTCCGGCGAGCATCGCCGCCACCGAGCCCCGCAGGACGCCGTACACGAGAGTGATGGGGCCGCCCGTCAGGAGCGCGGCGCCGAGCAGGTCGAGCCGACGGCCTGACGCGCGCGGACCGTCCGCCCGCACCAACGTGGGCGTGATCGCGATGACGGCCGCCGCGAGCGGCACGTTGATGCCGAAGATCCAGCGCCAGTCGAGGAGTTGGACGATCACGCCGGAGAGCAGTACGCCGACGACGAGCCCGCCCGCGGAGATCGCGCCCCAGATCCCGAGCGCCTTGGCGCGCTCCTCGGGGCCGGGGAAGAGCAGCGCGATCAGTGACATCGCGGCCGGTGAGGCGAGGGCCTCGCCCGCGCCCTGCGCGAATCGGGCGGCGATCAGCGTCTCCAGGTTCGGCGCGAGCCCCGCCGCGAGCGAGGCGAGTGCGAAGAGCGCGGCGCCGAGCAGGAACATCCCCCGCCTGCCGAGCAGATCGGTGAGCCGCCCGCCGAGCAGCAGCAGGCCGCCGCCGACGAGGGTGTAGCCGGTGACCACCCAGGACAGGGAGGCCGGCCCCGCGTCGAAGCGCTCCCCGATGGCGGGGAGAGCGACGTTCACGACGGTGACGTCGATCGCGATGAGGAACTGGAGGAGGGAGAGAAGGGCGAGCGTGAGCGTGCGCCGGGGAAAGGTGTTCACGTGTACGGCCACTCCAGGTCGGCCCCGGGCCGTCAACCGGCGGGGGCGGAGGAAGACAGGACGCTTCCGTGCCGGACCCGCGGGGCGGGTGGGGCACCTGGAGTTACTTGGTCACGGACACGGCGGCGACTGTAGTCGGCCGGGGGCTTGGGCGCACTCGATTTCCTTGGCGGTGTGTGGTGGTGGTCCGTGGTGGTGTCCGTCGTGGTGGACCGCGGTGGTGGACCGTCGTGGTGATCCGTGGTGGTGGACCGAGGTAGTGGTCCGCGGTGGTGGTGAGGGCCGGGAGCTGCGGCCCCGGGGTGGCGGCCCGACTCCTGCGCATGACGGGCGCATGGGGGCGGAGCTTTGGGTGGCCGGTGGCGTTGGGGGCGACCGGGGCCGCCCGCCTTATCGGAGGTTGGCGGTTCCGGGCCGGGTGTAAAGGGCGCTCCTGCGTCGCGTCGGCTGCGCCGATTCCGCTCCGCTCCACCCTTGACACCCGACCCTCCACCGCAGGTGAACGCCGAGCGGGCGGCCCGGAAAGGGGGCGTATGGGGGAGGTGGATGGGGTGTTCGGTCTCCTGCCATCTGCGGACTGGTTCTTCCGTGGTGGGCGTCACTCGGTGAGGAGACCGCCGTCCGGCAAGCGGGGACCGTCCGGTGGCGGGTGGCGGGTGGCGGGTGGCGGGTGGCGGGTGGCGGGTGGCGGCAGGCGGTGGGTGGTGGGTGGCGGCAGGCGGCAGGCGGCAGGCGGCAGGCGGTGGGTGGTGGGTGGCGGCAGGTGGTCTCGGGGTGTCGGGGTGTCGGGGTGTCGGGTGTTGCCGGGTGCGGGCCGGTCCATGCCCATGCGGGGCTCGGTCACGGAGCGGCGTTCGGTCACGGGGCGGCCCTCGTCGGTCGGCGGGTCGGCCGGTCGGGAACCGCCTGGCGGATGGCCGGAAGCCGGATGGCAGATGGTAGATCGCAGAAAAATTCCACGACACGCCTCCTCATGCTCCAATCCGTGGAAATTTCCAGCAGTTCGCTCCGAATTGGCCTCTCTGATGCCGGAGATGTCCGTTATGGCGAGGTGGAGAGGGTGCCGCGAGGTCACGGCAGTCACACACGTTTCAGTCGTCTCCCCTTTATCGGCGCCTGGCGGGATCGCCTTCCGGGTAGGGGGACCTGCTTCGGTGAAGTAGTTATTGAGATTCGGGCCGCCCCTCGACCGCGTGGCGCGCGACGGGGCCGCCAAGATCCGGTCAGCAAACGCCTGACGAGACCGGCGCCGCCTCCCGGACCAACCGCGCACCCCTTCAGCCTGACGGCATGCCGCGACGAACCAGTCCGCAGACGGCACGACACCCGACACCGCCACCGAAACTTCCCCGCTTGCCGGACGGCCCCCTCACCGCGTGACGCCCACTCCAGAAGAACCAGTCCGCAGGTGGCAGGAGACCGAACAGCCCATCCCCCCATACGTCCCCTTCCTGGCAGCCCGGTCACAAGGCTTCCTGCGGTGGAGGTGGGCCTGTCAAGGGTGGAGCGGAGCGGAATCGGCGCAGCCGACGCGTAGCGCAGCGGAGCGCCCTTTACAGGGCCGCCGGAACCGCCACACTTCGGAGTACCGGGCGGCCCCGGCGAGCATCAAGGCTCCCGGCCAACCCGAAGCTGCCGCCCTTGCGGGCACGCGATGAGCCGGTTGGCCCCGACTCGTCGGTGAAGGGGAAGATACCGACGAGTCGGGGCGCGGCCTGCTGCTGGTTGCAGCCTTGGCCGGCACGTGGGGGGTCATGGAGCGCGACCCCGGCAAAATCGTGTGGTGCGAGTTCGGGCTGAGGACTGAGTCCCGTCAGCCGAGCAGTTCCACCTCCGCCAGCGTCGACGACCCGTCCAGGACCAGGCGGTAGTGCCGGTAAGTGCCGGGATCATCCACGGTGAACGCCCGCGTCTGCTTGTCCCAGGCGAAGGACTGCCCGGACCGCTTGTCCAGCTCCTTCCACTTCTCGCCGTCGATCGAGCCCTGGAGCACCCAGCCCTTCGGCGCCTTCGCTTTGTCGGACGACGACGTCAGGGTGTACTGCACGGCCTTGGTCTCCTTGGCGACCGGCAGCTCCACCGAACCGGACTCCGAAGTGGCGTCCGTGTCCGAGGTGTTGTCGAAGAGCGCGCCGTCACCCTTGATGGCGTCACCGCGCGGCGACGGCACCTTGTCGTCCTGCGTGACGGACGCGGGCTGGGAGTTCTTGCCCGTGCCCCACGCCGACGGCTTCGGACCCATGTCGAACTCCAGGACACCGCCGCGGGCGATCTCCTTGTGGGGGAGTGCGGTTGAGGTCCACTTCTTGCCGTTGACCTTCAGGCCCTGGACGTAGATGTTCTTCGCGCTGTTCTTCGGCGCCTTGACGACCAGGTCGCGTCCGCCGTCCAGGTGCACGGTCATCTTGGTGAACTGCGGGGAGCCGATGGCGTATTCGCCGCTGCCCATGACCAGCGGATAGAAGCCGAGCGAGGAGAAGAGGTACCAGGCCGACTGCTCGCCGTTGTCCTCGTCGCCGTGGTAGCCCTGCCCGATCTCGCTGCCCGTGTAGAGGCGGGAGAGGACCTCGCGGACCTTCTCCTGCGTCTTGGAGGGCTCACCGGCCGCGTCGTACATGTACGCGGCGTGGTGGGCGACCTGGTTGGAGTGCCCGTACATGCCCATGCGTACGTCGCGTGCCTCGGTCATCTCGTGGATCACGCCTCCGTAGGAGCCCGCGAACTCGGCGGACCCGGTCTCCGGAGTGTTGAAGTACGTGTCCAGCTTGTCGCCGAGGCCCTTGCGGCCGCCGTACAGATTGGCGAGGCCGCGCGAGTCCTGGGGAGCGGTGAAGGCGTAGCCCCAGGCGTTCGTCTCCGTGTAGTCGTGGCCCCACACGCGCGGGTCGAACTTCTCGGACGGGACGCGCCACTCGCCCTTCTTGTCCTTGCCCTGGAAGAAGCCCGGGGCGGTTCCGCCGCCTGCCGCCTTGTCGTCGAAGAGCTTCACGTAGTCCTGGGCGCGGTTGAGGAAGTACTCCGACTCCTCCTTGTAGCGCTTCTCGCCCGTCTTCTTGAAGAGGGCCTGGCCCATGCGCGAGATGCCGTAGTCGTTCAGGTATCCCTCAAGGGCCCAGGAGAGGCCCTCGTGGGTCTCGCTGGGGGTGTAGCCGAGGAAGGGAGAGGTCTCCATTCCCTTGCGGCCGACGCCCTTGCTCGGCGGTACGACCGTCGCGTTCTTCACGGCGGCGTCGTACGCGTCCTCGGCGTCGAAGTCCACGCCCTTGACGTACGCGTCGGCGAACGCCACGTCCGACGAGGTGCCCGTCATCAGGTCCGCGTATCCGGGCGAGGACCACCGCGACGTCCAGCCGCCGTCCTTGTACTGCTGGACGAAGCCGTCGACCAGCTCACCCGCCTTATTCGGCGTGAGGAGCGAATAGGCCGGCCAGGTCGTGCGATAGGTGTCCCAGAAGCCGTTGTTCACGTACGGCTTGCCGTCGACGATCTTCGCGCCGGTGTGGGTCGGGGTGTCCGGACCCGTCTGCGGCGAGAAGGGCGAGGCGTACTGGTACTTCGACTTGCCGTCCTTCGTGACCTTCTCGAAGCCCGAGTTCGGGTAGAGGTACAGGCGGTACAGGCTGGAGTAGAGCGTGGTCCGCTGGCCCTCGCTCGCGCCTTCCACCTCGACCTTGCCGAGGATGTCGTCCCAGCTCTTCTGCGCGCGGTCCTTCACGCGGTCGAAGGAGGTGCCGGGCGGGATCTCGCGGTCCAGGTTGGCCTTGGCCTGGTCGAGGCTGATGAGCGAGGTCGCCAGGCGCAGGTTGACCGTGCGGTCCTTGCCGGCCTTGAAGCGCAGGTAGCCGGTGACGTCGCCGCCTCCCCCGCCGTCGAGCTTGCCGCCCGCGGTGACGGGCGAGTCGAAGGTCCCGTACACGAAGAGGCGGGTGGCGCCGGTGGAGAGCCCGGACTTGACGTCCGAGAAGCCGCTGACGATCCCCTTCTCCTCGTCGAGGGTGAGGCCGCCCTTCTCCGAGACGTTGTCGAAGATGACGCTCGCGTCGTCACCGGGATAGGTGAACTTCATCATCGCCGCGTGGTCGGTCGGGGCCATCTCGGCCTTGAGACCGTTCTCGAACGTCACGCCGTAGTAGTGCGGGCGTGCCGTCTCCTTCTCGTGCTTGAAGGGCAGCGCGCGCTTGGTGCGGGACGCCGACGGGGTGTCCTTGTCGACCGACGGCATCATCTGGAACGTCTGCCGGTCACCCATCCACGGGCTCGGCTCGTGGCTCGCGCTGAACGCCTGGATCGTCGGCAGGTTGTCCGCGTTGTTGCCGCGCGCGTAGTCGTAGAGCCAGCTCAGGGAGCCGGCGTTGGTCACCGGCGTCCAGAAGTTGAACCCGTGTGGCACGGCTGTCGCGGGGAAGGTGTTGCCGCGCGAGAACGCGCCGCTGGAGTTGGTGCCGCGGGTGGTGTCCGCGTAGTCCGAGGGGTGGGCCTTCGGCTTCGCCGGGGCCTTCTCCTTCAGGGACACGTCGTCCACCCAGCCGCGGAACTTCGCCGGGCCCTTGGGGGAGTCGTACGCGACGAGCACCCGGTCGACGGTCTTGCCGCGCGCGACCTGCCCGATCCGCGCCTCCACGTTGTTCCACTGGTTGACGTAGAGACCCTTCGCGGCGCCCTGACCCTGCGGGGTCAGCGGGAAGCCGTGCTGGTCCATGGCCTTGAGGTCACTCAGATAGGTGCCGTCGGTGAAGGCCAGGTCCATGGACACGTTCGTGGCGTCGTAGTCGAGGTCGCCCTCCGCCATGGACGGGAAGACGCGGTACGACAGCTCGGTGTCGCGCCGCACCGCGACGTTCACGTCGAAGACCTTGTTGTACGAGTAGCCGCGGTCGTCCACCTTGTGGGTGCCCGCGTAGCGCAGCGCACGCTTTCCGGTGAACCCGGCGCCCGACTTCGCGGTCGGGGAGCCGCTGGGGCCGCGGTCCACCAGGGAGAGCATGTCCTCGGGCGCGGGTGTCTCGCTGCCGCCGACGGAGAGCTGGACGTCGGAGAGCTGGAGGGCGTCGGACGCGCCGTTGTTGGCGGTGACCTCCAGGCGGTAGTGCGCGTACGCGGTGGAGTTCTCGAAGTCGTACTTCTTGGTCTGGTGACGCTTGTCGAACGCCTCGCCCTTGCGGGTGTCGAGGACCTTCCAGTCCTTGCCGTCCGTGGAGCCCTGGAGGGTCCAGTCCTTGGGGTCGCGCTCGTCGTGGTCGTTCGCCGATGTGAGTGCGTACGTCACGGCCTTGGCGGGCTCGTCGAGGTCGAACTCGACCCAGCCGGTCGCCGCGAAGGTGAGCCACTTGCTGGTGGGCTCACCGTCGATCAGGTTCTCCTTGACCTCGCCGCTGCCGGAGTTCTCGCCGCTGGCGCGGACCTCCGTGACGTGGTCGTTCACACTTCCGGGTATTCCTGAACTGAACGCGCCGTTGACGCCGGCGGTCCGCTTCTTGCCGTCGGGGCCGGTCTCCACGGTGTTCAGCCAGTCGGGCTGGGCTTCGCCCTCCTCGAAGGAGGAGACGAACTCCTTGTCGACCTTGGGCGGTTCCTCCGGCTTGGCGACGGCTGCGCCCTGCGCCGTCACGACCAGCGTGAACGCGGCCGCTCCGAGGACCGCGGCCGAACGGTGGTGTCTGAAGCGAGGTCTGCGTGATCTGTGCGGCATCCCCGAGCCCCTCCCTGAGAGTTGGACAACGTTGTCACATGGCTGCGCAAGGTCCAGTAGGGCGCCAAGTGGCGGGTGGTGTCAAGGCTGTTGGAAGGGTCGGCGGGAGTGGGAAGGGAACGGTGGCGTCCGGGGGGTCAGGGGGAAAGTCCAAGGGGAGTGAGGGGAAAGTCCAACGAGGAGCAAGGAAGGGGGAGGCAAGATCGGTGGGCGAGGCGGTGGGTGTCAAACACCCGCAAACCTCAAGGAAACACCGTCGACACGTCGGGTCGGATTTGCTCACGCCGTGAACGAACCAGTCCACATCTCCGCGAGGTCTCAACTCGGGAAAGACTGCTGGCCGAAGCTGCATTCGATCTTGCTCTGCTGCCGAGAAGTGGACTATACCTATCGGCACCCTGAGTGGCGGGTGCGAGCCCTTGCCATGTAGTTGTCGCACGTTCAGATACACCAAAGCTTCAACTGACCCGCGGTGTCGGGCCCTTCGCCTTCGGCGAGCTGTCGGGAGCCCCGTACGCCGCCTGAGTCCTGGAAGGCGAGGGCTTGAGCATGGGATCCACCAGCATCAACCGTCGTGACGTGATGAAGAGGGCGGCGGCCACCAGCCTTCTCGCGGTACCGGCCGTGGGCGCCCTCAGCTCCTGCGCGAGCGGTGGCGGGGAAGAGAGCAAGGCCGAAAAGGGCGAGAAGTCCAAGAAGAACCCGCTCGGCGTGAAGGAAGACGCCGGGCTCGCCGTGGTCGTCTTCAACGGCGGTTACGGCGACAAGTACGCCCAGTTCGTGACCGACATGTACAAGAAGCGGTACCCGGACTCCGAGGCCGGCCAGAAGTCGACGACGAAGGTCGCCACTCAGGTGCAGCCGAAGATCGTCCGCGGCAACCCGACGGCCGACGTCATCAACAACTCCGGCGCCGACCAGATGAACCCCGGCAAGCTGGTCTCCAACAAGCAGGTGGCGGACCTCACCGAGCTGCTCGACGCGCCGTCGTGGGACGACCCGAGCGTGAAGGTGCGCGACATCCTCGCTCCGGCCGTCGAGGCGAGCGGCAATTTCGGTGGCTCGGGCACCTTCCAGGCCGGCATCTCGCTGACGGTCTACGGCACCTACTACTCCAAGAAGCTCCTTGAGGAGGGCCTGGATTCCGCGTACCCGAAGACGTGGGACGAGATGCTGGCCGTCTGCAAGAAGGCGAAGGCCAAGGGCATCCACGGCTGGAGCTACCCGGGCGGGCACCCGCGGTACATGTTCTTCAGCATGTACACCATGTTCGCCCAGCGCGGCGGGCGTGAGATCGCCACGGCCATGGACTACCTCGAGCCGGGCGCCTGGAAGAACGACGCGGTCAAGGACGTCTTCGAGGCCTGGGAGGAACTGGTCGCCAAGAAGTACGTCCTCACCGGCTTCGACGGCACCGAGGCGCACACCGAGATGCAGACAGCCTGGACCAAGGGCGGCAAGTGCGTCTTCGTGCCCAACGGCTCCTGGGTGGAGAACGAGGCCAAGGACACCACCCCGAAGGACTTCGGGATGTCGTTCGGCCCGAGCCCGTCACTGGACTCGGGCGACAAGATGCCGTTCGGCACGATCAACGCGCCGGCCGGTGAGTTCTACGTCGTCCCCGAGAAGGCGCAGAACCGGCAGGGCGGCCTGGAGTGGTTGCGGGCGATGTACAGCAGGGAGGCCGCCCTGAACAACTTCAAGGAGCTCTCCGCCCTCCCGGTGGTCAAGGGAGCCATCGACGGACAGAAGCTGCCGTCGGGTGTGGCCAGCGTGCAGAAGGCGATCGAGGCCGCCGGCGACAACGTCGTCATCGCGAAGCACATGGACTGGTACAACGAGCTGTTCCGCGAGGACTTCAACGACATGATCGCCAAGTTCATGCTGGGACAGATCGGTACCAAGCAGGCCATGGACATCATGGAGAAGGCCGGGGCCCGGATCCTCAAGGACCCTGACGTCGTCAAGGTCAAGAAGTCCTGATCAGCGGCGGATCGACCGAGTACGTGGGCACGTGAGCGAGGCGGGGCGGAGTGGCGTGAAGACTGACACCCGGGTGGACGGTTCCCCACCCTCGAAGAAGGCACCGGACCGGGCGGTCCCGCCCAAGGCGCCGAATCCGCTGCTCTTCGTCCTGGCGGTGCTCCTTCCGCCCCGCTTCACCCCGCAGAGCGTGCGATACGACCGGCGCTACCGGACGCTCGACAAGTACCGCTTCATCGTGGGCTTCCTGTCGCTGCCGCTCGCGTTCTACGCCCTGTTCGTCATCTCGCCGTTCATCCAGGCGATCTACTACTCGTTCACCGACTGGTCCGGCGGGCCGGTGGCGAACTTCATCGGCTTCGACAACTTCACGAAGATGTGGAACGACGAGCGCTTCTGGGAATCCCTGGAAGTCAGCGTCACCCTGGCGATCGTCGCCCCGGTGCTCACGCTCGTGCTCGGCATGTTCTTCGCCTACATGATCACGTCGGGTGGTCGGCACCGTAAGGGCAAGGCCATCGCGGGAGTCGCGGGCTCGTCGTTCTACAAGGTCGTCTATTTCTTCCCGCAGGTCCTGTCCGTCGCGATCATCGCCGTCGTCTGGGGCCGCGTCTTCAACACCAACAGCGGTCTGATCAACGGCGGGCTCGACAAGGTGGGTTTCGACGGACCCGCCTGGCTGGGCGGCGACCGCTCGCTGGCCCTCATCGCGGTGATGATCGTGCTCTCCTGGAGCTTCGTCGGCTTCTACGTGGTGCTGTTCTCCGCCGCGATGGGCGCGATCCCCAAGGACATCTACGAGGCCGCGCTGCTCGACGGCGCAGGCCGGGGGCGGACCTTCTTCAACGTCACGCTTCCGCTGATCTGGGACACCGTGCGGACCGGCTGGATCTACATGGGGATCCAGGCACTCGACTCGTTCGCGATCGTTCTGGTCATGGTGCCCGAGCACGTCCTGAAGGTCACTCCGGTCTTCCTCTACGAACGGTTCCGTGACGGTCAATACGGCTATGCCACCTCCATCGGCGTCGTCCTCCTCGTCCTCAGCATGGCGTTCTCGCTGATCGTCATGAGGATCGGGAATCGCGACCGGATCGAATACTGAGACCGCGGGAGCCTCTGCATCATGACCACGACCACCGCGCCCCGCACCGACAAGGCCGACGCACCCCGCCGTGAGACCGATTCCGCGGGCGGCGCGACCCTGAACGTCTTCTCGCACGCCTTCCTCGTCCTGTGGGTGATCCTCGCGGCGGGCCCCCTCGTCTGGGTCGCCCTCACCGCGTTCCGTCCCTCGGTCGAGATCCTCAGCGATCCGATGGGCTGGCCGACCTCCTTCCACTGGGAGAACTTCACCAACGCGTGGACCGACGCGAGCATCGGGCAGTACGCCATCAACTCGCTGATCATCCTGGCGGGTTCGCTGACCGGCACCATGCTGCTCGGTTCGATGGCCGCGTATGTGATCGCCCGCTTCACCTTCCCGGGCAACCGGCTGATCTTCATGCTCTTCGCGGGCGGAATGATGTTCCCGGTCATCCTCGCCCTCGTCCCGCTCTTCGCGGTCATGGAGAACTTCGGCCTCCTGGACACCCGGCCGGGCCTGATGATCGCGTACATCGCCTACTCGCTGCCCTTCACCACCTTCTTCCTGACGTCCTTCTTCCGTACGCTGCCGACCGGCGTCCAGGAGGCGGCGATGGTCGACGGGGCCTCGCACACGCGGACGTTCTTCCAGATCATGCTGCCGATGGCCAAGCCGGGCCTGGTCAGCATCGGCATCTTCAACTTCCTCGGCCAGTGGAACCAGTACCTGCTTCCGCTGCTGCTCAACAACGAGGAGGAGAGCAGTTATGTGCTGCCGCAGGGGCTCGCCTCGCTGGCGGTCTCGCAGGGGTACCGGGGCGACTGGGGAGCGCTCTTCGCGGGCCTGACGATCGCGATGCTTCCGGTGCTCGTCGTGTACGCCGTGTTCCAGCGTCAGGTGCAGGCGGGGCTTACCGCGGGGGCTCTCAAGTGACCCTGACCGCAGGTGATTTCAGCTTGGCCACGAAAGTGGTCTAGGCCTGTCGCGCCAATTCCGGCCGTGAGTAATGTCGGCCCCACGGCGCCGCGGGGGGAACCTTTTGCCCGCGTTCAAGTCGACACCGATGTCGAAGGGTTGAACAGCATGAGGAATCGAGTAATCGCCACCGGTGCGGCAACGCTCGCGATGGCACTGGGACTTACCGCGTGCGGCGGTGACAGCGACAGCGGGGACGGCAAGACGATCAAGATCGTCGCCGCCGACTACGGCGACAAGGCCTCCAACGCCTCCAAGATCTACTGGAACGGCGTGAAGAAGGACTTCGAGGCGGCCAACAAGGGCTACAAGGTCGACGTCCAGGTCATCAACTGGAACGAGATCGACAAGCAGGTCAAGAACATGATCCAGGCGGGCGACCAGCCCGACCTCCTGCAGACCGGCGGCTATGCCGACAAGGTCGCGGACGACCTGCTCTACAAGGCCGACGAGGTCCTCTCGCCCAAGACGCGGGAGAACCTCATCCCCACCTTCGCCAAGGCCGGCGAGGTGGACGGCACGCAGTACGGCATCCCGTGGGTCTCATCCAGCCGCGTGATGTTCTACAACAAGGAAGTCCTCGAGAAGGCGGGCGTGAAGACGCCGCCCAAGACGTGGGACGAACTCGCCGCCGCCGCAAAGAAGATCAAGTCCTCCAAGGCGGCCGAGACCCCGTATGCCCTCCCGCTCGGCCCCGAGGAGACCCAGGGCGAGACGATGATGTGGGAGCTGGGCAACGGCGGTGGCTACACCGACGAGAGCGGCAAGTACACGCTCGACAGCGCGCAGAACGTCGAGACCTTCGAGTGGCTGCAGAAGAACCTGGTCAAGCCCGGCCTGACGTACTCCAACCCGGCCTCCACCGACCGCAAGACGGCCTTCGCGGACTTCGCGGCCGGCAAGGTCGGCATGCTCAACGGTCACCCGAGCCTGATCCAGATGTCCAAGGACGGCAAGGTCGACTACGGCGTCGTGCCGATCCCCGGCAAGGAGGCCCCGCTGGAGTCCACGCTCGGCGTCGCCGACTGGATGATGGCGTTCAAGGACGGCGGCGCGGAGAAGGAAGGCGTCAAGAAGTTCCTGGACTTCACGTACTCCAAGAAGATGCTGGAGTTCGACGAGATGTACAACCTGATGCCCGTCACCCAGGACACGCTCAAGGAGATGCAGACCAACGGCAAGCACAAGGACCTGGAGCCGTTCTTCGAGGTCCTGCCGAACGCCAAGTTCTACCCCCTGGGCGACACCTCCTGGGACATCATCTCCGCGGAGATGAAGAAGACCGGTGGCAAGGCCGCGAGCGACGACCCGAAGTCGGTCCTCGGTGACCTGCAGAAGAAGGCGGAAGCGGAAGCCGCCAAGAGCAAGTAGAGATCAGGCAGCTCCTCTTCGTCCCGTACATCTCGTACGTCCCGTTCGCTAGGAGACCTTGTGTCACTGAAGGCCCCTCCGCCCCCGGCCGACACCGGCCGGGGACGGAGCGGGCGCGCACCCAGGCCGGTGAGCCGTCGCAGCGGCATCGCCCGGCTCGGCCCGCTGCCCTGGATAGCGCCCGTCATCCTGCTCATCCTCGCCGTGGTCGTCTGGCCGATCGTCGAGCTGATCCGTACCTCGTTCCTCAACATCTCCATCGCCGGCATCGTGCGCGGCAGCGCGGGGACCGACAAGTACAAGAAGCTCTTCGAGGAGACCGACTTCGGGGCGGTCCTGATCTGGACGGTCGTGTGGACCGTCGTCGTCGTGTCCGTGACGATGCTGCTCTCGCTGGCCCTCGCCCAGCTGTTCAACCAGAAGTTCCCCGGCCGCACCGTCACCCGCTGGGCGCTCATCGCGCCCTGGGCGGCATCCGTCCTGATGACCGCCATCGGCTTCAAGTGGATGCTCAACCAGACCGCGGGCGTGCTCAACACGCTGATGCTGGACCTCGGCCTCATCGACAACTCCAAGGACTGGCTGGGCAAACCGGAGACGGCCTGGCCGTGGATGATGGCGGTCGCGATCTTCGTGTCGCTGCCCTTCACCACGTACACGCTGCTCGCCGGTCTGCAGACCATTCCGGGCGAGGTCTACGAGGCGTCGCGGATCGACGGGGCGAGCCCATGGCAGACGTACCGGCACATCACGGTGCCGATGCTGCGGCCCGCGTTCCTCGTCGGTGTGGTCATCAACCTCATCAACGTCTTCAACTCCTTCCCGATCATCTGGGCCATGACGCAGGGCGGTCCCGGCTATGACACCTCCACGACCATGGTGTTCATGTACAAGCTGAAGGAGACCGACATCGGCGAATCCGCCGCCATGTCCGTGGTCAACTTCGCGATGGTCGTCGTGCTCGTGCTGATCTTCCTGAAGGTCAGCCGGTGGAACGAGGAGGACTGATGGCCACCGCGACGGCGCCCCGCGCGGGGTCCCCGAAGGGCTCCGCCCCAAAGCCCAAGCGCACGTTCCGGCCGCGCACGCTGGTCATCACGGTGGTCGCCTGGGCGCTCGCGGCGATCTTCCTGGCTCCGTACCTGGAGATGGTGATCACCGCGCTGCGTCCCAAGGACGAGCTGCGCGACCGGACCTACCTGCCGCAGAACCTGGAGTGGTCGAACTTCATCGAGGTGTGGAGGGAGTCCGAGCTCGGCCAGAACCTCCAGGTGACCCTCCTCGTCGCGGGCGGGGCCACGCTCCTGGTGCTCCTGGTCTCGCTGCCCGCCGCGTACTACACGGCGCGCATGCGCTACCGGGGACGCAAGATCTTCCTGCTCCTCGTCCTGGTCACCCAGATGTTCCAGCCCACCGCCCTGCTGGTCGGTCTCTACCGCGAGTTCCACCAGCTGGACATGCTCAACTCGGTCTGGACGCTGATCATCACGAACGCGGCGTTCAACCTGGCGTTCGCGGTGTGGATCCTGACGGCCTACATCAGCTCGATCCCGCCGGAGCTCGAAGAGGCCGCCATGGTGGACGGCACCAGCCGGTTCGGCGCCATGGTGAAGGTGACGCTGCCGCTCGCGCTGCCGGGTGTGGTCACCGCGGTGATCTTCACTTTCATCACCTCGTGGAACGAGTTCGTGATGGGCCTCACGCTCACCACCGAACCCGACAAGCAGCCGCTGACCGTCGGCATCAACAACTTCATCGGCGCCTACACCGTGGAGTGGAACTACCTCTTCGCGGCCTCCGTGGTGGCGATCGTGCCGGTCATCGTGCTGTTCGCCTTCATCGAGCGGCACGTGGTCTCGGGTCTCACCGCGGGATCGGTCAAGTAACGGATCGGCCCGCACAGGCCGGGTCTGGGTGGTTTGGGGTGCATCCTCGCCGCTTGGGCCCGGCCTGTCCCGCTGTTCAGGAGCGGATATTTACGTCAAGGACTTGACTGCGCCAACCCGTTCAGCAGAGCTTGGAGTTCACAACTTGTACGGGCGGCGACGGTGCTGCCCCGTATTCACGGCATACGGAAAAAGGGTGGCTGAGTCAATGGAGACTCCGGGGTCGCAGTCGTCGCTGCACCGGGCCAATCTCGAGCGGGTCGTACGTGCCGTACGGCTCGCCGGATCGCTCACTCAGGCGGAGATCGCCAGGACGACGGGTCTGTCCGCGGCCACGGTCTCCAACATCGTCCGGGAGCTCAAGGACGGCGGAACGGTCGAGGTCACGCCCACCTCGGCAGGCGGCCGCAGGGCCCGCAGCGTCTCGCTCAGTGGCGACGCGGGCATCGTCATCGGCGTGGACTTCGGCCATACGCACCTGCGCGTGGCCATCGGCAACCTCGCCCACCAGGTGCTCGCCGAGGAGGCCGAGCCGCTGGACGTGGACGCGTCGGCCGCGCAGGGCTTCGACCGGGCCGAGCAACTGGTCAGCAGGCTGATCGCGGCCACCGGCGTGGACCCCGCGAAGATCGCGGGCGTCGGCCTCGGCGTGCCGGGACCCATCGACGTGGAATCCGGGACGCTCGGCTCGACCTCGATCCTGCCGGGCTGGACCGGCACCAAGCCCGCCGAGGAGCTGGGGGGCCGCCTGGGCGTCCCCGTGCACGTCGACAACGACGCCAACCTCGGTGCGCTCGGCGAGCTGGTCTGGGGGAGCGGCCGCGGGGTCAAGGACCTCGCGTACATCAAGGTCGCGAGCGGTGTCGGCGCCGGTCTCGTGATCAGCGGGCGGATCTACCGCGGTCCCGGCGGCACCGCCGGCGAGATCGGGCACATCACCCTGGACGAGTCGGGCCCCGTCTGCCGCTGCGGCAACCGCGGCTGCCTGGAGACCTTCACCGCGGCCCGCTATGTGCTGCCCCTGCTCCAGTCGAGCCACGGCACCGAGCTGACCATGGAGCGCGTGGTCGGCCTCGCGCGCGACGGCGACCCCGGCTGCCGCCGGGTGATCGCGGACGTCGGCCGGCACATCGGCAGCGGCGTGGCGAACCTCTGCAACCTCCTCAACCCCAGCCGGGTCGTCCTCGGCGGTGACCTCGCGGAGGCCGGTGAGCTGGTTCTGGGGCCCATCAGGGAGTCCGTGGGGCGCTACGCCATCCCCAGCGCGGCCCGCCAGCTGTCCGTCCTTCCAGGGGCGCTCGGCGGCCGTGCCGAGGTGCTCGGGGCGCTGGCTCTCGCGCTCAGCGAAATGGGCGATTCGACCCTTTTGGATGGCTCGTTGTCCGCGACGGCACCTGCCTTCACTTAGATAACGCATGGCACCGTTGTCATCTCGTTAAGGATTTACTCCTTGACGCTGGTGTGGCGGCCGAGTTGACTTCGAGCCACCTCGGCCGCAACGACGCGGCCACGTCAGGGAGGTTCCCGAATGAACACGCGTATGCGTCGTGCCGCCGTTGCCGTTGCCGCCACCACCATGGCCATCACCCTTGCCGCTTGTGGCAGCGCCAAGGAGTCCGGCGGTGACAAGGATGAAGAGGGCTCGGGCTCGAAGAAGGGCGACGCGCTGAACATAGGACTGCTCCTGCCGGAGAACCAGACCGCGCGTTACGAGAAGTTCGACAAGCCGCTGATCGAGAAGCACGTCAAGGAGCTGACGAACGGCAAGGGCAAGATCACCTACGCCAACGCCAAGCAGGACGCTTCCGTACAGAACCAGCAGGCCGACACCATGATCACCAACAAGGTGGACGTGCTGATCGTGGACGCGGTGGACTCCAAGGCCATCGCGGGTTCGGTCAAGAAGGCCAAGGACGCGGGCATCCCGGTCGTGGCGTACGACCGCCTCGCCGAAGGCCCCATCGACGCGTACACCTCGTTCGACAACGAAGAGGTCGGCCGCGTCCAGGGCAAGGCCCTCCTCGAGGCACTCGGCGACAAGGCCGACGGCGGCACGATCGTGATGATGAACGGCGCGATCACCGACCCGAACGCCAAGCTCTTCAAGAAGGGCGCCGAGTCCGAGCTCAAGGGCAAGGTCAAGATCGGCAAGTCGTACGACACCAAGGAGTGGAAGCCGGAGAACGCCAACGCCAACATGGAGGGCGCGATCTCCTCCATCGGCAAGGACAAGATCGACGGCGTCTACTCCGCGAACGACGGCATGGCGGGCGGCATCATCACCGCCCTCAAGGCCGCGGGCCTGAGCAAGCTTCCGCCGGTCACCGGCCAGGACGCCGAACTCGCCGGTGTGCAGCGCATCGTCGCGGGCGAGCAGTTCATGAGCGTCTACAAGTCCTACCCGCAGGAAGCCGAGATCGCCGCGAAGATGGCCGTCGCGCTCGGCAAGGGCGAGAAGCTCGACTCGATCGCCAAGACGACCGTCGACAGCCCCTCCGCCAAGGACGTGCCCACCGTGCTCGTGCCGGTCGTCTCGCTGACCGACAAGAACATCAAGGAGACCGTCATCAAGGACGGGATCTACGCGGTCGACGAGATCTGCACGGCCAAGTACAAGGCCGACTGCGGCAAGGTCGGCCTGAAGTAAGTCCCTTCGGTTCCCCGGGACTTCAGCACCATTGAGGCCTGTCCGGCGCCCCGCTCCAACAGCCCCGCAGCTATGGCGGGGCGCCGGACAGAAAAACGCGCTCTGGTCGCACCGCCGCCGGCTCTCGTTCCTCTGGCTTCTGGTTCTTCTCGTTCTCTTCTGTTCAACCTCCCGCCGGTCAGGCGGCGAAGGAGATGGTTCACGTGTCCGCTACGCCCGTGTTGGCGTTGCGCGGGGTCTCCAAGCGATTCGGTGCCGTCCAGGCGCTCACCGACGTAGAGCTTGAGGTCCACGCCGGTGAGGTGGTCGCCCTGGTCGGCGACAACGGCGCAGGAAAGTCCACGCTGGTCAAAACGATCGCCGGCGTGCATCCCATCGATGACGGTGTCATCGAGTGGGAGGGAAAGTCCGTATCGATCAACAAGCCCCATGACGCCCAGAATCTCGGCATCGCGACCGTCTACCAGGACCTCGCGCTGTGCGACAACATCGACGTCGTCGGCAATCTCTACCTCGGACGTGAGCTGCGCAGGCGCGGCGTGCTCAACGAGGTCGAGATGGAGCGCCGCGCCCGTGAGCTGCTGACCACGCTCTCGATCCGCATCCCCAGCGTCCGCATCCCGATCGCCTCGCTCTCCGGCGGCCAGCGGCAGACGGTGGCGATCGCCCGCTCCATGCTCGGCGAGCCCAAGCTCGTCATCCTCGACGAGCCCACCGCCGCACTCGGCGTCGAGCAGACCGCCCAGGTCCTCGACCTGGTGGAGCGGCTGCGCGAGCGTGGCCACGCGGTCATCCTCATCAGCCACAACATGGCGGACGTCAAGGCCGTCGCGGACAAGGTGGCGGTGCTCCGGCTCGGCCGGAACAACGGCGTCTTCGACGTGAAGGCCACCTCGCAGGAAGAGATCATCTCCGCCATCACGGGCGCCACGGACAATGCCGTGACCCGTCGCGCGGCGCGCAATGGGGAGGCCCAGAAGTGAGCATCGACAAGACCTCCACGCCCGGCGACGCACCCGTCGACGCCCCGGCCGCCGCGGCCGACGCCGTCACCGCCGTCGACCCCCGCCTGCTCGTGCGCGAACAGGGCTTCGCCGGATACATCACCGAGTTCAAGCGGAAGATGCGCGCCGGTGACCTGGGCTCCATCCCGGTCGTCGTGGGCCTCATCATCATCTGGGCGATCTTCGCCTCGATGAACTCGCGCTTCATGACCGCGGAGAACATCAGCAACATCTCCGTCGCCATGGTCGGCACCGGCATGATCGCGGTCGGCATCGTCTTCGTGCTGCTGCTCGGCGAGATCGACCTGTCGGTCGGCTCGGTCAGCGGTGTCGCGGGCGCGGTCGCCGCCGTCCTCGCCGTCACGCACGGGGCGCCCGAGTGGGTCGCGCTGATCGTCGCCGTACTCTCCGGCACCGTGATCGGCACCATCCACGGCTTCTTCTTCGCGCGCATCGGCGCCCCGGCATTCGCCGTCACCCTGGCGGGCCTGCTGTTCTGGCAGGGCTTCATGCTCCAGATCCTGGGCGACAACGGCACGATCAACCTCGACTCCGAAGGCCTGATCGCCAAGCTGACCTCGTACTACTTCACGGACGTCGCCGCGGCCTACGGCCTGGCGATCGTCGCGGTCGCCGCGTTCTTCCTCTCCGCCTTCCTGGACAGCCGCCGCCGCGACGCGGCCGGTGTCCCGTCCAGGCCGTTGAGCGAGATCATCGTGCGCACCGTGGTCCTCGCCGTGGTGGCCTTCGCCGCCGCGATCATGTTCAACCAGTACAAGGGCCTGCCCCTTGCCCTGGTGATCTTCCTGGTGGTCCTGGTCGGCACCGACTTCGTCCTGCGCCGCACGACCTACGGCCGCAAGGTCTTCGCCCTCGGCGGCAGCGTCGAGGCGTCCCGCCGCGCAGGCATCAACGTCACCCTGATCCGTACTTCGGTCTACGCGATCGCCGGTACGTTCGCGGCGGCGGGCGGCCTCTTCATGGCCTCCAAGATCGCCGCGGCCAACCAGGGCGCCGGCACCGGTGACCTCCTGATGAACGCCATCGCGGCGGCCGTCATCGGCGGCACCAGCCTCTTCGGTGGCCGGGGCCGCACCTGGAACGCCCTCCTGGGTGTCATGGTCATCACCTCGATCCAGTACGGCCTGGCGCTCGAAGGCATCGCGACGCCGGTCCAGTACATGATCACCGGTGGCGTACTGCTCGCCACGGTCGTGATCGACTCCATCACCCGCAAGACCCAGAAGACGGCAGGCCGCGCCTGACCTGCCAGAACCCCAGAGCAGGGCTGCCCGGCACCGCAAAGACGCGGTGCCGGGCAGCCCTCTGTGTACCCCGGGGTACCGCCGATCGCGTGACGCGGAACTCACGGCCCGGACGCCGTCGTCAACGACGGAACATTAGACTCAACAGGCCCGGCAACAATCCGGTCAACGCTCGAACAGCTCTACTGCAAGGAGGCACGGGTGCCGCTGCTGACCCGCATCAGGGGACCGCGCGATCTGGACCGGCTCAGCCCGGAGGAGCTGAACCAGCTGGCCGGCGAGATCCGCGCCTTCCTCGTCGACGCAGTCTCCAAGACAGGCGGCCACCTCGGCCCCAACCTCGGCGTGGTCGAGCTCACCATCGCCATGCACCGCGTCTTCGACTCGCCGCAGGACAAGGTGCTCTTCGACACCGGCCACCAGAGCTACGTGCACAAACTGCTCACCGGCCGCCAGGACTTCGCCAAGCTGCGCACCAAGGGCGGCCTCTCCGGCTACCCCGCGCGCGCCGAGTCCGAGCACGACGTGATCGAGAACTCGCACGCGTCGACGGTCCTCGGCTGGGCCGACGGCCTCGCCAAGGCCAACGAGGTGCGGGGCAAGGACGACCACGTCGTCGCCGTCATCGGTGACGGCGCGCTCACCGGCGGCATGGCCTGGGAGGCGCTGAACAACATCGCCGCCGCCAAGGACCG
This sequence comes from Streptomyces sp. A18, assembly GCF_059026065.1. Taxonomy (NCBI): domain Bacteria; kingdom Bacillati; phylum Actinomycetota; class Actinomycetes; order Kitasatosporales; family Streptomycetaceae; genus Streptomyces; species Streptomyces sp. A18. The sequence continues at coordinate 365,289 of NZ_JBWLKL010000001.1, read as the reverse complement.
CCCCCTGGTGATCGTCGTCAACGACAACGAACGTTCGTACGCCCCGACCATCGGCGGTCTCGCGAACCACCTGGCGACCCTGCGCACCACGGACGGCTACGAGCGCTTCCTGGCCCGCGGCAAGGACCTCCTGGAGCGCACCCCGGTCGTCGGCAAGCCCCTCTACGAGACGCTGCACGGCGCGAAGAAGGGCCTGAAGGACTTCATCGCCCCGCAGGGCATGTTCGAGGACCTCGGCCTGAAGTACGTAGGCCCGATCGACGGCCACGACATCGAGGCCCTGGAGTCCGCACTCGCGCGCGCCAAGGGCTTCGGCGGTCCCGTGATCGTGCACTGCATCACGGAGAAGGGCCGCGGCTACAAGCCCGCCCTGGAGGACGAGGCCGACCACTTCCACGCGGTCGGCGTCATCCACCCCGACACGGGCCTGCCCATCGCCGCGTCCGGCATGGACTGGACCTCCGTGTTCGGCGAGGAGATGGTCAAGCTCGGCCGTGAGCGCGAGGACATCGTCGCGATCACCGCCGCCATGCTGCAGCCGGTGGGCCTGAAGAAGTTCGCCGAGGAGTTCCCGGACCGGGTCTACGACGTGGGCATCGCCGAGCAGCACGGCGCGGTGAGCGCCGCGGGCCTGGCCACCGGCGGCCTGCACCCCGTCTTCGCCGTGTACGCGACCTTCCTCAACCGCGCCTTCGACCAGCTCCTGATGGACGTGGCCCTGCACAAGTGCGGCGTCACCTTCGTCCTGGACCGCGCGGGCGTCACCGGCACGGACGGCGCCTCGCACAACGGCATGTGGGACATGTCGATCCTGCAGTGCGTGCCGACCCTGCGGATCGCCGCCCCGCGCGATGCCGACCAGGTCCGCCTCCAGCTGCGCGAGGCCGTCGAGGTCGACGACGCCCCGACCGTGGTGCGCTACTCCAAGGGCGCGGTCGGCCCGGCGGTCAAGGCCGTCGGCAAGGTCGGCGGCATGGACGTCCTGCGCAAGGCGGGCACGAGCCGCCCCGACGTCCTGCTGGTCTCCGTGGGCGCGCTCGCGCCCATGTGCCTGGAGATCGCCGACCTCCTGAACAAGCAGGGCATCACGACGACGGTCGTCGACCCCCGCTGGGTCAAGCCCGTCGACGAGGCGCTCGCCCCGCTCGCCGAGCAGCACCGCGTGGTCGTCACCGTCGAGGACAACTCCCGTGCGGGTGGCGTCGGTTCGGCGATCGCCCAGGCCCTGCGCGACGCGGGCGTGGACGTGCCGCTGCGCGACTTCGGCATCCCGCCGCGCTTCCTCGACCACGCGTCGCGCAAGGAGATCCTGGCCGAGATCGGCCTGACCGCCCCGGACATCGCCCGCCAGGTGACCGGCCTGGTGGCGAAGCTGGACGGCCGGTTCGAGCGCACCGCGGCCGTGGACTCCGTCGAGGCGGGAGAGCCCGCGCGCGACTGATCGGGTCAACCCGCACCGCCGATGGGCCGGTTCCAGCACCCTGTACGGGTGGTGGAACCGGCCCATTCGCGTGAATAGGCTCGCGCCGGGGCCTACGGGGTACTCGCCCTCTCGATCATGTCGGGGACGACAAGCGTGGAGGTAGGTCCGTGGCAAGCAGCCTTTTCAGAACGAAGAGCATCGAGCAGTCCATCAAGGACACCGAGGAGCCGGAGCGCGCGCTCAAGAAGTCGCTGTCCGCCCTCGATCTCACGGTCTTCGGCGTCGGCGTCGTCATCGGCACCGGCATCTTCGTGCTGACCGGCGCGGTGGCCAAGGAGACCGCGGGGCCCGCCACCGCGATCGCGTTCGCCGTCGCCGGCGTCGTCTGCGCCCTCGCGGCGCTCTGCTACGCGGAGTTCGCCTCCACCGTGCCGGTGGCCGGATCGGCGTACACCTTCTCGTACGCCTCGCTGGGCGAGCTGCCCGCCTGGACCATCGGCTGGGACCTGGTCCTGGAATTCGCCCTCGGCACGGCGGTGGTCGCCGTCGGCTGGTCCGGCTACGTCCGCTCGCTGATGGACAACGCGGGCTGGCAGCTGCCCGAAGCGCTCAGCGGGCCCGATGCCGCCGAGGGCTTCAGCTTCGACATCCTCGCCACCGCGCTGGTGCTCGTCCTGACGGTCGTCCTGGTCCTCGGGATGAAGCTCTCCGCCCGCGTCACCACGGTCATCGTCGCCATCAAGGTGGCCGTCGTCCTGATCGTCATCATCGCGGGCGCCTTCTTCATCGACACCGACAACTACAAGCCCTTCATCCCCAAGGCGGAGGAAGTGGCTGCGGGCAACAGCATCGATTCCCCGCTCATCCAGCTGATGTTCGGCTACGCGCCCACCAACTTCGGCGTGCTCGGCATCTTCACGGCCGCCTCCATCGTCTTCTTCGCCTTCATCGGCTTCGACATCGTGGCCACCGCCGCCGAAGAGACCAAGCTGCCCCAGCGGGACATGCCGCGCGGCATCCTCGGCTCGCTCCTCATCTGCACGGTCCTGTACGTCGCCGTGTCGATCGTCGTCACGGGCATGCAGCACTACAGCGAACTGTCCGTGGACGCCCCGCTCGCCGACGCCTTCAAGGCCACCGGGCATCCCTTCTACGGCGGCGTGATCAGCTTCGGCGCCGCCGTCGGCCTCACCACCGTCTGCATGATCCTGCTCCTCGGCCAGACCCGCGTCTTCTTCGCGATGAGCCGCGACGGACTGCTGCCCCGGTTCTTCTCGCACGTCCACCCGAAGTACCGCACGCCGCACCGGCCGACCATCCTGCTCGGTGTCCTCATCGCGATCCTCGCGGGCTTCACCAGCCTCGACGAACTCGCCGAGCTGGTGAACATCGGCACGCTCTTCGCCTTCGTCGTGGTCGCCCTGAGCGTCATCATCCTGCGCCGCACGCGCCCGGACCTGCCCCGCGCCTTCCGCACCCCGCTGGTGCCGCTCGTGCCCATCCTCTCGGTGGCGGCCTCGGTGTGGCTGATGCTGAACCTGCCGGCCGAGACCTGGCTGCGGTTCGCCGTCTGGATGGCTCTCGGTTTCGTCGTCTACTTCGTCTACGGGCGCTCGCACAGCCTGCTCGGCCGACAGGGGAAGCAGCCCCAGGGTGGTGACGCCCAGTAGCCGAGACGGTCACTTTCAGCCCGATCGACCGGCCCCGTATGTCCCGATCAGGAAGGGACTGCGGGGCCGGATAGCGTGCCAGCATGCTCGCCGAGCCTCCCGCGTCACTACGTTCCGTACGCAACCCCGGCCCGTCGCGCCCGCGTACGGAGCCGGCCCCGGCGCCCTTCGTGCGGTACTGGTCGCGTCTGCTCCCGCTCCTCGCAGTACTGGCCTGCGTCACCAGGATCCCGTCCTTCCGGTGGCCGCTGTGGAGCCCGGACGAGGGCTATCTCGCCGTCCAGGCACGGATGTTGGGACACGGGGGAGAGCTCTACGAAACGGTCGTCGACCGCAAGCCGCCGCTCGTCCCCTGGCTGTACGAAGGGGCGTTCGCGCTCTTCGGCGACGCGACGCTGCTTCCCCTGAAGGCGTTCGCGGTGGCGGCGCAGCTCCTGACCGCCGTCATCATCGCCGCCATCGCCCGGCGCCGCTGGGGCGACCGAGCGGGCCGTACGGCGGGTGTGCTCCATCTCCTCGTCTCGGTCGGCCTGAACCCCGAGGACGTCCAGGCGGCCACCTTCGAGGTGTTCATGCTGCCGTGCACGGCAGCCGCCCTGTGGTGCGCGGACCGGCGCCGCTGGGTTGCGGCGGGCGCCGCGGTGGCCTCCGCGTTCCTGGCCAAGCAGACCGGGGGAGCGGCCTTGGTGCCGGTGGCCTGGCTGCTCTGGCAGGCGGGCGCGGCCCGGAAGGACGTACTGCGCCTGGGAGTCGGCCTGTGTGCGCCCGTCCTCGCGGCGGCCGCGGTCACGAACCCGGCGGGGTTCCTGTTCTGGACGGTGACGGGCTCGGGCGCGTACGCCTCCTTCACGGGGTCCGAACTCCACGTACTGTTCCGGGGCCTGATGAACGCGGGGATCCTCGCGGCGGCCTGCGCCGGGATCATTCCGCCCGTCGTACGGGTCCTGCGCGTCGCCCGGACCGGCTCGGCGGACCTGTGGCTCTGGCTCGCCTCATCGGCGGGTGCTGTCCTCGTCGGCTTCCACTTCTTCGGGCACTACTACCTCCAACTCACCCCACCCCTGGCTCTGTTGGGTGCCGCGGCACTCCAGGTCCTGCCCAGGGAGCGCACGCTGACCGCGGTGTCCGTCTCGGCCGGGGCGTGCGCGCTGTTCGTGGCCTGGGGGATGCTGGCGCCGCGCCCCGAACTGGCGCACGCGCAGCGGATCGCGGCCGAGGTCAAGGCGCGCACGTCACCGGGGGAGCGGGTCCTCGTGTGGGGGATACACCCCGAGACGTACTGGCTGGCCGACCGCCCGCCCGCGAGCCGCTACCTCACGGCCGGTCTCCTGACCAACTACAGCGGCGGCCGCGACGGCCCTCAAGTGGGCGAGAAGTACGCCGTGGACGGCGCCTGGCGCGTCTTCCGCGGCGAACTCGCGGCCGCCCCGCCCGCGCTGATCGTGGACGACTCGCGGGGCAAGCCGTACGGCCCGGACCGGGTGCCGTCGCTGCGGCGGATCCTCACGACGGGCTACGAACCGGTGCTGCGGGTCGAGGGGGCCGTGGTGTACGCGCGGGTGGGGTGAGCGGGGGGCGGCTGGTCGGTGCGCCGCCAGGTGCGCGTGACGTCCGCCAGCGCTTCGACCACGTCCTGCGAGTGGTCACGGTCCGCACGGATCCGGGCGTCGAACTCGATGTGCAGGAACGGCACATCGAGCGCCGCCGCCGTCCGGCCCTGCACGTTGGAGCGGCCCGCGAGCGGACAGGACCTGGCCCAGGCCCGGCAGACGTCGTAGCCCTGCTCCCGCAGCGCGTCCGCGAGGCCGCGGCCCTCGGTGACGGCCTCCCTGCCCCGGCCCGTGGAGGCGACGACATCGTGCTTCGGCGCGGAGTCGTCGTCCATCCCGTGCAGCTGCACCCCGGGGAGCCCGCGGCGCGCGAGTTCGGCGCAGATGGCGTGAAAGACGCTGTCCCTGCGGTGCGCCACGTCCGCCTCATCACCGCGCCCGGCTTTGCGATGTGCTCCCGCGACGACAAGGACGCCGCCCTCGGCGCGGCTCAGGAGCTCCGCGCCGAGCCGTTCCGTGTACCGGTCGGCGACGGGGTGGGGGATCTGGGCCGACCAGCGGACGGGGGAGTCGAGATCGATGTAGACGCGCCCCCAGCCGCGGGGAGCCCCGGCGCCCTCCGAGCGGTCGGCGACCTCGGCGAACCGTCGGCCGCCTGCCGGGTCGGTGACCGTCCGCACCGCGAAGTCCACGTCGGCCAGGCGGCGTTCGGCCTCGGTGCGCTTGTGGTCGAGGAGCAGCGCGATGCCCGCGGCCATCGTGCGCCGGTCGTCGCGCGTGGGGCGGCGGTATCCGCTGTCCTGGTCGAAGCCGGAGGTGTAGTCGGTGACCCGTCGCTCCAGACGGCCGCCGGGGCGTTCGCCCTGGGCGGGGGCGGACGGGCTCCGGTCCGACCGTGAGGGCTTGTGGTCCTTGTCCGAGGGGGCCGCGTCGCACTGTACGAGGCTGAGGGCGACGGCCGTCACGGCGGCGACCGTCCCGAGCTTCTTCGCGATCGTGATCAATCGGGTACGGGAGTGCTTCATGGTTGTATAAAGATATCCCTGTGATGACACGTCCCTTCCGCAGGCATTTCGTGACCTGTGTGGCCTCCGCGTCCCTGCTCGCCGGCACCACCACCGCCTGCGACTCCTTCGTCGGCGACGACAAGGCCGCCGCCGACGGCGGCCCCTCGTTCACCGTCGCCGCGGCGGGCGACATCCTGATCCACCCGCAACTGACCGAGCAGGCCCGCAAGGACGCCAAGGCCACGGGCAAGGGCGAGAAGGGCATCGACTTCGGGCCGATGATGGCCGGGATCAAACCGGTCATCAGCAAGGCCGACCTCGGCATCTGCCACTTCGAGCCGGTGGTGGGCAAGCCGGGCGGCCCCTTCGAGAGCTACCCCGACTTCCTCGTGCCGCCGCAGGTCGCCACGGCGGTCAAGGACGTCGGCTACGACCAGTGCTCGACCGCGTCCAACCACACCCTCGACCACGGCCCCGCCGGAGTCACCCGCACCTTGGACACGCTCGACAAGGTGGGCCTGAAGCACACCGGTTCGGCGCGCGACGCGGCGGAGGCGGACAAACCGCTCATCACCGAGGTGAAGGGCGTCAAGGTCGCGCAGATAGCCTTCGCCTTCGGCTTCAACGGCCGCGAGGTCCCCGAGGGCAAGCCGTGGATCGTGAACCAGAACAAGTTCGACGCGATCGCCGCCGCCGAGAAGAAGGCACGCGCGGCGGGCGCCGACGTCGTGATCCTCAGCATCCACTGGGGGCGCGAGAACCAGCCCAACGCCAGCTCCTCGCAGCTCAGGCTCGCCCGCAGGATCGCGCGCGAGACCGGCATCAACCTCGTCATCGGCCACCACGCGCACGTCGTCCAGCCGATGGAGAAGGTCGACGGCACCTGGATCGCGTACGGACTCGGCAACCAGATCGCCCGGCACGACGTGCCGAACGGGCTGACCGAGGAGGGCGTCATCGGCTGGTTCGAGTTCGTCCAGCGCGGCGGGGAGTGGGACGTCGACGCCAAGTACGTGCCGACGTTCGTGGACATCCCGCCGGACCCGGACGAGGCGGGCGCCCTGCCCAAGGACGCGGTCCAGGACCACCGGCTCCTGGACGTGGCCGCCACGCTGCGGGACGGCGACGGCCTCAGCGAGGAGCAGCGCTCCCGCTACCGCCTCGCCTTCGAGCGCACCCAGGGCACGCTCCTGAACCGGGGCGCGAGCAAGGACGGCCTCGAACCGCTGGAAGCGCTGCCCGGCTCCTGACCCCGGCCGTTCGCCCTGCGTACAGCCGCCGGACACCACCCGGGGCACGCCTGCAGCGGTCGGCGCAGGAGCCGTGCGTCTCCTGACGTAAGGGGCGTCGAGCGATCAGCGCGAGCTAGCTCACATTTCCCATATCTCGTACATCCTCTCGGGTGCCTCGTCGGTCAAAGCTCTCCGGAACGCATCACTCTGCGCTTGCGTGTTCTCGCGTCATTCCAGGAATTCCAGGAGAGGAGCACCCCTTGGCCGCTTCGCGTTCGAGGCGGCGGCCCAAGGCCCGCCGAAGAACCGACATGTCCTTGCTGGGAGGCATACGTCCCCCCATCGCGGTCCTCTCGGTGCTGCTCCTCGCCCTCGCGGGCGTCACCGCCCTGACCCTCGGCCGCGCCGGCCAGGAAGCCGTACCCCAAGCGATCAAGTCGTCCCAGCAGCACTTCGCCGAGGACGGCGCCATCGCGCTGCGCGCCTCCATCGACGAGTCCGTCACCGACCTGACCCGGACCGCCGAACTCTTCAGCGCGGGCGAGCCGGTGCCCGCCGACGCCGTCCTCGACAAGATCGGCAGCGTCTACCAGAAGTGGATGGGCACCGCGGTCGTCGAGATCTCCTCGGGCAAGCTCCTCGCCGCCCGCGGCGAGAACCTGCCGCTGACCGCCATCGACCGCGGCGCGCTCGCGGACAAGGACGGCCTCGCCCCGCGCATGGTGCGCCTGGAGAGCGGCGAGACGCGCCTGCTTTCCTTCGCCCTGCTCACCTGGAAGGGGCAGCCGCAGCAGCTCCTCGTCGCCTCCGGCAGCCTGCGCTTCCCCGGTATCAGCCTCGGCAAGTTCCGCTCCATCGCCGTCGTCGGCCAGGACGGCAAGGTCCTGAGCACCGACGGCATCCCCGAGCCCGAACAGGTCCTCACCGATCTGCAGCGCGAGGAGGTGAAGCAGTCCAACAAGCAGCTCAAGGCCTTCGCCACGACCGCCGCCAAGAAGACCCGCGCGCACCCGATCAGGTCCAAGGAGCCGGGCTCGGGCGGCTTCCTCGGTGTCAGCGGCCACCTCACCGGCGAGCGCTACCTGGGTGAGCGCGCCATCGGCGGTTACGCGAGCCTCGCCGGGCCCGAGGCGGGCAAGGCCACCGTGGCCACCCGGCTCGGCCTCGCCGTCGTCGCGATGGTGCCGGTCGCCGAGGACCCGACGGCCACCAGCAGCTCGGCCTTCGGACTGCTCGCCGCGGGCGCCCTGCTGCTCATCGGCGCGGTCACCGTCTTCCTGCTCCTGCGGACCGTGCAGCGCCCGCTGATCCAGCTGTTCCTGGAGGGCCGCAGGCTGACCAGGGGCGACCTCGAACGGCCGGTCTCCGTACCCCGCCGCGGCGAGGCCGCCCGCATCGGCGCCGCCCTCGAACGTCTGCGCCGCCAGCTGCTCGGCGAGCCCGCGGAGTCGCGGCCGGGCCCCCGCCGCAGGCTGGGCAGCCGCACCCTGCTCGCGGTCTGCGCGGTGCTCCTGCTCGCGTGGTCCGCGCCGCTCATGCTGCTGCTCAACCGCGCGGGCGACACCGTCGTCGTACCCCAGCAGATGGTCAACGACCAGCGCGAGCGCACCGACACCCTCACCGACCGGGTCCGCCGCGCCCTCAACGAAGGCCACGCCGACCTCACATCGGTCGCCTCCCTCATGGGGGACCGCACCGAGCCGTCGGACATGACCAAGGTCCTCGAGAGCACCATCAACCAGCACGCGCGCTACCAGTCGCTGTACGTGCTCGACGCCCGGGGGAAGGTCCTCGCGGAGGCGGGCGGCGACCCCCGCAGCCCGTCCGCCGAGGGGCCGTCGAGCAAGGCCATCCGGGTCGTCGACGAGGGCGGCAAGGAGCCGGTCATCTTCGGTACGGCCGAGGTGCCGGGCCGTGCGGGGGCCGCAGTGGTCGGCGAGTTCCGCATCGAGTTCCTCAACTCGCTCCTGGGGCGCCCCGGCCTCGGCGAGGTCCGCGTGGTCGACGAGAAGCGCAGGGTGATCGGCGCCAACACCGGCTACCGCGAGTTCGAGAGCCTGCCCAACCGGCGGCTCAACGCCCTCGCGGAGGGCACCGGGCAGAAGGTGGGCCTCAGCCCGCGCCCCAGCGGAGTCCTCTACCGCGGCGGCGGCAACGGGATCGAGATCGCCGCCGCCGCGCCCTTCGCAGGCGGCGGCGCCGCGGGGTCACTGCGCTGGACCGTACTCAGCTGGCAGCCCGCATCCAGCCTCGCCATCCCCGAGTACAGCCTGCAGAACCGCACCGTCCTCGCCGGTCTCCTCGGCATCACCGCCGCGGCCGCCTGTCTCGGCTGGCTGCACATCGTCGTCGTACGGCCGCTGCGGCACCTCGCCGACCAGGCCGAGGCGCTCGCCGACGGGGACCGCCGCACCGTTCTCTACCCGCGCCACCACGACGAGGTCGGCGCCGTCACCCGCAGCCTGGAACTCCTGCGGCAGCAGCTGCCGACGGGCACACAGCGCAAGCGGGACGGCGTCACGGCCGGCCTCGCCGGAAGGAACTGAACCCCCGTGCTCTTCCTCTACACCGTGCTCGTGGTGTGCGGCGCCATCCTGCTGGTGGCCGGAGTCGTCGAACAACGGCGGCACTTCACCAACCTGGAGCACATCCCCTCGCGGGTCCTCGTCAACGGCATCCGCGGCAAGTCCTCCATCACCCGCCTCTGCGCGGGCGCCCTGCGGGGCGGCGGACTCACCACGGTCGCCAAGACCACCGGTACCGCGGCCCGGTTCATCCACCCGGACGCCACCGAGGAGCCCGTCTACCGCAAGTTCGGCATCGCCAACGTCGTCGAGCAGATCGGCATCGTGCGGCGGGCCGCGGCGTACGAACCGGACGCCCTGGTCATCGAGTGCATGGCGGTCATGCCCGCGCTCCAGGAGATCAACCAGTCCAAGCTGATCCGCTCCACGATCGGCGTGCTCTGCAACGTCCGTGAGGACCACCTCGCCGAGATGGGCCCGACCCTCGACGACGTGGCGCGCTCCCTGTCCCGCTCCATGCCGGAGGGCGGGATCTGCGTCACCGCCGAGCAGGACCGCTTCGACATCCTCAAGGAAGAGGCCGACGCGCGGAACTGCGAGCTGATCTACGCCAACCCCGAGACGGTGAGCGACGACGAGCTGCGCGGCTTCAGCTGGTTCACCTTCAAGGAGAACGTGGCGATCGCGCTGAAGGTCGCCGAGCTCCTCGGCGTCGGCCGCGACGTCGCGCTCCAGGGCATGTACGACGCCCCGCCGGACCCCGGTGTCCTCTCGGTCGAGCGGTACGCGACCGAGGACGGCAAGAAGGTGCGCTTCGCCAACGTCTTCGCGGCCAACGACCCCGAGTCGACGCTGATGAACATCAACCAGCTGCTCGACCTCGGCGCCATCCACCGCCCGCTGCACGTCGTCATCAACTGCCGTCCCGACCGCGTGGAGCGCAACGGCCAGATGGGCGAGATCATCCCCGACCTCCGGCCGGAGAAGGTCTTCGTCATCGGCCACCCCGCCAAGTCCGCCATCGACGCGATCCCCGCCGAGTGGCGCGGGCGCGCCGTGGACCTCGGCGGCGACCGGCGCGACCCCGAGGAGTTCATGCACCAGATCCTCGGGCAGCTCGGCCCCGACTCCTCGCTGGTGGCGATCGGCAACATCCACGGCCAGGGCGAACTGCTCCTGGAGCGCCTCGCTGAACTGCCGCCGGACGAGAGCGAGGAGCAGGCCCCCGAGGAGCCCGCCCCGTTCTACGAGCCGCACGTCGACCCCTACCAGCACTATCCGGAGGCGTACGAGACGCGGTACGCGGCCCCGGCCCAGCAGTACGAGGCCTACCCGCAGTACGAGGCCCACCCGCAGTACGAGGCCTACCAGCAGCCCGAGGCCTACCTGCCTCCCCAACCCCCCGCGCCCCGCGGCATGTTCGAGCCGCGGGTGGCGCCCGTACCGCCCGCCCACGACGACGACCAGCAGTGGCACAGCCCAGGAGAGCCCCGTTGATTCCCTCCGTCCTCACCCCCGAGATCGCCGCGGTCGGCATCGCGCTCGGGCTGCTCTTCTCCCTGGTCTGCTATCTGACGACCAACCTCTCGCCCGGCGGCATGATCACCCCGGGCTGGCTCGCCCTGACCCTCGTCGAGGACCTGCAGCGCGCGGCCATGGTGGTCGGCGTGACCGTGCTGACCTACGTCGGCACCCTCCTGATGCAGAAGTTCGTGATCCTCTACGGCAAGCGCCTGTTCGCCGCGGTCGTGCTGCTCGGCGTCACCCTCCAGGCGACCGTGATGATCGTGCTCTCGATCGAGTTCCCGCTCATGTACGCGAACCAGACCCTCGGCTTCATCGTCCCCGGCCTGATCGCCTACCAGCTGGTGCGCCAGCCCAAGGGCCCCACCCTGCTCGCCACGGGCTCGGTGACGCTCATGGCCTACGTCGTCCTCACCGCCGGGATCCTCCTCGGCTTCATGCCGTCCGCCTGATTCCAGGAGTCATTCATGCCGCCCAAGAAGAAGCGTCCCGTCCTGCACGCGACGACCGTGCTCGCCCTCCTCGCGGGCAGCGCGTACCTGACCGTGGAACTGCGCAAGGACGAAGAGGCAAAAGCGCCCAAGATCCAGGCCGTCACCGACACCCCGGGGCTGCAGAACAGCAACGGGCAGCCGGGGAGCGGGAAGCAGAAGTGGGAGCGCCTCAAGAACCCCGACCGCTCCGTCCTGCGCACCGAGAGCGGCAAGGTCGTCGCCACCTTCACGGACGGCGCCCGCACCGCCACGCTGACCGGCCCCGGCCGCACCTTCACCGAGCCCACGAACACCAAGTCCCGCGTCGTGACGAACGACTGGGTGCGGCTCATGCCCGAGACCTGGCGTGAGGGCGCCGAGAAGGAGAAGTGGTTCAAGGACTGGTACAAGGAGTTCTCCGGCAGCGAAGAGGACGACATCTTCGCGATGGCGTTCCAGTACGTGGAGGGCGCGCCGGTCAAGAAGGACGACGAGGGCATCGCCTACGCGGGCGACGCCGACTTCGGGCCGATCAACCCCGACGGCAGCGCGGGCAACGACCTGCGGCTCGAGGAGTCGGACTTCTTCGACTACCTCGGCATCCCGTACACGTTCCGCAACGGCACCACCATCCAGCCGGAGAAGGTACGGGCCCGCGCCATGGACTGCTCCGGGTTCATCCGCACGGTCTTCGGCTACCGCGCCCGCTACCCCTTGATGGCCGACGACCGGTCCGGCGACGGCCTGCCCCGCACCGCCAACGGCATGGCGCGCGGCAAGGCGGGCACGGACGTCATCGAGCTCAAGGGCGTCGGCTCGGCGGACCGCCCCAAGTCGATCGACGTCGTCCAACCCGGTGACCTGGTCTTCTTCAAGCTGGACGCCCGCACCAAGCAGCGCCTGGACCACGTGGGGATCTTCCTCGGCCACGACGCCGACGGGCACAAGCTCTTCATCTCCAGCCGCGAAGAGGTCAACGGCCCGACGATCGGGGACAAGGGCGGCACGTCGCGCCTCGACGGCAACGGCTACTACGCCTCCACACTGCGGAGCGCGAAGAGGCTGTAGGGGCTCTGCCGGGGGCGCTAAGAACTCTGGGGACGCACCGTACGGGGGCCAGCGCACTCGGCGCCCGACTCGGCCACCCTGCGCCGCAGTTCACGGTCGGCAGTGACGACCAGGCAGGAGCGCCCCGCCGCCCCGGCGGCCAGCTCCGCGATGAGGTCGTCACCGCTGCCGGGCGCGCTCTCGACGCGTACGCCGGGCACCGAATCCACACCTCGGGCCGCGCCCTCGACGACGAGGACGATCTCCACCGGCCCCGGATGTCCCGGCAGGCCCTCGTCCGCGTACGCGACGAGACCGTCCCGCAGTCGCTCGGCGGCCCCGCGGCGATCGCGCCACCAGCCGTCGGGGACGGACCCGACGACGTTCGCGGCGTCCACGACGACAAGAGTTCTCATCCGGCAAACGTAAACTAACCGGTGAACGTTGTGCGTACGTGGACGTGGAAGGGTGCCACCGAGTCATGCCGCCGAGGTCAGAAACCGTGAGCACCGGTGTCCTTCAGAGCTCCCGCTGGCTGCTGCGCGGCCGGGACGGCAGGCTCACCGCGTACACCCGCGCCGAAGGCGGACTGCTGCGCTGGACCGAGAGCGCGCCCGGCGGCCCCGACTGGTCGGGGCCGGAGTTCTTCGAGGCGCCCGACCTGACCTACCTCACCCTGGCGCAGGGAGCCGACGGGTACGTGCACTTCTTCGGCCGCAGGGAATTGCGCGACGGCGAGGGGAAGACCGCCGTCGACATCGTGCACTCGGTCCAGTACCAGTCGGGGCGGCCCCTCATGGACTGGCGGTCCATCGGCAACCCGCACACCAAGCTCGTCGAGCGCGCGCCGCACCTGGGCGCTCCCGCAGCCGCGGTGGACGCCGCGGGCACGGTCCACGTCTTCGTGCGCGACGCGGTGAACAGCGTCCGGATGCGCCGCGAGGGCAAGGGCGGCAAGTGGGAGGGGTGGAAGGACCTCAAGGTCCGCGAGGTCCTGGACGGCATCACGGCCATCGCCACCTCGACCGGCCGCGTCGAGGTCTTCGGCCCCGGTGAGAACAAGACGCTGCACTGGACCCAGGAGAAACAGGGCGGCGAGCTGACGCGCACCGACGACATCGCGCTGCCCCCGGCCCCCGGCTCGGGCACGGCCCTGGAGACGGCCCCGGACCGCCTCACGTACTACGCCACCGACGCCCGCGGCAAGGGAGTCATCGCCCACCGCTCCGACGGCGACGCCATGCGGCCCCTCGGCGGAACCCCCGGCTCCGGGCCGACGGCGGCCCTGCGCACGGCGATAGAGGGCCACGACTGCACGGTCCTCGCCCACCGGGGCGAGGACGGCCGCCCGGTGATCGCGGCCCATCCCACCGAGGACGAGAAGGCGGGCGTCTGGTGGGCCGGGACGGGTGAACCCTGCCTGGGCCACCCGGCGTTGGCCCTGGACGCGCAGGACCGTGTGGTGATGGCGACGGTCGGCCTCGACGGCACCCTGCGGCTCGCGCGCCAGAAGGCGGAGTCGGGCCTCGCGCTCGACGCGTGGACGCGGGTGTAGACGCAGGCGCCAAGCGCGCGAAACGGGCGATGCCCGGCCGGCCTCCTGGCCGGCCGGGCATCGCCCGTATGCGGAGGTGCTACGCGGGAACGCTGGCCACGCCCTGCGCCAGGAACCGCTTGCCGTTGACGCGCTCGCTGACGCCCTCACGGTCCAGGTACGGCGTGACGCCGCCCAGGTGGAAGGGCCAGCCGGCGCCCGTGATCAGGCACAGGTCGATGTCCTGCGCCTCGGCGACGACGCCCTCGTCGAGCATGAGCCCGATCTCCTGCGCCATGGCGTCGAGCACGCGGTCGCGGACCTGCTCCTCGGTCAGGACCAAGTCGCCCTGCTTCAGGAGCGCGGCGACCTCGGGGTCGAGCTCCGGCTTGCCGGAGTCGTAGACGTAGAAGCCGCGCTTGCCGGCCTTGACGACCGCCGCGAGGTTCGGGGAGACCGTGAAGCGGTCGGGGAAGGCGCGGTTGAGCGTCTCGGAGACGTGCAGCCCGATGGCCGGACCGACCAGCTCAAGGAGCACCAGCGGCGACATCGGCAGACCGAGCGGCTCGACGGCCTTCTCGGCGACGGCGACCGGGGTGCCCTCGTCGATGACGTTCTGGATCTCGCCCATGAAGCGGGTGAGGATGCGGTTCACGACGAACGCCGGGGCGTCCTTCACCAGGACCGCGGTCTTCTTCAGCTTCTTGGCGACGCCGAAGGCCGTGGCCAGCGAGGCGTCGTCCGTCTGCTCGCCGCGCACGATCTCCAGGAGCGGCAGGATCGCGACGGGGTTGAAGAAGTGGAAGCCGACGACCCGCTCGGGGTGCTTCAGCTTCGACGCCATCTCGGAGACCGAGAGCGAGGAGGTGTTGGTGGCGAGGATCGCGTGCGCCGGAGCGACGGCCTCGACCTCCGCGAACACCTGCTGCTTGACGCCGATCTCCTCGAAGACGGCCTCGATGATGAAGTCGGCGTCGGAGAAGCCCTCGGCCTTGTCGAGCACGCCGGAGACGAGCCCCTTGAGACGGTTCGCCTTGTCCTGGTTGACGCGGCCCTTGAGGAGGAGCTTGTCGATCTCCTCGTGGACGTAGCCCACGCCCTTGTCGACGCGCGCCTGGTCGATGTCGGTCAGGACGACCGGCACCTCAAGACGGCGCAGGAACAGAAGGGCAAGCTGCGAGGCCATCAGACCGGCACCGACGACGCCGACCTTGGTGACCGGGCGCGCCAGGTTCTTGTCCGGGGCACCCGCCGGGCGCTTGGCGCGCTTCTGGACGAGGTTGAACGCGTAGATGCCGCTGCGCAGTTCGCCGCCCATGATGAGGTCGGCGAGCGCCGTGTCCTCGGCGTCGAAGCCCTTCTGCAGGTCGCCGTCCTTGGCGGCCGCGATGATCTCCAGAGCGCGGTAGGCGGCCGGGGCGGCGCCGTGCACCTTGGAGTCCGCGATGCCACGGCCGCGCGCGACGGCGGCGTCCCAGGCCTCGCCGCGGTCGATCTCGGGGCGCTCCACCGTGAGCGAGCCGTTGAGGACGGAGGCCGTCCAGATCAGCGACTGCTCCAGGAAGTCCGCGCCCTCGAAGAGCGCGTCGGCGATGCCGAGCTCGTAGACCTGCTTGCCCTTGAGCTGTCGGTTCTGGTTCAGCGAGTTCTCGATGATGACCGAGACGGCCTTGTCGGCGCCGATCAGGTTGGGAAGCAGCGCGCAGCCGCCCCAGCCCGGTACGAGACCGAGGAAGACCTCGGGCAGCGAGAAGGCGGGGAGCGCCTTGGAGACGGTGCGGTACGAGCAGTGCAGACCGACCTCGACACCGCCGCCCATCGCGGCGCCGTTGTAGTACGCGAAGGTCGGCACGGCGAGCCCGGAGAGCCGCTTGAAGACCTCGTGCCCACCCTTGCCGATGGCGAGCGCGTCCTCGTGCCGCTTGAGGATCTCGACGCCCTTGAGGTCGGCGCCGACGGCGAAGATGAACGGCTTGCCGGTGACACCGACGCCGACGATCGTGCCTTCGGCCGCCTCCTTCTCGACCTGGTCGATCGCGGTGTTCAGGTTCGCGAGCGAGCCGGGACCGAAGGTGGTCGGCTTGGTGTGGTCGAAGCCGTTGTCGAGCGTGATGAGCGCGAAGCGCCCGGCGCCCGCGGGCAGGTCGAGGTGGCGTACGTGCGCCTGCGTCACGACCTCGTCCGGGAACAGCTCGGCCGCGCCCTTCAGAAGCTCCGTGGTGGAGCTGGTGGAGCTGCTCACTTGTCGCCTCCGGCGTCCTTGTGGTTCGGGTTCTCCCAGATGACGGTGGCGCCCATGCCGAAGCCGACGCACATCGTCGTCAGGCCGTAGCGGACGTCCGGCTGCTCCTCGAACTGCCGCGCCAGCTGCGTCATCAGACGCACGCCGGAGGAGGCGAGGGGGTGGCCGTACGCGATGGCGCCGCCGTACTGGTTCACGCGCGTGTCGTCGTCGGCGATGCCGTAGTGCTCGAGGAAGGCGAGCACCTGCACGGCGAAGGCCTCATTGATCTCGAAGAGACCGATGTCGGAGATGGACAACCCCGCCTGGGCGAGGGCCTTCTCCGTGGCCGGGATGGGCCCGTAGCCCATGACCTCGGGCTCGACACCCGCGAAGGAGTAGGACACGAGCCGCATCTTGACGGGCAGGTCGTGCTCGCGGGCGAAGTCCTCGGAGGCGATGATCGACGCCGTGGCGCCGTCGTTGAGGCCCGCGGCGTTGCCGGCGGTGACGCGGCCGTGCGTACGGAACGGCGTCTTCAGCCCGGCGAGGCTCTCCAGGGTGGTGCCGGGCCGCATCGGCTCATCGGCAGTGGCGAGGCCCCACCCGGTCTCACCGGCTTCTTCGTTCGTCCGCCGTACGGAGACGGGCACGAGGTCCTGCTGGATCTTGCCGTTGGCGTACGCCTTGGCGGCCTTCTCCTGCGAACGCACGGCGTACTCATCGGCACGCTGCTTGGTGATCGTGGGGTAGCGGTCATGCAGGTTCTCGGCGGTCATGCCCATGAAGAGGGCGGACTCGTCGACGAGCTTCTCGCTCACGAACCGCGGGTTCGGGTCGACGCCCTCGCCCATGGGGTGGCGGCCCATGTGCTCGACGCCACCGGCGATGACGGCGTCGTACGCACCGAAGGCGATGGAGCCCGCGGTCGCCGTCACGGCGGTCAGGGCGCCCGCGCACATGCGGTCGATGGAGTATCCCGGCACGGACTGGGGCAGGCCCGCCAGGATCCCGGCGGTGCGGCCCAGCGTCAGACCCTGGTCGCCGATCTGCGTGGTCGCGGCGATGGCGACCTCGTCGATCTTGGCGGGGTCGAGGGCCGGGTTACGGCGCAGGAGCTCCCGGATGGCCTTCACGATGAGGTCATCCGCACGGGTCTCGTGGTAGATGCCCTTCGGGCCCGCCTTGCCGAACGGGGTGCGGACGCCATCAACGAAGACGACGTCCCTGACGGTACGAGGCACGATGGCTCTCCTCCAGGGTGCGGGTGCGCCTGCCGGCGCGCTTCCGGGTTCCATGCTACTTGCCGGTAACTATGCTGCCCAGTCCCGCCTCGGGGAGGCGAAGGTCACATTGTCTGGCGGGGGCGCCTGGAGCGTCTCCTGTCCCGCCGCTGCGCGGCGGATCTTTCCCGCCCATCGCCCGATCGCCCGGGATCCGCCCGTCGTCGTAGGGGGGCGGCTTGGGAGGCGTTGGCCGTTGGTGCCCCGTAATGCGGACCACCCACCCGGCCCGGTGCCCCCGTGCTGCGGGGTCATCGGGTGGGTGGGTGGGAAGCATCCGGCGCGGAGCGGCGGTGTTGGTGTCAGGCGGAGGCGGCGGTCACTTGGGAGGGACGCTTCCCGCAGTCACGGCGAGCGCAGCGACCAGGACCGGCGTCACCTGGGTGATCTGCCACTGCCGGGCACCGTGCGAGGACAGCGCCGCGGCCACGGAATCCGTGTCCACCTGGGCCGGCGGCTCCCAGCAGACCCTTCGTACCGTGTCCGGCGTGATCAGGTTCTCCTGGGGCATGTTCAGCTCCTCGGCCAGTGCCGAGACCGCCGCTCGTGCCGCGGAGAGGCGTGCCGCGGCCGCCGGGTCGCGGTCCGCCCAGGAGCGGGGCGGCGGAGGGCCGGAGACGGTCTGGCCCGGCTGCGGGAGCTCCGCATCGGGCAGGGCCTTGGCCCGGTCCACCGCGGCCTGCCACTGCTCAAGCTGCCGGCGGCCCATGCGGTGCCCGAAGCCGGTGAGGGCGGCGAGTGCGTGCACGTTCGGGGGAAGCCCGAGCGCCGCCTCCACGATCGCGCCGTCGCTGAGCACCTTGCCCGGCGACACGTCACGCCGCTGGGCCACCTTGTCCCGCGCGGTCCACAGCTCACGTACGACCGCCATCTGGCGACGGCGCCGCACCTTGTGCATGCCCGACGTACGCCGCCAGGGATCGACCCGCGGAGGCGCCGGCGGCGCGGAGGAGATCGCGTCGAACTCCTCGCGGGCCCACTCCAGCTTCCCCTGCCGGTCGAGCTCCTTCTCCAGCGCGTCCCGCAGGTCCACGAGGAGCTCGACGTCCAGCGCCGCGTACCGCAGCCAGGGGTCGGGCAGCGGCCGTGTCGACCAGTCGACCGCCGAGTGGCCCTTCTCCAGGACGAAGCCGAGTACGCCCTCGACCATCGCGCCGAGGCCGACCCGGGGGAAACCGGCGAGGCGCCCGGCGAGCTCCGTGTCGAAGATGCTGGTGGGGATCATGCCTATTTCGCGGAGGCAGGGAAGATCCTGCGTGGCCGCGTGGAGGACCCACTCGGCCCCGGAGATCGCCTCGCCGAGCCCCGACAGGTCGGGGCAGGCGACGGGGTCGATCAACGTGCTGCCCGCGCCCTCACGGCGCAGCTGCACGAGGTAGGCACGCTGGCCGTACCGATAGCCGGACGCACGCTCGGCGTCCACGGCCACGGGGCCACTTCCTGCCGCGAAAGCGGCGATCACCTCTGCGAGGGCGGTCTCGTCCGCGACCACCGGGGGGATGCCATCGCGCGGCTCGTCCAAAGGGATCGGCGCCGTTTCGACGTCGTCCGGAGGGCCGCCTCCGGTGGTTCGCAGTGAGCTGTCTGCTGCGGTCTCTTGGGCGTCGGTCACCTGTCAAGGGTATCTGTGTATGCACAGCGCCCGTCGACGGAACGTTCCGTCGACGGGCGCGCGAGGGGTGTAAATGAGTCAGTGGATGATTCCGGTGCGCAGGGCCACCGCGACCATCCCGGCCCGGTCACCCGTGCCGAGCTTGCGTGCGATCCGGGCGAGATGGCTCTTCACGGTCAGGGCGGAGAGCCCCATCGAGACGCCGATGGCCTTGTTCGACTGGCCCTCCGCGACCAGGCGGAGAACCTCCACCTCACGGCCGGACAGCTCGCGGTAGCCACCGGGGTGGCTCGGGGCGCCCGGCGGGCGGCGGTGCATTCGGGCGGCGGCCGAGCCGATGGGCGCGGCGCCGGGACGGGTGGGGAGACCGACATTGTTGCGGGTGCCGGTGACGACGTAGCCCTTGACGCCGCCCGCGAGGGCGTTGCGTACGGCACCGATGTCATCGGCGGCGGAGAGGGCGAGGCCGTTCGGCCAGCCCGCCGCGCGGGTTTCTGAGAGGAGCGTCAGGCCGGAGCCGTCGGGGAGGTGGACGTCTGCGACGCAGATGTCACGGGGGTTGCCGATGCGGGGACGAGCCTCCGCGATCGACGAGGCCTCGATCACGTCGCGTACACCGAGGGCCCACAGGTGGCGGGTGACGGTGGAGCGTACGCGCGGGTCGGCCACGACGACCATGGCGGTCGGCTTGTTCGGGCGGTAGGCGACCAGGCTTGCGGGCTGCTCGAGGAGAACGGACACCAGGCCTCCTGGGGTGCGGGACGTAGACCGGCTCGGGGAAGAAGCCGGAGCGAACCGTGCTTTCAAGGTCACCAACCTCTTCGGCACCAAACCCGCCCGCCTTTAGAGAATGATCACGATTTGGTGAGTAACAATTCGGACCATTCGGACACACGATCGATCATCCGAAGATCAACCCGAATCGCAGTCGTTCAGAATCGCTCATCCCCGCCGCCCGCCATCGCTCATCCCCGCCACCAGCCAAACGCTCATCCCCGCCGCCGGTCATCGCTCATCCCCGCCGCCGGTCACGGCGTCTGCGGCCCCCGTCGCTGCGGCAGCGACACCACGGATCCGTCGCCGTTCCCCGGGGTCACCGGTGGCAGGCCCGCCACCTGGCAGAGGAGGTCGCACCACGCCGCGAGATGCGCCGCCGTGTCCGGCACCCCGCCGGGCCCCTCGCGCGGCGTCCACGAAGCCCGGATCTCGATCTGGGACGCCGCGGGCCGCTCGGCGAGCCCCCCGAAGTAGTGCGAACTGGCGCGCGTGACGGTGCCGCTGGCCTCTCCGCACGCCAGGCCACGTGCCTGCAGCGCACCCGTCAGCCAGGACCAGCAGACCTCGGGAAGGAGCGGATCCGCCGCCATCTCCGGCTCCAACTCCGCCCGGACGAGCGTGACGAGGCGGAAGGTGCCCTGCCAGGCGTCATGCCCGGCCGGATCGTGCAGCAGGACCAGACGCCCGTCAGCGAGATCCTCGTCCCCCTCGACCACCGCAGCCTCGAGGGCGTACGCGTGCGGGGCCAGCCTCTGCGGGGGCCGCGTCGGGTCGATCTCGATCTCGGGCCGGAGCCCTGCCCCGCGCAGCGCCTCGACCGCCGCGCGAAAGGGCAACGGAGCCGATTCCGCCACCTTCCCCTCCGTACTTTCCATCTCGCCAGCGCCGTCCGACCGTTGTCCTTGAGCCGCAGCCATGCGGGGAAGATTAAGGGGAACGGCGGCTTCGCGCAGGGAGAGACACCCGTGCGAGCGGCCCCGGTCAAGCCAGGGTGTCCCTCGGGACGGGGGTCGCACGGCCCCGTGCGAGACTTTCCGCGTGAGTGCCAACAACAGTCAGAGCCCCGCGGGCCAGCAGAACGCAGCGACGGACGCCGTCAACGATTCAGCCTTCATGAAGGCCTGCAGGCGCGAGCCCGTGCCGCACACGCCGGTCTGGTTCATGCGGCAGGCGGGGCGCTCACTGCCCGAGTACCGCAAGGTGCGCGAGGGCACGGCCATGCTGGAGTCCTGCATGATGCCGGAGCTGGTCACGGAGATCACGCTGCAGCCCGTGCGCCGTCACAAGGTCGACGCCGCGATCTACTTCAGCGACATCGTCGTACCCCTCAAGGCCATCGGCATCGACCTCGACATCAAGCCGGGCATCGGCCCGGTCGTCGCCAACCCCATCCGCTCGCGCGCCGACCTCGCCCAGCTGCGGGACCTGACGCCGGACGACGTGACCTACGTGACGCAGGCGATCGGCATGCTGACGGCCGAGCTGGGTCCGACCCCGCTCATCGGCTTCGCCGGCGCGCCTTTCACCCTCGCGAGTTACCTGGTCGAGGGCGGCCCCAGCCGCAATCACGAGCACACCAAGGCCCTCATGTACGGCGACCCGCAGCTGTGGGCCGACCTGCTCGACCGGCTCGCGGAGATCACCGGCGCCTTCCTGAAGGTGCAGATCGAGGCGGGCGCGAGCGCCGTGCAGCTCTTCGACTCGTGGGTGGGCGCCCTTGCCCCCGCCGACTACCGGCGCTCCGTGATGCCCGCGTCGAAGAAGGTCTTCGACGCGGTGGCCTCGTACGGAGTGCCGCGCATCCACTTCGGTGTCGGTACGGGCGAACTGCTCGGCCTGATGGGCGAGGCGGGTGCCGACGTGGTGGGCGTCGACTGGCGCGTGCCGATGGACGAGGCCGTGCGGCGGGTCGGTCCCGGCAAGGCGCTGCAGGGCAACCTCGACCCGGCGGTCCTCTTCGCCACGCGCGAGGCGATCGAGGCCAAGACGGACGAGGTCCTCGACGCCGCGTCCGGGCTCGAGGGGCACATCTTCAACCTCGGCCACGGCGTGCTGCCGTCCACCGACCCGGAGGCGCTGACGCGGCTCGTCGAGCATGTCCACACCCGGACCGCGCGCTGACTAAGTCGTTTCGTAGTTGGCCGAAAATCTCGCCTGAATGTGACGGGTGAGGAGGGGGAGGGCACGTGCCCGCGATGGAGATCGGTGATCTCGTCGAGGTCTGGGGCGGCGTCCTGGACGACTACCAGTGCCACGACGACGCCCAGAAGGACCGGATCGTCCTGGAATGCGCCCGCGAGCTCGCCGCGGATCCCGGCGGTGAGCTCGCGCATCAGTGGACCTTCGGCCTGGTCATGATGCTTCCGTACGTCGGCTGGCTGCCCGGCGTCGGCGTGGTCGCTGCCGTGTCCGACGCGGTGCGGGCGGCCGACCGGGCGCTCAAGGACCGGCCGTGCGCCCACGAACGCCATCCGTACGCCGAGGACGAGCTGGAGGACCACCTCTTCCACCTGCGCGACGTCCTGTCCGACGCGGCCGACGAGAACGCCGAGTGGGCCGAGGGTGAGCGGCCGCGCGACGAGTGGCTCTGCCCGCGCAACGTCGCCGGATTCGCCCGCATCGCGATGGATTACATCGAGCCCGGTTCGGCCACCGGCATCCCGCCGCGCCTCCCCGAGGACACCCGGCGCGACATCGACTCGCTCTCGGCCGTCCTGCACGGCCACCCGAAGCCCGGCACCGACGTCGAGTCCGAGATCTCCTGCGTCGGCGACGCGCTGGGGCGGGCCACGGACCCCGACGACCGGGCGGGACTCGTCATCGCTGCCACGGCCGTTTCCTGGTACGCCCTCTCCGACCTGATGCACTCGAAGCCCGCCCTCGACTCCCTCGCGGCAGGTCTCGAAGCGGCCCTCCGCCATCTCGCCGACGCGCGGTGCGCGCACGACGGTCACCCCGGCCTGCCCAGCAGCGGACCGGACGCCGTCTGGGTCGGCCTCCACCTGAGCAGCCCCGGCGGCCGGCAGGTCTACGAGCTGGAGCGCGCGTCCAGCGGCTGGGGCGCCCCGCTGGGCACGCTCCTGTGCCCGGCCTTCACCGCAGACACTGCCCGCGACACCCTCGCGAAGGTACGGGAGCGGCGCGAGGCCCACTTCGGAGAAGGCCCCGCGGACACCCCCGTCGCCTAGGGCCCTAGTCCGCCGCCCGAACCGAGGCGACGGCCTTGCGTGCCGCCACCAGGACCGGGTCCCACACCGGCGAGAACGGCGGCGCGTAGCCGAGGTCGAGCGCGGTCATCTGGTCCACCGTCATCCGCGTCGTCAGGGCCACGGCCGCGATGTCGACGCGCTTGGCCGCGCCCTCGCGGCCCACGATCTGGACGCCGAGCAGCCGTCCCGTGAGGCGCTCGGCGAGCATCTTCACGGTCATCACGGCCGCACCGGGGTAGTAGCCCGCGCGGCTCGTCGACTCGATGGTCACCGACGTGAACTGCAGTCCTGCCGACCGCGCCTCCTTCTCGCGCAGCCCGGTGCGGGCGATCTCCAGGTCGCAGACCTTGCTGACGGCCGTGCCGACGACACCGGGGAAGGTCGCGTAACTCCCGCCCACGTTCGAGCCGATGACCTGGCCGTGCTTGTTGGCGTGGGTGCCGAGCGCGATGTGGCGCTCGCGGCCCGAGACCAGGTCGAGCACCTCGACGCAGTCGCCGCCCGCCCAGATGTTCTCGTGCCCGCGCACCCGCATCGCGAGGTCCGTGAGAAGACCGCCGTGCCGGCCCAGCGGCAGCCCCGCCGCGCGGGCGAGCTCCGTCTCGGGGCGCACGCCGATGCCGAGCACCACCACGTCCGCCGGATACTCCGCGTCCTCGGTGGCCACCGCCCTGACCCGGCCGTCGTCACCGGTGAGGATCTTGGTGACCTCGGCGCCGTTCACCATCTCGATGCCCATGCCGGACATCGCGTCGTGGACGAGACGGCCCATGTCCGGGTCGAGCGTCGACATCGGCTCGGCGCCGCGATTGACGACCGTGACCTCGTACCGGCGCTGGATCAGCGCCTCGGCCATCTCGACGCCGATGTAGCCCGCGCCGATGACGACCGCCCTGCGGCCCGGCGTACGGGCCAGCGTGTCCAGGAGCGCCTGGCCGTCGTCCAGGGTCTGTACGCCGTGCACGCCGGGGGCGTCGATGCCGGGCAGGGGCGGGCGGATGGGCCGGGCACCGGTGCCGATCACGAGCTTGTCGTACGACGTCCAGTCCTCCCCGCCGGACTCCAGGTCCCGGGTGCGGACCCGGCCGCCCTCGACATCGATCTCCACGACCTCCGTACGCATCCGCAGATCGATGTCGCGTGCCCGGTGCTCATCGGGCGCACGCGCGATCAACTCGTCCCGCGACGGGACGTCGCCGCCGACCCAATAGGGGATGCCGCAGGCCGAGTACGAGGTGAAGTGGCCGCGTTCGAACGCGACGATCTCCAGCTCGTCCGGGCCCTTGAGCCTGCGTGCCTGTGACGCGGCGGACATGCCCGCCGCGTCACCCCCGATGACCACCAGTCGTTCCTTCGCGATCCTCATACGGACACGCTACGACGAGGCGGCAGTTGACGGCTCTCTAGTCGTCGTCGCCCTCGCGCGCCGGTGCCGCCGGAACCGCGGGAGCCGCCGCCACCGCGGTCCGCCGCGGCAGCCGGGGCCGCACCAGGCGCTGCCACAGCAGGAACAGCAGCGCCGCCACCGCCACGAACGGCAGGACCGCGCCGACGGCGGAGCCACCGCAGCATCGTCACGAAGGCGCTCCAGCCGCCGGACAGGGCGTCCACGAACGTCGGGTCGTCGTCGTCCGCGTCCGCCTTCTTCACGGCCGTCTCGCTGAGCGAGAGCGTGATCGTGGACATGCTCGTACGGTCCTTCAGCGAGGACTGCTGGGCCAGCAGCGCCTCCAGCTCGGACTGGCGGGTGCTCAACTCCCCTTCCAGGGTGACGACATCGCTCAGTTTCGTCGCCTTGTCCATCAGCTCCCGCACGCGCGCCACGCTCGCCCGCTGCGACTTGATGCGGCTCTCCACGTCGACGACCTGATCGGTGACGTCCTGCGCCTTGGCCTTGCGCTCGATCAACTTGCCCGTTCCCTCAAGGGACTTGAGGACACCCTCGTACTGGTCCTGCGGGACACGCAGCACGATGCGGGAGCGTTCGTGGCCGCGTCCGTCGCGGTCCGTGGTCTCGTCACCGACGACCCCGCCCGCGTCGGTGGCCGCCGCGCGCGCCTCGGCCAGGGCCTTCGGCACGTCCTCGACGCGGACGGTCAGGGTGGCGGTGCGGATGATGTGCGTGCCGTTGAGCTTGGGCGGCTCCTTCCGGCCGGATTTGTCCGCCTGGCCGCCACCGAACCCCTTGTCGTCCTTGTTGCCGGACTGGGCCGCCTCGTCCCGCGCGGCGCCGCCCGCCGCCTTGCCGCCGTCGTTGTCGCCGCTGCCCGAGCTGCCGTCGCTGCACCCGGTGAGCGCGAGGGCGGCGGCGAGCAGGACCGCCGAGAGTGCCTGGACGGTGCGGTGCCTGGACGTGCTGGACGCGTGCATCTCGACGTACCCCCCGAAGGTCGTGGTGGCTGGTGTTCCTTTGACGCCGGGGAGGGGCGGAACGGTGGTTGCCGATCGGTCCCGATGGGGTCACGTTCGGGACTCGTACGACGCGTATCGGGCTCCTCGTAGAGTGGAGGCATGCGCGAAACGGACACACGAACGGGTCATGTAGTCGTCATCGGCGGCGGGATCGCCGGCCTCGCGGCCGCCCACCGATTGCTCGGCACCGGAGCCCGCGTGACCGTCCTGGAGGCCTCCGACCGGCTCGGCGGCAAGCTGCTCCCCGGCGCGATCGAGGGCGTCCGCGTCGACCTCGGCGCCGAGTCGATGCTGGCCCGCCGCCCCGAGGCCGTCGCCCTCGCCCGCGAGGTGGGCCTTGCCGACCGGCTGCAGCCGCCCGCCACCGCGACCGCCGCGATCTGGACCCGCGGGGCCCTGCGGCCGATGCCCAAGGGGCACGTCATGGGCGTACCCGGCGACGCGTCGGCCCTGTCCGGGGTGCTCTCCGATGAGGGCCTGAGCCGCATCGAGCGGGACCGTGAACTGCCGCCCACCGAGGTCGGTGACGACGTCGCGGTGGGCGAGTACGTCGCCGCGCGCCTGGGCCGAGAGGTCGTCGACCGCCTCGTGGAGCCGCTGCTCGGCGGCGTGTACGCCGGGGACGCCTACCGCATCTCGATGCGCTCGGCGGTCCCGCAGCTCTTCGAGGCCGCCCGCACGCATGATTCCCTCACGGAGGGCGTCCGCGCCATCCAGGCCAGGGCCGCGCAGAGTCAGCAGACCGGGCCCGTCTTCATGGGCATCGAGGGCGGCGTCGGCCAACTGCCGCTCGCCGTCGCCGATTCGGTACGCGCGCGGGGCGGGGAGATCCGCACCGGGACGCCGGTCACCGAGCTGCGGCGCACCCCGCAGGGCTGGCAGGTGAGCACCGCGGAGCAGACCATCGACGCCGAAGCCGTAGTCGTCGCCGTGCCCGCCTACGCCGCAGCCGCGCTCCTCGGCGTCGAGGCACCCGCGGCGGCGGCCGAGCTCGCGTCCGTCGAGTACGCCTCCATGGCCCTGATGACCCTCGCCTACCGCCGCAGCGAGACCGACCTCCCCGAAGGCAGCGGTTTTCTCGTGCCGCCCGTCGACGGACACACCATCAAGGCGTCCACCTTCGCCTCGCGCAAGTGGGGCTGGATCGCCGACGAGGAACCTGACCTGCTGGTTCTGCGCACTTCCGTCGGGCGGTACGGCGAAACCGCCGTCCTGGAGCGCGACGACGCCGACCTCATCGCCCTCTCCCGGCGCGACCTGCGCGCGGCCATCGGCCTCGACGCCGAGCCCGTCGCCACCCGCGTCACCCGCTGGCACGACGGCCTGCCGCAGTACCCCGTCGGCCACCACGCGCGCGTGGCCCGCGTCCGCGAGCACGTGCGCAAGCTGCCCGGCCTGGCCGTGTGCGGAGCGGCGTACGACGGAGTGGGCATCCCCGCGTGCATCGCGAGCGCGTACGCCGCCGTCGACCAGCTGGGCGGTGACCTGGCCGGTGTGCAGGAGCTCACCGCCAACCCGGTGCAGAGCCTGCACGGCGCCGGAGGAGAATAGGACCATGAGTGACGACGCCCCCGCCAAGAGCCCGAACGCGGGCAAGAAGGCCAAGGACCTCAACGAGGTCATCCGCTACACGCTGTGGTCCGTCTTCAAGCTGCGCGACCTGCTCCCGGAGGACCGTGCCGGCTACGCCGAAGAGGTCCAGGAGCTGTTCGATCAGCTTGCCGCCAAGGACATCACCGTCCGTGGCACGTACGACGTGTCGGGCCTGCGCGCCGACGCCGACGTCATGATCTGGTGGCACGCCGAGACCTCGGACGAGCTGCAGGAGGCCTACAACCTCTTCCGCCGCACCAAGCTCGGCCGCGCCCTGGAGCCGGTCTGGTCGAACATGGCGCTGCACCGCCCCGCCGAGTTCAACAAGTCGCACATCCCGGCCTTCCTGGCCGACGAGACGCCGCGCGACTACATCAGCGTCTACCCCTTCGTGCGCTCCTACGACTGGTACCTGCTGCCCGACGAGGACCGTCGCCGCATGCTCAAGGACCACGGCATGATGGCCCGCGGCTACCCCGACGTGCGCGCCAACACGGTCGCCTCGTTCTCGCTGGGCGACTACGAGTGGCTGCTTGCCTTCGAGGCGGACGAGCTGTACCGCATCGTCGACCTCATGCGGCACCTGCGCGCGTCCGAGGCCCGTATGCACGTCCGCGAAGAGGTGCCGTTCTACACCGGCCGCCGCAAGTCGGTCGCCGAGCTGGTGGCGGGCCTCGCCTAGTTAATTCGGTTGCCGTGCCCGCCCGGTGAGCGTTTCATCGAGAGGTCGAAGCCGAGAACGAAAGATGGTGCGTGTATGCCCAGGGCCCCGCGGAACAGCTCGAGTCCAGCCACTTCCGCGTTGCTCAGGAGTCATCCTCACCATGTCCCGCAACACATCACGGCGGGCGCGCACTGAAGCGCGCGCCCAGTCCTTCCGCTGCCTCCAGTGCGGTCTCGACGTCTCGATGACCGCCCCCGGCACCGACCACCGCAACCACTGTCCGAACTGCCTGTGGAGCCGTCACCTCGACGACACCCCGGGCGACCGGGCCGCGGAGTGCGGAGCCCGGATGGAACCCCTCGCCATCTCCGTACGAGGAGACGGCGAGTGGGTTCTCGTCCACCGCTGCACACACTGCGGCGTCCTGCACGCCAACCGCACGGCGGGCGACGACAACGCCCTGCCGCTGACCCGGCTCGCGGTGCGCCCGCTGGCCCAGCCGCCATTTCCGCTCGAGCGGCTGAGCGCGTTGTAGCTAGCGCTCCTTGGGGAGAGCCGCCGCCCGCTCGCCGGACAGCGGCTCGGGCTCCTTGTGCGGTGCGCACGCCGCGCGCCGCACGGGGAGCCTGCCCTCCAGGAGGTACGCCTCCATGTACCCGTTGACGCACCGGTTGGGGCCGCCGCCGATGCCGTGCGTCCCCGCGTCCCGCTCGGTCACCAGGACCGAGCCCCGCAGCCTGCGGTTCAGCTCCCGCGCGCCCTCGTACGGCGTCGCCGCGTCCCGCTCGGCGGCCAGGATCAGCGTCGGGGCGAGCTCGCCCTCATCGGTGCCGACGTCGACGGGCCGCTGCCGGGGCGCGGGCCAGTAGGCGCACGGCAGGTTCATCCAGGCGTTGTCCCAGGTCTCGAAGGGAGCGCTGCGCGCGAGGAGCGAGTTGTCGCGGTTCCAGGTCTGGAAGTCCGTCGGCCAGGGCGCGTCATTGCACTCCACGGCCGTGTAGACCGCGTTGCCGTTCTCCTGCTCCTTGGCCGCCTTCGGCTCGGGCCCGGCCTGCTCGATCAGCGGCTTCGGGTTGCCCTTCAGATACGCCGAGAGCGCCGATGCCCGCGTCGGCCAGTAGTCGTCGTAGTACCCGGCCTGGAGGTACGCCGCCTGCAGCTGGCCGGGGCCGACCTTGCCGCCCGCGGGCTTCGCCGCGAGTTCGCGGCGCACCTTCTCGTAGCTCCGCTGGACCGCCTCGGGCGTCTTGCCCAGGTGGTACGTCTTGTCGTGCTTGGCCGTCCACGTGCGGAAGTCGGCCCAGCGGTGCTCGAAGGCCGCGGACTGTTCGAGGTTGTTGCGGTACCAGATCTGTGCGGGGTCGGGGTTGACCGCCGAGTCGAACACCATTCGGCGCACGTGCGAGGGGAAGAGCGAGGCGTACACCGCGCCGAAGTAGGTGCCGTACGAGGCGCCCATGAAGGTCAGCTTCTTCTCGCCGAGCGCCGCCCGCAGCACATCCAGGTCACGCGCGTTGTTCAGGCTCGTGTAGTGCCGCACGGCCTTGCCCGAGCGCTCGACGCAGCCCTGCGCGTACTCCTTCGCCTGCTTGATCCGCTTCAGCTTGTACGCGGCGTCGGGGTGGGTCGGAGCCTGGGTCGGCGCCTTGGCGAATTCCTTGGGGTCCTGGCAGGAGATCGGCGCCGAGCGGCCGACACCGCGCGGGGCGTAGCCCACGAGGTCGTACGCCGCCGCGATGCGCTTCCACTCGGGGAGCATGCCGACCATCGGGAAGTACATGCCGGATCCGCCGGGGCCGCCGGGGTTGAACACGAGGGCGCCCTGCCGTTTGACGGCCTTGCCGCGCCGCGGTTCGGCCTTCTCCGTGGCCTTGGTGCGGCTGACGGTCAGTCTGATCTGCTTGCCGTCCGGGCGGGCGTAGTCGAGGGGCACCGAGACGGTGCCGCACTTGACCGAGGGCGGCAGGCCCTCCGCCGCGGGACAGGCACCGAAGCGGACGCCGGCCGCCTTGGCGCGCTCGGCCGCGACGAGGGTGCCGCGTGCTTCCGGGTAGGGGGCGGTGTCGGCCGCGGACGCGCTTCCCGTGGGGGCGGCGACGAGTGCGGTCAGGACCAAGGATCCGGCGGTTCCGTAGAGGGCGGCTGCTGCTCTCATCGCTCTTCTTCATCCCTTCATTCGGCCGTGCGTTGCTCGAACAAAAGGGATGATTCGTTTGGTAATACGCGAAGTAAAGCACCGCCCTGCCGGTGTCGGGCGTGTCGGGCTCAATGACCCCGATGCGCCGCATCCCGGTGCGCGAAAGCCGCCCGCAGCTCCGGATCGGCGAGCGCGCGCGTGCCGCGTACGGCGACCGCGGTGAGGTCGGAGCCGCCCCGCGCGGGCAGCGCGCTCAGGAGGAGCTGGCCCGCGGGCGAGGCCCAGCGCGGGTAGGGGTGGATCTCGAAGCGGGCGACGGCGAGGCAGCTCGTGTTCAAGGCCAGGGGCAGCGCGAACCAGAGCGCCACGGGCACCTCTCCCGGCGGCTCCTGGGCGGGCATCAGGAGCGCAACGGCCCCCAGCGCCACCACCGCCACCGCGGCCGCCCGCACCTGCCGGACCGCTCCCGCGCCCCCCGACCAAGCACCGTCCGGCAGCGCGAGGCCCGCGGCGACGAGGCGGTCCGCGAGCTCGCGCATCGCTTCGGTGCCTGCCGCGGCCCGGCGCACCGGCGCTATGGGCGACTGGCCGTCGGGCCCTATCGCGCCGAGCACGGAACGCTCCATGGCGTCCCCGCCCACCGGGTCGACGACCGTCGCCCAGCCGGTGTGCGCGAGCAGCAGGCGCCGGGTGCGGGCCATCGACACCAGGGTGAGGTCGGTGACGCGCGCGGGGCCGCCGGAGAGAAACGCGGCTTCGTAGAGCGTCAGTTCATGGCGATGCCCAGGAACAGCGCCGCGCGGGGCGGCGCGGTACGCCGTGAGGCAGAGCCGGGCGCAGGACAGGCCCGTCACGACCCAGGCCACCAGAAGGAGGGGAAGCCAGAACATGCCGGTGTTCTATGCGAGGCAGTGGGGGCGACGCCACGGGTTATTCAGCATGCGGACGCGGGATCGCAGGTGCGTAACGTTCCGCTTTGGAGCGGGGTTTGTCCTTGCCCTTGTCGCTCTTCTCCTCCCTGGGCTTCGGGGGCTTGGTCGGCTTGGGCCGGGACGCCGGTGGGGGCAGCGAGAACGTGGGCGACGGGGTGACCGGGTTCGCCGGAGCCGGTGACGGGGCGGGGACCGGAGGGGCGGGGGAGCGGGTCACCGGACGGGGGCCCGCCGACGCCGCGTCGCGCGCCAGATCGTCGAAGTCGACCAGGCCCGTGTCCTCCAGGACCGTGATGTGGTCGAGGACCGTCGTGTTCGCGTCGTCGGCGAGCGTGCGCACCAGCGAGTTGCGGGTGGTTGCGCGGACCTCGGCGACCACCGAGAACACCTTGCCGTGGGCGGCCCGCAGGATGTTGGCGAACTTCTCCTCGTACGCGTCGCCGTGCGCGTCGCTCATCTCGTCGAGCCACTCCCGCTGCTGCGCGGTCGGCTGGTTGGGCAGCTCCAGGTTGAGCCGCGCCGCCACCTCGCGCACGCGCGCGTCCAGGAACGTGTGGCCCTCGACGAGATGCTCGCCCGCGGTCTTGACGGCCTTGCTGGTGCCGCGCGCCTCGGCCTGCTGTCCGGCGGGCAGCTCCCAGAGGCCCGCGAGGCGCACCTTGATGATGAAGTCCCGGTCGAGCGCGGAGAGCGGGCCGAACTCCGTCGACACGGTCTCCGCGTTGAGTCTGTCCAGGCCGGTGCCCGACCTGTCCTCGTACGACCAGACGGGGAAGAGCAGAGCGGCCAGCGTCGCGACGAGCCCCGCGACGATGAGGCCGGTGCCGTTGATGGATCGCATGACGCCTCCTGTTGCACCGCCGCACGTTAGTGCGCGGCGGGGAGGCTCCCGCGGGTTACTGCCCGGAGTACGTCAACTGCCGTACGGGTAAGGGGCATCGGATGCGGGCGGCCACCGTTCCCGTGCCACGGCCGGCGGCTAGGAACCGCCGCCCCCGCCACCACCGCCTCCTCCGCAGCCACCGCCGCCCCCGCCGGAGCCGCCTCCACCACAGGAGGAGCTGCCGCCCCCGCCACCACAGCCGCCGGCGCCGCCGCAGCTGGAGCCTCCGCACGCCGAACCGCTCCCGGTGCCTGAGCACCACGCGATCGTGCTTCCGGAGCTCGCGTACGGCGCGGACGTCCCCGTCGTACGCCCCGGCCGGATGCGGTGCGCGGCCTGCAACTGCGCGCGCAGTACGGGGTCGAGCACGCCGACCAGGCCCTCCACCGCCACGCGGTGCGCCGCGCCGAACGCGTGCGCGCCCGCGGCGCGGTACTCCGAGAGCGCGGTCCGGCCCGTGGCGGTCAGCCGGGTGCGCGTCGCGCGGCTGCAGAGCTGGCCGATCAGGGCGCCGATCACCCAGGCCAGGATGAAGACGATGGTCGACGCGCTCACGGGGTCCCACGAGGGGCCGTCGCGTCCTCGACGGCGATGACGCCGATGACGAGGAAGAACCCGGTGAAGCTCAGGGCGTTGTGCCGGATCTTGTGGCGCCGCACGCGGGCCAGGGCCTCGGGCCGCACCATCAGACCGCGCAGGGCCAGTGCGTCGCCGATCGCCTGTACGGCGGGGCTGCGCATCACGCCCACGCGCAGCCAGTGCAGGGCGCCGCTCGGCGCGGCGGCCTGGGCCTGGAGCACCGCGCCCTCCACCGCGTTGCGGGCCTCGGTCGACTGGACCGCGACGATGCCGGGGTACGCGACCACCAGGCGTCCGTCCTCGTGCAGGGCCGCGATCGCCGCGTCGGCCACCCGGCCGGGGCCGCCGGCGAGGAAGGCCGCCTCCAGGGGGTCGAACACGGCTCCATGCTGTGCGTCGGGTTGCTGCGGCGTGGCCTGCCTGATGCGGGTGACGCCGACGAGGAGGACGACCGACGAGACCGAGATCAGCAGAGCGAAGCCGATGGGCAGGACCTCCACGGCGGCCCCCTCAGCCCCGGCGCAGCGCGAACCGCGCCGCCCGCAGCCACCGCGTGACCGGCCGCGCGTCGAGCGGCGCGGGCCCGGACCGCTCGAGCCACCACTGGGTCAGCCGCCCGCGCGTGTCCGCGTCCTCGGGCTGCCCGGCGAGCAGCAGCCGCTCGGCGAAGTCCAGCGCGTCGCGCCGGTACCCGCCGGACATCGGCCGCGCCTGGGCGTAGCTGAGGAACTCCGCGCGGAAGGCGGCCTTGCCGAGGATCTCCGGCAGCTCGGGCGCCACCTTCGCCACGACATCCGCCCGCTTGCCGGTCAGCGCCCGGCTCTGCACGGTCAGCCGGGCCCGGTCGAACCCTTCGGGCGCGGGCGTCCCGGCGACGAGCGCGGACAGGAGCGCGGTCTGCGCGAGGGCGAGGCGCTGGCGGGTGGGGGCGGTGACGGGAGCGGCGGGTGTTGCGGGTGCTGCCGGTATTGCAGGCGCTGCGGGTGTTGCGGGTGTTGCGGGTGTTGCGGGTGTTTCTACGGTGGCGCACTCGCCGGAGGCCGGTGCCGCGACGGTGGCGCACTCGCCGGAGGCCGGTGCCTGCGTCCGCACCCTCTCCCGTATCGCGTCCAGCTCGCGCTCCAGCTCCTGGGGCGCCGGGAAGTCCTCGTCCCGCTCCAGCAGGACGCCCGGCGGGGTCACCCGGGACGCCAGGTCCGACAGGATCGCGAGGACCGGCTCGGGGACCGGGTGGGCGTGGCTGTCGTGCCAGACCCCGTCCCGCTCGAAACCGCCCGCGACATGGACGTAGGCGATGGCCTCGACCGGCAGCTCGTCCAGGGCCTTGGCCGGGTCCTCGCCGCGGTTCACGTGGTTCGTGTGGAGGTTGGCGACGTCGATGAGCAGGCGCACGCCCGTGCGCTCCACGAGCTCGTACAGGAACTGCCCCTCCGTCATCTCCTCGCCGGGCCAGGAGATCAGCGCCGCGATGTTCTCCACCGCGAGCGGTACCGGCAGCGCGTCCTGCGCGATGCGGACGTTCTCGCACAGCACGTCGAGGGCGTCGCGGGTGCGCGGCACCGGAAGCAGGTGGCCCGCCTCCAGCGGCTGCGAAGCCATGAGCGGGCCACCGGCCCGTACGAACGCGATGTGCTCGGTGACCAGCGGCGAGCCGAGCGCCTGCGCACGCTCGGCCAACGCGGCGAGACGGGTCTCGTCGGGGCGGTCGGCGCCGCCGAGGCCGAGCGAGACACCGTGCGGCACCACCGTGACGCCGCGCTCGCGCAGCCGCAGGAGGGAGTCGGGGAGGTGCCCCGGGCACAGGTTCTCCGCGACGGCCTCGACCCAGTCGATGCCGGGCATCCGTTCCACGGCGTCCGCGATCTCCGGACGCCACCCGATGCCGGTCCCCAGGTGCTTCATGTTCCCCCTCCTCCGCCAAGACCCCGCGTCGTGCTCGTGTCTTGTGAACGTGTGCAGGGGTCATGGCCCCGACAGACGTTGCCGAACCCCTGAGGAGGGACGTTCAGAGCTACATTTGAGGTTCCGGCCGGTTCGTGTTGACCTCTCCGGGCGGTGCGGGCGAGGGCCGCGACGTCGTGGACACATCGCCGGTCGGTCCGGCGGGCGGGGGCTCCGGGGGAGCGACGCCGGAGGGCGGCGGAGGCCCGCTGGGGCTGGCCGTCGCGGTGGCGGCGCCGCCGTTCGCGATGTCGTCGAAGTCGACGAGTCCGGTCGCCTCCAGCATCGTGATGTGGTCGAGGACCGTCTGGTTCGAGTCGGTGGCAAGCTGCCGGATCAGCGTGTTGCGGGTGCTGTCACGGACCTGCGCGATCACGCTGAACACCTTGCCGTGCGAGACGCGCAGCAGATTCGCGAACTTCCGCTGGTACGTCTCGCCGTCGGCCTCGGTCAACTCCTGGAGCCAGCCCTGCTGTTCGGCGGTCGGCTGGTTCGGCAGCTCCACGCCGAGCTGCGCCGCGGCCGAACGGGTCCGTTTGTCCAGGTCCGTGTGGCCGACGATCAGATGGTCACCGGCCTCCTTGATCGCCTCGGTCGGCGCCCGCTCGACGGCCTGCTGTCCCGCTGGTATCTCCCACAGTCCCGCGAGCCGCACCTTCACCAGCAGGTCGCGGTCGGCGGCCGACAGCGGACCCCACTGGGTGGCCACCGATCCGGCGGCCAGATTGGCGGGCCCCGTGCCCGAACGGTCGGCGTAGGACCACATGGGGAACGCGAGCGCGCCCAGTGTGACCACGAGTGCCGCGATGATCAGAGCCGTGCCGTTGATGCGCCGCAATGTGCCGTGCCTCCCTGCCCGTCAACCTGCCGTGAGGGCAAGCTACTTCCTGGTACCAGGAGATACGGAAGAGGCGTGCGTGATGTTCAACGCTTCGCCATACCGGTGTGAGGGGCCGGGCGGCCGTCCGGCGTCCCGCCCGAGGAGAGCGAGCATCTCCTCGATGGGGGACGCATCCTCCGGCGTGGGCAGGGCCGGTCCGAACGCGGCGCCGGGGCCCCGCCGTTCGGGATCCTTCGGCACCTTGCGGGCGATGTCGAGCGCGGCCTCGACGACCGGCCGGGGGAGGTCGACGCCGACGCCGATGGTCGTCGCCACATCCCAGGAGTGCACCACGTAGTCCAGGAAGTGGAAGCCGATCGCGACGCTTCCCGTGAACGTCCCGCCGATCTCGGGAAGCGTGAACCCCCTTTCCAGGACGCCCTCTTCGGTGAACGCGGCCAGCACATGGCGTACGGACTCGTCGTAGACCTTGAACGGATCGCGGCCGAGCTCCGGCGCGATCCAGTACGTACGGTCGGCGCCCGAGCCCCGCGCCGCCGCCGCGAAGCCGTGGTGCTGCGCGGTCATGTGCGCCACCAGGTCGCGCAGCGTCCAGCCGGTGCAGGGGGAGGGGCGTTGCCAGTCGGTTCCGCGGGCCGCGCGGAGGATGCGGAGCGATTCCTGGACGGCGGTGCGGTCCAGCGCGACGAGGTCGTTCATGGGGTCTCAGGATCCTTCCGTGGCGTGAACACCTTTGTCAGACCGGGGACTTGGAGCTTGGGGTCGGTAATCCGTGCGTACGCGGCGGCCCAGACGGCAGCCGGATCGAGCCGGTCCGCCGTCCAGGCGGTGGCGCGCATCGTGCCCCGGCCCTGGTGCGCGCGGACGATCCGTACGTGGTCGGAGCGCCCGACGAACGCGTACAGCGCCCGCTCGCGGGTCCAGACCGAGACCGATCCCGAGCGCTTGCGCCACGGGTCGATCCAGAGCCACATGCCGACGGCGCCGGGGGTCTGTGGCCAGCTCCTGCGCAGTCGCAGTCCCGCCAGGGCGATCGGGAGGTTCTGAGAGTGACGGTGGGCGGTGAACTCCGTGACGCTCACCAGGACCGGGCCCGGGGTGTGTGCCTCGGGGCCCGCTTGCCAGCGCGTACGCATGATCGAGCGCTTCGAGCACTCGGTCGAGGGCTTGGTCGAGGGGTGCATGCGACTAGCGTAAATCTAAACGAACGGTCGTGCTACTTCTTTCCCGGATCGGTTCAGAATCCGATCGGCCGGACACTTCAGGGGAGTTGCGGCACCAGTGACGGGTCCGTCGCCGCCGCGCGCAGGCGGGCCGTGATGCCGGCGCCCGCCCTGCGGTAGGCGTCGGGCTTGTCGTGCAGCACCGAGTGCGCGTTCGCCGTCTCCATCAGGGCGATGAGCTCGAAGGCGAGCTGGGGTGCATCGGTGTCCGGGTGCAGGCCGCCCGTGTCGCGGGCCTCGGTGATGCACTGTTCCACCTGGCCGGTCCAGTCGCCGTTCGCGCGGACCAGCGCGTCGTGCACCGCCCCCTCGCGGGCGTCGAACTCGGCGATCACCCCGTAGAAGAAGCAGCCGCCGGGGAAGACCCGCCGCTCCGAGTAGTCCAGCCAGCGCGCGCACAGCTGCCACACCCGGTCCAGGCCGGGCGGGGACTGCCGGGCGGGCTCCACCACGCTGTCGAGGAAGATGCGCGCCGCCGCGCGGATGGTCGCGAGCTGCAGCTCCTCCTTGGAGCCGAAGAGCGCGAAGACCCCGCTCTTGCTGAGCTTCAACTCCGTGGCGAGACGGCCGACCGACAGCGCGTCCAGGCCCTCGACCGAGGCGATGTCGACCGTGCGGCGCAGGACGAGGCGCCGGGTCTGGTTGCCGCGCTCGACGCGGCCGTCGAGCTTCGGGCTCGCCGTGTCGGCACGCGTGCCTGTGCCCGCGCCCGCGCCCGTGCTCTCGCTCACGCCGAGCTCGCTCGCCATGCCGGTCTCCTCAGCGCCGTTCCGTCGTACGTTTCCCGAGGTACATCCTCCCTCGTTCCGCCGCGCCTGTGGATGCGCACGTCAGTGTGGGTGCGCACGTAGATGGCGGGCCCCGGGTCCACGGCTTCCCGGGTGCGAGGAGCGTCGGCGGACGGTGTCGAGGAGGCGCAGGCCGAGGGGGCCGAGGGGTGGCCGGATCAGCGCAGGGCGGGGTGATCGGCGACCACGGTGCAGGAACCGGGCGCGATCTCCGTGAATCCCGCGTCCCGCACCACCGGCAGGCCGCTCGCCACGAGTTCGCGCCAGAGCGCGGCGTCCGGGGTGCGGACGGCGAGCGGGTAACCGGCGTCCCGCCAGGCCGCGCGCTCCTCGTCCGACAGCTCCCACCACGCCAGTTGGGCGCCGTGCCCCGCCTGTGCCATCGCCTTGCCGGCCGACATGTCGACATCAGGGCTCATCCACAGGACGGGGGCGGTCCCGTCCGGGGGCGTCAGGGGTTCCGGGTCGTCCAGCTCTGTGCCGGACACCTGGAGCCGCGCCAGATCTTTGGGCCAGCCGTCCAACGGCACCGGCGGGAAGACGCGGACCTCCGCCGACTTGCCGGTGACCGTGATGCCGGGGAGTGCCTCGGCCCGCCGCCACTCGGCGCCGCGGGCCCGCCGCACCACCTTGCGGATCCGGGCGTCCTGCCAGTCCCGCATGGCCTGCGCCCACGGGCCGTCCCCGTGGGACCGCTCGTCGCCGAGCATGACGAGCACCGCGCGTGCCGCGGTCTCCAGGGCGTCCGTACGGTGCGGGGGCTCGGCGCGCTCGATGCGCGCCACCAGCGGCAGCACGTACTGCGGTGCCTCGTCGCGTGTCGTCTGCTCCACCCGGAAGGGGCTGTCCTGGGGGTCTGGGGTGTCCTGCGGCTGGGGGTTCCCGGCGGTCTGGTCGCTGCTCACGCGTCCAGTCTGCCAGGCGGAAGATCGGGCCCGGCAGGGAGTTTGCGGCTTGCCCCGCTGCCGGACCCTTGCGCGAGGATGGCCACATGGACAGTGATCTTGCGGGGGCCGCGCTGCGGCTCGACGGGGTGGGGCGGCGCTATTCCATGGGCGGGCCGTGGGTCCTGCGCGGCGTCGGGCTCGGCGTGCGCGCGGGCACGCTGGTGCGGGTCGAGGGCGCGAACGGCACCGGCAAGTCGACCTTGCTGCGGCTGCTCGCCGGGATCGACGCCCCGACCGAGGCCCGCGTCGCCGGACGGCCGCGCACGGCGTACGTCCCCGAACGCTTCCCCGCGGCACTGCCGTTCACGGCCGCCGGATATCTCACGCACCTGGGCCGCATCCAGGGCCTGGCGAAGGGCGTGGCCGCGCGGGGCGCGGCGGATTGGCTCGAACGCTTCGGGGCCGGGAGCCACGCGCGTACGCCCCTGTCCGAACTGTCCAAGGGCAGCAGCCAGAAGGTCGCCGTGGCCCAGGCACTCCTCGCCGGTCCCGAGCTCCTCGTCCTCGACGAGGCGTGGACGGGCCTGGACGCCGAGGCGCGGGACGAGCTGGACCGGGCCGTCGCCGAGCGGGTCGCGGAGGGTGGCGCCGTCGTCTTCGTGGACCACGACCCGCGGCGGCTCGCGGGTGCGGTGGACGTGACGTACGCGGTGGTCGGCTCGGCGGTGAACATCCGTACGGCGGAGGGTACTTCGAGGGGAGCTGCCGCTTCGGGGGCCCCTTCGGTCGTGATCGAGGCGCAAGGGCCGCCGGGTGCCGCGCCGCCCTCCGCGCCCGGGGTCGTCACCGGGCACTCCCCTGAGGGGGCGCTGCGGCTGACGGTGGCGGCGACACACTCGGATGTCGCGCTGCGCGCGCTCCTGACGGCGCGTCCGCCGTGGCACGTGGTGTCGGTGACGATGTCGCCGCCGGGGGCCGACGCGGACTCGGTCCCGGACTCGGACTCGGTCCCGGACGCGGACTCGGGCTCGGTCCCGGACGCGGACTCGGTCCCGGGCCAGGCCACACCTTCGGCCGCGCCCACGACGAGCGAGGTGCGCGACCGGTGAACGCCCTGCTCCACTACCAGTCCGCCCTCCTCCTGCGCTCGCAGCGCTGGCTCGCCCCCGTGATCCTGTACGCCGCGTTCCTCGCCGTCGGTGTACAGAGCGGGCAGCCGATCCTCGACTCCCTCGCGTACGCGGCCGCCGCGCTGCTGCCCGTCGCTGCCTGGCTGGTGCGGATCTGCACCTCCAACGAGCCGACCGCCGCCCGCGGTTGCGTGGCTTCGGCGGCCGGACCCTGGCGGGCGCAGCTAGCCTCTCTGCTCGCTGCTTTCCTTGCCGCGGCCGTGCTGGGCGCCGTCGCCACCCTCGTCGTATCGGTGATCAGCGACCCGGCGAGCACCGATCACCGGGCGGCCGTGAACCGCCTCGCGGCAGGCGGTGCGGGGCTCCTCGCGATGCTGGCGAGCGCGCTCCTCGGCACCGCCGTCGGCGCCGTCACCAGTCGGCCACTGATGCGCTCGCCGGGGCGGGCGATCCCGGTGCTGCTGCTCGCCTCGCTGCTGGCCCTGGTGACCACGGGCTCCCCGGCGAAGGCCACCCTGACGGCTCTGGTCACGGGGTCGCGGGACGGGGAGGTGCCGGTGCCGTTGCTGCCGGTCGCGGTGGCGGGGGTGCTCGCGGTGGCCGCGGTGGGGGTGGCCTGCGGGATGGCTTCGCGCAGGGGGTGAGCCCTCAGCGGCCGGGTTCGGGGGAGGGCTCAGCCCGAACAGGCGGTGCGCTGCGCCTCGTGCCACTCGCACACCGGGCACAGCGTCACGCCCTTGTGCGTCTCCGGGTACTCGGTGGGCTCGCGGCACAGCACGCACTCGGCGAACGGGCCCTCGACGGGCGGGCTCTCAGCGGACGGCGCCCCGGCGGACGGGCCCTCGGCGGACGGGCTCTCAGCGCTGGTGTCGTCCATGAGAGCCAGGCTATCCGGCGTACTAACCGCGCGTGTCGGCCGCCCCGCGCCGCTCCGACATCCGGATCTGCTCCGAGACGCGGACGAAGCGGAAGCCGCGCTCGCGCAACTTCGGGACGATCGTCCGCAGGGCACGTTCCGTCGTGGGAGCCGCGCTGCGCGTGCAGTGCATGACGACGACCGAGCCGGGCTTCACCCCGTCGAGCACCTGCCGGGCCACCGCGTCGGCGTCCGTCGCGAAGGCGTCGCCGCTGACCACGTCCCACTGCACGGCCGTGACACCGCCGGGCGCCAGCTCGCGCAGTGCCCGCTTGTCGTAACAGCCGCCGGGGAAGCGGAAGTACGGCACCTGGCGCTCGACGCCCGCCTTGCGGAAGGCGGCGAAGGCGCGCTCCATGTCGGCGCGCATGCCGGATGCGGGGACGGTCGGCAGGCCGTAGCAGCGCTTGGTGAAGGCGTAGTGGCTGTACGAGTGGTTGGCGACCTCGAAGAGCGGATCCCGGCCGATGTCCTTGGCCTGCGCCGGGTACTCCTCGGCCCACCGTCCCGTCATGAAGAACGTCGCCGGCACCTTCAGGCGTCGCAACGTCGCCACCAGCGCCGGATTGTCGAACCGCTCACCCGCCGCTGCGCGGGGGCCTTGGTCGGCGGTCATGTCGGCGTCGAAGGTGAGGGCGACGGTGGGGGCGGCGGTCGCCGGGGTGCGGGGGGCGTTCTTGAAGACGGGGGTGAGGCCCGCTGGACCCGGGGCGAGCGTCGCGGGTCGGGGCGAGGCGCTTGCCGAGGGGCGCGTGGCCTGGTCGCGGTCGCCCGGAGCGGGGTCCGAGCCGCAGGCGGCGAGCGCGGTGAGGGCGAGGGCGGTCAGGGCGCAGGCGGCCAGTCTCGGTGCGCGGAGTCTCGGCGCGCGCGGTCTCCGTGTGGGGGTGATCATCAGCCGAACATATCGGCATAAAAAGGATGAATCGCCGAAGAGCGGGCCACGGGCCGATCCGCGCTACCCCGGACGGCCGAATCACCCCGGCGCGGGGCTCGGCCGCCCGGTGCGGCTGCCCGGCGCGGGGCTCAGCCGCCCGGTGCGGCTGCCCGGCGCGGGGCTCAGCCGCCCGGCGTGGGCAGCTTCAGGCTCATTGCCTCGAAGACGCGCCGCCGCAACAGCTCGTACTCCTCCTGGCGGCGCGGCAGCCGACCCGGCGGTCGCTCCACGGAGCGCGGTTCCGTGATCCGCTGGCCCAGCAGGAACTGCTCCCGCGTCAGGTCCAGTTCGACCCCGCTCGCGAGCCGGTTCCACCAGTGGAAGCCCTGCCGCTCGCCATCGGCCGACCACACCTCACCGACCAGCAGCTCGCCGCCGAACATGTCGTGCACGACGAGCGCGGTGATGTCGCACTGCCCCCAGGCCGGATTCCCGGCGGTCCACGGGGTGCGGGCGACGTCATCGGGCGAGCAGGTGTCGGCGGCCCACGATGCGCGCAGCGCGGCGTCGATGCCGGTCAGGGTCAGCGGCTTCGCGCTGGTCAGGGGGGACGGTTTCATGGCGCTCAGAATGGCACCCGGCACTGACAACGCCTCCGGCCAGAACGGCGCGACGCGACGCGGCACGGCTGGCGGCACATTCTGAAGCGACCGCTTCAGAATGTGCTAGCGTCCTGATCGTCAGTTTTGGAGCAAGTGCTCCAAAAAGTGGGTCGTGATCAGGAGGGGCGTCAATGCCGCCTGCGGTGTACATAGTCGGGCTCGGGATCTTCACTCAAGGGACCTCGGAGTTCATGCTCTCCGGGCTCCTGCCGGGCATGGCCGCCGACCTCGGGGTGTCGATCCCGGACGCGGGGCTGCTGATCTCTGCCTTCGCGATCGGAATGGTCGTCGGTGCGCCGCTGCTCGCGGTGGCCACCCTCAGCTGGCCCCGGCGGACCGCCCTCGTCTCCCTCCAGGCCGTCTTCGTCGTCGCCCACGTGGTCGGCGCGCTCGCGCCCGGCTACGGGGTCCTCTTCGTCACCCGCGTGGTCAGCGCCCTCGCGTACGCCGGGTACTGGGGCGTGGCCGTGGCCACCGCGGTCGCCCTCGTGCCGTCCGCGGCCAAGGGGAAGGCGGTCGCCATCGTGGCGGGCGGGCTGACGCTGGCCACGGTCGTCGGCGTACCGGCGGGCACCGTGCTGAGTCAGTACTCCAGCTGGCGCGCCGCGTTCTGGGCGGTGGCCGCCGCCACCGTGGTGAGCCTCGTCTGCACGCTGCTCGTCGTCCCCGGGGGACGGGGCGAGGCCGGGCGTACGTCGGTGAAGGCCGAGCTGCGCGGCATGGCGCGTCCCCAGCTCTGGCTCTCGTACGCCATCACGGCCTTCGCCTTCGGCGCGGTCATCGTCACCTTCAGCTATCTCGCGCCCCTGCTGACCGAGGTGAGCGGAGTGGCCGAGGGGTGGGTGCCCGCGGTCCTCGCCCTGTTCGGCGTCGGCGGGATGGTGGGCCTGTTCATCGGCGGACGCACCGCCGAAGCGCGCCCCCTGCGGACCCTCGTCCTGGGGCTCGGCGCGCTCGCCCTCTTCTCCGCGCTGCTCGCGCTGACGGCTCGCTCCACCGTCGTCGTGATCGCGCTGGTGTTCCTCCTGGGTCTCGTCGGGTACGTCACCAACCCCGCCCTGCAGTCCCGGGTGTTCACCCTCGCCCCGGCCGCCCCGACACTGGTCGGCGCCACCAACACGGCCGCGTTCAACGTGGGCAACACCCTGGCCCCGCTCCTCGGCGGCCTGACCATCGAGGCCGGCCTCGGCTACGCCTCCGTCGCCTGGGTCGGCGCCGCGCTCGCCGCCGCCGGGGCGGCGGCCGCGCTCTGGGCGGCTCGGCTCCAGCGGGCGGGGCGGAGCGCCGTGACGGAGCCCCGCGAGCGTACGCACGTTGCCGCATGACCAAGGCGGCACACCGGTGCGCCTCCGCCGGAATCTCGCTCGGCGTCCGCGTCGGAGATCCCCACGTAGCCACGGCCACATTTTGTACGTGTATTCCAAAACCCGTACTGTGGGGGGCATGGCCAGGCCACGAGAGTTCGACGAGGACCGCGTCATCACCGCGGCCATGGACACCTTCTGGCGTCATGGCTACGAGGGCACCTCGACGCGCGCGCTGTGTGACAGCACCGGGCTCGGGCCCTCCAGTCTCTACAACACCTTCGGCGGCAAGCGTCAGCTGTATCTGCGCGCCCTGCAGCGCTACTACGAGACCAGCACCGCCGAGCAGATCGAGATCCTGCGGGGCGAAGGGCCGGCCAAGCAGCGGCTGCGGGACATGATGGTGCACGCCGTGGACGCCGATCTCGACGAGGCGGAGGGGCGCGGCTGCTTCGCGATCAACGCGGCCGTCGAGATCGGCGGGCTCGACCCGGAGGTCAAGGACGCCGTACGGCGCAACTTCGACCGGGTGGAGGAGGAGCTGCGCGCGGTCGTGACGGCCGGCAGCCGCGCCGGTGAGTTCCGCTCCACTGCGGACGCGACGGCCGTCGCCCGCCGCGTGCAGAGCACGTACTACGGCCTGCGCGTCATCGCCCGCGTCCAGGACGACCGGCAGGCGCTGCTCGACACGGTGGAGAGCACGCTCGCCGACCTGTGATCACACCGGGCGGGCCGGACAAAAACATCGCTCTCCCGCAGCGGGATCTTTGTTCACGTGAAGTATCCCCAGAAGTAATCACGGCTGATTGGATTGCGGCGCCCCAACGGGCACATCACGTGCACCCTCCCAACAGCCCCCCACTCACAGGAGATTCAGTGCCGCACCCAGCGCTGCGCAGGACTCACGCCGCCGCGATCACCACGGTGCTCGCCGCGGCGACGCTCGTCGCCGTCGCCCCGTCCGCGACCGCCGCCGACGCGCCTGCCGCCTCTGTCGACACTCCCGCACTCAAAGTGCTCTCGTACAACGCCTTCCTGTTCAGCAAGAACCTCTACCCGAACTGGGGTCAGGACCACCGCGCCAAGGCGATCCCGGCCGCGGACTTCTTCCAGGGCAAGGACGTCGTCGTCCTCCAGGAGGCCTTCGACAACTCCTCGTCCGACGCGCTGAAGGCCAACGCCGCGGACCGCTACCCGCACCAGACCCCCGTCATGGGCCGCAGCAAGGACGGCTGGGACGCCACGGGCGGCGCGTACTCCTCGGTGACTCCGGAGGACGGCGGCGTGACCGTCCTGAGCAAGTG
Source organism: Streptomyces sp. A18 (assembly GCF_059026065.1). Taxonomy (NCBI): domain Bacteria; kingdom Bacillati; phylum Actinomycetota; class Actinomycetes; order Kitasatosporales; family Streptomycetaceae; genus Streptomyces; species Streptomyces sp. A18. The sequence continues at coordinate 321,132 of NZ_JBWLKL010000001.1, read as the reverse complement.
GCCGATCCAGCGCAAGGAGCAGTACGTCTACAAGGACGCCTGCGGCTCCGACTCGTACTCCAACAAGGGCTTCGTCTATACCCAGTTGGACGTCAACGGTACGAAGGTGCACGTCGTCGGCACCCACGCCCAGTCCACCGACCCGGGCTGCGGCTCCGGCGAGGCGGCATCGACGCGCGCGCAGCAGTTCAAGGAGATGGACGCCTTCCTGGACGCCAAGAACATCCCGGCGGGCGAACAGGTCATCGTGGCGGGCGACTTGAACGTCGACTCGCACAGCGACGAGTACGCATCGATGCTCGCCGACGGCGGCTTCGCCCCCGCCGACGGCCGCAGCGGACACCCGTACTCCTTCGACACCCAGGACAACTCCATCGCCTCCGAGCGCTACCCGGACGACCCGCGCGAGGACCTGGACTACGTCCTGCACCGCAAGGGCCACGCCCGCCCCGCCACCTGGCACAACGAAGTGGTCAAGGAGCAGAGCGCGCCCTGGACGGTGTCCAGTTGGGGCAAGGAGTACACGTACACCAACCTGTCCGACCACTATCCGCTGATCGGTTCCTAGCGGCCTCGGTCCCGCGCGGGGTGCGCGGCGGCCCGCTTCGGAGCCGCCGCGCACCCCGCGTCAGGTCAGGTCCTGTGCCAGGGCCCCGTCACGGCGAACGTCGTGCCGGGGTTGTAGCAGTTGACGTACATCGTGTCGTGGTCCGGCGAGAACGAGATGCCCGCGAACTCGCCCCACTCGGGCTTCTCCGGGGTCCCGACGTTCTGCCGGCCGCGGGCCATCGCGTAGACGTCGCCGCGACGGGTCAGGCCGTACACGTGCTGCGCGCCGTCGCCGTCCTCGGCCACCATCAGGCCGCCGCTGGGCGCGAGGCAGATGTTGTCGGGGGACTCGCCCGGCAGTTGGATGTCGGTGCTCGGGCCGAAGACGATCACGAGGGTGAGGCGGCGCTCGGACGGGTCGTAGCGCCAGATCTGGCCGAAGTGGTCGGCCGCGGAACCCTCCGCGCTGTGCGCGAACGACGACACGAAGTAGACGGACTTGCCGCCCCAGTAGCAGCCCTCCAGCTTCTGCGCGTGGGTGATGCCCTTGGGGCCGAAGTCCTGGTCCCTGATGGGGGTTTGTGCTGCCAGCGGGTCCGGTACGTCGACCCACTCGATGCCCTCGAAGCACGCCCCCGTCTCCTGGATCGCGGACAGGTCGGGCACTCCGGGCACGCGCATCGCCTGGAGCTTGCCGCCCGCACGGAGCGAACCACGGCCGCCCTCGGGCTTCTTGGGCAGGAACCGGTAGAAGAGACCGAAGGGCTTGAGGAAGGCATCCTCGGTCTCGTAGACGACGCCCCGCCGGGGATCGACGGCGATCGCCTCGTGCTGGAAGCGGCCCATCGCGGTGAGCGGCACGGCTCCGGTGCGGTGCGGGTCGACGGGGTCGACCTCGAAGATGAAGCCGTGGTCCTTGGTGTAGCCGTTCGTACCGGCCTTGTCCTCGGTCTCCTCACAGGTGAGCCAGGTGCCCCAAGGGGTCGGCCCGCCCGCGCAGTTGACCGCGGTCCCGGCGATCGCGACGCGCTCGCTCAGGACGTTGTTGTGGCGATCGAGCGCGAGCGCCGTACAGCCGCCCTTGCCCATCGGGTCGTAGGTGAGGCCCTTGACCGTGGGCACGGGGGTTCTGCCGTTGTGGCGGTTCTCGTGATTGCGGACGAGGTGTGTTCCGCCGCGCTTGCCGCGGAACGCGTCCATGCCGTCGAAGTTGCTCGGCACCTTGCCCTCGCCGGACGGCAGATCGCCGCCCTCACGCGAGAGGACCTTGTAGCGGAAACCTTTTGGCAGATCGAGCAGTCCGGCGGGGTCGGGCACCAGCGGCCCGTACCCGGCCTTGCCCTGCGCGGCCGCGCTCCCGGCGAAGAGCTCCGTGAGCGCGCCGGTGAAGGCGATGCCCGCACCTACCGCACCGGTACGGGCGAGTACCTGACGTCGTGTCGTGGACATAAAAGGTCGACCTCCTGCTGGCGGACAGGAACATGACCGGATGTGTGTACCACGCGCCTTGGTGTGCGGGAACCACGCGCGTAGCGGTGAGTCTCCGCGAGTCGCTACGCCTTCACGAGTTCCTTCGCGTCCCGCGCGAGTGCCGTGAGCCGTGAGATCGCCCGGAAGTACTTCTTCCGGTAGCCGCCGTCGAGCATCTCCTGGCTGAACAACTGGTCGAAGGGGACGCCCGATGCGAGCACGGGGACCTCGCGGTCGTACAGGCGGTCGGCGAGCACGACCAGGCGCAGCGCGGTCGACTGGTCGGGGACGGGCATCACGTCCGTGAGGCAGACGGCGTCGAGCCCGTCGGTGAGCGCTCCGTACCGGCTGGGGTGGACGCGCGCCAGGTGGTCGAGCAGGTGCGGGAAGTCGTCGAGGCTCGCGCCGTCGGTCGCGTACGCGGCCTTGGTGACCTGCTCGTCCGAGTACGGGGCGGGCGCCTCCGGAAGACCCCGGTGGCGGTAGTCGTCGCCGTCGATGCGCAGCGACTTGAAGTGGGTGGCCAGGCCCTGGATCTCGCGCAGGAAGTCTGCGGACGCGAACCGTCCCTCGCCGAGCTTGCCCGGCAGCGTGTTCGAGGTCGCGGCGAGCGCCACGCCCTCCTCGACGAGCCGCGCGAGCAGCGACGAGACGAGCACCGTGTCACCCGGGTCGTCGAGCTCGAACTCGTCGATGCAGAGCAGCCGGTGATCGCTGAGGGTGCGCACGGTCTGCTGGAAGCCCAGCGCCCCCACCAGGTTCGTCAGTTCGACGAAGGTGCCGAACGCCTTCTGCTCGGGCGCGGCGGGCGTCGCGTGCCAGAGGGAGGCGAGGAGGTGGGTCTTGCCCACGCCGTATCCGCCGTCGAGGTAGACACCGCGGGGTCCCGTGGCGGCGGCGGGCTTCGAACGCGCGAACCACCGCCGCTTCCCGGCGCCGGACGCGTGCGCCCCGCCGAGCCCGGCCGCGAAGCCGCTCAGGACCCGCACGGCCTCGGTCTGGCTGGGCTGGTTCGGATCCGGGATGTACGTATCGAAGCGGACGGAGTCGAAGCGCGGCGGCGGCACCATCTCGGCGACCAGACGGTCGGCGGGGACATGGGGCTCGCGGGCGCACAGCGACAGGGGAGCCGCTTCGGCTATGGGGCTCTGCCCGGGGGCGGCGGTGGAGGACGACACGGTCCCTAACTCTAAGCGCCGTGCAAGACTGCTGGACATGCGACGCCTGTTCCCTGTGACCGACCAGACAGACGAAAGAGCAGTACGAGAGTGGGGGCTGGGCGAGCTTGCCGACGCGTACCCCTATCCCTCGGGCGGCACCTCGTGGCTGCGCGCCAACATGGTGTCCACGCTCGACGGCGCGGCCCAGCACGACGGCCGGTCACAGCCGATCTCCAGCGCCACGGACATGCGGATCTTCGGCACCCTGCGCGGACTCGCCGATGCCGTGGTGGTCGGTGCCGAAACGGTCCGCCAAGAGGGTTACCGACCGGCACGCGCGCGTGAGGCGTTCGCCGAGCGCAGGGCGGCCGCCGGGCAGGCGGTGGCGCCCGCGATCGCCGTCGTCAGCGCGAGCCTGGACCTGGATTTCACCCTTCCGCTTTTCACCGCGCCCCCGGTGCCCACGCTCGTGGTGACCGGCGCCGCGGCGCCCACCGACCGGGTCGCCGCGGCCGAAAAGGCGGGCGCCGTGGTGGTTTTCGCGGGGGACGGCGCGGTGGTCGAGCCGGAGCGGGTCGCGCCCGCCCTGGCCGAGCGCGGCCTGACCCGGCTGCTCACGGAGGGTGGGCCCCGACTGCTCGGCCAGTTCGTGGCCGCGGGGGCCCTGGACGAGCTCTGTCTGACGGTGTCCCCGATGCTCACCGCGGGGGACGCGCAGCGGATCGCGTGGGGGTCCGCGGTGGAGGTGCCGTCGCAATTCGTACTGGCGTCCGTACTGGAGGAGGCCGGGTTCCTCTTCACCCGATACCGTCGAACCTGACAATCAGCGGAATGTGCCGTTCCGTTTGGCTTCCGTTGGGCACACTAAAAGTCGCAGACCCCGTGCGGCCACGGGGCAGGATGGTTTCCGCAGGGGCCTGTCGAGACAGACTCTCGGCAGCCCACGGATGAGAAGGGCGCCTGTCGTGTTCACAAGCGTATTGATGATCGAGAAGGCCCTGACCTCCGCCGACGTGGAGTTCGTCACCACCTTGCACGGCGACGAGACGGTCACCTTCCGGGTGCTGCTCCAGCCCCGCGGCGATCAGGCGGACCGCCTGCTGCGGGCCATCGACGACGTGGCTATGGGGGAGCTCGACGAGGCGGCGAGGGAAGGGGAGGTCCCCGAGGGGCAGGAAGCGACGGCACCCGCGCAGAAGGCGCTTGAGGTCTCGCTGACGGCGCTGCGGGCCTCTGGCTGCGAGGCCACGGGGCAGCTGATCGAGGACCACCCCCTGGACGCCCTCAAGCAGCTGGTCGACGAGTCGGACGCGGACGAGGTCATCGTGCTGACCGACCCGCACTACGTGGAAGAGTTCTTCCACCGGGACTGGGCGTCTCGTGCCCGGCACAAGGTGGGCGTACCGGTCCTGAAGCTGTTCTCGCACACGGAGGACTAGGAATTAGGCTGGGCCGGCCCAGTTACTAGGCTGGACCCGTCGGGCCCCACGGCCCGGCACGTTCAGTCGCCGTCACACCTGGAGATACACGTATGGCACCCGGCCTTCCCACCGCCATGGACCGACCGCACTTCATCGGCATCGGCGGCGCCGGAATGTCGGGCATCGCCAAGATCCTGGCCCAGCGCGGCGCCAAGGTAGCGGGCAGCGACGCGCGGGAGTCGGCCACCGCCGAGGCCCTGCGGACCCTCGGCGCCACGGTCCACATCGGCCACGACGCCGCGCACCTCGCGTCCGACGCGACCTGCGTGGTCGTCTCCTCCGCGATCCGCGCCGACAACCCCGAGCTGGCCCGCGCCACCGAGCTCGGCATCCCGGTCGTCCACCGCTCGGACGCGCTCGCCTCCCTCATGGAGGGCCTGCGTCCGATCGCGGTGGCCGGCACGCACGGCAAGACCACGACGACGTCGATGCTCGCGGTCACCCTCTCCACCCTCGGCCTCGACCCCTCGTACGCGATCGGCGGCGACCTGGACGCCCCGGGCTCGAACGCGCTGCACGGCGACGGCGACATCTTCGTGGCCGAGGCGGACGAGAGTGACCGCAGCTTCCACAAGTACGCGCCCGAGGTCGCCATCGTCCTGAACGTGGAGCTCGACCACCACGCCAACTACGCGTCGATGGACGAGATCTACGAGTCCTTCGAGACCTTCGCGGGCAAGATCGTCCCCGGCGGCACGCTGGTGATCGCCGCCGACCAGTCGGGCGCGGCGGAGCTGACGCAGCGCGTGCGCGGCGCGGGCGACCTCAAGGTCGTCACGTACGGCGAGTCCGAGGGCTCCGACCTGCGCATCCACAAGATCACCCCGCGCGGCCTGACCAGCGAGGTCACGGTGATCCTGAACGGCAAGTTCCTGACGTTCACGGTCTCTGTCCCCGGCCGCCACTACGCCCACAACGCGGTGGCCGCCCTGGCCGCGGGCATCGCCCTCGGCATCCCGGCGCACAACCTCGCCTCGGCCATCGGCTCGTACACCGGCGTCAAGCGCCGCCTCCAGCTCAAGGGCGAGGCAGCGGGCGTCCAGGTCATCGACTCGTACGCGCACCACCCCACAGAGATGACGGCGGACCTGGAGGCGATGCGCTCCTCCGCCGGCGACTCGCGCCTCCTGGTCCTCTTCCAGCCCCACCTCTTCTCCCGCACGCAGGAGCTCGGCAAGGAGATGGGCCAGTCCCTGGCCCTCGCGGACGCCTCCGTGGTCCTCGACATCTACCCCGCCCGCGAGGACCCGATCCCCGGCATCACCAGCGCCCTGATCATCGACGCGGCCGTCGAGGCCGGCGCCGACGTACGCGCCGTGCACGACAAGACCGAGGCCGCCGCGGTCATCGCGGGAATGACGAGGCCCGGTGATCTCGTTCTCACGATGGGAGCGGGCGACGTCACGGACCTCGGCCCGCAGATCCTGTCAGAGCTGTCGAAGTAAGGGGTTCAGTGTCATGTCGTACGACGTCGAGAAGCCGGACGAGCAGTGGCGCGCGGAGCTGAGCCCCTCGGAGTACGCGGTGCTGCGCCAGGCGGGCACGGAGCCGGCGTTCGTGGGTGAGTACACGGACACCAAGACCAAGGGCGTCTACTCCTGCCGCGCCTGCGGGGCGGAGCTGTTCACCTCGGAGGAGAAGTTCGAGTCGCACTGCGGCTGGCCGAGCTTCTTCGACCCCAAGGACACGGACGCGGTCGAGCTGCTCCAGGACTCCTCGCACGGCATGGTGCGCACGGAGGTGCGGTGCGCGCGGTGCGGGTCGCACCTCGGTCACGTCTTCGAGGGCGAGGGCTACGCGACGCCGACGGACCAGCGGTACTGCATCAACTCGATCTCGCTGACGCTGGCGCCCGACGAGAGCTGAGCGGCGCTGCCCGGCCGCGCCGTGCCGTAGGGCGGGAACCGGGACGGAGCCTTCGGACGTTGAGCCGTACACAAGGGATGCCAGGAGGTTCCCATGGCGTACGGAACCTACGGCGCGACACCGCCCGCACCACCGTCCCGCGGTGCGCGGGCCAGGGACGCGGCCGTTCTGATCGGATGCTGGGTCGCCCTGCTCTGGGTGATCGAGGCCGTCGATGTGGTGAGCGGCCACGGCCTCGACACCTTCGGCGTCTCCCCGCGGGAGGTCGGCGAGCTGCGTGATGTCGTGCCCGCCGCCTTCCTGCACTTCGGCTTCGGCCACCTCGCGGCGAACAGCGTGCCGCTCCTCGTCCTCGGCTTTGTCGCCGCCCTGTCCGGAATCCGCCGCTTCCTCGCGGTCGTGACACTGATCATCCTCGTCAGCGGCCTGGGCGTCTGGCTCACCGCCCCCGGGCACTCGGTGACCGCGGGCGCCTCCGGGGTCGTGTTCGGCCTCTTCGGCTATCTGCTGATACGCGGCTTCGTGGACCGACGCATAGGCGACGTGGTCGTGGGGCTCGTCATCGGCGCGGTCTACGGCTCGATCCTGTGGGGCGTGCTGCCGACGACGGCCGGGGTCAGCTGGCAGGGCCATCTCTTCGGGCTCCTTGGCGGGGTGGCCGCGGCCTTCGCGTTCCGACGGCCTGCCCGAGCTCCCGGGCTCGTGGCGTGACACGGAGCTGCGCGATGCCCTCGACGACGGCATCGCGCAGCCCGGTCCGGTCTGGAACGTCAGGTCTGGAGCGCCAGGTCTGGAGCGCCAGGTCTAGAACGTCAGTTTCCAGCTGTTGATGTAGCCGGTGTCCTGCGCCGCCACATCCTGCACCCGCAGCTTCCACGCACCGTTCGCCGCCTCGCTCGACGCGTTGACCGTGTACGTCGCGATGACGTTGTCCGCCGAGTCGTTGCCGCTGGAGTTCTTCAGGCGGTACGCCGTGCCGTCGGGGGCCAGCAGGTCGACGACCACGTCGCCGCGCCACGTGTGGCGGATGTCGACGTCCGCCTTGAGGGTGGCCGGGGCGTTGCCCGTGCGGCCGGTCACGTTGACCGTGGAGGTCACGGCAGCGCCGTTGTCCGGGATGGCGACGTCCGCCGTGTTCTCGTACGAGTCGCCGGGCGGGACGGGGGTCTGAGTGCCGAGGGTCCACACGGCGTGGGCTATGGCGTCGCTGTTGCGGTCGAGTGCCGTGTCGTTGATGTTCGCCGTGGTGTCGCACGACGAGTGGTAGCAGCGGTCGAAGGCCTGGCCCGCCGTGCCGCCCCACTTCTGGGCCTGGGCGCTGGACTTCGTGCGGCTCGCGCCGGTGAAGAGGCCGCCGACCGGGATGCCCACGTTCTTGAAGCTGGCGTGGTCGGAGCGGCCGTCGCCCTCGGTCTCGATCTCCGTGGGGACGTTCAGGCCCGCGTAGTAGTCCTTGAAGGTCTTCTCGATGACCGGGTCGTCGTCGTAGACGAAGTAGCCCGGGTTCGGGGAGCCGATCATGTCGAAGTTGAGATAGCCGGAGACCTTCGAACGCTCGGTGGTGGGGAGGTTGTTGACGTAGTACTTGGACCCGACAAGGCCCAGTTCCTCCGCGCCCCACCAGGCGAACCGCAGGTGCTTCGTCGGTTCGAGCTGTGCGCGTGAGACGGCGAGGGCGGTCTCCAGGACGCCGGCCGAGCCGGAACCGTTGTCGTTGATGCCGGGGCCAGAGCTGACGCTGTCCAGGTGGGCGCCCGCCATCAGGACCTCGTTCGGGTCGCCGCCCGGCCAGTCCGCGATGAGGTTGTAGCCGGTGGCGCCACTTGAGGTGAACTGCTGCACGGTGGTGGTGAATCCGGCCGCGTCCAGCTTGGCCTTCGCGTAGTCGATCGAGGCCTTGTAGCCGGGGCGCCCGTGCGCGCGGTTGCCGCCGTTGGCCGAGGCGATGGACTGGAACTGGGAGAGGTGCGCCTTGACGTTGGCGAGCGGGATGTCGGGGGCCGCGAGCGTCGGCGATGGTGCTGCCAGGGCCGCGGGCGCGGTGGCGGCGATCAGTCCTGCGGCGGCGAGCGTGGCGACGGCCGCGGTGGTCCGTCTCAGGGCGCGGGGCAGGGCCGGTCTGGATATTCGCATGTGGGGCTCCGTATTCCGAACAGCGATGGGGACGGAACGTACTGACGCCCTGCGACGCGGATGTCGCAGGGCGCTGGAGCTGTGCTGTGCTGAGCTGAAGTGGGGTGCTTGGCGCGAAGTGCGTTGCCTGATATTCGGGGTCGGTCGACTCGCCGTCAAGGGAGGAAACCGGTCAGATGCCGGTCAGCCAGTTTCGGATATCGGACGCTCGATGGCTTGGGGGTCAGTCCTCTTCGGGCGACTCGGGACGCAGCAGTGGATGCTTCACGCCCGGGAACACCCTGGCCTTGATCACCGGCTCGGCCGACCCGCCCTGGATCACCGTCTCGGTGACGCCCCACGGGCGGCCGGGCAGCTCGACGAGGATCGTGTAGTACGCCGAGCAGCCCATGCAGTCGTAGCGGTCCACCCAGGTCTCGACCTCGGTGCGGCTGCCGGGGTAGCGGGCCACGTGGCGGTGGCGGGCGTGGCAGCGGTCGCACTTCTCGCCGGGCTCGCAGGTGCCGCCGCAGGGGCACGGCACGTCCAGGGTCTCGGCGGGCTGCCAGCGCTGCGTGACGACGGCCTCGCGGGTGGCGCCCATGTCCTTCATCGCCTTGAGGTTGCGGGCGGCGACGTTGTACGACTCGCCGGTCGACGTCATCCGGTTCCGGATCACGTCCTTGCGTCCGCGGTTCGTCGTCATGCTGGGCCTCCTGGGGTTCACGCAGCCCACCAGGAGGCCCATGAGATCGGTCCCTCTACGGTACCCGCCGTCCGGACCTCACCTGTTCGATCCCCCGCTCGGGCATCCGGTCGCCCGGCCCCACGGCCCAAGGTGACTCGATCACTCGATCACTCGATGACGAGCTCGACCTCGATGTTGCCGCGCGTCGCCTTCGAGTACGGGCAGTACGCGTGCGTCGCCTCGACCAGCTGCTGCCCCTTCTCGCCCGCCAGGGAGTCCGGCAGCTCCACGCGCATCACGACCGCGAGCCCGAAGCCCGCGTCGTCCTTGCCGATGGAGACCTCGGCGGTCACCGAGACGTCCTTGGTGTCGACCTTCATCTCGCGGGCGACCGCCCCCATCGCACTGGCGAAGCAGGCCGCGTACCCGGCGGCGAAGAGCTGCTCGGGGTTGGTGCCCCGGCCGTTCCCGCCGAGGGCCGGGGGCATGGCGAGCGCGAGGTCGATCTGGCCGTCGGAGCTGACGGCGCGGCCCTCGCGGCCGTTGGCGGTGGCGACGGCGGTGTACAGCGCGTTCATGGGGGTGTCCTCTTCCCTCGGTCGGAGCACGAGAGGCGAACGGGCTCGTTCGCTCTGCCGCTAATGGTTGCACACGATTTAGTTGCGCACAACTAAATGACGCGTGCGAGGTACGCTGGACACCATGACGCCATCGCCGACCGCCGTACCTTCCGGACATGAGATCCCCGGTGTGCCCGACGCCGAGCTCCTCCGCCTCGACCACCAGGTCTGCTTCTCGCTGCACGCCGCCTCGCGCGCCTTCGGCGGCGTCTACCGCGATGCCCTCAAGGACCTGGGCCTCACCTACCCCCAGTACCTGGTGATGCTGGTGCTCTGGGAGGACGGGCCACAGCCCGTCAAGGCGATCGGCGAACGGCTGCGCCTCGACTCCGGGACCCTCTCGCCGCTCCTGAAGCGGCTGGAGGCCGCAGGGCTCGTACGGCGTGAGCGCAGCGCCGCCGACGAGCGCTCCGTCACCGTTCAGCTGACGGATGCCGGATCCGAGCTGCGCCAGCGGGCGCTGCCCGTCCCGCGCCGGATCCTCGCTTCGACCGGGATGACCGTCGAGGAGATCCTCACTCTCCAGGGGCTGCTCGGCCGCCTCACGGGAGCGCTGGACGAGGCTCAGTAAGGCGGCCGGGCGGGGCTGGGGAGGTTCAGTAGGGCGGCCGGGCGGGGCTGGGGAGGGGCGTGATCAGCGCTTCAGGTCCCGCAGGTACTTCCCGAACTTCTCCAAGCCGTCGATGTTCCGCGGCCCGCTGATGCCCTCGTTGTAGTCGAGCACGAAGAAGTTGTTCTTTTTCACGGCCGGCAGTTCCTTGGTGTGCGGGGACTTCTTCAGGAAGTCGATCTTCTTCTTCGCGGGCATGTCGCCGTAGTCGAAGATGATGATGACCTCGGGCTCGGCCTTGGCCACGGCCTCCCAGTTCACCTGGGTCCACCGCTCGTCGAGGCCGTCGAAGATGTTCTTGCCGCCGGCGGACTTGATGATGTCGTTGGGCGGGACCTGGCTGCCCGCCGTGAAGGGCTGGTCCGTGCCGGAGTCGTAGAGGAAGACGGAGGCCGGGTCGCCCTTCGGGGCCCTGGACTCGACGGCCGCCACGCGCTTCTTGAGGTCGCCCACGACCTCGTCCGCCTTCTTCTCGACCTTGAAGATCTTGCCCAGCCGGTCCAGGTCGGAGTAGAGCGCCTTGAACGGGGTCACTTTCTCCGGGTACTTGGGATAGTTGAAGCAGCTCTCCGTGTGCATGAAGCTCTGGATCCCGAGCTTGTCCAGGATCGCCGGGGTGATGCCCCGCTGGTCGCTGAAGCCCGAGTTCCAGCCCGCGACGACGAAGTCGGACTTGGCTTCCACGACGAGCTCCTTGTTGAGCAGGTCGTCGCCGAGCATCTTCACCTTGGCGTACTCCGACGCCCAAGGGGACTCGCTCACCGGGGGGTTGGCCGGTGGCATCACATAGCCGTGTACGTGCTCGGTCAGGCCGAGGCTGAACATCTTGTCCGCGCTGCCGCCCTCGTAGGCCACCGCGCGCTGCGGAGTCCTGTACGCGACCGGCTCACCGCAGCGCTTGACGGTGACCTTCTCGGCCGCGCCCGCGCTCTTGGAGTCCGAGTCGACCTCGGCGCCGCAGCCGGCGAGCAGCAGGGCCGCCGCGAGCGCCGATCCGATGGTGGCAGTGGTAGTGGTACGTGTTCTGGGCATGGCCTGGTGGTGCCTTTCAGAGGAGAGCCAGGGGGAGAAGGGGGAGCGGGGTCAGAGGGGAGCCGATGGGCTCAGCGCGTAGAGGAGTTGGGGGTCGCCGGTCAGAGGGTGGCTGATCACGCTCGCCTTGACGCCGAACACCTCGTCGACGAGACCCGTGGTGAGCACCTCTTCCGGTGTTCCGGCGGCCACCAGCTCGCCACCGGAAAGCACCCCGATGCGGTCGCATGCGGCCGCCGCGAGGTTGAGGTCGTGCAGGACGACGAGGACGGTGAGGCCCGAGCCCTTCAACAGCGAGAGCAGTTCGATCTGGTGCCGTACGTCGAGGTGGTTGGTCGGCTCGTCGAGCACCAGGATCCGCGGCTCCTGCACCAACGCCCTTGCCAACAGCACGCGTTGACGTTCGCCGCCCGACAGGGTGAGTACGCCGCGGTCGGCGAGGCGGGTCAGGTCGAGGCGGGCCATCGTCCGTGCGCACAGGTCCTGTTCGCGTGCGCTGAGCGCCTGGTTCCCGCGCAGATGCGGCGCGCGACCCAGCGCGATGACCTCCTCCACCGTGAAGTCGAGGTCCACCGCGCCGTCCTGGGCCATGGCCGCGACGACCTGCGCGGTGCGGCGCGGCGTGAGGCGGGCGAGATCGTCGTCGCCCACCCGCACCACACCGGAACTCGGCCGCAGCGCGCGGTAGACGCACTTGAGCGCGGTGGACTTGCCGCTGCCGTTCGGGCCGACCAGACCCACGATCTGACCGCCGCCCACCTCCAGGGACAGGTCCCTGACGAGGAGCTTGCCGTCGATCGTCACGGACAGACCGTCGAGTGCGAGATTCATGGCATCCAACTCAACGGCCCCCGAACATATAGCCCTTGCGCCGCATCAGCGCGATGAACACCGGCACTCCGACCAGCGCCGTGATGACCCCGAGCGGCAGCTCGCGCGGTGCCACGAGAGTCCGCGACACCAGGTCGACCCAGACCATGAACACCGCACCGACCAGCGGTGCGACGGCAAGCACCCGAGCATGCGTGGCGCCGACCACCATGCGTACGAGATGGGGCATCACCAGGCCGACGAAGCTGATCGCGCCGCTCACGGCGACCATCACCCCGGTGATGAGGGAGGCGAGCAGGAGCAGGCCCTTGCGGTGCCGGTCGGGGCTGATGCCCAGGCTCGTCGCGGTCTCGTCGCCGAGCGCCAGGACGTCCAGCGCCCTGCTGTAGCGGTAGAGCACGGCGACACCGAGCAGCACGCAGGCGGCCACGACGGGCAGGGCGCCCCAACTCGCGGCGCCGAAACTGCCCATCGTCCAGTACAGGACCATGCTGGTCGCCTCGCTGTCCGGCGCGAAGTAGATGATCACGCTCATCACGGCCTGGAAGCCGAGCGCCATGGCCACGCCCGTCAGGACGAGCCGCAGCGGCGACAGCCCGCCACCGCGGCTCGCTGAGGCGACGTACACGAGAATGGAAGCGACGAGCGCCCCGATGAACGCCCCCACCGACACCGCGTAGATGCCGAGCGCCGCGAGGCCGCCCGTGACGGTGACGCCGACGGCCCCGACCGACGCCCCGGACGAGACGCCCAGGACGAACGGATCGGCGAGCGCGTTGCGCACAAGCGCCTGGATGGCGACGCCGACCGCGCTGAGCCCTGCCCCCACAAGTGCCGCCAGGAGTACGCGTGGTGTGCGGATCTGCCAGATGATCTGATACGTCGTCACCTCATCGGCGTCGATGCTCCCGCCGCTCAGCGCGGCCCACAGGAGCCGGGCCGTGTCGCCGGGCGTGACGACGGCGGAGCCCAGGCCGATCGCCACGACGACGGAGACGAGGAGAGCGAGGAGGAGCCCGGCGCAGGCCGCGGCCAGCCCCGCCCGCGAGGCGAGCAGGCCCCGTACGCCCTTGACCCTGGCCGGGGGGTCCGGAGGGGGCGAGCCGGGCGCCGGGGCGACGGCTGCCGTGGGGGAGGGCGCGGGTGGAGGCATGGCGGTCGGTCCTTTCAAGTCGGGTTGGAGGCAGGGGTGTTGGTTCCGGCGAGGCGCTGGGCGGACTCGACGCAGTCAGCGCGGTACCGCGCCCTGAAAAGGGGCGCGGGGAACTGCGCGACCGGCCCCCGCCGGCCCGCGGTTCCCTCACCGCCCTCCCGGCGGAACGCTCAGGCCGCGGGCTCCACCTCTTCGCCCGGTCCGGCCCTCAGTACGAGCACCGCCGCCACCAGCGCCACGACCACCAGCGCCCCGAACGCCATGGCGATCCCCGGATACCCGGCGAGGCCGAGACCGAGGCCGCCCAGGCCCGCGCCCACGAAGACCCCGAGGCTCATCCCGGCGGCGTTCACGCTCAGGGCCGCGCCCCGCTGGGTCCCGCAGCGCCGGACGAGCAGGCTGACCACGCACGCGGCCACGACGGCGTGGCTCGCCGCGTGCAGGGACGTCATCGCGAGGGCGAGCGGCAGCCAGTGCGTGAAGTAGAAGCCGACGACCGAGACGAGCGCGGCGACCAGGCCGAAGGCCAGCATCCGCTCGGTGCCGATCCGCGGCTCGGCGGAGTTCGTGACCCGCCCGGTGAGGAGATTGCTCACGAAGAACGACGCGCCGCTGAGCGTCCATACGAACGCGAAGAGCCCGGGGTCGAGTCCGAACCGGTCGTCGTAGTAGGCCGCCAGATAGGAGAGGTAGCCCATGAACACAGCGGTGCGCAGCAGGGCGATGAGCAGCAGCGGCACGACACCGGGGATCGTCCCGAGCGCCTTGAACGAGGCGATGTAGCCCAGGCGTTGGGACGCGTCCTTCTCCTCGACGGGCTTGTCCTTGCCGCGTACGAAGAAGATGGCGGCGAGGATCAGCGAAAGACCGGTCACCGCGAACAGATCACCCTGCCAGCCCCAGAACAGCGCGGGCAGCGCGATGACGGGCGCCGCCAGCATCGCCGTCATCGACTGCGTCGCCGTGACGAGCGTCGCCGCGCGCCCGGCGGCCTTCCCCGAACCGAAGCGGTCGGCCGCCGCCGCCGTGAGCGCCGGGTTCAGCACCGACGTACTGGCGCCGACGAGCAGGCAGAAGACCGCGAGCAGGATGAAGTCCCCGCTCGCGCCGAGTGCGGCGGACACACCCAGCGCGGCGAGCCCGCCCGCAGCGGCCCACTCCTTGCGCACCCGGTCGATCAGCGGGGCGAGCGCGGTGCCGACCAGCAGGGCCGCGAGCCCGCCCAGTCCGCGCAGGCCGCCCAGTGTGGCGACGCTGCTGTCGGCGTCCTCGGCCATGGGCACCAGATACGTGCTGAAGACGGTGAACGGCAGCAGGCCGACCGCGGACGCGACCAGGACGGGCCACAGCGTGCGGGCCATCCGCAGATCACCCGGCAGCGCGGAGTCCTCGGGAGCCTCGCGCGTCTCGGAACCCTTGGAGTCGACGCTCATGCCACCTCCTTGTAGCGGTAGAGCGGCGTCTCGTCGGCGCTGAACTGCGAGAACGCGAAGGGTTCGGCGGACAGGCCGGTGACCCCGGCCGGCAGGAACGCGCGGGCCACGGCGCTGCCGCTCTGCGCGTACACCACCAGCGGCACGTCGTGCTCGCGGCAGTGCGCGAGGATCAGGTCGAAGGTGCCGTTGCTCAACGTCATGCCGGTGGCGACCACGGCGTCCGCTTCCTTCAGGACCTCGGTCATGTCGTCGGTGATCCGGTCGCCCCACTGGGTCGTACGGAGATTGAGGTCGCAGGGCAGGCAGACGCCGCCCCGCTCACGTATCGCCGCGACGAGGGGGTTGACCACGCCGATGAGCGCCACCTTCGCGCCCGGCTCGATGTCGAGCAGCCCGGCGATGGCGGCGTCGCGGGCCTTGGCCCGGACCTCGGGCGTGCCGGTGGGCAGCGTGACGCGCTCGGCCGCTGGGGCGTCCCGGTGCGGGCTGACCTGCGCGAGATAGGCGTCGAGCGCGGCGATACGGACGGGCGTGGACTCGGCGCGCAGCAGCTTGTCGAGGGTGTGGCCCGAGGCGTTCTCGCAGAAGTCCGGGGCGAGTTCACCGGCCTCGAAGGAGCAGGCGCCGAAGGCCGTGCCGACCCGGAGCAGCAAGTAGTGGTTGTGGTAGGTGACTTGGCTGCCCGCGAGGCGGGTGGTGTTGTACAGCCAGAACGCGCTGGTGACGGAGAGGCCCTTGGGGTCGGGTCCGTAGTCGCCCGCCAGGACGGCGTCGATGAGCTCCGCGACGTTGTGGGGCGTGCGCGGCTCGGGGTGTGACATGGGGAGTTCTTTCGGTGTGGTGGTGGACGCTGTCATGGAAGGTCGGGCCTCATCGAAGGTCGGGGGCCTCATGGAAGGTCGGGCCAGGAAGTGGTCGACCAGGGATGCCGCAGCTCGTCGAGCGAAGAGATTTCATGCGGCTTCAAGGTGTCGATGTCCGGCGCCTGCGCGTGATGCGCGTAGGCGTTCTCGACATAGCGGTGACCGGTGTCCGCCGCGATGAAGACGTACGTACGGGAATCGTCGCGGCGCTGTTCCCAGAGAGTGGTCAGATAGGCCGCCCCGGTGGAAAGGCCGGCGAAGATGCCGCTGGTTCTGAGGAGCGAGACCGCGCCGGAAACCGCGCAGTCGAAATTCACCCAGTGCACGCGGTCGTACGCGTCATGCCGGACGTTCTCGAATGCGATGGCGCTGCCGATCCCGGCGATGATCATGTCCGGGTCGGCCACGCGCTCCGAGCCGAAGGTGACGCTGCCGAAGGGCTGCACGCCGACGAGCGACACATCGCGGCCCGCTTCCCGCAGGTATCCGGCGATGGCACCGGTCGAGGCACCCGATCCGACCCCGCCGACCAGGGCGAGCGGCCCTTGCGGGACCTCGGCGTCGATCGTCTCGGCCACGTCGCGGTAGCCGTAGTAGTGAATGCTGTCGTGGTACTGCCGCATCCAGTGGTACGACGGATTCGCCTCGAGTATCTCGGCGATCCGCCGCACTCTCAGCTCCTGGTCGAGCCGGAGATTCTTGGACGGCCGCACCTGTTCCAGCGTGGCGCCGAGAATGTCCAATTGAATGCGCAGGGTGCGGTCCACGGTCGTGGAACCCACGATGTGGCACTTCATTCCATAGCGGTGACAGGCGAGTGCGAGTGCCTGTGCGTAGATGCCGCTGGAGCTGTCGATGAGGGTGTCGCCGGGTTTCACGGCACCTGAATCAAGAAGGTGACGGACCGCTCCCAGGGCCGAATAGATCTTCATCGTCTCGAACCGGAGGCAGATCAAGTCCGGCTCCAGGGATATGAGATCGGGTCTCTTCACCGCTTCGGCTATGTGCTCGTGCATGTATGGCCTCGCCCCCTGTGTCGCGGTCGCCGAGCCGAGAGCATCACACTAGATGAAAATGATTGTCAAGACGGTTAGAGCTGTGGCAGCCTGTGGGGCCTGGAGACGTCGAGAGGTGTCGAGAGGTGTCGGGAGACCGCCTGGAGGCGCCTGCAGGTGCCTCCAGGCGTCGGGATGTGGAGAGGAGACTTGTGAAGCTGTCCCAGGAGGCAGGGCCGCGACCTCGGTCGGCGGGTGCGGGGCCGGGCGGTGTCGGCGTGGGCACCGCCTTCGGGACCTTCGGCGAGCTGCTGCAGGGTGTGCTGCCGGAGGAGGACGGGGACTTCCTCGTGACGTTGCCCGTCGCGCGGTGGACGATGGCCACGTTCCGGCAGGAGCCCGGCCTCGGTGATGTGGTGGTCAGTCCCGCCGGGAAGACCAAGGCGCTGCAACTGGCGCGTACGATCGCCGGGTTGGCCGAGCGGCAGACCGGGGTCCCGGCCGGGGGCACCCTCCACGTGAACAGCGTCATCCCCGAGGGAAAGGGCCTGGCGAGCTCATCCGCCGACCTGGTCGCGACCGCGCGGGCGGTCGGGCAGGCGCTGCGCGTCGAGATGACGCCGTCCCGGATCGAGCGGCTGCTCGCGGACATCGAACCGACGGACGGGGTGCTCTACCCGGCGATCGTCGCCTTCCATCACCGCACGGTGCGGCTGCGCGGCGTCCTCGGGTCGCTCCCGGTCATGGCCGTGGTGGGGTTCGACGAGGGCGGTTCGGTCGACACGGTCGACTTCAACCGCATCCCCAAGCCGTTCACCCTGGCCGACCGGTATGAGTACGCCCGCCTCCTCGACCGGCTCTCGTGCGCCATCCGGCGCCGAGACCTGGCGGAGGTCGGCAGGGTGGCGACCCGCAGCGCGCAGATGAACCAAGTGCTGCGCCACAAGTGGTCGTTGGAGCCGATGCGGGAGATCTGCCGCGAGGTCGGTGGCCTGGGGGTCGCCGTGGCGCACAGCGGTACGACGCTCGGGATACTCCTGGACACCCGCGACCCCTCGTACACGCAGCGCGTGAGCGCGGCGGCGCGGGCGTGCGAGGAGCTGGCGGGCGGGGTGACGGTTTACCGGACGCTGAGTTTCACGAACGGGGCGGGTTAGCAGGGGAGTGCTGCGCGCGGAGTCCGTCGTTCGTCTGCCGCTGGGCTGTGACTCGTCGCGCAGTTCCCCGCGCCCCTTCGGGGCGGCGCCTAGAAGAACACCCCGCACCGCAGCAGCACGTTCGCGTACGGCGTGGCCTCACCCGTGCGAACCACCAGGCGGGCCGTCGCCGTGCGGCGCTTGAGCTCCTCGTGCGGGATGAGCGTCAGGGGCGTGACGCGGGCGGACAGGAGCCCCGCCGTCGCCGGGTTCGCCTCCTGGACCTCCGTCGCCGCCGTTCCGCCCTCCGTCACCAGCTCGGCGAGCAGCCCGTCCAGGACCTCGGCGAAGGACGGGACGCCCGCGCGGAAGGCCAGGTCGACGACGCGGGGGCCCGGCGGTATGGGCATGCCCGCGTCGCAGACCAGGACCGTGTCGCCGTGGCCCAACTCGGCCAGGGCGCCGGAGAGATGGCGGTTGAGGATGCCGGTCTTCTTCATGCGCGCGGAGTCTCTTCCTGGGCCGCGGACGCCGGGACCTCGCCCGCCGCCGGGACCTCGGTGGCCGCCGGGACCTCGCCCGCCGTCGGGTACGACTCCTGCGCGCCCTGCCGGGTGACCGACGCCGCGCCGACGCGCGCCGCGTACGCCGCCGCCGTCGGGAGGTCGTCGCCCAGGCCGAGGCGCCAGGCCAGGGCCGCCGTGAACGCGTCGCCTGCGCCGGTCGTGTCCACCGCGTCCACCTTCGGGCTGGGGACGGTGACGGGGGAGCCCCCGCCGTCCGCCGTCAGTGTCAGCGCTCCCTCCGCGCCCAGAGTGATCACCACCGAGCGTGGGCCGAGGGCGAGCAACGCCTTCGCCCAGTCGGCGGGGGAGTCCGCGGGGGCCGCGTCGTCGCCCAGGATGTAGCGCGCCTCGTGCTCGTTCACCACCAACGGGTCGCACGCCGCGAGGACTTCGGGCGGCAGCGGTGCCGGAGGCGACGGGTTGAGGACGAACCGCGTCGCGGACGGCAGCGTGCGTACGACCTCCGTGACCGTCTCGATGGGGATCTCCAGCTGGGTCGAGACCACCCGGGACGCGGCGAGCAGGCTGCCCGCCGCGCGGATGTCCTCGGGGGTCAGCCGGGCGTTGGCGCCCGGCGAGACCACGATGCTGTTGTCGCCCGACGGGTCGACGGTGATCAGCGCGACGCCCGTGGGCGCCCCGCCGACCAGGACGCCGACCGTGTCCGCACCCGCCGCGCGCTGCGAGTCGAGCAGGAGCCTGCCGTGCGCGTCGTCGCCCACCCGCGCGAGCAGGGCGGTGCGGGCGCCCAGGCGGGCCGCCGCGACCGACTGGTTGGCGCCCTTGCCACCGGGGTGCGTGGCGAGGTCGGAGCCGAGGACCGTCTCGCCGGGGGCGGGGCGGCGCTCGACGCCGATCACCAGGTCGGCGTTGGCCGACCCGACGACCAGGAGGTCGTATGTGGCGTCGTCATGCTCGTGCATCGTTGATTCCTGCTCCTGATCGGGTCCAGGTCCAGATCCGTGCTGGGGTCCGGATCCGGACCTGGTCGTGCGTGGTTGCGGTGACGGTAGGGGCGGGGTCAGGAGAAGTCGGCCACGTTCTTCTCCGTGACCACCTTCACCGGGACCTTCACCATCGTCTCGACGTCCTTGCCGCGCGCCGCCTTCACCGCGTTCTCTACGGCGATCCTGCCCAGCTCCTTCGGCTGTTGCGCCACGGACGCGTACAGCGTGCCTGCCTCAACCGCCTTCAGCCCGTCGGGAGTTCCGTCGAAGCCGACCACCGAGACCGACTTGCCCGCCTTGCTGCCGAGCGCCTTGACGGCGCCGAGGGCCATCTCGTCGTTCTCGGCGAAGACGCCGTCGATGCCGGGGTTGGACTGGATCAGGTTCGTCATGACGTCCAGGCCCTTGGTGCGGTCGAAGTCCGCGGGCTGGGAGGCGACGACCTCGATGCCGGGGAACTCCTTGATGCCCTCGGCGAAGCCCTTTCCGCGCTCGCGGCTCGCCGACGTGCCCGCGACGCCCTGCAGCGTGACGATCTTGCCCTTGCCGCCCAGCTTCTCCCCGAGGGTCTTCGCGGCCAGCTTGCCGCCCGCGACGTTGTCGGACGCGACGAGCGTCGCCGCCTTCGCCTTGTTCACGCCGCGGTCGGCGGCGATCACCGGGATGTCCTGCTTGTTGGCGCCGCGCACCGCCGGGCCCACCGCGTCCGAGTCGACGGGGTTGACGATGATCGACTTCACGCCTTCACCGGTGAAGTTCTGCAGCTGGTTGGTCTGCTGGGACGCGTCGTTCTGCGCGTCCGTGACCGTCAGGTCGATCCCGGCCTTCTTGGCCTCCGCCTGCGCGCCCTCCTTCATCTGGACGAAGAAGGGGTTGTTGAGGGTGGAGAGCGACATGCCGACCTTCGTGGTCGTGCCGGATGAACCGTTGTTGAAGAAGGAGACGGCGCCGACGACGGCCGCCACGAGCACGGCTGCGATGCCCAGCTTCAGTGCCTGCGGCCCCTTCTTGCCGCCGCCTGCCGCGGCGCCCGTGGACGCACCGGGAGTAGCCCCCGCCTTGCGGCGCAGCGTGTCGAGGAGCACGGCGAGCGCGATGACGACGCCGATCACGACCTGTTGCCAGAAGGCGGACACGGAAAGGAGGTTGAGGCCGTTGCGCAGGACCGCGAGGATCAGCGCGCCGATGAGCGTGCCGGACGCCTTGCCGACACCGCCCGCAAGGCTCGCCCCGCCGATGACGACCGCGGCGATCGCGTCCAGCTCGTAGCCCTGCGCGGCCTGCGGCTGCGCGGAGACCAGACGGGACGCGAGGACGATGCCCGCGACGGCGGCGAAGAGGCCGGAGAGGCCGTAGATGACGAGCTTCTGCCGCTTGACGCGCAGGCCGGAGAGGCGGGCCGCCTCTTCGTTGCCGCCGATCGCGTACATGGAACGGCCGATGTACGTACGGGCCAGGATGACGGCCGTGACGAGCCCCATCACGATCATCACGATGACCGGGACCGGCAACCAGCCGCCGATCGTGTCACCGAGGTTGGAGACCGAGTCGGGGAACGGGATCGGGCTGCCCTGCGAGATGACGAGGGACAGGCCGCGGGCCACCGACAGCATCGCCAACGTCGCGATGAATGGCGGGAGTTTGCCGTACGAGACGAGCAGGCCGTTGACGAATCCGCACGCTATGCCGGTGCCGACGGCGAAGATGATCGCCAGCCAGACCGGAAGACCCTGCGAAGTCGCCGTCCAGGCAAGGACGGTGGCCGAGAGCGCGGCCACCGAGCCGACCGAGAGGTCGATGCCCGCCGAGACGATGACGAAGGTGACGCCGAACGCGAGGATCGCCGTGACGGCGGCCTGCACGCCCACATTGAGCAGGTTCTGGGTGGTGAGGAAGTCGCCGGACAGCAGCGACATCGCCACCAACAGGACGACCAGGGCGCTCAGCGCGCCGTTGTCGAGGAGCACGCGGCGCAGACCGGTGGCGCCACCCGCGTTGCTCTTCAGCGTTTCAGTGGCCACGGGAGGCCTTCCCTTCGGTTGCGTCGTTCGGTGTCGTTGCTGATGAGTCGGCTGCCGCGGTACTGACGGCCAGCGCCATCACCGCGTCCTGCGTCGCGTCGTCCGCGGTGAGTTCGCCCGCGATGCGGCCCTGCGCCATCACGAGCACGCGGTCGCTCATGCCAAGGACCTCCGGCAGATCGCTGGAGATCATCAGGACGGCGTGCCCGGAGGCCGTCAGTTCGTTGATGAGCTGGTAGATCTCGACCTTCGCGCCCACGTCGATGCCGCGCGTCGGCTCGTCGAGGATCAGCACCTTCGTGTCCGCGAGCAGCCACTTGCCGATGACGACCTTCTGCTGGTTGCCGCCGGACAGCGTGCGCACGTGCTGGCCGAGCCCGGCCATCCGCACGCCGAGCTGCTCGGCGATCCTTGCCGCCGCGACCCGCTGGCCCTTGAGGTCCACGAGCCCGGAGCGGGTCGCCGAACGCAGCGTCACCAGACCGAGGTTCTCCTGCACGGAGGCGTCGAGCAGGAGTCCCTGGCCCTTGCGGTCCTCCGGTACGAGGCCGATGCCCGCGCCCATCGCGGCGATCACGTCGTGCCGGGGCAGCCGCTCGCCGCGTACGTCGACGGAACCCGCGTCGTACGGATCGGCGCCGAAGACGGCACGCGCCACCTCCGTACGCCCCGCGCCGACGAGCCCCGCGAGGCCGACGACCTCACCGGCCCGCACCTCGAAGCTGACGTCGTGGAACACACCGTCGCGCGTGAGGCCTTCGACGGTGAGCAACGCGCCCCCGGTGTCCGGGCGTTCGCGCGGGTACTGCTGCTCGATGCTGCGGCCCACCATCAGGCGTACCAGCTCGTCCTCGGCGGTCGACGCGGGCACCTGGTCGACGCTGCGGCCGTCGCGCAGGACGGTGACGCGGTCGCCGAGCGCGGCGATCTCCTCCAGGTGGTGGGTGATGAAGACGACGCCGACGCCGTCCGTGCGCAACTGCCGCACGATCGCGAAGAGTTTGTCGACCTCCTCGCTCGTCAGGACGGCCGTCGGCTCGTCCATGATCAGGACGCGTGCCTCCAGGCTGAGCGCCTTGGCGATCTCCACCATCTGGAGCCGGGCGATGCCGAGTTCACGCACCTTGGCCCGGGGTGAAACCTGGACGCCGACCCGCTTCAGGAGCTTCTCCGCGGCCTCCTCCATCGCCTTCCGGTCGATCATCCCGAAGCGGCGCGGCTGCCGGCCAAGGAAGATGTTCTCGGCGACGGTGAGGTCGGGTACGAGGTTGAACTCCTGGTAGATCGTGGCGATGCCGAGCCGTTCGGCGTCCTGCGCGCCGTGGATGCGGGCTTCTTCGCCGTCCACGAGGATGCGGCCGCTGTCGGGGCGGTAGGCGCCGGAGAGCATCTTGATCAGCGTGCTCTTGCCCGCGCCGTTCTCGCCGAGCAGGACGTGCACCTCACCGCGGCGCAGGTCGAAGTCCACGGAGTCGAGCGCGACGACGCCGGGGAAGGTCTTGCGTATGCCTTCGATCCGCAGCAACTCATCCTGGTTGCTCACGTGTTGCTCCTCTGGTCGGTGGGGGACTCGCCGCAGGAGCGGCGTACGACGAGACGTGCGGGCAGGGTGACGGACCGGGGGCGCCTGCCCTCGATCCGGTCGACCAAGGCCTGCACGGCGGCCCGGCCCAGATCGCCGGTCGGCTGGGCGATGGCGGTGATCGGCGGATCGGTGTGCACGAACCACGGGATGTCGTCGAACGCCGCGAGCGCGATGTCGTGCGGGACGCGCAGGCCGTGCGCCCGGATCGCGTCCAGCGCGCCGAGCGCCATCAGGTTGTCGGCGGCGAATATGGCGTGCGGCGGCTCGGGCAGCGCGAGGAACCGCTCGGTGGCCCGGCGCCCGCTGTCGGCCTGGAAGTCGCCCTGTCCGATGTAGTCGGCGGGCAGCACGAGCCCGTACGCGCCGAGTGCCTCGCGGAAGGCCTCGACACGCTCGCTTCCGGTGGTGGTGGCCGCGGGCCCCGCGATGATCGCGAGCCTGCGGTGGCCGATGCCGTGCAGGTGGGCGACCAGGTCGCGGACGGCCGCGCGGCCGTCCGCGCGGACGACGGGCACGTCCACGCCCGGGATCCAGCGGTCCACGAACACCATCGGGGTGCTGGAGCGCGCGGTGTCCAGCATCAGCGGGGAGCCGCCGTCGGTGGGGGAGACCAGGAGCCCGTCGATGCGCCGGTCCAGGAGCGTGCGCACGTGGTGGTCCTGGAGCTCCGGCCGCTCGTCGGCGTTGCCGATGATCACGCTGTAGCCGAGCGCGCGGGCCGCCTCCTCGACGGAGCGGGCCAGTGCCGTGAAGTACGGGTTCAGTACGTCGCTGATGACCAGGCCGAGGGTGCGGGTCTGGGCGGTGCGAAGGGACCGGGCGACGGCGTTCGGGCGGTAGCCGAGGCTCTCCACCGCGGCGAGCACGCGGGTGCGGGCCGCCGGGCTGACCGAGGGGTGACTGTTCAGGACGCGCGAGACCGTGGCGACGGATACGCCTGCCTCGGCCGCGACGTCCTTGATGCTCGCCATCGCCGGTCCACCTCCTTGTGGAATCGATTACACGGAGGATTGGAATCGATTACACGGGCGGCTGACAAGACCCTGACGGGGCAGCGAGACCAGATTGTGATGTGGAGTGCTCAGGTGAGCGAAGTGGTCTGAGGCGCCGGGAGAACTGGGGCCGGCGGCACCTGGACCGGTGGCACCTGGACCGGCGACACCTAGATCGGGGGCACCTGGACCGGCACCGACTTCAACCCGTTGATGAAGTTGGAGACCAGCCGGCGTGGCGGGCCCGCCGCTTCGAGCGGCGCGGTCCTCAGGGCGCGGAACTCCCCGTACAGGACGCGGAGCTGCAGGCGCGCGAAATGTGCGCCCAGGCAGACGTGCGGGCCCTCGCCGAACGAGACGTGGGGATTGGGCGAGCGGGACAGGTCGACGCGGTGCGGGTCCGCGAAGACACGTTCGTCGTGATTGGCCGACGCGTGGAAGACGACCACCTTGTCCCCGGCGCGGACGGACCGGCCGGCCAGCTCCGTGTCACGGGTGACCGTCCGTCGGAAGGTCAGCACGGGAGGGTGCACGCGCAGCAGCTCGTCCACCGCCGTGGCGAGCGGGACATCGCCCTCGCGCAGGCGGCGGTACTCGTCCGGGTGCTCGACGAGCGCGAGGAGACCACCGGGCGCCGCGCTGCGTACGGTGTCGTTGCCCGCGACGGTGAGCAGGAAGAAGAACATCTCCAGTTCCGGCGCGGTCAGTTCGGGGTCGGTCGCGAGGGTGGTCATGATGTCGTCGGCGGGCACGCGGCGCTTGTGCGCCGCGAGATCCTGCGCGTAGCCGAACATGTCGCGCAGCATCGCGGGCGAGCGCGGGTTGAGCGGCTTTCCGTCCGGGCCGAGCTTAATCTGACCGGCCTCGTCCGGGTCTTGGTAGCCGATCACGCGTTGTGTCCAGTGCAGGAGCAGGCCTCGGTCGCTCTCGGGCACGCCGAGCAGATCGGAGAGATTGAGCAGCGCGTAATCGTCGGTGACGTCGGCGACGAGATCGCAGGTGCCGTCCCCGTCGCGTGCCAGGCCTGCCGCGGAGGCGAGCAGGGCGCGGGCCCGGTCGCGGGCCAGGGACTCGAAGCGCTCCACGCGCCGGGGCGTGAAGGCGCGGCTCACCAGACGCCGCAACGCGCCGTGCTCGGGCGGATCCTGATTGAGCATCATGCGGCGGATGAACGGCAGGTCGTCCGGGTCGGGATCCCGGATCTGGGTGGCGCCCAGGTGGGAGGAGAAGGCGGCGGAGTCCCTGAGCACACGGACGACGTCCGCGTGCCGGGTCACCGCCCAGAAGCCGGGTCCCGCAGGCCAGTCGAGCACCTGCGGCTCCCCCTGCCAGGCCACGGGGTGCCGGTCGCGGAGTACGCGGTAGCGGTCGTGCGGCACCCCGTCGGCGTACTGCCTGGGGTCGAACACATCCGGCACAGCGGTGAGTTCATTACCGCCGGACAGAGAAGCGACTTCGCTGCCCGCACCAGGAGACACCTGTGCGCTCATGAGCCGCTGCCGCGCTCGACGTCCTTCCGCAGGAAGTCCTCCATGGTGCGGATGAGGGCGAGCGGCGTCTCGTCCATCGCGTAGTGGCCCGCCTCGGGGAGTTCGGTCAGTTCGGCGCGCGCGAACCAGCGCAGCCAGGTGCTGCGCATCAGATCCGCTCCGAGCGCCGGATCCAGCGCCCCGACCACCGCGAGCGCCGGCACGGTCGAGCCCTCGACCCGGTCGTGGAAGTCCTCGCGCGCCCACGAGTCGAGCCAGGCACGGAACGCCTTCGCGTCGCTGACGTCGAGCGAGCGCTCCACCATCCGGTCGAGCCAGGCCGCGGGCCGTGTGCCGCCGGTGGTGATGTCGATGATCGCCCGGCGGTTGCCCGCCAGCCGGTCGGCCTCGGCGAACAGCTCCCACTGGTCCGGCGGGAGGTCGAGGCCGGAGGCGGGCACGGGGGAGACGCCGACCAGTCTGCGGACCCGGTGCGGTGCGATCGTCACGACCCGCTGGGCCACGGAGCCGCCCATGGAGTGGCCGATCAGCGAGAAACGGTCCCAGCCGAGGCGGTCCGCGAGCTCGACCACATCGGCGGCCCCCTCGGAGGTCGTGTACGTGCCGACGGCGTTCTTCGCCTCCCCGTAACCGCGCAGGTCGACCACCGCGTACTGGAACGCGTCGAGGTCCAGGTCCACCGCCACCGGCGCGTACGCCGAGCGGTCGGCGAACCAGCCGTGCACGGCGATCACCTTGTGGGGGCCGTCGCCCAGGAGCGCGTGGGGGAGCCGGAAGGAAGAGGAGGAGGGGGAGGGTGCCACGTCGACTCCGATCACCGTGAGGAAAGGGCCGTTCGTGGCGGCCCGGGACCACGGTGGCCCCAACCCGTCGGTACCGCAAGGGTGCGCGGCGGCCCCGGAGCGCGCGATGAGCCGAGCGCCTCAACAGGAAGCCGAGTGCTTCCCGGGGAAGGTGAAAACTTGGCGGACGGCCTGCGATGGGAGCGCGCGGGTGGTCACAATGTGGCATGGCCATCCGCCGCCTCAGCTACCGGCTCGACGAGGAGCCGGACACCGGATCCGTCCGTCTGATCCCCGCACCGGCGGGACCACAGGAGCAGGAGAAGGAACAGCCCCCTGAATCAATGGAGTTGGCCGCCCTCGTGTTGGCCGTCGGGCACCGCCAGGGCCTCAGCCGCAGCAGACTCCCGGACGGCGCGGGCCTGCTCTGCAGCACCGTCGCCGGGCCGCGGGTCGACGTCGCGTACGCGGACAGCCACGCCGAACTCCCCTCGCCCCTGGAGGACGTGGCGCCCGAAGGCCTGACCGCCTTCGCCCGCGAGCACGCGTCCCGCCTCGAACCCTTCCTCGCCGACGTACGCCGCCTGTTCGACGAGCGGGCCGGGCGACAGATCGTCGTCGCCGAGCACGATGCGCGGACCGTGGCCCACTGGGTCGCCCTCGCCTGCGCCTCGCTGCCCGCTGCGTACGCCGCCTCGCTGACGTTCAGCACATGGACCACGGAGCCGCGGCGCGCGCCGCAGCAGATCCTCGGCATCGGCCCGGACGCGGACTTCGACCGCTTCGACGGGCCGACGCTGGACCACCTCTATCGCGTGCACGACGGCGTGGGCGGCCAGGGCAGCACGCCGATGCCCGACACCTGGGCCGAAGTGACCGCCCGGCAGTGGATCGAGGGCACACCGCCGGAACCGGGGGCCGACGACGACCCGTTCGCACTGACCCACCCGACCCTGGACGTACGGACGTTGACGACGATGTCCGGCGATGCCCGCCGGGACATCGTGCGCGCCCATGCCGCCTCCGTGGCGGAGGAGGGCGCCGACAGCCCGCTCGTCGACGAGCTGTACGGACTCTGTCGCGCGCTCGGTGCCGAAGACCCGGCAGCGGCCGAACCGCTCGCCCTCGCCCTGGTCCGGCACTACGCGGCAGTGGCCGAGCAGCAGGGCACACTGCCCGACCTCGCCGTCTGCGAGAGCCTCCCGCTGGGTGCCGAGGCCTGGCAGCGGCTGCGCGGTGAGCTCGGCGGCCGTGCGGACGACGTGCTGCGGCGCACCCTGCGCGAGCCCGTCGGCACCTGGACCGAACCACTGCGGCTCGCGCTCGCCCTGGGCGTGGACGCGGGGCGTGGCCTGGACAAGGCGACGGAACGGCTCGCCAACGCGCTGCTCAACCCCGGGCGGCGCGCGTGCGCGGAGTCCGTCGAGGTCCTGGAGTCGCTCGGCCACGCGGGCCTGAACCGGCAGGTCCTGAACCTGCTCGCCGATGGCGTCACCGAGGGCAAGCTCAGCAAACTCCGGGACCTTGCCAACTCCCCCCAGGGGGAGTGGCTCCGGCGGCGCGTCGAGGCCGGTGAGGCGCCGCTGTTCCTCCGGCTCGCCGAAGCCGGGGCCCGCTTCCGGCGGCATCCGCACTGCTTGCGGGGCGCCCGGCTCTTCGCCGCGCTGACGGAACTGCTGCCGGGCGGCGAGGTGACCGACCCCGGGACGCTGAAGCGGCTGTGGCGGATCGTGTGGGGAGGCACGCAGCCCGACATCGCCGATCTGGCGGAGCTCGCCCGCGCCTGCCCGACACGGATGATCGTGGAGGCCGGTTATGTCGTCCCGCTCGCCGTCCTGCTCAGATCGCCGGAGCGGGTCGACGGCGACCTCGTCGCGTTCGCCCGGGACCTGCGGGCGACGGGGCAGCTGACCGCGCTGCAGCGCGCCACGGCCGAACTCCTCCTGACGTCATATGAGTTCGCCGAGGGCCGCATGCCGCTGCGCCTTGCCGTCGACCGTGTCCGCGTCCAGTTCCGGCAGGCGTCGCCGCTCGGTGACGTCCTGCTGAAAGGGACGGGCGCGTGGGTCGGCCGGGGGTTCGCCGGGGCGTCGCCCGTCGAGTTGTGCCATCGGCCGTCGCTGGAGTTCCTGATGGGCACGGGCGACGACGTCCTTCGGCCCTATCGCGAGTACCTCCTCGACGAGGGCGCTCGGCAACGGCTGATCCGCGAACTGCCCCGCCAGCCGGCCGAGATCGCCGCGCTCTACCACGTCTGGCGCCCCCGGCAGGGGCCCCGGATCACGATGGTGTGGCAGCGGGTCGCCGACGAGCTGCTGACCCGCGTCCTCGCCCCCGTCGTGCCGCATCTGAACGACTGGACGCTCGGCGAGATCGCCACGGAGATCGCCCGGCAGCCGCACGGGCGGGGCTCGCAGCGGGTCCAGGAGTGGAACGCCTGGCGCAGTCGGCAGGCGGGGGCGCAAGGGCCGCCGACGCCGGGGTCGGGTCCCGGCCACGTCCACGTCCATGGCCATGGCCACGGCAACGGTCCTGGCTGTGGCCACTGACCGGGCCTCGGACCGCACGCCAAAGCACACACCGGAAGCACGCACGCACCACGCACACGCACCAGCACCACGCACACGCACCAGAGCCAGAACCACACCACCCCACCCAAGCCACCGACCCGCCTACGCGCGAGAGGACCAGCGTGAGGAAGACCAGCCAGACCAGCGTCACCGCCCAGTCCGGTGAAGCCGCCGACAACTTCCCCGGCGGCAGTATGGCGAACCGCCCCGTCCACTTCATCTGGATGCTCGACTGTTCGGGCTCCATGGGCGTGAACGGCAAGATCGGCGAACTGAACTTCGCCATCCGCGAGGCCATCCCCGAGATGCAGCAGGCGGCCGAGTCCAACCCGGCCGCCTCACTCCTCGTACGTGCCATCTCCTTTGCCAGCGGCGCCAGTTGGCACGTGAGCGAGCCGACCCCGGTGGACCGGTTCGCCTGGGAGGACGTGCACACGTACGGCGGCACCGACATGGGCGCCGGGTTCAAGCTCGCGGCCGGCGCGCTGCAGACCCCGCCCATGCCGCAGCGCGCGCTGCCCCCGGTGCTCGCGCTCGCCTCCGACGGGCAGCCCACCGACGACTGGCGCGCGGGCCTGCGCGAGATCGACGCGACGCCCTGGGGCAAGCGCGCAGTACGTGTCGCGGTGGCCATCGGGGACGACGCGGACAAGAGCATGCTCAAGGAGTTCCTCGGCAACCCCGAGCTGGAGCCGCTGCAGGCCAAGAACCCCCGACAGCTCGCCGCTGCCATCCGCTGGATGTCGACGGCCGTCGTGAAGGAGGCGTCGACGCCGACGGTCGAGGACGCCAAGCCCGCGCCTCCCCTCGGGCCGACGCCGCTGACCAAGGGCGACGAAGACGACATCTGGTGAGCGGGCCCTCCACACCGGCATGGGCCCGGCCCGCGACCGACAGCTGGGCCCTGCTCGGTGCGACGGTCAAGGGAGTCGGCAAGAAGTACAGCCAGGACAGTTGCGGCGCCCTCTCCGTCGCGGACGGGCGTGCCGCGGTGCTCACGGTCGCCGACGGCCATGGCTCCGCGGCCCACTTCCGCAGCGACCTCGGCTCCTGGTGGGCGGTGGAGGAGTTCACCGCGTGCGCGGAGGGTTTCGCGCGGGAAGTGGTGCGTGTCGGCGCCGACGCGACGGGCTGGACCGCCCTGCGCGCCGAGGCCCGCAGGCTGCCGCAGCAAGTGGCGCACCGCTGGCGCGAGCGGGCGCTGCTGCACGACTGCAACTCCCCGGCGCACGGCCGACGCCTGCTGCCGGGTGCGGGCGGCGCCGCGCCGGACCTCGCTGTGTACGGGAGCACGCTCATCGGTGCCGTCCTCACCGAACGCATGCTCTTCTGCTGGCAGTTGGGCGACGGCGACATAGTCCTCGTCGACGCGGAAGGCACCCCGCACACGCCGCTCTCGACGGGGCCCGACATGGGGGACGAGACGGACTCGTTGTGCGAGCCGGAGCCCTGGCGCAAGATGCGCTCGCACTGGCAGCCCTTCACCGGGGGCGCGCCGCCGGCCGTGCTCATCTCCACCGACGGCCTCTCCAAGAGCTTCGCCGACCACCAGGGATTCCTGGACTTCGCCACCGGCGTCACCGAGCGCGCCGCGGGACAGGGCGTGCCCGCGGTGCAGGCGCAGCTCGCGGACTGGCTGGAGCGCGCCGCCAAGTACTCCGGTGACGACACGACGTTCGTGGGCGCTCTGGCGGCCACGGCACCCGCTGAGCCCGAAAACGTGAGGGACGGCTCGGTCGACGGTTCGGTCGACCGCTCAGCCGAACAGGAAGCCGAGAAAGGAACCGCATGGTGAACGGGATGCTCGCCGCCGGAAAGACCCTGGTGGCCGAGTCGGGGGAGAAGGTCAAGGTGGCCGAGCTCTTCGGCTCCGGCGGCCAGGGCGAGGTCTACCGCGTGACGACGCCGCAGGGCGATCGCGCGCTGAAGTGGTACTACCCGCAGCTGGCCGACGCCCGCCAGCGGCAGATCCTCGAAGGGCTCATCGCGCGCGGCTGGAGCGACGACCGCTTCCTCTGGCCCACCGCCATCGTCCTGGACCCGGAGGGCAGCCAACCGGGCTTCGGCTACCTCATGGACGTACGGCCCGCGCGCTTCCGAGACCTGCCCGCGCTGTTCCGACGCGACCCCTCGGTGTCCGCCGCGACGATGCGCACGCTGGTCACCGTGGCGCTGCACACCGTCGAGGCCTACCGGTCGCTGCACTCCAGAGGCATCGCCTACCGCGACATCAACTGGGGCAACATCTTCTTCGACCCGAGCACCGGGGACGTCCTGGTGTGCGACAACGACAACGCGGTGGTGGAGGGCGAGTCCGCCGCGGTCGCCGGGACGATGGACTTCATGGCACCCGAGCTGGTCCGCCGCGACAAGGGGGCGCAGCCCGGCACACAGACCGACCTGCACTCGCTGGCCGTCCTGCTCTTCCTGCTCCTGATGAACGACCACCCGTTCAACGGCGCGCAGGCCCTGCAGATCCGCTGCATGGACGAGGCGGCCAAGCGGCGCCTGTACGGCACCGATCCGGTCTTCATCTACGACCCGTCCGACACCCGCAACCGCCCCGACCCCGGCGAGCAGCCGACCGTGGTCGCCACCTGGGGCGCGCTGCCGCCGATCCTGCGTGACCTGTTCATCCGTACCTTCACGGAGGGGGTGCGGACCCCGGTCAAGCGGGTGCGCGAGTCGCAGTGGTGCGACGCCCTGAGCCAGGTACTCGACGCCATCACCCAATGCGGCTCCTGCGGCAAGCAGAACCTCACACAGCCGGACGGCGCGGCCCCCGACTGCTGGAAGTGCAGCCGCACGCTGGTGCTTCCGCCGCGGCTCGAACTCGTCACCGGTACGGGGACGTTGCGTACCCGGCGCGGCATCAGGCTCGCCCCGAGCGCGCGCGTCTACGCCCACCACCTGGTCGAGTACCCCGACCGGCACGACTTCCGGGCCGTGGTGGGCGAGGTGACCGCACACCCCCAGAACCCGGGCAGGTTCGGCCTCACCAACCACACCAAGGACGTGTGGACCGCGCGCAAGGACGACGGGACCGTGCGGGACGTGGAGCCCGGTCGGACGATCGCGCTGCGGGCCGGGCTGTTGCTGGAGTTCGGGGGCGGGGCGGAGGCGGAGGTCAAGGACTAGGGCGGAGGCGGACGTCAGGGTCTGGGAGTTCAGGGCCTGGTGGGAGCGGGCGGGGGTCAGGGCCTGGTGGCAGCGGGCGGCTGCTTCGCACGCCACCGTCCCCACCAGGCCCGCCACCACGGGGCGGGCGCCGGCGGCAGCACCGGCACCGGTGGCGGCGCTGCGGGCAGCACGGCCTCGGCGGATGGTGCCGCGATGGCCACCGCATCCGGCCGCGGCAGCGCGGTCACGGTGAACCGGCACTCCGCAGGGGAGACCTGGAGCGCCACGGCCCGGCCCGAGACGTGCCGGCTGCGCGCCACGCGCTGCTCACCGCCCCGCACGCCGTCCTCCCAGGTGATGAGCGCGAGCACGGCGGGCTCGGGCCACTCGAACCGCAGCTCGGCACGGTCGGCGGCCACCCGCCGCACCGCCAGGTCCCGTACCTCCCCTTGGCGTTCGACGACGATGTTCGGCCCCGAGACGGCGCGGTCGCCGAGCACGCTCACGGCCGTCATCCGCAGCCGCTCACGGGGCGGCGGCAGCACGTCGGCGCAGGTCGGCGGCGCGCCGTCGGGCGACGCGAGGCGGCCGACGTGCTCGGACACGTCCGCGCCCGGCGGCAGGGGGTGCGCGAACCACGGCACCAGGTGGGCATCGCCCCGGGCGGGCGGCCGCCACGCGATGCGTACGCGGCCGTCGTCGAGGCGCCGGACGGTGAGCTCATCCACCGGTGAGGGCCAGCGGTCGACGCGGGTGGTGACGGTGCGCCCGGGTGACCAGACGAGACGGCCGCCGGGCCCCGGGTAGGCGCAGCGGACCTCGTAGACGTACCGGCCCACGGTCAGCGGCGCGTCCAGGAGCCGGTCGTGCTCGCAGAACACGTGCTGCGGCGGGCCGTCTTCGCCCTCGGCCATCCGTACGACGCTGACCTCCAGGGCCGACGGGTCCGGCCGCCACCGCAGCCGCACGCCGTCCGGCACCGCTTCGGCGCGCAGCTCCGAGACGTCCGGAGTGAGCAGTACTTGCGGGGTGACGCGGGGCACCCCGGCGATGCGGTCCCCGCGGACGGGGAACACGGCGTAGCGCAGGGGGCGTCCGGTGGGGGGATCGAGGTCGACCGTGGTGAGGGCGCTGTCGTCCGACACCTCTACGGCGAGCTCGGGCGCGCCCTCGACGTACCGGAGCACGCGGTACGAGACCGTGCCCCCGCCGCGGACCGGGGCGCGCCAGGACAGTCGTAGGGTCCGGTCGTCGACGACGGCCGTCACCTCCGACTCCACCGGGGCGGACGGCTCGTCGGCCAGGAGCGCGGCGACGCGGAGGAGGCCCGCCCGCGCGTCCACGTCGTCGCGGGCCTGCCGCAGGGCGCCGAGCCAGGCGGCCGCCGCGCCACGGAGGTCACCGCGATCCGTCAACTGCTCCGCTGTAAGGGTGAGTTGACGTACGGCGGTGGAGCGGGCGTGGAGAGTGTCGAGCAGGGCGGCCAGCACGTGGTCCGTGGGCGCCGGAGGGACGAGGTGTGCGAGGCGTTCGGCCTCGCGCAGCCTGGTGCCGGGCCAGATGTCGTTGAGGGTCTCGGCCGCGTCCCGGGCATCGCCTGCCGCCGGGAAGCGGACGGCGGCGACGGCGTCCACGAGCGGCCCCGCCTCGGCGCGGTGCACGCCGAGGGCGACGGCGTGCGCGGCGGCGGGCGGCGCGTGGGTGGGCCGGGGGCCGTGCTCCGCGGTGCCGTCGCTCAGTCGGCAGCACAGTTCCCACAGGACGATGCGGCGCAGGCCCATCGGGTCGTCGCGTACGACGGTCTCCAGGACGTCCACGACGGCGGCCACGTCCATGGCGCGCGCGTGCGCCGAAGACATCCACCGGTCGCGTGACTCCTGGACGTACGCCAGATCGACGCGCTGCCACAGGCCGCCGCGTGCGGGGAACCACAGGCCGTCGAGGACGCGGAAGCCGTCGTCGGTCTCGGCCTTCGGCAGGGTGCCGAACAGCGCCTCCGTCGATTGTCCCGAAGCGGGCGCGGGGGCCGGGGCTCGGAGGGCGTCCGCGGCGTGGCGGAAGCCGAGTTTCCTTAACGTCGCGTGCAGTTGGACGTAGCCGCGCATCGCAGGGAAGGCGGGCAGCGTCGGCAACGGGAGCCCGGAGGCGCCGCCGTCGTCCGGCGGGCGTGCGCCGGGTCGCCAGCTCGTCATCGGTCAGCCGCCCGGCGTCGTGTAGAAGTACACCCTGACCGTCGCCGTCGAGGCGGGGTCGCCCAGCTTGTGGAAGTCGTCCGTCGCCGTCTTCTTCGTGAACATGTCCGAACGGCCCTTGTTGAGTGCGGAGTTGACGCGATGCGCGTACGCCTCGCCGTTCCTGGAGCCGCCGAACGTCAGCACCAGTGCTGCCTCCCGCCCCGCCCACTTCCCGGTGTTCTTGTGGATCTGCCGGGCCAGATCGCCCTTGTCCGCGCCCTTGACCCGGAACTCCTCCGGTTCCAGCTCCACCGAGCGGGGGCCCGCGGGGGGCTTGGACGTGGAGGGCGACGGCTTCGGTTTCCGCTCGGACGCCTTGGGGCGGTCGGCCAGGGGGTCGGGGCGGTCGGCCATCGACACCAGGGCGAGCACGAGGAGCAGATCGGCGAAGAGCCACCCCGCGAGGACGACCACGCTGATCCGCCCCCGGCGTCGCGGTCGGCTCACGCGTCACCTCCGCCGGGCGGTTGGCGCGGTGGGCGCGGCGGTGAGTCGACGGGTTCCGCGGGGGAGGGGATGCGACGTCCCCGGGCGGGCAGGGCACGGGTCGCCTCGCTGCGGAGACTGTCGTCGGCGGTGTGACCGTCGGGGGCCTGTCGATCGCCGGTCTGTCCGTCGGCGGTGTGCCCGCCGGCCGCGTCGACGCCGACGTCGACGCCGCTCCAGGCGTCACTGCCCGCCGTGCCGCCGGTCGCCGTACCGCCGCCGTACGGCGTGCCGTTGCCCGTCGTGCCGCCGTACGGCAGGCCGTCGTTCCCGGAGGGGCCGTACCCAGCGGCCGGGTCTCCGTTCGCGCCACCGCCCCAGCCGTGTCCGTTCCCCGCCGTTCCGGCCGACGCCGGCACGGTCGGTGTTCCCAGCAGGGTCGACGCCGGCGCGGGCACGGTCGGTGGCGTGCCCGGCAGGCCCGACGCCCCCACCAGCGCCCCGATCCGTGCGTCGAGCCGTGCCGCCGCGTCCTGCCAGTGCGCCGCCGCCGCGTCCCACCGCTCCGTCGCCTCGCGCATCCCGTCCACCGCGTCGCCCGTGCGCCCCGTGCTGTCGACCAGTGCCTGCGAGGCCCGGTCGGTGGCCGCGGCCACCGTCTCCGACTTGGTGACGAGGGACTGCTGGGCGGCGATCAGGGACTTCAGGGAGGACTCGACCGTGTCGCCCGCCGTCTTGACGCGGTCGGCGATGTCGCGTGCCGCGTTCGCGTCGGCGGCGCTCGCCTTGGCCGCCGCCTTCCGGCCGTCGAGCAAGGTCTGCTCGATGCGGGACGCCGCGGCGCCCAGCTTCGGTACTTCGAGGGTCAGCGCGTCCGCCGCGGCCTTCAGCGCGTCGATGGACCTGCTCACCGTCGTCGTCGTGCCGGTCAGCGCCTTGTGGCTGGTCTCCGCCTTCGACGCGAGCTGCCGCATCTGGGTGGCCGCCTTGGTCAGCTCCGAGGTGAACTGCTGGGGCGAAGCGCTGCGGTGCGGGGCGAGGACCATCTGCGTACGCGTGAGGACGGAGGCGAGCTCGGCCAGGAGCCGCTCCCGCTCGCCCTGCTGTTCCGTCTCCTCCCGGTCCGTACGCGCCCTCACCCGCGCGTGCCACACCGAGAGCAGGACGAGGAGGGCGATCAGGAGCACCGCCATCAACGCCACGTTCTCGAAGCGGCCGAGGGCCGACAGATGTCCGCCGAAGCCGGACTGCCACAGCTGGAGGAAGGGCCGCGTCGACTCCTTGGGGTCCTCCTTGCTCAGCTCCCCGTACGCCCGCACCGCCTCCCGCAGCCCGAACCACGTCACCAGGAGCGGGATGAACACGAGGATCCCCAGCGCTGCCTCCAGGCGGCCGTCGTGCCGCCCGGCCTGCCCGGTGGGCGGCGTGAGCACGCTCTCGGGGCGTACGTAGGCGTCCACGAGGTCCACCTCGGCCCACCGGTCCAGCTGGTGTGCGGGTTTCAAGTCCTTCGCCAGTACGGTCAGTTCGGCCGACCGGGGTGCGAGCGATGGATGGGCTGCCAGACGCTGCAACTCATCGATGAGTTTCTGCTTGTCCAGCAGTTCTGCGGGCGTCAAACGCTTCCCCCTGCTCTCGGGCCTCGCCGGTTCCTCCCGTCGCGGTTCAACCGCCGCAACAGGGCCTCGGCATCGGCGTGTTCAGGATTCCATGTGAGGCACTTCCCCAGGGCCTCAATCGCCTCATCGCGTCCGCCGAGGCGCTGTAGTTCGACCGCGTGCCGGTAGGTGCGCTCCGCGAGGAGCCCGCGCACGCGTTCGCTCGTCGGGTCATGGCTGTACGCGCACCGCAGCCACCGTTCGGCGTCGGGGAAGTGCCCGGGTGAGGTGTCGGCCATCGCGGCGGCGCAGTGCACGTCGATCATCGCGTCGAGCACGTCGGCCCCGGCGGCCTTGGTGGCCGCTCCGAGCCACGCCGCGTGCGAGGCCTGCACGGCCTCGTCGTACCGTGCGAGCTCCAACAGATGCTCGGCGCGGGCGAGTTGGCGCAGCGCCACCCGGTCGGCGGGAGGCGGAGTCTCCGGCTCGACGGCAACCGGATCCCCGCCCACCGGCACCCGGACCGTCGGGTCCCCGACCACCGGCTCCCCGGCCTTCGACGTGAGCGTGTCGAGCAGCGCGCCCGCCTCCGCGACGACCCCCCGCAGCAGCGCCACCGCCTCCTCCGTGCGCCCCTGCCCCGCGAGCGCGCGGGCCCGCTCCACCTCTCCCCGCGGTGGCGTCTCCGCGCCCCCGACCAGCGTCGCCGTCAGGGCGGGCGCGTCCGAGAGCGTGTCGTCGGCAGGGTCGGCGGGCTGCAGCGGCCCCTCTTCCAGCGCGGCGGCCCCGGCGGCCCCGCCCGCGAGTCGCACCGCGTGCTTCAGCGCCCCCAGGGCGAGCAGCTCGGGCGGTGCCTGCACCCGGTGGCCGCCCAGCTCCGCGACCCCCGAACCGACCTGCTCCATCAGGGAGTTGCCGCCCGTCAGGAGCAGCGTGTCGACGTCGGCCGGTGTCATCCCCGACTGGTCGAGGAGCGAGCGCGCACGGTCCACCGTGCGGCGCACATGCGGGGCGAGGAAGGTGTCGAGATGGGGCCGGGTGATCCGCACCTCCAGCGGCGGCCCCGTGCCCACGTCCAGGGAGAGCTCGGCGGCCCCCGCGCTTCCCGGCGTGCTCAGCGCCTCCCGTGCCTCCTGCGCCCGCGCCCGCAGCGCGAGCCACACCTCCGGGTCCACGCCCGTCACGGAGCCGGGACCCCGGTGTCTGCGCAGCAGCCGTACCGCCGACGCGAGGACCTCCCCGTCGAAGGCGCGCCCGCCCGATGTGGTCGCACCCTCGTGGCCGAGCGCGCGGTAGTGCCCCCGCACACCGCGGACCAGGCCGATCTCGAACCCCTCGTACCCCATCCCGTACACGAGGAAGGTGCCGTTCTCCCGCTCCGACGCGTGCCCGACGACCGCGGCCATCGCGTCGCTGATGAGTCGCACCGGCGCGAGCCCCGCGTCCCGCGCCGCGTCCCGCAGGGCCGAACGCTGTGCCGACCGGTAGAACGCGGGCACGCTGATCACGGTCTGCGTGACCGTCCCCGACGTCTCCGTCTCCACCCGTTCCCGCAGGATCCGCAGCATCCGGGCCACCAGCTGTTCCGGCGGGAACGACGCTCCTTGCGCCCGGACGGGCCGCCCGCTGCCGACCCGGCTCTTGAGGCTCGGGAAGGCGACGGGCAGGACGCCCGCCGGGGCGGGCTCGCACAGCAGCCACGGCCAGTCGCCCGCCGCTGCTTCGAGCCGCCGCGCGGGCGCTCCCGGCAGCGCGAACAGCGCGCGCAGGCCTGTACTGCCGAAGTCGAGCCCGAGGCACACAGAGGCGCGCTCCACCGCTGACGTCATCCGTCGACCGTGTCTTCCCCGACCTGGAGGATGCCGCCGTAGTCGGGCCGGTCGGGCAGCGACTGCACCCGGCGCTCCGACTGGGCCACCGCCACCAGGCTGCGGAGGTTGCGGGCCTGCTGCGCGGTCTGCACCCGATTGCCCTGCCGGTGGGCCTGCTTGACGAAGTCGACCGCTTCGTTGATCTGCCGCACCGTGTCCGGCGGCGCGCCCTCCGAGGCCAGCTCGGCCTGCCGGAACTGGCTGGCCAGACCGCACTGGTGGAACACGTCGTCGAGCAGCAGCTCGGTCAGCCGCTTGTACTCGCCGCTGTCGCCCATCGCCGCCGCCCGCTGGGCCTGCTCGATGTCCCGGCGCACCTTCATCGCCTGCACCGGCTCGATGTACGTGCCGTACCGCTTCAGGAAGTGGTCGGCCTCCCGCTCCGCGTACCCCAACTCCTCGCGCAGCACATGGCTGTCGACCTCCGCGCCCGTCTCGGGGGGCGGCGTCCTCGGCCGTTCCCGGTTCGGGGTCGCCTCCAGGGTCATGTCCGTGCCGCGCACACTGATCCGTACGGTGATGATGCGGTCCGCGGAGTAGTTGAACGACACGTCCACGTGCCGGTTGATCTCGATCTCCTGCGGCAGGTCGAACTCGACCACGCCCTGCTCGTGGTTCTCGCTCGCCACCCGGCTGTCGCCCTCGTACACCGGGACGCGGATGCGGCGGCTGTCGGTCGCGTGGAAGGTCCGCTGCCGCGGCTCGGGCAGCGGATAGGGGGAGCCCGCCGGGATGATCTCGACGAACACGTCGCGCTGGGAGCCCTTGACCGCGGCGATCCCCATCGCCATGGGCGTCGATTCGTAGAGCCCCGTCGAGCCGACCGGGCGGGCGTTGACCAGGCTCTCCGCGCAGTCCTCACAGGTCTGCGCGGAGTCTTCGTTGACCTTCGCGCACTCCGGGTCCGGGCACTCCACGCCGTCGAGGGTCTCAGCGAGCACGCCCGCTCCGAAGGCGACGCACTCCATGGGGTTGATGTTCCTGCGGACCTTTTCCTTGCCGAAGTACGCCTCGACCGCCTCGTAGACGGGCCGGGTGAGCGTGCCGCCGCCCACCAGGAGGACGTCGGAGATTTCCTTGGGCGTGAGTTCGTAGCGGCCGAGCGTCTGCGTCACCACGTCCATCGTCCGCGACACGAGAGGCGCGATCATCGCGTGGAACTCGCCCTGGGAGAGCGTCATCTCGACGTCGACGAGGACGCCCTTCTCGCTGTGGTGGGCCGCCGGGATCACGATGTACGTCTCGTCGAGGTCGTTCAGTTCCCGCTTGGCGCGCTCGGCCGCCTTCTTCGCCTGGAACAGGAACGCCTTGTCGCCCGACGGATCGACCTGGTGCTCGTCCCGCATCCACTGGATGATCCGCTCGACGATGGCGAGGTCGAAGTCGTCACCCCCGAGCCAGATGTCACCCGCCGAACGCAGCACCTGGAACTGGCTGTTGCCCTCCCGGTCCTTGACCGCGTTCAGGACCGAGATGTCGAAGGTGCCGCCCCCCAGGTCGTAGACCAGGACCCGGCTGCGCTCGCCGTCCGGCTTGTGCAGGCCGAAGGCGACGGCGGCGGCCGTGGGCTCGTCCACGATCTTCTTCACCACCAGGCCCGCGTGCTCGGCGGCCTCACGGGTCGCGGCCCGCTGGGCGTCACGGAAGTACGCGGGCACGGTGATCACGGCGTGCGTGACCTGCTCGCCCAGGGTCCGGGTCGCGTCCTGCACGAGCCTCTCCAGGATCATCCGGGAGATCTCGGCGGGCGGCAGCGTCTTCTCGCCGAGCACCACGTGCGCCCGCGGATCGTCGGCCGGTCCCGGGACGATCTCGTAGCTCAGCCTGTCGCGCGCCTCGGCCACCGAGGTGTCCGCGAAGTCCCGGCCCATCAGGCGCTTCACGGACACCACCGTGTCCTTGGGCTGTCTGATCGCCCAGTTCAGCGCGTCCTCGCCGACCAGTGGCTGGTGCGGGCGGTCCTGCCGGGCCAGGCCCACCACGGACGGGGTGAGCCGCTCGCCCTTGCTGTTGGTGAGCACCGCGATGTCCCCGCGGTGCGGATCGTGGGCGGCGACCGCGCTGTTCGTGGTGCCGAGATCGATGCCGATGGCCTTCATGAACGCTCCGTTCCCTGCTCGGCGTCGCCGTTCACGGCGACAACTACCCGGGGGGCGCGCAGGATGTGCCCCCGGTATCGATATCCGCGCTGCAGGATTTCCAGGACCTCGTCGTCCGCGGCGCCGGGCTCGGCCCGGACCTCGGCGACGTGGTGGATCGCGGGCTCGGCGCGTTCGCCGACCCGGCCGACGGGTTCGACTCCCTGTCCGGTCATGGCCGCTTCCAGCTGCCGGGCGATCAGTTCGAGGCTTCGGCGGTACGACTGCGGGTCGGCCGCCGTGCCTTCGGCGAGCAGCCGGTCGAAGGAGTCCAGGGTGTCGGCGAGCACCAGGAGCAGCTGTTCGGTCAGCGCCCGGTGGGCCGCGTCCCGCGCGGCGATCGCCAGGGAGTTCTCGTGGGCCAGGCGGGCGGCGGTGGCCGTCGTGGCGGGGGGCGGGTCCTGCGTACTCATCGGAGGCGGGCTCCTCGGTGTCGCGGGGATGTCAGGTGTCGAAGGTGATCAGGCCGTCGAGGAGACGCGCGGTTTCCTCCGGGAGCGAGGATTCGGGTGGCGGACCTGTGGAGCGTTCGGCGGCGGCGAGCGCACGGTCGAGCGCCGCCTGGGCCGCAGGGATATCCGACGCGAAGTCCACGTCGTACAGGAGCAGGTCGGCGAGCATCCGGCGGCGTACGACGCGCAGTTCGTCCCACGCCTGCTGGGTGACCGGCGTCATCAGGCGCCGGGCGAGCAGCTCGAAGGAGACGTCCTGGAGGTCGGCGTGCGACGTCCGGGGTGTGACGCCCACGTCGGCCAGCGCGTCGTACGGGAACGGGCCGCCGTCCCAGCTCGTCGCGGGGTCCTTGATCATGGTGCCTCGCCTCCTTCCTGTGAGCCGCCGTCCGTGGTGCCGCTGTCCGTGGTGCCGCTGTTCGTCGGCGCGTCGAGGCGGCGCTGGACGGCGTCGAGCAGGGCGCGCCGGATGCGGCTGTTCGTCGGGTCGGCGCGGGTCGCGCGGATCAGATGGTGCAGGGCACTCCGGATGTCGTCACGGCGGAGCGACTCCTCGGCGCGGTCCGTCAACGAGCCTGCCCAGGCGGCTAGTTCACCCTCCTCTGGTGGCGTCTCCTCGCTGTCGCTGCGCATCAGGTCGCGCAGCCCGTCCACGCCGAGGTCCCGGGCGAGGAGCCGCTCCAGCTCGTCGAGCGCCTCCCCGAGTGTCTCGCGGTAGCCGTGCGTCAGGGCCTGCCCGAGGCCCACGTCCAGGAGCCCGAGCGCCTCGTGGAGGATCTTCAGGCGGCCCGGGATCGTGTGCGTGTGCGCGTCGAGGGTGAAGACCAGGGCGCGCGCCAGATTGTCGCGGGCGTGGCTGGACGCCGGGTTGAGCGCCAGGGCGCGGCGCAGGTCGGCCTCGGCTCCGTAGGCGTCGGAGTGCATGCCGTACTTGGTGCGGGTGTAGCCGCGCCACACGCCACGCATGGACAGCAACGCCGAGAGTTTGGCGTTGAGTTGGCCCACCAGCTCACGGTCGAGCGGGTGCAGGACGGGCGGTACCGCCTCGACGAGCGTGACGGCCTCGTCCAGGCAGTCGCCGCGCTGCGCGCCACCCCGGTCGACCAGGGCCTCGACGCGGCCGAGCACCGTGCCGACCACCGCCTTCTTGCTGCGCGCCTGCATCCCGCCGCGCCGGGACACGCGGACGAGTTCGGCCCACTCCTCGAGGGCGCGGGCAAGGCCGCCCGCGCCGTCGGTCAGAGCGGTGCGCGAGAGCGCGAGGCGCACGCGGACGGCCAGCTCTACGCCGTCCTGGAGGAACTTGGTGTGCCGCTCGGGCAGTTGCACGTACGCGGGATTGCGCCGCAGGAAGTCCTGGCAGTGCGCGCACCCCTCGATGTGCTCGGACGGCGTGGCCCCCGACGCGGGGCCCGCGCAGTCGGCGGGCAGCGTGGTGAGGGTGGCGAAGGCGGGCAGCGCGCGCAGGGCGGGCTCGAACTTGTGGACTTCGGAGAGGACGAAGCTCTGCGCCAACTCCGAGAAGGCCCAGCGCAGTTCGCGTACCGCGTAGACGCCGGGGTCCTTGCCCTGCTCGGCCGCCGCGTCCAGGGCGGCGGCGAGCGCGCCGAGCGGTGCCTCCAGATGGAGCAGGCGCAGATAACGGGGGCCGCAGGCGAGCGGTGCGGCTCCCGCGCCGGGCACGTCGCGCAGGCCGCCCATGTCCTTCAGTACGCGGGCCGCGCCCAGTTCGGCTTCAAGCAGTGCCGCCAACTCCTGGTACGCGGCGGCCTGTTCGGGACGCTCCTGCTCGGTGTGGCGCTGTTCGCAGGCGGACAGCTGCCCGAAGAGATGCTGGCTCAGTTCGAGGCGCAGCTGGGCCATGTCCTCGCCCGGCAGGTCACGTTCGTAGCAGGCGGCCCGTTCGGCGCGCCAGCCGTCCCAGTAGTCGTCGTCACTCAGCAGTGTCGCCCAGTAGGCGAGCGCCGCCTCCCAGGCGGTGACGGCGTGCTCCCAGGCCCCGCTCTGCTCCAGCTCCTGCGCCTGCCAGAGCCGGGCGGCGGCCAGCCCATGGACGACGGACATGTCGCCCGGCGCCGCCGCGAGCCGCCGCTCCCACTCGGCGGCTGCGGCTTCCCGGTCCCTGGCGAGCAGCAGGAGAAGGGGCGCGTCCTGCGGGAAGCGCTCGCACAGATCCCCCAGGAGCCCTGCCCCCGCCCCTTCGTCCGGCGAGAGCCCGGCCATCGCGTCGCGCAGCGCGGCGGGGGAGTGCCACCGGTACAGGAGCGCGTCAAGCTGGAGCCGCCGCCCCGGAAGCCGCAGCCGGTCCCAGGCGACGCGCTCGGACCACTTCATGCCGCCGCGTTCGAGGAGCGTGTACGAGGCGTCGTTGACGACGTCCATGGTGGAGCCGGGGTCGACGCCCGCATCACGCAGCGCGAAGTACGGGTACGTCGGGTCGCTGGACGCGAAGGGATCAGCGACGAGCGGAGCGCTGGTGAGCCCGTCCGCCCACGGCAGCAGTTCGAGCAGCCGCCGGAGCCTGCGGCATCGTGCGTCGGCCCGGTCGAGGCCGCCACCGGCCCGCTCGTACGCGGCGACGGCGTCGCTCCATCGCCCACCCGCCTCCAGCAACCTCCCTTGCGCGTACGCGAGATGGGCCCGCGCGTCCCGGTGCCCCGCACACCGCCGGAAGGCGTCGACGGCCTGCTGCCACTCCTGGCGGGCGTCGGCCAGGCGTCCGCGCGCGTAGTCGCCGAGCGCGGCGGCGTCCCGGTGCTCCCCGAGCGCGGCGGCCTCCTCCTGCACGCGGCTCCAGTCCCCCTCGGCCTCGGCGAGCCGCACCTGGGCATACCGCCGCCGAGCGGCGGCGTCCCCGAAGGGCCCGGCTTCGGCGCTCCCGGGGCTCCCGGAGCTGACGGAGCTGAAGGCGTCCACGACGGCACGCCACTCCACGGCGC
Source organism: Streptomyces sp. A18 (assembly GCF_059026065.1). Classification (NCBI taxonomy): domain Bacteria; kingdom Bacillati; phylum Actinomycetota; class Actinomycetes; order Kitasatosporales; family Streptomycetaceae; genus Streptomyces; species Streptomyces sp. A18. The sequence goes on along the minus strand of NZ_JBWLKL010000001.1, from coordinate 277,399 downwards.
TCGCGGCGGCCTCCTCGGCGATTCGCGCCCGCGAGTACCGCCGCCGCACCACGACATCGACCCAGCTGTCGGGCAGCGCCTCGTACCCGAGAAGAGCGTCACCCCAGGCGCCGGCGAGCTCGTGGGTACGGGCGAGGGCGTAGAGGTGGAGGTGACGGGGTTCTTGGTCGGGTTCGGGTTCAGGTTCAGGTTCAGGGCTGGCGTCGGGCGCGAGGGCGGTCACGCTGACCCGCGCTCCGGTCTCCTCAGCAGGAGCGGCGCGGGCGGGGAGGTAGCGGGGGCTCTCGTGGGTGGTGCCGTTCTGTCTCGCTTCGGCGCCCTCCGGCGGAAGCCCCCGAGCGTAGATCTCGCAGGCGCCCGCCCAGTCGTCCGCCGCCTCCGCAAGGCGGCCCTCCGCCTTGCGGCGCAGGGCGCCGACCGCTCCCGCGCGGCCCGTGTCCGGGACGTCGGCCAGCAGGCTCAGGACCGCGCCCCAGTCGCCGCGCAGTTCGGCGGCGACCCGGGCGCGCGCATAGCGGCGCCGGTCGCGGACCTCGCCGTGGGCGTACGTGTCGGGCAGCCGGCCGAAGCCGTCGATGACCCCGGCCCACTCCGCGCGGGCGTCGGCGACCCGGCCGCGTGCGTACAGGAGACGGTCGGGCACGTCGAGGAGGTCCGACGACAGGTGGGTGAAGCAGGCCAGCGCGTCCTGCCAGCGCGACTCGTCCTGGCAGCGGCGCCCCTGGGCGTACGTCCGCAGCGCGTCGACGTCGTCGAACCCGCAGCCCGCCGGCGCCGGGCCCGCGGCCACGCACTCCGCGAAGGCGTCCGCCGCCTTCACCCAGTCGCCTCCGGAGGCCGCCAACTGGCCCTGGACGTAGTACTTGCGTGGCCGCACATCGCGGTACTCGGGGGGCAACAGGTCGAGGCCCGCGAGCGCGTCGGCCCAGCTCCCGACGCCCGCCGCGTCCAGCACCCCCTGGTACGTCCGCTCCCGCAGCCCGCTCAACCACGGCTCCGCGTCCCATCCTTGAGCCGCGGCGGCCTCCAGCTCGACGAGCGCCTCCGGCCAGGCTTCACGGTCCGCGGCATCTCGCGCCCGCGCGTAGTGCAGTCGTACGCCGCCGTCCAGGAAGTCACCGGCCCCGGCGAACCCCTCGACGGCATCGGCCCAGGTGCGCCCGGCCGCGGCGACACGGCCGGTGGCGTAGGCGTGCCAGGAAGTGAGGTCAGGGCCGGGGCAGGGGGCTTCTGCGGGGGGCGGCTCGCTGCCGCTCGCCGTGTGAAGCGCCTTCGCCTCCGCGTCCGGCCCCGCGTCCGGCCCCGCAGCTGGCCCCGCGTCCGTCACCGCCACGGCCTCCGCGAACGCCCCGCACGCCACCCCCCACTCCTCCGCCTCGGCCGCCGCCCGCCCGCGTACGTATGCCGCCCGAGCCACGGAGTCCGCGAGGCCCCGGCACGCGGCGAACCCCGCCTCCGCCGCGGCCCACTCCCGGGCGTCCTGCGCGACGCGGCCCCCCACGTACGCGGCGCCCGCCACCGCGGCCCCGTGGTCGGAGCGCCGGGCGAGGACATCGGCGTACGCGGCCGTGGCGGTCGCCCAGTCGGCGCCGACGCGGGCCCGCTCGGCGGTGGCGAAGGCCTCGGCCACGTGGAGTTCGTCGCGGGCCGTGGAGAGGCGGGACGTCGTGTCCTTGAGGCCCACCGGGTGGGCGGTGAGCAGTTCCTCGTACCGTGCGATCGCCTCCGCCCAGTCCCCGGCCCGCTCGGCGGCGCGCGCCTGCTCCGCGAGCCCCGTGAGGCGCCGGAGCCGTTCCACCTCCGCCGTGAGGCAGGCAGGCGCCGGGTCGGGCAGCGCGTCACGGAGGGACTCGAGCTGCTCGACGGCGGCGTCCGCGTCCCGCTCGGCCGCCAGCAGACCGCACAGCTTCTCCAGCTCGCCCCAGGCGAGCTCGAACGCCGCCTCCGCGCGCAGCCGCCGCTGCTCGCCCTCGAACTGGCGGGTCTCGGCCCGCAGTATCCGCTGCACCTGCGCCCACTGCCCGAGATCGCGCTGATACCGCGCCGCACCGATCAGGACCGTCGAGTCGACGTGCCCGACGGGACGCTGGAAGGCCAGCAGCGCGTCCGCGCCCTCGCGCAGCGGGTCGGCGACGGCGCCGCCGTCGTCCCGCACCTCGCGCGCCTTGAACAGCCAGCCCTGGCGGCAGGATTCGTGCAGGAACAGCGCGGGCGTCGCCCACTCCACGGCCGTGTGCCCCGGCAGATGCGAGATGCGGCGGCGCGCGGCGCCCATGGCCTCGTCGATCGTACGGTTCGCCGCGAGCCCCTTGAACAGCTCAGGACTGAACTGCCCCGCCGACACGTCGCTCACCCGCCCCCGCATCGCCACCACGGCGGGCATGCCTCCGCCGATCAGCGCCTGAGCGAGCCCGGAGAAGGGTTCGGCGAGCGAACTGTCCGCCCCGGAGCAGAGGTTGAGCGCCACGAGGCGCAGCCCCGGTGCCTTCAGGAGGATCCCGCTGAGCAGGTCGGCGGGTACGCGGTCGACGCCGCCGCCCTCGGTCTCCAGGGCCACCACGCCCTTGCCGAGTTCATGGTCGTACGTCCCGTGCGCGATCAGCAGCAGGGCGGTCGGCAGGGGCGAGTGGGCGCCGAGGGCCGTCTCCAGGCTCTTGCGCGTGGCCCGTTCGAGCACCGTGGTCTGCACGGCCACCTCGGGCAACTCGTGGCGCAGGGCGGCCACTTCGGCGTCGGGGCGCAGGCGCGGCAGGCTCGCGTCGAGGGGCGAAGCGCAGGCCACGAGCAGCCGGATCAGGCTCGGCTCGTCCGCGGGCTCCGGAAGCCGCTGGCCCAGTGGGCCGCCGGGAAGTGAACGCACCAACGAATAACCGTTGTTGAGGGCGATCGACTGCTCCGGCTGCCCCGGCGGCGCGCACAGGGTCTCCAAGGGGAGGTCACGCAGCTCCTCCGGCACGTCGAACCGGATCCGCAGTCCGCGCGCGGGCCGCATCTGCTGGGCCCGCTCCAGCGCCAGGCCGACGCAGGCGCCGACACCTTCCGGGTTCCGCTCGCCGAAGAGCAGCCGGAAGACGCCACGGCCGAGACCCTGGAGCTGCGCCACCGTGTGCTGCTCGCCCATGGGGGACAGGCCGAGCTCGGCCGAGATCAGCTCGTCCCACCGGTCACGGAAGGCGGCGGGTTCGCCGTGCACCGCGATCGCTTCGGCGGCTGTCGCGGGGCCGTTGGCGGTGACGAGATAGCGGTTCGTGCCGATGGGGCGGATGCGGATGCGGAGTTCTTCGTAGGCGAGCATCGACTGCCGTCACCTCCCGCTCTCGTGTCGCTCTGCCGTGACGTGGTCCAGATCGGCGAGGGCCGCGTCGCGCTGTTCCGTCAGCTCGGGGTCGTCGGGGAAGTGGACCAGCGCGGCGCCGAGTTGGTCCAGGGCGTCCCGCAGGGTAGCCCTGGCCCCGGACACGCTCCCCGAACGCCACCGCCGCGCCGCGAGCCCGCGCAGTACGACACCGAGGCTGACCTGTGCGCGCAGCAGGTGCGGGTTGAAGGCGACGGAGCGCCTCAGGTCATCCGCGGGGCCGTCGAGCAGGGTGCTGTCCCGGTTGACCGCCGTGATGCCCCGGTCGGCGAGGAGTCGCGCCAACTGCCCTTCCAGGCGGCCCCGTTCATTGGCCCCGGTGATGGAGCGGACCGTCTCAAGCGTGTCCACGGCCCGCGTCGGATCCCCCGCGCGGTGCGCCGCCCGCGCCGCGCCGAGCGCCAGGTCGACGACAGCGGCCTGGGTCTCGCGGTAGCGCTCCAGCTCCCTGGCGTGCACGAGGGCACGCCGCCAGGAAGCCGCCGCCCCGTCGAAGTCGGGCAGTGGTGCGGTGAGTTGCGTGCGTCCCAGGTCCAGTCGGGCCCGCAGCGCGAGCGCGCGGGCGTCACGCGCGAGGCGGTGGTGCTTGTCGGGGTGTCCGGCATAGGCGGGGTTCAGCTCGTCGAAGCGCCCGCAGTCAGGTTCACAGATGGCGGCGGCTACTGGGGTCGTTGTTCCCGGCCCGTCCTTCCGCTCCTCCTCGTCCGAGGCCTGCCCGTTCGTGCGCTCGCGGCACCGGCTGCAGCGCAGTTCGGTGAGCGAGGCGAGGGCGTCCGCGGGCTTGCCCTGCTTCAGCAGGAGCTGGGCGAAGCCGAGTTCGGAGAAGGCGTACGTGACGTGAGGGTCGGGGGCGGCGGTCGTCGCGGCGAAGGCGCCGAACTCGTCCACCAGGCCGAGCCCCGCGACGCGTAACGGGCCGCACGCCAGGTGACCTCCGCCGCGCCCGGCAGGGAACCCGCCCACCCCGGCCAGAATCCTCGCGGCGTCCGCCTCCCGCCGCAGCAGCGCCCCAGGGGGCACCCGGTCACCGCCGTCCCCCTCCGGCACCCGCCGCTCGAGCAGCTCCCGCAGGTCTGCCCGGAGCCCCGCGTCGAGGTCCTCCTCCGCGGTCACGCCGAACCTGGCCTCGGCCGAGGTGCGCCGGTGCTCCCAGAAGGCGGCGTCGTGCAGGAGGGCGCCCCAGGCGGCCACGCAACGCTCCCAGCGGCCCGCGGCGTTGAGCAGCGCGAGGGCCAGCGTGTGGGTGACGCGGTGATCCGCGGGGTCGCGCCGGGCGGCGTCCTCCAGCAGCCCGACCGCGGCTTCGCGCCGCCCTCCGAGGACGAGGGCGACCGCGTAGAGCGGCACGAACTCCGCCTCCACCGCAGGACCGCTTAACGCCCGGGAAGCATCGAGTAGTTGGGCTGCCCGAACGCCGCTGCTCGCAGACGGCCACCCTTTGTCGTCATCGGCGGGCCCCGCCGGCCCCGCCAACTCCGTCAGCGCCGCCTTGCGCAGCAACAGAGCGAGGTCATCCCCCGCCGCGCCGCCGCCGGAAAGCGCCGCCATCACCCAGCGCGCGTCGGCGTCCAGCGCGTCCTCGCCGCTCGCGGTGCGCAGATCGTCCAGCGCATCCGTGTACCGCCTCAACCGCACGCGTACGTAAGCCCGTTGAACGAGCGACCGGCGGTGTGGCCTCGCGCACCCGAGCGCCGCGGTGAAGTAGGCGTCCGCTGACTCGTACTCCGCCCGGTGCGCCGCCGCGCACCCCAGCCAGTGCAGGGGCTCGGCATCGTCGGGCCGCAGTTCATGCGCCCGCCCGAACTCCACGGCCCCCTGTCCGGCGTCCCCCGCCGCGAGGTGAGCCCGCCCGAGCCCGAGGTGGACGCGCGCCTGTTCCGCGCGGCCCAGGTCGGCATGCGGCCCCACGTCACACCACCCCCGTTCCCGTCGCCGCCCGTCGGGTCAGCCGGCCGCTTCGTCCAGTTCGGAGCGCCAGCGGCCCTGCTCCCTGTCGTAGTGCAGCGGGCCCTCGCTGAACTGCGTGAGGTCGAGGCCGAGGAGCTGCTCGTACGCCTCGCCCGGCAGGTCGGGCTCCAGGACCACGCGCAGTCCCGAACGCCGGTCCTGGAGCACCAGTGGCCGAGGGGCCGGGTCGGCGGGATCCGTGGCAGCGCGCGACGACCGGCGTACGACGTCCTTGAACGCCGCGTACGAGTCCTTGACCGCCTCCGCGCCGAGCCCGCTCAGGAACGCCTGCAGGGGCAGGGAGGCCAGCATGATCCAGGGGATGTCCGCCGCGCCCCGGTGGTCGACCGCGCGGCGCACGCGCGCGGTGTGGACGCCGAGACCTTCCAGCGCGGAGACCAGCTCCCGCCGCAGGTCGTCAGAGGCGTCCCGGTCCAGGAGCAGCTCCGCGGGCAGCGGTGCGTCGGTCATAGACGTGGTCCTTCCCGGAGCTGATCTCCGTCCCGCAGCCTAGAGGCGGCGACGCCGCCGGTGCGGGAAAATCTACGATTCGGTCGCCGTCGCTTCCACTGCCCTCCGTTCGAGGTCGGCGAGTCGTGCGTCGGCCGCCGCGCGGCCCTCGTCGGTGTCCTGCAGGGACCGGTGCAGACGCTGGGCGCGCACCGCCTGGGTGTAGTCGCCGATCAGTGTCAATTCATCGCGCAGGACGGCCAGTTGGGCGGCGTCGGGGCCCGTGTCGTCCAGCTCGCGGATCAGGTAGGTGCGGGCGGCCTCCACCATCCCCTGGTCCCGCGCGAGCTCCAGCCAGGTGGATTCCGGTTCGTCGCCGGGGTCCACCCCGTAGTTGGACTCGTCGAACGAGCGCGCCCACGCCTGTACTTGACCGGCCTCCTCCGGAAGCCCCGCCAGGCCGCACCAGGTGTCGTACGTCGTCTCGTGGACCTGACGCAGCAGCGGCAGGTCCTCGGTCAGGCAGTGGAGCCCCACCAGGACGACGGCGAGCCGCAGTTCGTCGGACATGGAGGCGTCCGCCTCGTGCTTGAGGAGGTGGCGCAGGAGTGCGCGGTCCGTGTTCCGCCGGTCGTACTGAGCGGCGCGCAGCGCCGCCACTCTGCGCGGCCGGTCCCCGGCGACGGCGTCCCAGACCGTTCGGTCGCCCGTCCGCAGCAGGGCCAGGTCCGTGCGGCCCTTGGCGAGCACCTGCTCCCAGAGGGGCGGGCGGGGATGCGGGTCGAGGCGTCGGTACGCCAGGTGCTCGAGGGCGTTGAGGAGGAGGTGGTCCGGTTCGGTGCGCAGGAGCGCGGCGTGCAGGCGTGCGACGAGTTGGAGGGGGGAGCGCTCGGGGAGACCGAGCGCGGCCCGCAGTTCCGCGCGGCGCGCGTCGAGATCGGGTACGCAGTCCTCACGGAAGTCGCCCTCCGTGTCGGCGATCTCGGCGAGTATCCGCGCCTCGCCGTCGGTCGGCGACAGGCGTACGTAGTCCAGCCAGCCGGGCAGGCCGACGAGGATCTCCAGGGCCTCGTCCACGCTGTCCCCGATGGTCCCGGCGGACCCCTCGGAGTCGGCGTACAGCACGGATCCGTCACCGCACACGAAATACGTGCCCCCGGAATCGTCCCCCGCGATCGGGTCCAGCGACCCGCCCGACGCGAGTCGGACCTCTTCGACGTGGTCCGCGCGGGACAGGTCGAATGCGAAAGGGAACGCGGCCAGCTCGGCCAGACGCGGGTCCTGTCGCAGCAGGCGGAGTGCACGTTCGGTCATGCTCCGAAAGTAACAGCGGTCACTGACGGCAGACCCACAACAGGACGAGCCGATTCCCTATGTGGTTTCCGATACTTTTCTTGCGGAATGGGGGATTCGTGGAACTTGGACGATGTGCCGCGAGTCTTCTGAGGTGAGGGGTGGCCGCAGACCAGGCCCGCCCAACTGGCCCGTACGACAGGGGTCATTGCGTTTGCATTGATCAACACGGGGGGTGTTCATCTTGACCGACATCATTGAGCGCATCACGGACAAAGGGGCCGACGCGGCTCCGGCCCCGGGGGAGTTGACTCCGTACGTCGCGCCGCTGCCGGTGCCGCCGGTCCTGCGGCCGGACTCCGTCGACGTGCGCGACGAGACCGATGTGCCCGCGGAGACCGAGGTCGCGCTGCGCCCGGCATGGATCCGGCTGCACCCGCAGCTCCCGCCGACGTTGATGTGGGGGTACGAAGGCCGCGTACCGGGCCCGACGATCGAGGTGCGGCGTGGCCGCCGCGTCCGGATCGCCTGGACGAACCGCATCCCGAAGGGCAGCGAGTATCCCGTCACCTCCGTCGAGGTCCCGCGGGCCGACCCGAGTCCGGCCACGCTGCCGGGGCGCGGGGGCGTCGAGCCGAACAAGGACGTCGCCGCGCTTCCGGCGTGGTCGGTGACGCATCTGCACGGCGCGCAGACCGGCGGGGGCAACGACGGCTGGGCGGACAACGCGGTGGGCTTCGGCGACGCACAGCTCTCCGAGTACCCGAACGACCACCAGGCGGTGCAGTGGTGGTATCACGACCACGCCATGAACATCACCCGCTGGAACGTCCAGGCGGGGCTGTACGGCACGTATCTGGTGAGGGACGACGAAGAGGACGCACTCCACCTCCCCTCCGGGGAGCGGGAGATCCCGCTGCTGCTCGCCGACCGGAACCTGGACACGGACGAGGACGGCCGGCTGAACGGCCGCCTGCTGCACAAGACCGTGATCGTCCAGGCCGAGAACCCGGAGACGGGCAAGCCCGTCTCGATCCCCTTCACGGGCCCTTACAGCACGGTGAACGGCCGCATCTGGCCGTACGCGGACGTGGACGCGGCCTGGCACCGCTTCCGCCTGGTGAACGCGTCGAACGCCCGCATCTATGACCTCGTCCTGGTCGACGAGGACAACAACCCGGTGCGGGGCGTCCTGCACCAGATCGGCAGCGACGGCGGCCTGCTGCCGCGTCCCGTGCCGGTGGACTTCGACGAGGCGCTGCCCACGCTCACCGTCGCCCCGGCCGAGCGGATGGACCTGCTGATCGACTTCCGCGCGCTCGGGGGCAAGCGGGTCCGTCTGGTGAACAAGGGCAGGGGGCAGGCGCCCGGGGTGCCGGACCCGGCGAACGACGTGCGCTATCCGCAGGTCATGGAGTTCCGCGTGAGGGACGCCGCATGCGACGACCCCTTCTCGCTGCCGGAGATCCTGTCCGGCACCTTCCGCCCGCTGAGCCACGACACCGAGCACGGCCACCGCCTGATCGTCCTGACGCCGCCCGCCACGAAGGGCGGCGGGGGTCACCCGGAGATCTGGGAGATGGCCGAGATCAAGGATGCGGGCGACATCCGCGTCCCGACCGAGGGAGTCATCCAGCTCCGGGGCGAGGACGGGAAGACCAAGACCTACCGCAGGACCGCCCGCACCTTCAACGACGGCCTGGGCTTCACCATCGCCGAGGGCAGCCACGAACAGTGGAGCTTCCTGAACCTCGCGGTGAACCCGCCGGTGACCCACCCCATGCACATCCACCTGGCCGACTTCCAGCTCCTGGGCCGCGACGCGTACGACACGTCGGGCTTCGACGTCACGGTGGGCGGCACCCTGGCCCCGATCGCCTTCGACCCGAAGACGGAGATCCCCCTCGCCCCGAACGAGCGCGGCTGGAAGGACGTCTTCCTCGTCCCAGGCGGCCAACTGCTGCGGGTGATGGGCAGGTTCGACGGGGCGTATGGCCGCTTCATGTACCACTGCCACCTCCTGGAGCACGAGGACATGGGCATGATGCGCCCCTTCGTGGTCATGCCGAAGGAGGCCCTGAAGTTCGACCACGGGGCGGGGCACGGAGGCCATGACGAGGGAGGTCACGGAGGTCACGACGGGGGAGGCCGGGCGGGCTGACGGAGCCCGCGGACGGCCGTCCCGTTCCGTGGCCGCACACGTGGACGTCACTCGTTCGTGAATCGTCGCGCCGGGTCACGCCGGGTAGGGCTGTGGCCGGAGGCGAGCCATGGAACAGACTGCGTTGCGTCCCAAGCCGATGCCAGGACAGGATCCCGGCGGAGGCGCCAAGTTCAGCCGAGGGGGCAGAGGCGGCAGAGGCGGGAGATTCGCCATCGGGCGGAAGCTCGGCTTCGGGCGGAAGGCCGGTGCCGGGCGGCCATCAGGCACAGGCACAGGGACCGGAACTGGCAGTGGCCCCGGTATCGGTGCCGGCCGCAGGTCCGGATCCGGCCACCGCCCGCACGCCGCCCGGCGGCGCGGGCGGCGGCTGGTCACCCTGCTCTTCGGGCTGCTCTTCTCGGCGGTCCTCGTGCTGTCGGGCATAGGGCTCGGCACCGTCAGCGCCACCGTCATCGGCATGAGCAAGCTGGCGGACATGCAGAAGGAGGCGCAGGCACAGGCCGGGGCCAAAGGGCCCGGCGGTCCCGCCGCTCCGGGTGCGGCATCGAAGCCCGCCGCCCCGCCGCTGCCGCAGCCTCCGCAGAAGGAGCCCGCCAAGCCCGCCAAGCCCGACAGGCGCGAGGAGCGGGGCGCCGCGCGCCCCACCCTCGGCGTGGAGGCCGTCGACGCCCCCAGGGGCGCCGGAGCCCTGCTCGTCGGTGTGCACAGTCCGGGCCCCGGCTACACCGCCGGTCTCGTACGCGGAGACGTCCTGCTCGCCTTCGGAAAGACCCGCGTCGCGTCGGCCAAGGCCCTCGCGGCGGCGGTCGCCGCAGCGGACCCGGGCAGGAACGTCACTGTGACCGTCCGCCACGCGAGCGGGGAGCGGCAGTCCCTGTCGGTGACGCCGGGCTTCGTGACATGACGTGACGGGGAGGGCCAGAACTGGGTCGCGCACGCGGCGCGGCAGGGGCAGGATCGGCAGCACCGGCACCGCGCCGTAAGCGCCCAGTGCCCGCGCCCTGCGCCCAGCGAGCAGCCCTGGAGGCCCTCATGACCGGCAGCACCCCCGCGCCCTTCACCGCCGACGACTACAAGGCCCGCATGGATCGCGCCGCGGCCACCGCGGCGGACGCGGGGCTCGACGGACTGCTCGTCGCGCCGGGCCCCGACCTGGTCTGGCTCACCGGCTACGCGCCGACGGCGGACACCGAGCGCCTCACCGTCCTCGTGCTGGCCGCGGGCCAGGATCCGGTGCTCATGGTGCCCACCCTGGAGGCCCCGGACGCGGAACGGGCGGCGGGCGCGAGCGCGCTCTCGCTGCGCGACTGGACCGACGGCAAGGACCCGTACGCCGCGACAGCGCCGCTCCTGGACGTCGACGGCCGCTTCGGGATCAGCGACAACTCCTGGGCCATGCATCTCCTCGGCTTCCAGAAGGAGCTGCCGAACACCTCCTACGTCTCCCTCACCGAGGCGCTCCCCATGCTGCGCGCCGTCAAGGACGCCGCGGAACTGGAGCGCCTCGCGGCGGCCGGTGCCGCCGCGGACTCGACGTACGAAGAGATCAAGAAGGTTCCCTTCGCGGGCCGCACGGAGACCGACGTAGCGGCCGATCTCGCCCACCTGCTGCGGCAGTTCGGGCACTCACAGGTCGACTTCACCGTCGTCGGGTCCGGACCGAACGGCGCCAATCCGCACCATGAAGCGGGCCGGCGCGTCATCGAACACGGTGACATGGTCGTCCTCGACTTCGGCGGTCTGATGCACGGTTACGGCTCGGACACCTCGCGCACGGTGCACGTCGGCGAGCCCGACGCCGAGGAGCAGCGGGTCCACGACATCGTGCGCGAGGCACAGGAAGCCGGCTGCCGCGCGGTGCGGCCCGGCGCCGCCTGCCAGGACGTCGACAGGGCGGCGCGGGCGGTGATAGCCGACGCCGGGTACGGCGAGCGCTTCATCCATCGCACCGGGCACGGCATCGGCGTCACCACCCATGAGCCGCCGTACATGATCGAGGGTGAGGAGCTGCCGCTCGTGCCCGGGATGTGCTTCTCCGTGGAGCCCGGCATCTATCTGCCGGGCCGCTTCGGAGTGCGCATCGAGGACATCGTGACGGTCACCGATGACGGCGCACGGCGTCTCAACTCCACGCCCCGCGAGCTGGCGATCGTCGACTGACGTCACCCGGGGGTCGCCGGGCCTCACGGCGTCGCGAGCACCGCGCACGACTCGGCGGGCAGCCGCAGCAGCCCGTCCGCGCCCGGCGCGGTGACCGGGTCCCACGCCGCGAGCACCCGCGTGCCCCGGCCGCCCAACGGGATGTCGACCGCTTCCTTGCCGATGTTCACCGCGATCCGCAGATCGCCGCGCCGGACCGCGAACCAGCGGTCCTGCTCGTCGTAGGCGACCCGGAGCGCCGCCAGATCGGGGTCGAGGAGGTCGCCGCGGGTGCGGCGCAGGGCGATCAGTTCGCGGTACCAGGCCAGCACGCGCGCGTGGGGGTCGGTCAGCGGCTCGGCCCAGTCGAGACAGGAGCGCTTCCTCGTGGCCGGATCCTGCGGATCCGGGATGTCGCCCTCGGCCCACCCGTGCGCCGCGAACTCCCGCCGCCTGCCCCGGCGCACGGCGTCCGCGAGCTCCGGGTCGGTGTGGTCCGTGAAGAACTGCCAGGGCGTGGCGGCGCCCCACTCCTCGCCCATGAACAGCATCGGCGTGAACGGCCCGGTGAGGGTGAGCGCGGCCGCGCAGGCGAGCAGGCCGGGGGAGAGGGTGGCGGAGAGCCGGTCTCCTTGCGCGCGATTACCGATCTGGTCGTGGGTCTGCGTATAGCCGAGGAAGCGGTACGCGGGCGTCCGGGCACGGTCCACGGGACGGCCGTGCCCGCGCCCCCGGAAGGTCGAGTACGTGCCGTCGTGGAAGAAGCCACCCGTCAGCGTCTTGGCGAGCGCGGCGAACGGCGCGCGGGCGAAGTCTTCGTAGTAGCCGTGCGATTCGCCGGTGAGCGCGGTGTGCAGCGCGTGGTGGAAGTCGTCGTTCCACTGCGCGTGCAGGCCGAGCCCGCCCTCCGGCCGTGGGGTGACGACCCGTGGGTCGCCCTGGTCGGACTCGGCGATCAGCGAGAGCGGCCTGCCGAGCTCCACGGCCAGCTCGTCCACGGCCGCCGAGAGGTCCTCCAGGAAGTGGCACGCGCGCGTGTCCCGCAGCGCGTGCACCGCGTCCAGGCGCAGACCGTCCAGGCGGTAGTCGCGCAGCCAGGCGAGAGCACTGCCGATCAGGAACGCGCGGACCTCGTCCGAGCCGGGAGCGTCGAGATTGACCGCCGCGCCCCACGGCGTGTGGTGGGTCTGAGTGAAGTAGGGCCCGAACGCGGGCAGATGGTTGCCGGACGGGCCAAGGTGGTTGTGGACCACGTCGAGCACGACGGCCATGCCGTGCGCGTGCGCCGCGTCGACGAACCGCTTCAGGGCCTCGGGCCCGCCGTACGGCTCGTGCACGGCCCACAGGGACACGCCCTCGTACCCCCAGCCGTGCCGTCCCGGGAACGGGCAGAGCGGCATCAGCTCCACGTGCGTGACGCCCAGTTCGGCGAGGTGACCGAGCCGCCCCGCTGCCGAGTCGAGCGTGCCGTCCGGTGTGTACGTCCCCACGTGCAGTTCGTACAGGACCGCGTCCCGCACCCCGCGCCCCGCCCAGGGCGCGCGCCACGCGTACCGGTCGTGCTCGACGACGGCGCTGAGCCCGTCGGGACCGTCCGGCTGGCGCCGCGAGCGTGGATCGGGCAGCACGGGGCCGCCGTCGAGCGAGAAGCCGTAGCGCGCCCCGTCGGCGGCTTCCGCCTCCACCGTCCACCACCCGGGCCTGCCGTCGTCGCGCGCCAACGCGCGCGTGGTGCCCTCGCACTCCAGCGTGACGTGCTCGGCCTCCGGTGCCCACACCTCGAACTCCACTGACAGTTCCCCCTCGTCTGTCATCCGCGCTCGGCCATCCGTCTTCATCCCTACGTCATACCTGGTGACGTCCGTCCATCGTGCTTCAGAAGTGATCGGCTCGGGGTCGTTCCGCGTTTTCTGGACACCCCGGCCGAGCTGACCGACAATCAGCAGCGTGACGTCGTCCTTCGAGATCCACACGTACCCCGCGCGGCTGACCGACGCCGAGCGCGACAGGGCGCTTGAGGTGCTCAGGGAGGGCGCTGCCCTCGGCAAGCTGTCGCACGACACGTTCGTGCGGCGCATGGAGCTCGCGCTCGCCGCCCGTCAGCCCGACGAACTCGCCGCGCTCACCGCCGATCTGCGGACCGAGGGACGCCTCTCGCGGGTGGTGTTCGGCACCGTCGGCGCGGTCTCCGGGTTCACGGTCCGGCTGCGCAGGGCCTGGCAGGCCGAGAAGCTGCCGAAGCTGCTCCTTCCGGTGCAGGCGAATCCGTTTCCGCTGCGGATCGGCCGTGACCCGGCGAACGGCCTCAGGCTCAGCCACGAGACGGTCTCCCGGGTGCACGCCGAGCTGTGCAGGCAGGGCGGCATGTGGGTGCTGCGCGACCTCGGCTCGACCAACGGCACGTCCGTGAACGGCCGCAGGGTGATCGGCGCGGCCGTCGTCCAGGACGGCGATCAGGTCAGCTTCGGGAAGATGGGCTTCCGGCTCTCCGCCTCCTGACGCGTGCGGTCAGTTTCCCCGCAATCGCGCGTGCGGTCGGTTTCTCTATCTCCGCACGCGCGCGTGGCGTCAGTTTCCCCGCACGCGCGCGTGGCGCGCGGCCTCGACCGTCGTCCGTGACTGGTGCTCGACCTGGTCCTCCAGCGGAACCCAGCGCGCCCTGAACCGCTCGGCGAACGCGTCGCTCCAGCGCAGGACGAGCCGCTCCAGGCGAGGCGCTGCCCGGTCCCCGGCCGCGTCCAGGACCCGCAGCAGCATCGCGGCGGCCCGCAGCGGCAGGCGGCGCCCGAAGGCGTCGACGCTGCCGACGTACGCCATCGACGTACCGGCGGGCGGCAGCCTGGCCCAGTCGTCGGCGAGGCCCGGCACCAGGTCGAGTGCCCAGCGCGCCGCGCGCAGCAGTGGCCCTTGCGCCTGGGGGAGCCGCGGCAGCGCCTCCCCGAGGATGTCCTCGACCAGGCGTGCGTCGGCGCGCAGCCGCTGCGAGAAGCCGCGCAGCGCGAGGGCAGGGGCGGGATGGACGGTCAGGTCGTCCACGAGGTCGCTCGCCCACATCGGGACCTCGACGATGGCGGTCAGGCCGCCGTACCGGTGCGCGTGGTGCCAGGTGGTGTGCCGTGCGTCCTCGGGAAGACTCGGATAGGCGGCCGCCGAACCGGGGCCCGGCAGCACATGGACCCCCGGCCCCGAGACCGGCCAGCCTGCGGCGTCCGAAGCCCCCGTCTCCACCGGGATGTGCAGCGCCGCCGCGGACTTGGCGAACGGCTCGGCGAGCCCCGGTATGTCCCGCGTCAACTGCACCCAGCTGCCGCCGAGATCGGTTCCGTGCAGCGACACCTGCAAGTAGGGCCGCAGTTCGTCGATGACGCCGGTCAGGGTGCGGGTCTCGGGTGGCAGCCGGTCGGGCGGAAGCACCGAGGGCGACCACTCCGGCTGCTCGGGTCCCGCGGGGCGGAAGAAGTGCCGGTGGTAGTCGAACAGGGTGCGCGGCGCCGGCGTACGGTGCAGGCTCGCGCCGTCCGGGTCGGCGCACAGGAGGAAGTGCCAGGAGGTGTCGGCACGCAGGTCCTCGTCCCGCAGCGTCCACTCCGCGAGGTGGAGCAGCGTCGAGCCGCCGGTCGGTTCGTTCGAGTGCGCGCCGGCGACGACGAGGACGGCGCGGGGAGAGCGGCCGACGGACAGCAGGTGCAGCGGCCGTCCGGCGCGCGACGCGCCCACTTGGCGCAGGGCGCTCAGCTCGGGGCGGTGGGCGGCCAACTCCCGGGCGGACAGCACGAGTTCGGCCACATTGGGATAGCGCTGATCCGCCAGTTGACTCACCCCCGTCTTGTCCGCTGACGCAATCCGCAGTACGCCACGCGGTCGGGCACGTGTCAAGCGCGCGACCCAAGGGATGTCATCCCCCTGCGGGCTTGCCCCGCACTGTCACCCGAATGGGTGTATGCGGAGGGCGTGAGCTGTCCTTCGGTGATGCCCTGAATCCGTGTACTCGAGCTCGGCCCCGCAGGGGCACCGCGTGTCACCGGCTCCGCCGAGCTCGTCCTCGAACGCCGGACGGGCGGAGCTGCTCAGCCTCCTGGCCACCGACGTGGCGCACGACCCGTACCCGCTCTATCGCACCCTCCGCGAGGACTTCCCCCTCGTCCGTGACGAGCTCCTCGGCGCCTGGCTGCTCAGCCGGTACGCGGATGTGCGGGCCGCCCTCGGTGACGTGCGGCTTGGGCCGGTGGAATCCCGGCTGAGCCCGGCCTACCGGGGGCTGCTCGAGCCCGTGCTGCGGGCCGCCGCCGAGCGCACCGCCCATGTCCTCGCCCGGCGGATAGCCGGGCGGCGCGAGGTCGACCTCGTCGCCGAGTTCAGCGTCTGGCTGCCCGCAGCGACCGCCGTAGCCGCGCTCGGGCTGCCCTGGGAGGACGCCGCCCGGGTGCAGGAGTGGTGCCGCAAAGGGCCCGTGCGTCCGGGCGGATCCGCTCACCCGGAGCTGGGCGCACTCCTGCGCCGCCACGTCACGCGGCGGCGCGCCCATCCCGGCTCGGACCTGCTCTCCCTGCTGTGCGGGGTGCGGGTGGACGGTCGGGCGCTCGCCGACGAGACCGTCACCGGTCTCGCCGCGACGCTCCTCAGCGGCGGCGAGGCCACCGCGCTCGCACTGGCCTCCTTCTTCGCCAACCTCCTCGACCACCCGGCCCAGTTGAACCTCGTGCGCGCGCACCCGGCGCTGATACCCGGCGCCTGGGCGGAGTCCCTGCGCCGTGACCCGCCCACCCCCGTCGTACTGCGCCGCGTGACCGAGCCGTTCGACCTGGGCGGCACCACGCTGCCCACGGGAGCCGTCGTGGCCTGCCTCATCGGCTCGGCGGGGCGCGACCCGTTCCGCTTCGCCGACCCCGACCGCTACGACATCTTCCGCGCGGACCCGGCACACCTCGCGTTCGGCGCGGGACGCCACTTCCGCCTGGAAGCCGCCCTGGCCGGGTTCGCCGCCGAGTGCGGACTGCGGGCCCTGCTCGACGCGATGCCGGGCCTGCGCTGGGCGCCCGGCTTCAGGGCAGCGCCCAGCGGATTCATGGCGCGGGCGCCCCGCCTGCTACTCGTCCGCCCCCGCTGAGGCCTCGGACCCCGCAGGAGACGGCTCCTGCCGTGCCGGGATCCGCTCCAGGAGCACCGCGGGCAGCTCCCCGAAGAGCTCCGCCACGCGCGCGTGCCCCGTGAACTCCCGCCCCCGAGTGAGCAGATCCGTCCACCGCCCCTCCGGAAGCACCAGTTCCGTCGCGTCCCAGCCGCCCGCTTCCTCCAGCCGCAAGGAGAGCCGGGTCACCGCCGCGATCACCTCTCCGGAGCGCGCGAAGGCCACGCAGTGCGCCGCGCCGGGCCCTCGCGCCGCCAGCGGCTCGTACGTGGCCGCGCCGCCGAACAGCTCCGGGCGGCGCCTGCGCAGCCGCAGCGCGGTCGTCGTCAGCGCGAGCTTCTCCTCGGAGAGGTCCCAGCGGTCACGGTGCTGCTCCAGGTACTCCAGGACATGCGGCTGGAACCGCACGGGCCGCCGGTTGTCCGGATCCACCAGGGCCCGGTACTCGCCCTCCGTGCCCTGGTAGAGGTCCGGCACCCCGGGCATCGTCAGCTGGAGCAGTGTGGCCCCGAGGACGATCGCCCGCACATGGGGCCGCAGGCCGCCCGCGAACTCCGCGATCGTGTAGAGCGGCGGCCCGCAGGGACCCGCCTCGGCGAACGCCGTCACGGCCTTCTCGTACGCCTCGTTCGGCTCGGTCCAGCTCGTGTGCAGGCCCGCCTCGCGCACGTGCTTGAGCAGGGCCTTCTGCAGCCGTTCGTCGTAGGGGAAGCCGAAGCCGACGGCCGTCTGCCAGGCCGCCCAAGCCAGTTGGGGATCCGGCGCACTGGTGCCGCCCATGCGGGCGGTCTGCTCGGTCACGTCCACCAGGAGGTCGGCCCACCGGTCCGGGCACTGCGTGAGCACGGCGATGCCCGCCCGCACGTCGGCACTGCGCTTCGTGTCGTGCGTGCTGAGCACCGTCCCGGCGTAGGGCCAGTCGCGCTGCACGCGCGCGCAGTAGGCGTGAAAGGCCTCCGGAGCCACCGCGGGGCGCTCGGGTGAGCCGCCCACCTCGGCCGCCGACAGGAGCGGCGCGTGCCGGTAGAACGCCGTGTCCTCGACCGCCTTGGCCCGCAGCGCCGACGCCGTCTGCGCGAACCGCGCGCGGAAGCCGTCGAGCGCGGGCCCGGAGCCGAGCCGCCCGAGCACGAAGTCCCGTACGACGTCGACCGCCTCGGCCTCCTCCCGCACCGCGAAGGCCGCCTTGGCCTCGTCGGCGGCCCGCACCGTGAGCACCGAGGCCGGTTCGGCGCCCCCGGAGACGTAGGGCCGGTAGACGGGAAGCCGCACGAGCAGCTCCAGGAGCGCGGTGCGCAGCGCCCAGGGCGCGTGGTCGCGCAGCGCCGGATCCGGTGCGCAGAGCGCGGTCGCCTCGCGCGTGAGGCGGTCGGTCTCGGCGGCCAGCTCATGGGTGAGCACCTTGTACGCGGCGCGCCGCACCGTAGCCCCCCAGTCGCCGCCCCGGTCCACCGCCGGATCCGTGAACCTCCGGTACTGGCCCAGGAGTTCGCCCGCGCCCGCCGGATCCGTGAACAGGCCGTCGAGGTGGCGCAGCGCGTCGTATCCGGTGGTGCCCGCCACGGGCCACGCGGCGGGCAGCTGCTCCCCGTCGCTGAGGATCTTCTCGACGACCGTCCAGCGCCCGCGCGTGGCCTCCTGGAGCCGCTGGAGGTAGGCCCCCGGATCCGCGAGCCCGTCGGGGTGGTCGATCCGCAGCCCCTCCACGACCCCCTCCCCCAGTAGTTCGAGGATCTTCGCGTGGGTCGCGTCGAATACCTCCGGGTCCTCGACGCGCACCCCGATGAGGTCCGAAATGGTGAAGAAGCGCCGGTAGTTGAGCTCCGTACGGGCAAGCCGCCACCACCCGAGGCGGTACCACTGGGCGTCCAGGAGCCGCGGCAGCGGCAGCTCCGCGGTGCCTTCGCGGAGGGGGAAGGCGTGCTCGTGGTAGCGCAGCTCGTTCCCGTCGACCCGCAGCTGCTCCAGCTCGTCCCCGACCCCGCGCCCGAGCACCGGAAGCAGTACCTGACCGCCGCCCGCGTCCCAGTCGATGTCGAACCACCGGGCGTAGGGCGATGCGGGGCCCTCGCGCAGCACCTCCCACAGGGCGTGGTTGTGGCGCGGCACCGCCGCCATGTGGTTCGGCACGATGTCCACGACCAGACCGAGACCGTGCGTCCGCGCGGTGCGCGACAGGGCGCGCAGCCCTTCCTCGCCGCCCAGCTCGGCGCGCACACGCGCGGGATCCACGACGTCGTAGCCGTGTGTGGACCCCGGGACGGCTTCAAGGACCGGCGACAGATGCAGGTGCGAGACTCCCAGCGAGGCCAGATACGGGACGGCCGCCTCGGCGGCCGCGAACGGGAACTCCGGCTGCAGCTGCAGCCGATAGGTGGCGGTGGGCGGTGGCGGCACCGCGGGCTCTGAGCGCTCAGGCGTCATGCGAACGTACGTACCCGCCTGGCGGGCTTTCGTGCCATCGACTCATGCTTCTGGCGGGCAGGGTGTCGCTAGCTTCGGACGATGGCTGCAAAAGCACAGGTCGCACGGGACGAGCCGCGCCAGGCCCAGGACGCCCCCGGACTCCTCGACACCTATCGGGAAGTGATCGGGCACACCGGTGCGCTCCTTCCGGTGATCTCGTTCCTCGGCCGGCTCCCCGTGGCCATGATCCAGTTCGGCAGTGTCCTGCTGGTCACCGAGACCAGCGGATCGCTCGCCACGGGCGGCGTGGTGGCCTGCGCGCTCGCGCTCGGCCAGGTGACCATGGGCCCGTTCGTCGGCCGCCTCGCCGACCGGCGCGGCCAGCGCGCCGTCGTCCTCGGCTTCTCGCTGCTCAACGCCGTGGCGATCGCCGTGTACACGCTCGGCGCCCTGTTCGACCTGCCCACGCCCGCACTGATCGTCCTCGCCGTGCTCGCCGGCGCGAGCATCCCCGGGATCGGCCCGCTGGCCCGCGCACGCGCCGTCCCGCTGGTCCGGGCGGCGGGCGGCGACGGCCGTACGGTCAACACCGTGCTGTCCCTGGAGAGCACCATGGACGAGCTGTCCTTCGTGCTCGGCCCCGCCCTGGTGGGCCTCGCGGCCGTCGCGGGCCACCCGGCGTACGCCTTCGGGGCCGCCGCGCTCCTGGTCGCCGTCTGCGGCTCCGGCTTCGCGCTGCACCCCACGGGCCGGACGGTGCGCGCGACCGACGCGACCGACGCGACCGACGCGGCGGACGGGGCGGACGGGGCGGCACGCGCGCGTGGCGGTCGGCAGCGCCTCCCGCGCGCGGTCGTCGTCGTACGCGTCGGGCTCGTCTTCGTCGGCGTCCTGCTCGGCGCCTGTGGAGCGGGCATCACGGCCCTCACGGAGGAGTTGGGGCAGCCGGGTCAGGCGGGCCTCGTCTACGCCGCCATGGGCGTCATGAGCGCCGTCGCGGGACTCTCCATGGCCGCGCTGCCCGAACGCTTCGGGCTCTATGCGCGCTGGCGCGTGGCGACGGCCTCCGCCGCGCTGCTCTCGCTGCCGCTTGTGTGGACGGACAGCATGACGGGCCTGTATCTCGTGGTGACGGTGTTCGGCGCCATCTTCGCCCCGAACCTGATCACGGGCTTCGCGCTCACCGAGCGCTCCTGCCCGCCGCGGCGGCTCGCCGAGGGGATGACGTTCGCCGCGAGTGCCTTCGTCGGCGGCCAGGCCGTCACGCTCGCCGTGGCGGGACGGCTGGCCGAGTCCTACGGACCCGGAGCGGCGTTCGCGCTCGGCAGCGCCGCGGCCGGCGTCGCGTTCCTTGTGGCGCTGGTGGCCCGCCCCCCGGCGCAGGGCAGGTCCCCGGTCACGCCGGGCGCTGCAAAACGGTGAGGCTCCGGTCGGTGAGCGTCAGGCGCTCCCCGGCCCGCGCCTTCGGCCCGGTGCCCGGAGGCACACCGTCCGCCCGCGCGGTGTCCACGACCACCTGCCACTGGCGGCCGTGATTGACGGGGACCACGAACTCCAGGGGCCCGGCCGACGCGTTGAACATCAGCAGGAACGAGTCGTCGGCGATCCGCTCGCCGCGCGTGCCCGGTTCGGAGATCGCGTTGCCGTTCAGGAACACCGTCAGCGCCCGTGCCTGCGTCGCGTCCCAGTCCTCCTGCGTCATCTCCTCGCCCTCCGGGGTGAACCAGGCGATGTCCGAGAGGTCGTCGTGCGTGCCCTCGACCGGGCGGCCGTGGAAGAACCGCCTCCGGCGGAAGACGGGATGATCGCGCCGCAGCCAGGCCATGGCGCGGGTGAACTCCAGTTGCGTGCTCTCCCTCTCCGGCCAGCGCACCCAGGCGATCTCGTTGTCCTGGCAGTAGGCGTTGTTGTTGCCTCCTTGCGTGCGGGCGAACTCGTCGCCGTGGCTGAGCATCGGGACGCCCTGGGAGAGCATCAGCGTCGCGATGAAGTTGCGCATCTGCCGTTCGCGCAGCTCCAGGACGT
This sequence comes from Streptomyces sp. A18, assembly GCF_059026065.1. Classification (NCBI taxonomy): domain Bacteria; kingdom Bacillati; phylum Actinomycetota; class Actinomycetes; order Kitasatosporales; family Streptomycetaceae; genus Streptomyces; species Streptomyces sp. A18. The sequence continues at coordinate 256,492 of NZ_JBWLKL010000001.1, read as the reverse complement.
CCGGGTCGTCGGTCTCGCCCTCCACGCCACAGTTCCAGGAGCGGTTGTGGCTCTCGCCGTCCTGGTTGTCCTCGCCGTTGGCGTCGTTGCGCTTGTCGTTGTACGAGACGAGGTCGTGCAGCGTGAAGCCGTCGTGGCAGGTGCTGAAGTTGATCGACGCCAGCGGGCGCCGACCGTCGTCCTGGTAGAGGTCCGAGGAACCGGTGAGCCGTGACGCGAACTCGGCCAGGGTGCGCGGCTCGCCGCGCCACAGGTCGCGCACGGTGTCGCGGTACATGCCGTTCCACTCGGTCCACAGCGGCGGGAAGTTGCCGACCTGATAGCCACCCTCGCCGACGTCCCAAGGCTCGGCGATCAGCTTCACCTGGCTCACCACGGGGTCCTGCTGCACGAGGTCGAAGAACGACGACAGACGGTCCACCTCGTGGAACTGCCGGGCGAGTGTGGCCGCGAGATCGAAGCGGAAGCCGTCCACGTGCATGTCGGTGACCCAGTGCCGCAGTGAGTCCATGATCATTTGGAGTACGTGCGGCGACCGCATCAGGAGGGAGTTGCCGGTCCCCGTGGTGTCCATGTAGTAGCGGGGGTCGTGCGTCAGGCGGTAGTACGAGGCGTTGTCAAGGCCCTTGTAGGAGAGCGTCGGGCCCAGGTGGTTGCCCTCGGCCGTGTGGTTGTAGACGACGTCGAGGATCACCTCGATGCCCGCCTCGTGCAGCGCCTTGACCGCCTGCTTGAACTCCAGGACCTGCTCGCCACGGTCGCCCCAGGAGGCGTACGCGTTGTGGGGCGCGAAGAAGCCGATCGTGTTGTAGCCCCAGTAATTGTTCAGGCCCATGTCGACCAGTCGGTGATCGTTCACGAACTGGTGCACCGGCATCAACTCGAGGGCCGTCACGCCCAGTCGCGTCAGGTGGTCGATGACCGCCGGATGTGCGAGCGCCGCGTAGGAGCCGCGCAACTCCTGTGGCAGGTCAGGGTGTTGCATGGTCAGGCCCTTCACGTGGGCCTCGTAGAGCACGGTTTCGTTGTAGGGGGTGCGCGGGGGCCGGTCGTCGCCCCAGTCGAAGTACGGGTTGACCACCACGGAGGTCATCATGTGCGGCGCAGAGTCCATGTCGTTGCGCTTGTCGGGGGCGCCGAAGCGGTAGCCGTACACCTCCTCACCCCAGTCGATCCGGCCGCTGACCGCCCGTGCGTACGGATCGAGCAGCAGCTTCGCCGAGTTGCAGCGTTGCCCCTGCGCGGGTTCGTACGGGCCGTGCACGCGGAAGCCGTACCGCTGGCCCGGCATCACGCCGGGCAGGTACGCGTGGCGCACGAACGCGTCGGACTCACGCAGCTCGACGGCTGTCTCCGAGCCGTCGTCGTGCAACAAGCAGAGTTCTACGCGGTCGGCGGCCTCGGAGAAGACCGCGAAGTTCGTGCCGGCGCCGTCGTACGTGGCACCGAGTGGATACGCCTGCCCTGGCCACACCTGCATGCATACGACTCTTCCACTACCGCCCCCTCGGCTCGGGGTGACTTTGGTCAGAGTCTCCCCGAAAGTGGGGCAACCACCCAGGAGTTGAAGCCGTCTAACGCACCGACCACATACTCGGTATGCCCATGAGTGGGACAGCAGGGGAAGTAGGGGGAGGATGTGCGCGAACTAGTCAGACGCCATCTGGGGAAGGTAGTGGCGGGTACGGCGGTCGCCGTGGCCGCCACCGCAGTGATGGCAGGAATCACACTGCCGGGCACGGCCGGGGCGGGGGAGTCCCGGGGCCAGGACCGCAGTGCCGCCGCGGCAGCGGCGGAGCAGAACGCGATCCCGAAGGACGCGGTCGTCGAGGCCGCGCCCGAGGAGGGCGAGAAGGGCGTCGGCAGCGATCCGTTGACCGACGACGAGATGAAGCGCGCCGAGCAGATAGCCATGAAGGGCGACGTCCGCATGTCCGCCCGTGACGTGGAGGGGGACCGCGGCCCGCAACTCCTCGCGAGCAATCTGAGCGAGGCGGACCCGACCGAGGCCGTCGACCCCGACAGGCCGCGCCGCGCGGAGATCGTCTACTACGACTACAAGGACGACGCGCTGGTCACCAGGACCGTCAACCTCGACACCGGCAAGGTGGAGGACACCGACACCTCGCACGGCGTCCAGCCGCCCGCGGCCAAGGAGGAACTCCGGGAAGCGGCGCAGCTGTTGATCGCCGACGCGCTCGGCGCGGACCTCAAGAAGGACTACAAGGACGCGATGGGCAAGGCGCTCACCTCGCCCGACCAACTGACGCTCAGCGCCTTCGTGTTCCACAAGGAAACCGTCGAGAAGCTGCCGGCCCCGCTCGCCGAGTGCGGCAAGCACCGGTGCCTCAGCGTCGTCAGCAAGGTCGTCAACGGGCCCTGGATCGACACCCGTGACCTGATCGTCGACCTGAGCGACCGCACCGTCACCCGCCTCCGCTGAGCGGCCGGGCCACCCGCCCGCACTCTTTCACTTCCGTACAAGGGAGTCATCTCGCATGCACGTGAACAGACTCAACGGTGCCCGCAAGCGCCTCTCCATCGGCCTTGCGGTCACCGCGCTCCTGGGCACCGCCGTCGCCGCCGCAGGCCCGGCGGGCGCCACACAGAACACCGCCAAGGACGCCCCCGCTGCCGCCGCCCCGGCGTGCAGCGCCGACTACCGCATCGAGCAGACCGTCGACGGCGGCACGACCTGGCGCATGTGCTGGCACTACAACACCAACGCCGGCCTCGTGCTCGACAACATCTCGTACCAGCCCAAGAACGAGCCCAAGCCCATACCCGTCCTCACCAGCGCACGGCTCGCCCAGGTCCATGTGCCCTACGACGACGGCGAGAACGAGTACCAGGACATCACCGGCGCCACCTTCGGCACCGACCTCGTCCCCCTGAAGCCCGCCGAGTGTCCCGGCGGCACCATCAAGACCGTCAAGGTCGGCAGTTCGTCGCCCATACCCGGCGGCAAGGTCAAGGGCCTGTGCACCACCACGCGCGCGCGTGGCCACGCCTACCGCATGACCCCTGACCTGTACTCGAACCCGAACAAGGTCTACCAGGCGCAGGGCAAGGACCTGCTCATCTACACCGTCAACCAGGCGTCCTGGTACGAGTACATCACCGAGTGGCGCTTCTCGTCCGACGGCACGATCACCTCGAACGTCGGCGCCACCGGCAGCCTCTCTCCCAGCGACTACAACGGCACCGACGGCCGCGGCTGGCCCATCGGCAAGGGCGCGAGCGATTACGCGGAGAGCCACAGCCACAACGTCTCCTGGCGCCTCAACTTCGGCCTTGACGGCTCCCCGAAGGCCAAGGTCGAGCAGTACGACTCCAAGGTGACGCGGCCCACCGGCAACGGCCAGCCGAAGACGAAGACGACCCGCACCCCCGTCACCAAGGAACTCATCGGCGACGTCAAGGGCATGCGCTGGTGGCGCGTGGTGAGCACGGCCGGCAAGAACAGCGACGGCCACCCCCGGTCGTACGAGATCGTGCCGGGCCACTCCGTGAAGCACCCCGGCCGCAACTACAGCAACCACGACGTGTACTTCACCGAGTACAAGAAATGCGAGAAGTACACCAGCGACAATCTGTCCGAGAACTGCGGCCCCAAGAGCGTGGACAAATGGGTCAACGGCCAGACGCTGAAGCACCCGATCACCTGGGTCAACATCGGCTTCCACCACGTCGCACGGGACGAGGACCAGCAGCCCATGCCGGTCCACTGGCAGGGCTTCTCCCTGGCCCCGCGTGACGTGACCGCTATGAATCCGCTCACTCCCGCCGAGCTCGCCGACCAGAACGGCAATCCAGAGGGCGGTAGTTGAGAAAACTCCCTCTCCATCCGGCTGCACCGGCCGCCGCTCCCGGAGTACCCTTCCTTGATCGTTGAACGGGGGAGTGCTCGGGGGAGCGGAAGGGGTGCGCTGGGTGAGCTCGGGAGGGCGGGAACTGCCCCCTGGTGACGAGGGTCACGAGGGGGGTTCCGCGGACGGCCCGCCCGGAGCGGTGTCCCTGGCGCGGCCGATGGAGATGGGATCCCAGATCGGACCCGAACTGGACTGGGGCGCCGAAGCCTGGCGCGAGGTGCGCACCCGCGCCCAGCGCGCCGGGCGGGCCTACATCTGGCTGAATCTCGTGGAGCAGCGGCTGCGCGCGGTCGTGGCCGCTGTCCTGCGCCCCATCTACGAACCGGTCCACGCCGACGACTGGGTGGTCGCCGCCGCGGGGCCCGCAGGGCAGGAATGGGTCCAGCGGGCCGTCGCCGTACGCGAAGTGAGCCGCCGCAAGGGCTACTTGCTCGACCCGGCGGACGACAACGTCCTGAGCTTCCTCACGCTGCCCCAGCTGCGCGAGCTGATGGTGCAGCACTGGCCGTGCTTCGAGCCGTACTTCGACGACCGCAGGGACGTCGAACTCGCCCTGGACGAGCTGGAAGTCACCCGGAACGTCGTGTCGCGCAACCGCGCCCTGTCCACGGCCGTGCTCGCCCAGGCGGAGCGGGCGTCGGCCAGGCTCCTGGACATACTCGGCACGGGCACCGACGTGCCGTCCGCGCGCCGGTTGCCCGTCGACGCCGTCGAGTCCCTGGTCGGCGACCGGTACGCCGACGTGGTGGGCGTCCACTCGGACCGCGTACGGCTGCTCCGGCAGTTCCCGGCCGAGGACATCTTCGGGGGCGCCCGTCGCCTCGACGCGATCGGGATAGGCATGAACCTCCTGGTCCAGAACTTCTCCGGGCGCCGCCTCGTCCGCCTCGCGGAGTCCGGCTGCCGGGTGCGGCTGCTCTTCCTCAACCCGGCGAGCAGCGCGGTCAAGCGCAGGGAGCGTGAACTGGGCCTGAAGCGGGGCGAGCTGAGCCGCAGCGTCGAGATGAACATCCTGCACATGCGCCGGGTGCGGGCCCGCCTGCGCGATCCGGGCGCCTTCGAGATCCAGGTCTTCGACGAGACGCCCCGCTTCACCGCGTATCTGGTCGACGGGGACGGCGCGGACGGCATCGCGGTCGTCCAGTCGTATCTGCGCAGGACGCGCGGGATGGAGGCGCCGGTGCTCGTGCTGCGCGGCGGCCGCCGGGTGGTGAAGGCGGACGAGCCGGACGAGAACGGACTCTTCGAGACGTACCGGGAGGAGTTCGAACTGGCCTGGGCCGACTCGCGGCCGGTCTCCTGAGCAAGCGGAACGCGCGCCTCGGATTGTCAGTGGCGCGTGGGATCGTGGTGGTCAATGGGGGAAAGCACCACAGAGAAGGGGGCGGCCATGGGCTGGCACCGGGAGCTGCTGATCGGTTTCGACCTGGAGACGACCGGGACGGATCCGCGCGAGGCGCGCATCGTCACGGGCGCTGTGATCGAGGTCAGGGCCGGCGAGACGCTCGGTCGCAGGGAATGGCTCGCCGACCCGGGGGTCGAGATCCCCGCGGAGGCGGTCGCGGTGCACGGCATCTCGAACGAACGGGCGGCGGCGGACGGCAGACCGGCCGCTGAGGTCGCCGACGCGATAGCCGCCGTGCTCGTGTCGTACTGGCAGACGGGCGTCCCGGTCGTGGCGTACAACGCCACCTTCGACCTGACCCTGCTCTCCGCCGAGTTGCACCGGCACGGCCTGCCGTCCCTGCGCGAGCGCCTGGGCGGCGCCGAACCGGCCCCGGTCATCGACCCGTACACGATCGACCGCTCCGTCGAGCGCTACCGCAAGGGCAAGCGGAACCTCGAAGCGGTCTGCACGGAGTACGGGGTGCGCCTGGAGTCCGCCCACGACGCCACGTCGGACGCCCTGGCCGCGGCCCGCCTGGCCACTGCGATAGCCGACCGCCACCCCAAGCTGGCCGCTGTCGGCCCGGCCGAGCTGCACCGCCGGCAGATCGACTGGTACGCGGAGTGGGCGGCGGACTTCCAGAAGTTCCTGCGGAAGAAGGGGGAGACGGACGCCGTCGTGGACGGTGTGTGGCCCCTCCGGGAGGAGTTCAGCGCGTCCGGCGTCTGAGGACGGGTGCCCCCGGCCCGGCGAGGCTCAGAACGGATACCACCGCACGGCCGGATCCCCGTCCCGGAGCGAGGCGACCCGGCGGCGGAACTCGGCCAGGGCGTTGGGGTTGCTGGGGGCGTGCTGCGCGACCCACGCGCAGCTGGCCGTCTCCCGGGCGCCCCGCAGCACCGCGCAGCCGTCCCACTCCCGCACGTCCCAGCCGTACTCCGCGACGAACCCGTCGTACGCCTCGGCCGCCAGGCCGTACCGATCCCGCGAGAGCGCCATCACCACGAGATCGTGCTCCCGCAGATCGGCGGAGAAGGTCTCCAGGTCCACGAGAACCGGGCCGTCCGGGCCCACGAGCACATTCCGGGGGAGAGCGTCGCCATGAATGGGGCCAGGAGCAAGGCGCGGGGTGAGCGCCGACGCCGCCGCCTCGAAGCCGTCCCTGCGCTCGCGCAGATAGTCCGCGTCCTCGACGTCGATCGCGTCTCCGGCGAGCCGCAGCCACCGCTCGACCCCGCCGAGGAGCTCACGCCGGGGCAGTTCGAACGCGGGCGCGGGCAGCGCGTGCACGAGGCGCAGGAGTGCGGCGAGGTCACGCGGCTCGGCAGGGCGCACGGCCTCGGGCAGCCGGTGCCACACCGTCACCGGATGACCGTCCACCAGGCGGGGCTCACTCTCGGCCGCCCGCACCGCGGGCACCCCTGACTTCTCCAGCCACCGGGCGATCCTCAACTCCCGCCGGGCACGGTCGAGGAGCTCGGGCGCCGCACGCCCGACCTTGACCACCGTGTCACCGCTGCCGAACACCGCGTTCTCGCCGAGCGCGAGCAGCGCCGCGTCCCCCTCGAGGCCCGCAGCGCTCAGTACGTCCCGTGCCCGCGCCTCGTCCATCCGTTGCCTCCCGCACCGTTCGCCACGCCCACCGCCGACACAGTCTCCCATTCGCACAGGCCAAGCGGCTGTGAGGCCTGCGTAGCTGCTTGACGTATCAAGATCCCATCAGCACGATGACGGGGGCCGCCTGGGCGGCCAAAACCCGATGAGCCGCCCAAAGGAGCCGATTCCGTGACATTGGCGACCGCGACGAAGCGGTCAGCGAACGGCGCGTCCGCCCGCAGAGGCGCGGACCACGGCGCCTGGTTCCTGGTGCTTCCCGCGCTGATCCCCATCCTGATCCTCAGCGTGGGCCCGCTCCTCTACGGCATCACGCTCGCGTTCACCGACTCCCAGTCGGGCCGCACCGAACCGACCCAGTGGGTCGGCGCCCTCAACTTCCAGGACCTGCTGCACGACACCCTGTTCTGGGACTCGTTCCGCATCGGCTTGATCTGGGCGTTCGGCGTCACCGTGCCGCAGTTCTTCCTCGCGCTCGGCCTCGCCCTCCTGCTCAACCAGCCGTTGCGGATGCGCTGGCTCGCACGGGCGCTCGCGATCATTCCCTGGGCGATGCCCGAGGTGGTCGTCGGCATCATGTGGCGGCTCGTCTACCACCCGGACGCGGGCGTCCTGAACGAGACGCTCTCCAACTTCGGCCTGGGCGAGGGCAAGGACTGGCTGACCGGGACGGCCACCGCACTCCTCGCCGTCATCGTCGTCGGCGTCTGGGCCGGCATGCCGCAGACCACCGTCGCGCTGCTCGCCGGGCTGCAGAACACCCCGCGCGAGCTGCACGAGGCCGCCGCGATGGACGGGGCGGGCGCCTGGCGCCGCTTCCGCACCGTCACCTGGCCCGCGATCAAGCCGATCGCGCTCGCCATCACGGCGCTCAACTTCATCTGGAACTTCAATTCCTTCGCCCTGGTCTACGTCCTCACCCAGGGCGGCCCCGGCGGCCGCACCCGCCTGCCCATGCTCTTCGCCTACGAAGAGGCCTTCCGGTACGGCCAGTTCGGCTACGCCGCGGCCATGGGCTGCGTGATGGTCGCGGTGATCTCCGTGATCCTCGCCTTCTACCTCGTCGGCCGCCTGAAGGGAGGCGACGAGTCATGATGCGTACGAAGAAGTCGACGCGCGCCGCGCAGTATCTGGCTCTCGCCGCCTATCTCGTCTTCCTCGCCTTCCCGTTCCTCTGGCTGATCTCCACGGCCTTCAAGCCCGCGCGGGAACTGGGCAGTCTGCACCCCACCTGGATCCCCGAGGACCCGACGCTCGAGAACTTCCGGCAGGCCTTCGACGAACAGCCGTTGCTCCAGGCCGCGGGCAACTCCCTGATCGCGGCGCTCAGCGCGTCCCTGATCGCCGTCGTCATCGCGACCCCCATGGCGTACGTCATGGCGCGGCACCGCAATCGCGTCTCGAAGGCGGCGACGGGCTGGGTGGTGATCAGCCAGGCGTTCCCCTTCGTCCTGATCATCATCCCGCTGTTCCTGATCCTGAAGAACCTGCACCTGATCAACTCGCTGCTCGGCCTGATCTTGGTCTACGTGGTGTGGTCGCTGCCCTTCGCGCTGTGGATGCTCGTCGGATACGTCCGCGCCGTGCCCACCGAACTGGAGGAGGCGGCGGCGGTCGACGGCGCGAGCAAGGTGCGCACGTTCGTCTCGGTCGTCGCCCCGCTGCTCGCCCCCGGCATCGTCGCCACGGCGATGTTCGCCTTCATCACCGCATGGAACGAGTTCTTCTTCGCGCTCGTCCTGCTCAAGACCCCGGAGAAGCAGACCTTGCCGGTCATCCTCAACCGCTTCATCGGCACCGAGGGCGTCGCGGACCTCGGGCCGCTCGCCGCGGCGGCGTTCCTCGCGACCATCCCCTCGCTCGTCATCTTCGCGATCATCCAGAAGCGGATCACGGGCGGCATGCTGGCGGGGGCGGTGAAGGCCTGATGCGCACGACCCCACGCCTCGTGCCCCCATGCCGCACGACCCCACGCTTCGTGACCGCGGCCGCCGCGGCCCTCGCGCTGCTGCTCACCGGCTGCAGTGGCGACTCGGGTGACGACGACGGGAAGATCACTCTGCGGTTTCAGTCCCTCGCCTGGCAGAAGGAGTCCATCGACGCGAACAAGGAGCTCGTCGAGGAGTGGAACGCCGCCCATCCGGACGTCAAGGTCGAGTACGTCCAGGGCAGTTGGGACAGCGTCCACGACCAGCTGCTCACCTCCTTCGAGGGAGGTGAGGCGCCCGACATCATCCATGACGCGTCGGACGACCTCGCGGACTTCGCGTACGGCGGCTATCTCGCGGACCTCGACGAGCTGCTCCCCGACCGGCTCAAGTCCGATATCCCGGAACGCAGTTGGGAGACGACACGGTTCGGGGACGGTGTCTACGGAGTGCCGTTCCTCCAGGAGCCCCGCGTCCTGATCGCCAACGCGAAGTGGCTGAAGGAGTCGGGTGTACGGATCCCGTCGCCCGAGAAGCCCTGGTCCTGGGACGAGTTCAGGTCGGTCACCAAGGAACTGAGCGACGGCAAGGGCAAGTACGGCGTGGCCTGGCCGCTCAAGGAGCCGGTCTCCGCGACGCTCAACCTCTCGCTCTCCACGGGCGGCCGGATGTTCCACCGGGGCGAGGACGGCAAGGTCGACGTCCGCTTCGACAAGGCCGACGAGATCATGCCGCGCACGGTCCACGACCAGGTCGCCACCGACAAGAGCGCGTCCGGCACGACTCTGGGCATGGGCGGCTCCGACACGCTGCCTGGCTTCTTCGGCGGCAAGTACGCGATGGTCCCGCTCGGCTTCTCCTACCGCCAGCAGATCGTCCAGCAGGTACCCAAGGGCTTCGACTGGCAGGTGCTCCCGGCCCCGGCGGGGGCGGAGGGGCTCGCGCAGGGCGTGAGCCCGCAGACGCTGTCCGTCGCGGAGGACACCGAGCACAAGAAGGAGGCGGTCGAGTTCATCGACTTCCTTCTCCAACCGGAGAACATGGTGCGCCTCGCACAGGGCGACTGGATGCTCCCTACCGGCTCGGCGGCCCTGAAGGATCCGGCCCTGCACACCAAGAAGCACGACTGGGCGGTGGGCACGGCCCTCGCCAAGGACCTGCGGTCGGCGCCCGCGCAGTCGGTGCGGGGGTATCCGGAGTGGAAGGACAAGGTGGCGACCCCGGCGCTCCAGGAGTACTACAGCGGGGCGATCGGTCTGGACGAGCTGCGCAAACGCCTGGTGAAGGACGGGAATCTGGTGCTGGCGCGCTACCAGCGGTAGGTCAGACGGCGACCGACTCCTCCATCTCTTCCTCGGACCTCTCCTGGGACTCCTCGCGGCTCTCGGGGGAGGGGGAAGTGGGGGAAGGCCGGGACAGGGCCCCACGCCGCTCCCACAGCGCCGCGACGCCCGTGACCGCCAGGCCGACGAGCAGCCACCCGGCCAACGTCCACACGTGCCCGCCGAGTCCGTGCCCGCCGAAGTAGAGGTGGCTGCGGATGCCCTCGACGAATCCGGCGCCGTTCCAGAAGGCGTGCAGTGAGCCGAAGAAGCCGTTCTGGAGTTCCGGCCGGAAAAGACCGCCGGACGACGTGAAGTTGAGCATCACGAAGAGCACCATCATCGTCAGCGTCGTCCAGCGCTTCAGGAAGGTGTGCAGGCCGACGCCGATGAGCAGGATCCCGGCGGAGTACAGCCACGCCATGGCCCACACGCCCCACAGCCCCTGGTGCGCCAGGTGGAAGACGGGCCCGGCGAGCGCCGCGCCGATCAGGCTCACGGCGAACGAGACGCCGACCGCGAGCCCCGCCCGTGCCCGCATCCGCATCCCGGCCCCGGCGGCACCGAGCGCCGCGACCGACGCGTACGAGCCGATGCTCACCGCGACGAGCAGGAAGAACAGGCCCTGCCCCGTGGGGTCGTCGTCCACGGTCGGCGCCACATCGCTGACCTTGAGCGGGACGCCCTGTTCCGCCGCGACCGGCGTGAAGATCTTCTCGACCGCCATGGCGCTCATGTCCGAGCCCGCGGTGGCCACGATCACCTCGGGGTGCTCGGCGTCGGGGACGTAGGCCCCGGATATGTCCATCGACGTGAGCCCCTCGACCGCCTGGGCACGGGAGCCGACGGTCCGTACGTCGAGGGCGTCGCCCGCCTCGTCCTTGACGGTCTGCGCGAGGGCCTGGGTCTGCTCGCCCGATCCGACGACGGCGATCGGCAGGTCGTGCGGCTCCGGCGTGACGAACGCGCCCATGTAGGCGAGGCCCATGCCGAGGCACATCAGCAGGGGTGTCACCAGGTGGAGCAGGACGTGGCGGAGTGGTCCGGAGGCGGGTGCTGGGCCGGCAGATGCCTTGTGGGCGGGCGCCGAGGTGGCGGTCATCGGAGACCTCTCGCAATAGTTGGCTTTTACACTCAATCTCAGTGTTGTACTGTACAACCATTCGTGGAGAGGGAGAAATCGTGGCCGACCGAGACGGGTCCATCGAGATCATTCAGCGGGAGATGACGGCGTTCGCCCGGCGGGCCCGCGCCACCGCCGCGCGGATGCACCCCGAGCTCTCGCTCGTGTCGTACACGCTCCTGAGTCACCTCGAGTACCAGGGCGGATGCCGGGCCACGGACCTCGCGGTGCACTACACGCTGGACAAGTCGACGATCAGCAGGCAGGTGGGCGCGCTGGAGAAGGGTGGCCTCGTGGAGCGGCGCCTCGACCCGACCGACCACCGGGTGCACGTGCTGCACCTCACCGACCGGGGCATCGAGGTCCTCGCGCAGGTCACCGACGCGCGCCGGGTCGCGTTCCAGGAGCGGCTCGCGGAGTGGAGCGGTCCGGATCTGGAGAAGTTCGCCGAGTGCCTGCTGCGGTACAACGACGCGGCATCGCGGAGTGGGCTGGACGTCGAGTAGCTCGATCTCGATCGGGCCGAATGGAGCGAGGGGTCGGGCAAACACGTTGCACGAGACGTCTCGTCTCGTTATGGTCTCTCCATGACCACACGCCAGCGTGCCCATATCGCCATGTTCTCGATCGCCGCCCACGGGCACGTCAATCCGAGCCTGGAAGTCATCCGCGAGCTCGTCGCCCGCGGCCACCGCGTCACGTACGCGATCCCGCACCTCTTCGCCGAGAAGGTCGCCGAGACGGGCGCCGAGCCCGTCCCCTACGAGACGACGCTGCCGGGCCCGGACGACGACCCCGAGGCCTGGGGGACCGAAGTGATCGACAACATCGAGCCGTTCCTCCATGACGCGATCCACGTGCTGCCCCAGCTTTCCGAGGCGTACGAAGGCGATGAGCCGGACCTCGTCCTGCACGACATCACCTCCTATCCCGCGCGCGTCCTCGCCCGCCGCTGGGGCGTCCCCGAGATCTCGCTCTCGCCGAACCTCGTGGCCTGGGACGGGTACGAGGAGGAGGTCTCGGAGCCGATGTACGCCGAGCTGAAGGAGACCGAGCGCGGCCAGGCGTACTACGCGCGCTTCCACGCCTGGCTCGAGGAGAACGGGATCACCCAGCACCCGGACCCCTTCGTCGGCCGCCCGCCGCGCTCGCTCGTCCTGATCCCCAAGGCGTTCCAGCCGAACGCCGACCGGGTCGACGAGACGGTGCACACGTTCGTCGGCGCCTGCCAGGGTGACCGCTCGGCACACGGTGACTGGCAGCGTCCGGCCGGTGCGGAGAAGGTGCTGCTCGTTTCGCTCGGTTCGTCCTTCACCAAGCAGCCGGACTTCTACCGCGCGTGCATCGAGGCGTTCGGGGAGCTGCCCGGATGGCATGTCGTGCTCCAGGTCGGGAAGCACGTCGAGGCGAGCGAACTGGGGGATGTCCCCGGCAACGTGGAGGTCCACCAGTGGGTCCCGCAGCTCGCGGTGCTCAAGCAGGCCGACGCCTTCATCACGCACGCCGGTGCGGGTGGCAGTCAGGAGGGGCTCGCCACCGGGACGCCGATGGTCGCCGTGCCGCAGGCCGTCGACCAGTTCGGCAACGCGGACATGCTCCAGGGCCTCGGGGTGGCCCGGCACGTACCGATGGAGGAGGCCACCGCGCAGACGCTGCGGGACGCGGTGCTCGGCCTGGTCGGCGACCCGGAGGTGGCGCGCCGTCTCGCCGATGTGCGGGCCGGGATGGCGGGGGAGGGTGGCACGAAGATGGCCGCCGACCTGATCGAGGAGGAGCTCGCGAAGGCGACCGGGGCGACCGAGGCGACCGAGGAGGCCGGGGCGTGACGCCGACGGCGGTCTGGCTGTGGCTCCGGCTGGCTCGGGCGTGACGCTCGTCCGGTATGACGCTCGTCCGGCGTGTTGCCGTGATGCTCCGCGCGGCGTTCCGGTTTCGCCCCGGCCGGTTCTGTTACACAGCTGTCGTTCGATAACGCTCAGGTAACGCAGGGTGGTTCTGGCATGGGTATTGACTCGTCCTGCAAGGTTGACCGTTACCCCCGGCCAAAGGTTGCACACTCAGGTTCTTGTTCCTTGAACCAATGTCTTCTTAGCGTGAGGTGAACGTTCCGCGAACGCCAGGAAGTTGACCCCCATGCGACGAGACATACCGCCCCTCGACGAGGTGCGCCGCATCACACAGAAGAAGCGCGACGCGTGGTGGACCGTGATCCTGGTCGATCCGGTCGCCACGCCGCTCGTGCGGTGGACGGCGATGCGGACCAGAATCACGCCCAACCAGATCACCTGGGGCGCGTTCCTTCTCGGCCTCGTCTCCGCGGCGTTCTTCGCGATGGGTGACTGGCAGTGGCTCGTCGCCGGTGCCGTCGTCTACCACTTCAGCTTCATCCTCGACTGCATGGACGGGAAGGTCGCCCGGCTCACCGGCACCGGTTCGGTGTTCGGTGCGTGGCTCGACTTCGTCTTCGACCGCATCCGCGTGATGGCGTGTGCGGTGGCCCTGATGGGCGGGCAGTTCCACCGCACCGGGGACGCCTTCTACATCTGGGCCGCGGTCGCCGTGGTCGCCCTAGACACGCTGCGCTACATCAACGGGCTTGAGATCTTCAAGATCAGGCACACCATGCGCAAGCAGATCAAGGTCCGCATGAAGGCGGCCCGCCGGGCCGAGAACGAGGCCGAGCTGGCCTTCATGGAGGACCTCCTCCGGGAAAACCCCGAGGCCGACATCGAGCAGGACCTGCAGAAGACGCAGGCGGAGCAGGGTGTACCGGAGACCCCGGCGGCCGCGGACCTCGCGCCCAAGCGCCAGGTCATCGACCTGCACCAGGAGTTCCGGGGCAAGTTCCCCGCGTACCTGCGGGCGCGGTCCTTCCTGCTGCGGCACCGGATCCGTACGCACCTGGTGAGCGGGATCGAGTTCCAGATGGGCGTCTTCATGATCGGCCCGCTGTTCGACGTGGTGCTTCCGGCGACGATCGTCTCCGGCGCGCTCCTTCTCGTCTTCGAGCTGGCCATCATCTACAAGCTGCTGCTGTCGACGCGGGACTTCACGCGGACGATCGACTCCTTCGAGGAGCGGAAACTCATCGCCGCGGCGTAGGCGTGCACCTGGCCTTGCATGCCGTAAATCACCGGCTTCGCCGAGTTCGTCCTCAAACGCCGGACGGGCTGGAACCATCCAGCCCGTCCGGCGTTTGAGGACACACCTCGTCAGTCACGGCCGCGCTCGTCACGACGCCCGCCGTGGTCACCACCCCGTGGCTGATCGCGTCCTTCGTCGTACGACCCTGAAGCCGCGCCTCCCGGATCCGGGAGGTCGCCGAACGTCGCGGGCCGCACTTCATCCCGTAGGAGGTCGAGACTCTTCTCGGCCTTTTCCTGATCGGAGCCGCCCACCAGCGGTACGGAGAGGAAGGCGACGTTCTCGCGCTCGTGCACCTTCACCTCGACCGGCCCCTTGGACGCCCCCGAACTCACCGCCCGCTCACGGAAGTCGGCGATCGCCGCCCGCACCGGGGCCGCGTCGATGTCGTCCGCCTTCACCACGACCTCGGCGGGTTCCGAGCCGCCCGGGAACGCCTCGTTCACCCGCTCTACGTCGCCACGATCGGCAGCGAGTCGCCGAACTCCTGGTCCAGCGTCAGCTGTTGGGTCTTCATGCCGAGCGCGGGCAGCGCGATCGCCGCGAGGACGCCCGCCGAGATCGCCACCGAGACGACCGGACGCCTCAGGACCTTGCCGACGACCGCGCGCCACAGCCTGCTCTCGCTGGGCACGCCGCCCGCCCGCTCCTTGCGCCGCAGGAACGGCACGCGGCCCTTCTCCACCCGCTCGCCCAGGAGCGAGAGCAGCGCCGGCCCGAGCGGCTGTCCCCCGTACTCGCATGCTCTGATTCCCCATGGCTCGAAACTAGGGCGGGGCCGGGAAGCGCTCGTCGTGCCGGCCGGTGAACCCGGCGGGCGCGCTCTCCTCCCTCGGGACCGGGAGCCCTCCTCGTCAAGAAGGAGTCCGGGCAGCACAAGCCCCTTACATCTATGACGACTTGAGGGGTTTGGGCAGCGTGATGTCCGATCTGCCGACGGGGGCCCGTTTTGTTATTACAGAACCTTGTTGAACAAGTCACAGGTGTATGTAGGTATTGATCTGCGCGCGTCAATCAGACATGGTTTCGTCCCAACGCCCGGAGATCTTCCGGATCTCAAGGGTCGTTGCAGTGAAGTTTTGAAAACCCCCACATCCCCCCACATCACCACGAGGAGATCCCTCTTCATGGCAACACACAAGCGTGCACGCTCGGTGAAGCTCGTCTCGGCCATAGCCGCGACCGCCACCGCTGTCGGCGTCACCGTCTTCGCCACCTCGTTCGCCGGCGCGGCAACCCCCGCCGAGGGCAAGGTCTACGGAGCCGACGCCAAGGGCGCCGTCTCCGGCAGCTACATCGTCATGCTCGACGAGAAGGCCGACAAGGGCGCCAAGTCCGACCTGGCCAAGGAGTACGGCGGCGAGCTGAAGCGGAACTACTCGTCCGCGATCAACGGCTTCTCGGCCAAGAGCCTGAGCGAGACCGAGGCCAAGCGCCTGGCCGCCGACCCGGCCGTCGGCAAGGTCGTCCAGTCCAAGAAGTTCACCATCGACGCCACCCAGGACAACCCGCCGTCGTGGGGCCTGGACCGCGTCGACCAGGCGGACACCGCCGGTGACAAGAAGTTCACCTACCCGGACGCCGCCGGTGAGGGCGCCACGGCGTACGTCATCGACACCGGTGTCCGCGTCAGCCACAAGGACTTCGGCGGTCGCGCCACGTCCGGCTTCGACGCCGTCGACAACGACGACAACGCGGACGACGGCAACGGCCACGGCACGCACGTCGCCGGCACCATCGCCGGTGAGGCGCACGGCGTCGCCAAGAAGGCGAAGATCGTCGCGGTCCGCGTCCTGGACGACCAGGGCTCCGGCACCACCGAGCAGGTCGTCGCGGGCATCGACTGGGTCACCAAGAACCACGAGGGCCCCTCGGTCGCCAACATGAGCCTGGGCGGCGGCGCCGACGAGGCGCTCGACGCGGCGGTCCAGAAGGCGATCGCCTCCGGCGTCACCTTCGCGGTCGCGGCCGGCAACGAGTCGTCGGACGCCGGTCAGGGCTCCCCGTCCCGCGTGAAGGAGGCCATCACGGTCGCCTCCTCCACCAAGGACGACGAGCAGTCGGACTTCTCCAACTTCGGCTCGGTCGTGGACATCTACGCTCCCGGCTCGGACATCACGTCCGCCTGGAACACCGGTGACGACGCCACCAACACCATCTCCGGTACGTCGATGGCCACCCCGCACGTCGTGGGCGCCGCCGCCATCTACGTCGCCGCCCACCCCGACGCCAAGCCGGACGCCGTCGCCAAGGCGCTGACCGACGGTGCGACCCCCGACAAGATCTCGAACCCGAGCGAGGGCACGCCCAACAAGCTGCTCAAGGTCGTCGAGTAACAACCGACGGGTAACGCCCACTGGACCGGCGGCCGTCGCGCCCACCCCCACGGGGCGCGACGGCCGTCCTATGGTGTGCGGATGACGGTCAAGGCATACGCGGCGCTGCTCCGCGGCATCAACGTGGGCGGCAGCAGAAAAGTGCCGATGGCTCAGCTGCGCACCCTGCTCTCCGGTCTCGGGTTCGGCGACGTACGCACCCATCTGCAGAGCGGCAACGCGGTCTTCACCTGTGAAGCCGCCGACGAGGACGACCTGGCCGCGCGCGTGAGCGAGGCCATCGAGCGGCATTTCGGCTTCACGGTGGACGTCCTGGTGCGCGACGGCGCCTATCTGAAGGCGGTCGCCGACGCCTGCCCCTTCCCCGCGGCATCGCTCGAAGGCAAGCAGCTGCACGTCACGTACTTCTCCGAGCCCATCGACGCGTCCCGGCTCGACGCGATCGACGCGGCGGCCTTCCTGCCCGAGGAGTTCCGGCTCGGCGACCGCGCGCTCTACCTCTACGCGCCGGACGGCCTCGGCGGCTCCAAACTGGGCGAGGCCCTTTCGCGTCCCGCCCTGTTCAGGGGTGTCGTCGCCACGTCCCGCAACTGGAACACCGTCTCCAAACTGGTGGAGCTGACAAAGGAGTCGGACCGTGGCTGAGCGCACGCCCGCCGTCGATGCGGCCATCGAGGCCGAACTGCGCCTGCTCGCCCCCGAGGTCCGGTCGTCGCCCGAGCTGCTCGAGGGGCTGCTGCACCCGGAGTTCACCGAGTTCGGCGTCTCCGGCACCCACTGGGACCGCGCGTCCATCATCAAGGCCCTGACCGAGAGCACGAGCCGGACCGGGCGCCCGATCATGACCTCCCGGATGCGGGGCGTCCAGCTCGCCGACGACCTCGTGCACCTCACCTTCGACACGGACAGCAACGGCCGTCTGGCGCACCGTAGTTCGCTGTGGCGGCTGTACGCGGACGAGTGGCTGCTCTGGTTCCACCAGGGGACGCCGTTCAGCGCGGACGGCCCGCCAGAGGCCTGATCGTCCCGCCGTGATGTGCGAGGCCGCCGTGATGTGCGAGGCTCGGATCCATGCGCTACATCATCATCGGGGCAGGGGCGATCGGCGGCACCGTGGGTGGACGCCTCGCCGAGAGCGGACACGACGTGGTCCTCGTCGCGCGAGGTGCGCACTACGAGGCGGTGCGGGAGGGCGGCCTTCGGGTCAAGACACCCGACGGGACGGCGACCCACCGACTGCCCGTCGTCCAAGGGCCCGCCGAACTCGGCGAGTTGCGGGCGGACGACGTGCTGTTCCTCGCCGTGAAGACACAGGACTGCCGGGCCGCGCTCGACGCCTGGAGCGGGCGCCCCGTCGCGGGCGGCGGCACGGCGGGCGAGGTGCTCCCGCTGATCTGCGCGCAGAACGGCGTGGAGAGCGAGCGCATCGCGCTGCGCCGCTTCCGGCGGGTGTACGGGATGTGCGTCTGGCTGCCCGCGACCCACGTCGAGCCGGGCCACGTCTCCGCGGCGGGTGCCCCCTACACCGGCATCCTGCACATCGGCCGCTACCCGCGGGGCACGGACGACACAGCCCGCCTCGTCTCCGCCGACCTGGAGAAGTCCAGGCTGCTCTCGCCCGTCGTGGCGGACGTGATGCGCTGGAAGTACGGGAAGCTGCTCGCCAACCTGGCCAACTCCATCGAGGCCGTCACGGGCGTGCTCGCCGACCCCGAGGCCATCGCGCTCTACCGGCAGGCCCGAGCGGAGGGCGAGGCCGTGCTAGCCGCCGCCGGGATCGCGGCGGCGAGCGAGCGGGAGCAGAAGGAGACACGGGGCGACCACATCCGCTTCGAGCCCTTCGACGGTTCGGAACGCGGCGGCGGCTCGTCCTGGCAGAGCCTGAGCCGGGGCACCGGCTCCATCGAGGCGGACTACCTCAACGGCGAGATCGCGTTGCTCGGCCGCCTGCACGGGGTGCCGACACCGGTGAACGATGCCCTGCAGGGCGTGGCGAACGCGTTCGCACGGGAGCGGCGCGACGCGGGCTCGATGTCGGTGACCGAACTGCTCGGCCTTGTGGCGCGAGCGGGCGAGAGGGCCTCGGGGGCGGCCGTCAGCTGAGCACCGAGGTCATCAGGAGCGTGGTGCGGCCGTTGTCCTCCGCGACCGCGCGGCCCTGCGTGAAACCGAGGCGCTTGAGGACCGTGAGGGACGCGGTGTTCTCCGCGTCCACCGTCGCGTGCACCTCGGACAGGGCCAAGGTCTCATGGCCGTACGAGGTGAGCAGGCGGGCCAGTTCCGTGCCCAGGCCCATGCCCCAGCTGCCCCGGAAGAGGCCGTAGACGATCTCGTGGCCGTCCAGCCAGCTCTCCGGCGACGGCTTTATCTCCGCGTGGCCTATGTAGCGCCCCTCGTGCCTGACCGCCCAGACCGGGAACTGGTTCTCCGCGTACACGAGGCCGAAGATCCGGCGGAACAGCGCATGGGTCTGCTCCACGCTCTGCATCCCGTCCCCGAACCAGCGCCCCACGGCCTCGTCCTGGAGGAGCGAGACGAACTGTTCCTCGTCGGCGGCGACGTAGGGGGACAGGTGCAGACGCTCGGAGCGGAGTACGGGGGTCATCGGCGTGACGGTAGGGGCAGGAGCCGTACTTCGGCAACCCGCTTGACTAACTCGTGGGCCGCGGAAGCCCGATCGGGTTGGGGAAGGGGATGATGGCCGCCGCAAGGACATGCCGCACCGGACGCTCGAGGGCCACCAGGAGCGTGTCCGCGTCCCGCGCGGCGAGCGGGCGAAGGAGGCGCGCCGACAGGCGGTCCGTGGCGTCCTCGATCGACTCCCGCTCCGTGCGACCGCGCTCCGTGATGTGCCCTTCCCCGTCCACGAGGCCGCGCCCGCGCAGCCGGTCCACCGCGTGCGCCCAGTCCTGTTCGGACCATCCCCGGTCGTGCCGGATGGTGTCCGGGTCCACGCGGCCCGTCGCGGCGGCGAGCACCAGCGCCTCGCAGGCGTCCAGGCCGTGGTCGGCGAGCGCGGCGACATGCGCATCGCCCCTGAACTCGCGCACACAGGTGACCAGTTGCCACAGCCGCTCAACCGGGTCGGTCCGCTCGCTCACGTCACGGTTGGCCGTGAACAGCGGGCGGGCCAGCGACGGGGCGTCCCCGACCATCGCCGCGAGGGGCGGGCACAGGGCGCTGGCCTGGTCGTCGATGCCCGGGATCAGCGCGCGCAGGGCTCGCGCCGTGTAGCCGGCGCGCTCCTCCACGATCCGGCCCGGCGACACGTACTGCCAGGCGGCGGGGAGCGCCTGCGCCACCATCCCGGGGGCGAAGACACCGAGCGCTGCTGTCGCGGGGCCCGACTCGACCGGGCCCATGGGTGCCGTACGGGCGGCGAAATAGCCCATCCAGAAGCCCTTGAGGCCCAGCGCCCTGCCCAGATCGCGGCAGCGCTCCTCGAAGTAGACCACTGCGTGCAGGGGCTCGGTCCGCAGCCACAGCGTGCGGGATCTGGTGAGGGTCATGAACCCACAAGCTAGGCCAGCACGGGAACCCGCGCCACCCGCCCGACCGCACCGGACTCGGCGCGCGCCTCGTCGTAGCGCCGCAGCAGCAGCCGTGCCAACCCGGCGGACGCGCCGAGTACTTGGGCCGTGACGTCCGCTTCGGCGGCGCCCCGCGCGATGCGGTCCGGCAGGAAACCGGGCGCGATGACGTACGGCGCCACCGCCACCCTGCGCACCCCCAGATCGCGCAGTTCCCGTACGGCATCCTCCGTACGGGGCAGAGATGCGGAGGCGAACGCAGGCCGCACGGCGCACCAACCGGTGTGCCGCCACTCCCGCGCGATTTCAGCGATCACTGCGATCGCCTCCGGGTCCGATGACCCCGCCGAGGCCAGCACGACCCCGGTCGAGGACTTGTCGGCGGGGGTGAGCCCCGCCTCGTACAGCCGCTGGTCCAGAGCGGTCAGGAGCAGGGGCGACGGGCCGAGCACCGGCGCCTGGCGGATGCGGAGGCGGGGCGGCGCCTGGCCCAGGACCGCCGGGATGTCCGACTTCGCGTGGAACGCCCGGGTGAGGAGCAGGGGGAGGGCGATCACGTCGCGTATCCCCTCGGCGTCCAGGGACTCGAGGACCTCGGGGACCGAGGGCGAGTTGAAGTCCAGGAACCCCGTCTCCACCCGCAGCCCCGGCCGCTGCTCCCGCACCCGCCGCACCAGGGCGCGCACCGTCGCGGCATGCCGCGGGTCGCGGCTGCCGTGGGCGACGACGAAGAGGACGGGACGGGGGTACATGGTGGGTCAGCTCCTCACGAGGAGTCCGCGGCTGCGCAGCACGCGCCGCTCAAGGGGGCTGAAGATCAGCAGGTCGATGGCGATGCCGACGATCAGGATGAGGAGGATCGCGAAGAACACCTGCGACATGCTGCTGTTCGTACGGCCCGCCTCCAGGAGCTGGCCGAGGCCCATGCCCAGATCCGGCGACTGCGCGATGATCTCCGCGGCCATCAGGGAACGCCAGGAGAATGCCCAGCCCTGCTTCAGGCCCGCCAGATAGCCGGGCAGCGCGGCGGGCATGACGATGTGCCAGGTGTGACGCAGCCCCGTCGCGCCCAGCGTGCGGCCGGCCCGCAGGAACAGCGGGGGCACCTGGTCGACGCCCGCGACCAGGCCGTTGGCGATCGAGGGCACCGCGCCGAGCAGGATCACCGCGAACATCATCTGGTCGTTGAGACCCAGCCAGATCACGGCGGGCGGCACCCATGCCACCGACGGCAGCGACTGCAGGCCCGAGAGGATGGGGCCGATCGCGGCCCTGATGAACCGCACCCGGGCCACGATCAGACCCAGCGGCGTACCGATGGCGAGCGCCATCAGGAAGCCGAGCAGCCCGCGCGACACGGACGTCCAGATGTACTCAAGGAGCGTGCCCTGCAGCCAGGCTTCCTCCACCTCGTCCCAGACGGCGGAGGGCGCCGGCAGCTTGTAGGAGTCGGTGACCTTCGCCCACACCAGGACCTGCCACACCACGAGCACCAGCACGATGGCGGTCACCGGCGGCAGGATCTTCTGGACGAAGGTCTGGCGGAAGGGGATGCGCCGGGTCTGGACCGCGTCCAGGGCGTCCAGGCCCGCCTCCAGACCTGCCAGGTCCTGGCTGCTGTCCCTCTCGGCCTTGTCGACCGGAGTGTCAGTGCTGGCCATGTCGGCGGATCTCCCCACGCAGTTGTTCGGTGATCTCGACGGACAGTTCCGCCACGGCGGAGTCCTCGATGCGGCGCGGGTGGGGGATGTCGACACGCCACTCGTGCGCCACCCGGCCCGGACGCGACGAGAGGAGCACGACGCGCTCGGCGAGGCGCACGGCCTCGCGCACGTTGTGCGTGACGAAGAGGACGGAGACGTTCGTCTCGCGCCAGATGCGGGTCAGCTCGTCGTGCAGGACGTCACGCGTGATCGCGTCGAGCGCGGCGAACGGCTCGTCCATCAGCAGGATCTTGGCGTCCTGCGCGAGCGCGCGGGCCAGCGCCACCCGCTGGCGCATGCCGCCGGACAGCTCGTGCACCCGCTTTCCGTACGCCCCTTGGAGCCGTACGAGACCCAGGAGTTCCTCGGCCCGTTCGCGCCGCTCGGCCTTCGCGACGCCGCGCAGCTTCAGGGCGAGCTCGATGTTCTTGCCCGCGGTCAGCCACGGGAACAGCGCGTGCTCCTGGAACATCAGGGCGGGGCGGCCGTCGGTGGCGATGTCGCCCGCGGACGGCTTGTCGAGCCCGGCCACCAGGTTGAGCAGCGTCGACTTGCCGCAGCCCGAGGCTCCCAGGAGGGTGACGAACTCACCCGGAGCGACATCGAGCGTGATGTCGTCCAGGACGAGCTGCTGCCCGGCGGGCGTGGAGAAGGACTTCGAGACGTGCTCGATCCGGGCTGCGTGCGGGGCGGCGATGATGTCCTCCGCCGCCTTGGCGAGGGTCGTGGTCGCCATGGTCGTCACCTCCTGGGAACTGGTCTGATTCCGGGGTTACTTGACGCCGAGACCGGCGTCGTCGACGGCGGGCCTGCCCTCGCCCTTGAGGACCTTGTTCAGCGGCTTCAGGTCGTAGATGCCCTTGAGGTTCGGCTGGTCCAGGAGGCCGGCCTTGACCGCGTGCTTCGCCTCGGAGTCGAGCGTGGCGGCCAGCGGGTCGTCCGTGGTCTGGATGGACTTCCACGCCGGGTCGATGACCTCGGCGGGCAGCTCCTTGCCGGACGCCTCCTTGAGGGCGGCGTTCGCGGACGCCTTTGCCTTGCCGGGGTTGTCCTTGATCCACTGGTTGGTCTTCACCGAACCGCGCAGGACGGCCTCGACGACCTTCGGGTGCTCCTTGAGGAACGACTGCGACACGATGATGTTCGTGATCACGAACTTCTTGTCCGGCCACAGGTCGGCCTCGTCGAGGATCGCCTTGCCGCCCTCGGCGACCAGCTTCGACGCGGTCGGCTCCGGCACCCAGGCACCGTCGATCGAGCCGGACCTGTAGGCGTCCGGGGTGATCTTGTTGTCGGTGCGGACCACCGAGACGTCGCCCTTGCCGCTCTCCGCGTCGACCTTCCAGCCCTTTTCCTTGATCCAGTTGAGGAAGGCCACGTCCTGGGTGTTGCCGAGCTGCGGCGTCGCGATCTTCTTGCCCTTGACGTCGTCCAGGGACTTGATCTTGTCCGGGTTGACCACGAGCTTCACGCCACCGGACGCCGAGCCGCCGATGATGCGCAGGTTCTCGCCCTGGGACTTGGTGTAGCCGTTGATCGCGGGCGACGGGCCGATCCAGCCGATGTCGATCGACTTCGAGTTCAGTGCCTCGATCTCCGATGGACCCGCGTTGAACTGCGTGTACTTCGCCTTCGTCGCGCCCAGTTCCTTCTGGAACAGGCCCTCCTGGTCGCCGACAAGGGCGGTGGCGTGCGTGAGGTTCGGGAAGTACCCGATCTTCACCTCGTCCAGGCCCTCGATCCTCTTCGCACCCGCGGCCACCTCGGCCTTGTCGTTCTTGTCCTCAGCGGCGGATCCGTAACCGCAGGAGGTCAGTACCACGGCGATCAGCGGCAGGGCGGCGACGGCGGCGAGGGCGGGGCGGCCGCCGGTCGTGCGTGGAGTGCGGAAGCTGGCAGGCACGGGAGGTGGTCCTCTCGTTGGCCCGGCGGTCACACCGTCAGGGCGTGGCCGGGAGATCGGCAGGTTTTCGTCTTCGCAGGTGGAACTCGCGGGGGGTGTGGGCGCGCATGCGGTGCGCGTACGTCATTACGCACATCGCCCGACTCCGCCCTGCCCGCTGCCGAGGGCGCCGCTGCCGACGCGGCCGCCCTCCTTCGCGAAGGTCGAGAAATAGTCGATCGAGGTCATGGTCAGAAGTCCCAACCCTCGTCGTCCGCCGCCTTCTTGGCCTCTTCGACCGTCTCGACGGTCTCGGCGAACGCGTCGCCCGCCATGCCCGCCGCGAGCGTCGTGCCGTCCGCCGGGTCGATCAGGAGGAACGAACCGGTGCGGCGCGAGGCGGCGTACGCGTCGACGGCGATCGGCTCCGCGGTGCGGATCACGACGCGGCCGATGTCGTTGGCCACCAGCTGCCCCGGCTCCGGGTGCTGGGAGAGGTCGTCCAGGGTGAGTCGCGAGGGGATGTCCTTGACGATCGCCTTGACCGTGCGGGTGGTGTGCTTGAGCAGCACCCGCTGGCCGACGGCAAGCGCGGTGTCCGCGACGTGGCAGACCGTCGCCGTGAGGTCCTGCGAGGTCCCCGGCTGGTCACCGCTCGGCACGATCAGGTCGCCGCGCGCGATGTCGATGTCGCTCTCCAGGAGCAGCGTCACGGACTGCGGCGTCCACGCCACGTCCACGGACTTGCCGAGGAGGTCGATCCCGGCGATCTTCGACGTCTTGCCCGAGGGCAGCACGGTCACGGACTCGCCGACCCGGAAGGTGCCCGCCGCGATCTGTCCCGCGTAGCCGCGGTAGTCGGGGTGCTCGGCGGTCTGCGGGCGGATCACGTACTGGACGGGCAGACGCGCGTGGCAGGAGGTCAGGTCGTGGCTGACCGGGACCGTCTCCAGGTGTTCCAGGACGGTCGGGCCGCCGTACCAGTCCATGTTCGAGGACGGCTCGACGACATTGTCGCCGGCGAGCGCCGAGATGGGGATCGCGGTGATCTCCGGGACGCCCAACTCGCTGGCGTACGCGGTGAATTCCTCGGCGATCCTCGCGAAGACCGTCTCCTCGTAGTCGACGAGGTCCATCTTGTTCACGGCGAGCACCACGTGCGGGACGCGCAGGAGCGCGGCGACGGCGGCGTGGCGGCGGGTCTGCTCGATGACGCCGTTGCGGGCGTCGACCAGGACCACGGCGAGGTCGGCCGTCGAGGCGCCGGTGACCATGTTCCGGGTGTACTGCACGTGGCCCGGGGTGTCGGCGAGGATGAACCGGCGCTGGGCGGTGGCGAAGTAGCGGTAGGCGACATCGATGGTGATGCCCTGCTCGCGCTCGGCCCGCAGACCGTCGGTGAGCAGCGCCAGGTCGGGCGCCTCCTGGCCACGGCCGAGCGACACGCGCTCCACGGCCTCGAGCTGGTCGGTGAGGACCGACTTGGAGTCGTGCAGAAGGCGTCCCACGAGGGTGGACTTGCCGTCGTCGACGGAGCCCGCGGTGGCGAACCGCAGCAGGGTGGTGGCCGACAGCTGCTCCGTGGAGAGCGGCTGCGCCTTGTCGGGTTCGGTGGTGCTGGTCATGGTTAGAAGTACCCCTCGCGCTTGCGGTCTTCCATGGCGGCCTCGGAGAGCTTGTCGTCGGCCCTCGTCGCGCCGCGCTCGGTCAGCCGCGAAGCGGCGATCTCGGCGATGACGGCGTCCAGCGTGGTGGCGTCGGAGTCGACGGCGCCGGTGCAGGACATGTCGCCGACGGTGCGGTAGCGGACGAGCCGCTTCTCGACCGTCTCGTCGTCCTTCGGCCCGCCCCACTCACCGGCGGTCAGCCACATGCCGGAGCGCGCGAACACGTCACGCTCGTGCGCGAAGTAGATCTGCGGCAGTGCGATGCCTTCGCGGGCGATGTACTGCCACACGTCCAGCTCGGTCCAGTTGGACAGCGGGAACACGCGGACGTGCTCTCCGGGCGCATGGCGGCCGTTGTAGAGCTGCCACAGCTCGGGGCGCTGGCGGCGCGGGTCCCACTGCGAGAACTCGTCCCGCAGGGAGAAGACGCGCTCCTTGGCGCGGGCCTTCTCCTCGTCCCGTCGTCCGCCGCCGAAGACCGCGTCGAACTTCTCGCTCTGGATCTTTTCGGTCAGCGGCACGGTCTGGAGCGGGTTGCGCGTCCCGTCCGGGCGCTCGCGCAGCTTGCCCGCGTCGATGTACTCCTGCACGGAGGCGACATGCAGCCGCAGGCCGTGCTCGGCGACCACGCGGTCGCGGTACTCCAGGACCTCGGGGAAGTTGTGCCCGGTGTCCACGTGCAGCAGCGAGAAGGGGATCGCCGCCGGGGCGAACGCCTTCAGCGCCAGGTGCAGCATGAGGATCGAGTCCTTGCCGCCGGAGAAGAGGATCACCGGCCGCTCGAACTCACCCGCCACCTCGCGGAAGATGTGCACTGCCTCGGACTCGAGGGCGTCCAGGTGGGACAGCGCGTACGGGCTGTCCGTCCCCTCGGTCACGGTGGCCACGGTGGTCGTCATGCCAGACCCCTTTCGATGAGCAGCGCGCGCAAGGCCGCCGCGGACTCCTGCACGGTCTGGTCCTGGGACTCGATGCGCAGATCGGGTGACTCGGGTGCCTCGTACGGGTCGTCGACCCCCGTGAGCCCGGAGATCTCGCCGGCCGCCTGCTTGGCGTACAGACCCTTCACGTCGCGTACGGAGCAGACCTCCACCGGCGTGGCCACATGGACCTCCAGGTAGGGCGTGCCGGCCGTCTGGTGGCGCCCCCGCACCGCCTCACGGCTGTCGGCGAAGGGTGCGATCACCGGCACCAGGACCTTTACGCCGTTGCGCGCGAGCAGTTCGGCGACGAAGCCGATGCGCTGCACGTTCGTGTGCCGGTCCTCGCGGCTGAAGCCGAGGCCCGCCGAGAGGAACTCGCGGATCTCGTCGCCGTCGAGCACCTCGACGCGGTGGCCGTCCTCGCCGAGCTTGCCCGCGAGTTCGTGGGCGATGGTGGTCTTGCCCGCGCTGGGCAGACCCGTGAGCCAGATGGTGGCTCCGGTGGTCACGTGCTTCTCCGATACGTGTCGAGGCTCTGTCACGCTCTGCGGCTCTGTCATCAATGGATCCCGCACTCGGTCTTGGCGTTGCCCGACCAGCGTCCGGCGCGCGCGTCCTCGCCCTCCAGAAGGCGGCGGGTGCAGGGGGCGCAGCCCACGGAGCCGTAGCCGTCCATGAGGAGGGGGTTGGTGAGGACGCCGTGCTCGGAGACGTAGGCGTCCACGTCGTCCTGCGTCCAGCGGGCGATCGGCGAGATCTTGACCTTGCGGCGCTTCTCGTCCCAGCCGACGACCGGGGTGTTCGCCCGGGTCGGCGACTCGTCGCGGCGCAGTCCCGTCGCCCACGCGGCGTACGAAGTCAGTCCCTCCTCAAGGGGCTTGACCTTCCGCATGGCGCAGCACAGGTCGGGGTTGCGGTCGTGCAGCTTGGCGCCGAACTCGGCGTCCTGCTCGGCGACGCTCTGCCGCGGCGTGAGCGTGATGACGTTGACGTCCATCACGGCGGCGACGGCGTCACGGGTGCCGATGGTCTCCGGGAAGTGGTAGCCGGTGTCGAGGAACACGACGTCGACGCCGGGGCGGGCGCGCGAGGCGAGGTGGGCGACGACGGCGTCCTCCATGGAGGAGGTCACGCAGAAGCGCTCACCGAAAGTGTCGACGGCCCACTGCAGGATCTCCAGGGCCGATGCGTCCTCCAGGTCGCGCCCCGCCTGCTCGGCGAGAGCCTTCAATTCCTCGTCGGTACGCTGTCCTTGAGCCTGAACGGCCGTCATATCTCTTCCCCTCCACCGCCGTTGCGCTGAACTCCCTGGGCGAGCAGCCCAAGGAACTTCAACTGGAAGGCCCGATTGCACGCGGCGCATTCCCACGCGCCGTGACCGGTCTCGTTGGGACGCAGGTCCTCGTCACCGCAGTAGGGGCAGTAGAAGGGCGCGGCACGTTCACTCATGACAGCGCCTCCTCGCTGGCGCGGGCGACCCAGGTGGCGAAGCGCTCGTCGTCCGCGCGCTCCTCCTCGAAGCGCTTGAGGACGCGCTCCACGTAGTCGGGCAGCTCGGCCGAAGTGACCTTCAGGCCACGGACCTTGCGGCCGAACCCGGCCTCCAGGCCGAGCGCGCCGCCCAGGTGCACCTGGAAGCCCTCGACCTGATTGCCGTCGCCGTCCAGGACCAACTGCCCCTTCAGGCCGATGTCGGCGACCTGGATGCGGGCGCAGGCGTTCGGGCAGCCGTTGATGTTGATGGTGATCGGCTGGTCGAACTCCGGGATGCGGCGCTCCAGTTCGTCGATCAGCGAGGCGCCGCGCGCCTTGGTCTCGACAATGGCCAGCTTGCAGAACTCGATGCCGGTGCAGGCCATGGTGCCGCGCCGGAAGGGGGAGGGATTGACCCGCAGGTCGAGGGCTTCGAGCCCGGCGACGAGGGACTCGACCTGAGCCTCCGCCACGTCGAGCACGATCATCTTCTGCTCGGCGGTGGTGCGAAGGCGGCCCGAGCCGTGGGCCGCGGCGACGTCGGCAATCTTCGTGAGCGTCGCGCCGTCCACGCGGCCCACGCGGGGGGCGAAGCCGACGTAGAAGAGGCCGTCGTTCTGCTTGTGCACGCCCAAGTGGTCGCGCCAGGCGCCGGACGGCTGCTCGGGCGCGGGCCCGTCGACGAGCTTCCGCTCGAGATACTCGTCCTCCAGGATCTGCCGGAACTTCTCCGGCCCCCAGTCGGCGACGAGGAACTTCAGGCGGGCGCGGTTGCGCAGGCGCCGGTAGCCGTAGTCACGGAAGATGCCGATGACACCGCCGTACACGTCCGGCACCTCGTCGAGCGGCACCCAGGCGCCGAGCCGCACGCCCAGCTTCGGGTTGGTGGAGAGGCCGCCGCCGA
Organism: Streptomyces sp. A18; assembly: GCF_059026065.1. Classification (NCBI taxonomy): domain Bacteria; kingdom Bacillati; phylum Actinomycetota; class Actinomycetes; order Kitasatosporales; family Streptomycetaceae; genus Streptomyces; species Streptomyces sp. A18. The sequence continues at coordinate 227,684 of NZ_JBWLKL010000001.1, read as the reverse complement.
CCCAGAGGTCGAAGCCGGGGCCGTGCTCGGGGTGGTTGACGCCGACGAAGGCGACGTCGTTGATCTCGTGCGCGACATCGAGCTGAGGGGAACCCGAGATCGCCGTCTTGAACTTGCGCGGCAGGTTCGAGAACTCCGGGTTGCCGATGAAGCGGCGCTGGATCTCGTCGATGGCGGGGGAGCCGTCGATGATCTCGTTCTCGGCGACACCGGCGACGGGCGAGCCGAGGATGACGCGGGGCGTGTCACCGCAGGCCTCGGTCGTGGAGAGCCCCACGGCTTCGAGCCGCTCCCAGATCGCGGGGACGTCCTCGATGCGGATCCAGTGGTACTGGACGTTCTGCCGGTCGGTGAGATCGGCGGTGCCGCGCGCGAACTCCTGCGAGATCTCGCCGATGACGCGCAGCTGCTCGGTGGTGAGCCGCCCGCCGTCGATGCGCACGCGCAGCATGAAGTATTCGTCGTCGAGTTCTTCGGGCTCCAGGATGGCGGTCTTGCCGCCGTCGATCCCCTGCCGGCGCTGGGTGTAGAGCCCCCACCAGCGCATACGTCCACGAAGATCGTTCGGGTCGATGGAGTCGAACCCACGCTTGGAGTAGATCGTCTCAATGCGTGTCCGCACATTGAGACCGTCGTCGTCCTTCTTGAACTGTTCGTTGCCATTGAGCGGCGTGAAGTGGCCTACGGCCCACTGGCCCTCACCACGGTGACGGCTCGCTTTGCGCCGGGGCGCGGCAGTCGTGGGTTTTTCAGGGGTGGCAGCCATGGCTAATACGTCCTTCAAGGCGGGCTGAGGGCGGCTCTGACCTGCACACTTCGCGCTAGGGGCGCGGCGGTGCGCAAGGGGATGGTCAAGCAGGGGGAGTCGTCGGCGCTGGTGCTGTCAGCTCGCCGGACACATGGCGCTGGACATGCGGCAGAGATCGACGTGACGTCGACTCACCAAGGCAATTCCAGTGCGATCCATGACGGAAGCGTGTCACGGGACTTTCGGCCCAGTCCACCATTATCCAAAATGTGGACTGAGTGGTCTCGCTATACGAGACGGTGTGGTGTCGGTCACTTGCTTCGGGCCCCGAAGGGGCGCGGGGAACCGCGCGACCAGCCACGACGGACCCGCGGCCGAAGAAGGCAGCCCCCGCGCGGAACGCTAGGCCCCCTGCCAGGGCCCCGGGGTCGGAACGTCCGGCTCCTGCTCGACCTTCGTGTCGAACAGCTTGAAGCCCCGCCGCAGGTAATTGTCCATCGCGTGCTCGCCGTCCTTGGAGCAGGTGTGCAGCCAGACCCGCTTGGTCGGGGTGAGCTCGGGCCACCGCTCGGCGAGGTCCCAGGCCCGCCGCACCCCGTACGAGAGCAGATGCCCGCCGATCCGCCGCCCCCGGAAGGCGGGGATGAGCCCGAAGTACACGACCTCGACGACACCGCCCTCCTGCGCCGCCAGCTCCACATACCCGGCGGGCGTCCCCTTGTCGTACGCGACCCAGGTCTCGACGCCCGGCTTCCCCAGCTCCTCCTGCCACTGCGCGTAAGAGAGGGACAACCGGTCCGTCCAGCGGATGTCGCCGCCGACGGAGGCATAGAGGAAGCGGCTGAACTCGGGGGAGGGGATCTCGGCCCGGACGATCCGTACGTCGTCGCCCTCAGGGGCGGCGGCGGGCAGTAGATCGGTGGGAGCGGTCTGCTCCAGGGACCAGGTGGTGACGGTGAGGCTCATGCAGGTCAGAGAACCATGGGGCGGGGGCGACGGCCAAGGCGGGGCCGCGCCGATGCGGAGCGGGGTCACTCGTGCCGTGGCCCGCCTGCTCAAGGGGTGTGAGGTTCCGGTCCGCCACCCTTGCCTGGCGCGGCTCCGCTTCGCCCGACCGTGCGCGCAGGAAGATCGTGTCCGAAGGGAACGGGCCCGTCACGTCGAGGCCCGCGGCGCGGAGGTCGGCCACGGCCGGGGCGATGATGTCCAGCTCGTGGCGGCCGAAGCGGCCGTCCTCGCCCAGGCCGCCGCCGCGCTGGAGGGCGTACGGAATCCGGAGGACGTACTCATCGCGTACGAACCCGTCCGGGCGATCGCGGCAGCGGCGTAGCGCGACTCAACGCTCCGGTCTGCTCCGGGCCTCGCGCACCGCGGGCGCCGTCGAGTGCGGCAGCAGGTTGGCCGGGTGCTCGGGCAGGATCACCTCCACGTCCACGTCCTCGGGGAAGCGGTAGGGGCGGTGGGCCAGGAGCCCGCCCAAGTAGCGCCGGACCCGGGAGAGTTCCGCGCGCACCGTCACCGTGCGTGCCGGGTCGCCGAACATGTCCTCGGCGAGGCCCGACGCGCTGCGCCCCTTGGGATGCGTGCTCAGGAGGTAGAGCAACTCCGCGTGGCGCGGGCTCAGTTCATGCGTCCAGCCGCCCGTGCCGCCGCCCTCGACGGTGACCGACCAGCGGCGCGGCGCGCTCACGTCCAGGACGACGCGGGTCGCGGCCAGCGGCTTCGGGTCATCCTCGACGCGCAGCAGCCAGCCGCCGGGCAGCGGCTCCACGGCACACGTCCCGAGCGAGGAGAGCCAGATGTGGCCCGCGGAAAGGGACTTGGGCAGGGATATCCGGTCCGTCGGCGGCATGCCCGTGACCGCCGCCGTCCACCCGTGGGAGTCCACCGCGACGGCGCGCCCCGCGAGGCGGGCGAGAACGGGCGCCGCCACCGAGCGCAGCCGGTCGAGCGCCCGCAGATGGTTCTCCCGAAGCCGGGCCTCCGCGAGCTTGGCCACCGAGTCGACCAGGGCGAGCGTCGCCGGATGCATCGTGCTCAGCGGTCCGCTGATGTCGACCACGCCGAGGAGGCGGCCGTCACGCGGGTCGGTGATGGGGGCGCCCGTGCACGTCCACGCGTGATGCGTCTCCACGAAGTGCTCGGCGGAGAACACCTGCACCGGGCGGCGCACGACGAGCGGTGTGCCTATGCCGTTCGTGCCGACGGTGCTCTCGGCCCAGTCCGCGCCCAGTTCGAAGCCGAGTGAGTCCGCCTTGCGCAGCACCGAGGATTCGCCCTCGCGCCACAGGACCCGGCCCTCCGCGTCACAGACGACCATGATGTGGTGCGCCGCGTCCGCCACCGAGACGAGCGCGTCCCGCAGCACCGGCATGATCTCCATCAGCGGCGACGCGCGGCGGCGCTCCTCCAGCTCCTCGATGCTGAGCAGCCTGGAGCGGAAGTCGCGGTCCGGATCGACCCCGTCGAGCAGCATGCGCCCCCACGACTCCTCGATCACCGGGCGTGGCAGCATGCGCGGCTGCTCTCCGGCGAGTGCCGCCTGACGGACACTTGCGAGCAGTCGCGCGGCCTGCGTGCAGTCCATGGTGGAGATCCTCGCGAGGTTGATCGTCGAAGTCGCGTTCATCACTGGGTCCTTCCGGAGCAGAGCCAGTGCGTCGTGGCATCTACCCATCGTGCCCCCTCGCCGCCTGCGAGGGTATTAGTTCAGTGATAAACGGATGACTTGCAACGGTCTGCAACTCTCGCGAACAGCCGTGCGCCGGTCGAAGATGAGGCCAACGCCGCTCGCGCGGCGTTCACGCTCCTCAACGGGGCTTGAAAGCGGGGGTGGTGCCGTGTCGGCGCAGCATCACCCCCGCGACTTCATCCGGTCGCGCAGGCGCTCAGTCGCCGCCGGGAGCGGCCCGCTCCACCACGGCGGCCAGATCCAGGCTGTGCGGCAGCGTCCCGAACGCCGAGCCCCAGTCACCGCCGAGCCGTGACGCACAGAACGCGTCGGCCACCTCCGGGGGCGCGTACCGCACGAGCAGCGAACCCTGGAGCACCAGCGCCATCCGCTCCACGAGCCGGCGGGCCCGCGCCTCGATGCCGTCCAGATCGGCCAGTTCGGTGAGCATCCCCTTGATCGCGCCGTCCAGACGGTGATCGGCGCCGCGTGCGAGGCCGACCTCCTGGAGGAAGGCGTTCAGCGCCTGCGGCTCCCGCTGCAACGCACGCAGCACGTCAAGCGCCTGTACGTTCCCCGAGCCCTCCCAGATCGAGTTGAGCGGCGACTCGCGCAGCAGCCGGGGCATCCCCGACTCCTCGACGTAGCCGTTGCCGCCGAGCACCTCCGAGGCCTCCACCACGAGCGGCGTGCAGCGCTTCGTCACCCAGTACTTCGCGGCCGGCACCGCGATCCGCAGGAACGCCCGCTCCTGCTCGCTCCCGTCGTCGTACGCCGCCGCGAGCCGCAGCGCCAGCGTCGTGGCCGCCTCCGACTCCAGGGCAAGGTCCGCCAGTACGTTGCGCATGAGCGGCTTGTCGACGAGCTTGCCGCCGAACGCCTCGCGGTACGTGGCGTGGTGCACGGCCTGCGCGACGGCCTGCCGCATGATCGCCGCCGAGCCCACCACACAGTCCAGCCGCGTGGCCGCCACCATCTCGATGATGGTGCGCACCCCGCGCCCTTCGTCGCCGACCCGGCGCGCCCACGTCCCGTCGAACTCGACCTCGCTGGACGCGTTCGACCTATTGCCCAGTTTGTCCTTCAGGCGCTGAATGGCGAAGGCGTTCCGCGTTCCATCGTCGAGCACCCGGGGCACGAGAAAGCAGGTGAGTCCCGCGTCGGTCTGCCCGAGCACGAGAAAGGCATCGGACATGGGTGCGGAACAGAACCATTTGTGCCCCGTGAGTTCATAGGTCCCGTCTTCCGCGAGGGCCCGCGCACGCGTCGTATTCGCGCGCACATCACTTCCGCCCTGTTTCTCCGTCATGGCCATCCCGAAGAGAGCTCCCGCCTTCTGGGGCGCGGGCCGCAGACCTTCGTCGTAGACGAGAGAAGTGAGCCGGGGCTCCCATTCGGCGGCGAGCGCGGGATCGGTCCGCAGCGCGGGCACCGCCGCGTGGGTCATCGACAGCGGGCAGCCGTGCCCCGCCTCGACCTGCGTCCACACCAGGAACCCGGCCGCGCGCCGCAGATGACCGCCGGGCCGCGACCAGGCGGTGGTCAGACCGGACGACACCGCCTTGCCGAGCAGCCGGTGCCACGCGGGATGGAAGGCGACTTCGTCGACGCGATTCCCATAGCGGTCATGGGTGTGCAGAACGGGCGGATTCTCATTGGCGAGGAACCCCCATTCCCGCGCCTGCGCCGACCCGGCGGTGCGCCCGAGTTGGGAGAGTTGCTCGCGAGCGGTACTGAGAAGGGCGGGATCGAGATGCCGTTCGACTGCCTCTGTGAGAGCCCGGTCGGACGAAAAGACGTCGTATCCCACCAGGGGCGGAGCCTGGTTGGTCACTGTGTGGGTGCTGGCTGCCATGCCGCTACGGTAAGGAGGTGCACCAGGCAAATGAAACTCCCGGAAGGCCGTCGGGCCGCTGGAACCGGGCCCGCGCTCTCTACAGCAACGTCTCCAAGCGCAGGACTGCCTGGCTGCTGCTCAAAGACACGGTCAACTCATGCGTGGAATACCGCATCCTGGGGCTCGCGGCCGAGGCCGCGTTCTTCACCCTCCTGTCGGTACCGCCGTTGCTCCTGAGCCTGATCGGTCTGCTCGCGTACGTGGACCGGTGGACCGGCGCGAACACGATCGCCAGCGTCGAGAACAACATCCTGGAGGCGTCCCGCACGGTCCTCTCCGACAAGGGCGTCAGCCAGATCGCGCAGCCGATACTGGAGGACGTCATGCGGGTGGGCAGGCCCGACGTGATCTCGATCGGCTTCCTCTTCGCCCTGTGGTCGGGCTCGCGTGCCGTGAACGTCTTCATCGACACGATCACGGTCATGTACGGCCTGGACGGCGCCCGCGGCATCGTCAAGACCCGGCTGCTCGCGTTCGGCCTGTTCATCGTGGCGCTGCTGATCGGCTCGGTGGCCCTGCCGCTGATGGTGGCGGGTCCGGACGCGGTGGTGAATCTGGTGCCCGGCTCCACGACGGTGGTGCAGGTCCTGTACTGGCCGGTGGTGACGCTGCTCTCGGTGGTGTTCCTGACGACGCTGTACCACGTGTCGGTGCCGGTGCGTTCGCCCTGGGTGGAGGACATGCCGGGCGCGCTGATCGCCCTCGGGATGTGGGTCCTGGGCAGCTTCCTGCTCCGGATCTACCTGACGAGCACGGTCGAAGGACCCACGATCTACGGTTCGTTGGCGGCGCCGGTGGCCGTGCTGCTGTGGATCGGTGTGTCGGCGTTCGCGGTTCTGGTGGGCGCCGCGGTGAACGCCGCGATCGACCGGGTGTGGCCTTCCGTCGCGACGGCCGCCGCGCGTGCGGCCAACGACCGGATCCGGGAGGCACGGGCGGTTGAGGTGGTGGCGCGGGCGGCGGCTGCGCGGGAGGCTTCGGCGGATCCGGACGACCCGGACATGCCGTCCGAGTTCCCCGAGCGGTGGTCGCGGTTCCTGCCGCCGGACGATGTTTCGTCGCGGCTGCGGACGCACGTGAAGAAGAACGGGGAGCCACCGGCGGAGTAGGGGCGGGCCCTGCGGGCTCCCCCATCCCACCCCTTCCCGGAAACCGGGCTGAATCTTTCAGCCCGTTCCGGCGATCGAGGACCGGGGTCTGGGGCGGAGCCCCAGTTTCGGGAAGGGGCGGGGTCGGGGAGGATTCATGCTTTCCAGACGCCCGCCTCCGCCTGCTCCCGAGCAAAATCGGCGAAGTCACGAGGCGCGCGCCCCAGGACCTCCCGCACCCCCTCGGAGAGACGCGCGTTGCGGCCGTCCAAGTTCGTCTCGAAGAGCTCGATCAGGAACTCCGCCTCCTCCGCGGGAACCCCGTACTCGGCGAGAGCACCCCCGTACTCCCTCGCCGAGACGGGGACATACCTGATCTCCCGCCCCGCAGCCACCGACACCTCGGCCACCGCGTCGCGGAACGACAGGAGCCGCGGCCCCGAGATCTCCAGAACCCGCCCCGCGTAGCCCGAGCCAGGGCGAAGCACCGCCAGCACCACATCCGCGATGTCCCGCGTGTCGATGAAGGGTTCGAGCACCTCACCGCCGGGGAACACCAGCTCCCCGGCCCGCATCCCCTCCAGGAGCGGCCCCTCGCTCAGGTTCTGGGCGAACCAACTCGCCCGCACCACCGCCCACTCCGCCCCGGACTCCCGCACCGCCCGCTCGGTCGGCTCCGCCTGGTCCTCGCCCCGTGCGGAGAGGAGCACCAGGCGCCGCACCCCCAGTTCCACCGCGCGGCGGGCCAGCGCACCCACCGTCTCGCCCGCTCCGGGCGCGCCGACGTCGGGCTGGTAGGCGAGGTACGCGGCGTCCGCGCCCCGCAGCGCGTCGTCCCACGTCGAGGGGTCGTACCAGTCGAACCGCACCGCACCCGAGCGCGAAGCGGCCCGCACCGTGTGGCCCGCCGCCTCGGCGGCCTCCACGACCCGGCGGCCGGTCTTGCCGGTCGCGCCGGTGACCAGCACCGTCATGATCTGAGTGCTCTGCGCGTTGAGCGCGTTCTCTGTCATGACTTCAGTGAACTGGCCCGCGCCACAAGGAGCCATCCGCCAGGGACTCACCCTCATACGCGTGCGTCTACGCTTCGGACATGGACGTACTCGCAGGCTTGCTGGAGGGCCCGCGCGCACGCGGCGCCTTCATGATCCGCGCGTGCTTCGACCCGCCCTGGTCCGTCCGCATCGCGGACGAGGCACCCCTCTCGATCATGATCATGGTGCGCGGCACCGCCTGGATCGTGCCCGACCACGCCGAGCCCCAGCTGATCCGCCCCGGAGACGTCGCCGTCGCGCGCGGCCCCGACCACTACACCGTCGCCGACGCCCCGGACACGCCGCCGCGCGCCGAGATCCTCCCCGGAGAACGGTGTGTGTCCCTCGTCGGCACCCCCAAAGAGCAGTACAAGGATCTCGGCCTGCGCACCTGGGGCGAATCGCTCGACGGCGCCGCGGAAATGCTGATCGGGTCCTATCAGGCGCGCGGCGAGATCACCGGGCGGCTCCTCGACGCCCTGCCCCCGCTCCTGATCCTGCCGACCGAGGTGTGGGACTGCCCGCTCACCCCGCTGCTCGCCGACGAGATCGCCAAGGACGAGCCGGGGCAGGAGGTCGTGCTCGACCGGCTGCTCGACCTGCTGATGATCGCCTCGCTGAGGGCTTGGTTCTCGCGGCCGGAGGCCGAGGCGCCCGCCTGGTACCGGGCGATGGGGGACCCCGTCGTCGGACAGGCGATCCGGCTGCTCCAGGACGACCCCGCGCACCCCTGGACGATCGCCGCGCTCGCCGCGAAGGCGGGGGTGTCGCGGGCCGCGCTCGCCCGGCGGTTCACCGAACTCGTGGGCGAGCCGCCGATGGCGTACCTGACGGGCTGGCGGCTCGCGCTCGCCGCCGACCTGCTGCGGGACAGCGAGCAGACCATCGCCGCGATCGCGCGCCGCGTCGGGTACGGCAGTGCGTTCGCCCTGTCCAGCGCCTTCAAGCGGGTGTACGGGGTCAGCCCGCAGGAGCACCGCTCACGGGCGGCATAGCACCTGAGCGGCGTAGCCTGAAGGCGTGTCGTACGAGACTGTCGAGTACGCGGAGCGGCCGTCCCGTGTCGCGGGCGCGGTCCTGTGGACCCGCACAAGCGGCGGTGCGGCCGGCCCCGTCTACCCGGTCCTGCCCGACGGGTGCATGGACCTGCTGTGGACCGGCGGAAGGCTCATGGTCGCGGGCCCCGACACCCGCGCGTACAGCCCGGAACCGGAGGTCGCCGCCCGGTACGTGGGCATCCGTTTCTACCCCGGCACCGCCCCCGCCTTCCTCGGCGTGCCCGCGCACGAACTCCGCGACCGGCGCGTCGACCTCGCCGATCTGTGGCCGTCCGCCGAGGCCCGCCGCCTGACCGAACGCATGGACGCGGCCCGCGATCCGGCGGCCGTGCTGGAGTCCGTCGCGCTGGCGCGCGCGGGCGCTGCGGAGCCGCCCGACCCGCTGCTCGCGCACGTCGTCGAGGCCCTGGACGCGGGGCGCAGCATCGCGGCGACCGCCGAGGAGGCGGGCGTCAACGCCCGTCTCCTGCACCGGCGTTCACTCGCCGCGTTCGGCTACGGTCCCAAGACGCTGGCCCGTGTCCTGCGGCTGCAGCGCGCGCTCGCCCTGGCCAGGGGAGGCCTGGCGTACGCGGAGACCGCGGTCGTCGCGGGCTTCTCCGACCAGGCCCATCTGGCCCGTGACGTCAAGGAGTTGGCGGGTATGCCGCTGAGCGAACTGCTCGGTCAGCGGCCGGACCAGGCAGCCGGACCAGGCAGTCGGACCAGGCAGTCGGGCCAAGTGGCCGGGCTAAGCGGCCGGGCCTGACAGCGGGGCGAAGAGGTCGACGCCGTTCCCATCCGGGTCGAGTACGGAGGCGTACCGCTGGCCCCAGAAGGCGTCCCACGGCTTGAGTTCACCGTGGTAGCCGGCGCCGACCAGCTCCTCGTACGCGGCGTCGACGCCCGCGGGCGTCTCGCAGTGGAACGCGAGACCGATGCGGCCCGAGCTCTGCGGCGGCTCCCAGTTCTCGACGAACGAGCGGATGGTTTCCTCCGTGTCGAACGCGATGCGCAGACCGCCGGGGAGAGCCGCCTCGACGTGCGGCTGGTCCTCGGAACCCGCGGGGAACTCCAGGCCGAGACGGCGGTAGAAGGCGAGTGTGGCGGCCATGTCGGAGACGACGAGACCGACCAGGTCGAAGCGGGGTGTGATGTCCGTGTTCATGCTCCGCAGCCTAGGCAGCGGCCCCCCGCGCGTCTTGAAGAAAACGGACGCCGGGGGAGTGGAGCCGCCCCGGCCGACTGTCCCGGCCCGCGAATCCTCGCTACGGTGGATGCCATGGACTTGCCGAGTGACAACCGACTGGCGGCTGCCGTCGTGGTGCACCGCGGGCGTGTGCTGCTGGTGCGACGCAGCGAGACCGAGCGGTTCCTGCCGCGGGTGTGGGGCGTTCCCTGCGGGAAGCTCGAGCCCGGCGAGAGTCCGCTGGACGGCGTCCTTCGGGAGCTGAAGGAAGAGACCGGGCTGCGCGGCGAGGTGCTCCGCAAGGTCGGCGAGTCGTCCTTCGTCAGCCACTACCGCGGGCACGAGGTCAAGAACTGGCAGGACAACTTCCTGATCAGGCCGCTGAGTCTCGACGTGTCGCTGCCGCACCCCGACCAGGACCACCGGTGGCTCCCCCCGGACGACCTCGGCTCGGTCGAGATCGACGACTACAACCGGGACATCGTGCGCCAGGCGGCGTGGTCACTGGACGAGCAGCTTCGCCAGTGACTCCAGCTCCGCCAGATACTCCGTCACCTCCATCGGGCGCTTGACGATCGCTTCCGCGCGGCCACCCGCGCCCGAGGCGGCCGGGTCGGCGAACACGTCCGTGTACCGCCGCCGCCCCGCCCCCGTCTCCAGGAACAGGGTCACCGCCGTCCCCGCCGAAGCGCACCACGCGCGGTGCAGGGCGTACGACGGCAGTCCGTAACCGCTGCCCGCGCCGTACTCCGCGGTCTGCGTGAGCCGCAGCCGCGCCGGGCCCGCCGGTTCCAGGAGCCAGTGGCCCTCCACGTCCGACAGGGACTCCCGGTACCGGGACGCCGCGATGCCGCTCTCGCCCGGGTCCGCGGGGCCACGCAGCGGCTCGTACAGCTCCATGCCGAGCGCGCCCCGCACCACGTAAGAGGCAAGTGGCGAGCGGTGGTTGTGGATGTCCTCGCGGCCCTTCCCCAAGCTCTCAACCGCGTTCGAGCGGGGGAGACCCCCATCGCGCGTGCCGGGGTGCCAGACGTGGGCGCGCAGCATGTGCCGCGGACCGCCGTCGACGAGCAGCAGCTTGTCGAAGCCGAGGACATGGCGGTACGACAGGAGTGCGCAGCCCGATGGCGCCCCGACACCGGTCGCCAGTTCGCGCACCAGGTCGAAGAGTCGGTCGGGGGAGCCGAGTTCGGCGACGACCGCGCGCGCCGCCCGCACCAGTTGCTCCTCCGGCAGCGCCGCGTCCAGGGCCCCTTCGAGCAGGCGCCTGGCCCTGTGCACGTGCCGACCACCCATGCGGTCACTCTCCCCCTCGGTCGCGAGCGCGCCGCCGGGGATCAACCACCCGGCTGATACATCCATACGGCATGGGCGCGCAGCGCCGAAAGCCCTTGATAGGTCATCCACAGGGGGCGGCCGAGATCGAACCCGTCCCAGTTCCAGATCCCGTCGTCCTGCTGGCGCCACACCGAGCGGACCGCTCCGGCGACCAGCGCGTGCCACGCGTCCTCGCGGCCTTCCTCCGAAGCGATCTCCCAGGCGCCCGGCGTGAGCAGCGCCCGCATCATCCAGGCGGCGGTGAAGTGCCGTACGGAGAGGACCTCTTGGCGCCAGGAGTCGACCGGATGCGGGCGGCGCACCTCCTCCTGGGTGTTGCGCAGGTCGGCGCAGTCCTCGTGCTCGGGCGACGGGCAGGCGAGCAGCCAGCGGATGCCGTCCTCCCGTGCGGCGCGGGTGTTGCTGTCCTCGCCGAGCACCCGGGCCGCGCGGTCCAGGGCGACCACCGCCTGCGCGGTGTGCACCGCCGACGGCCGGGTGACCGGCGCGCGCAGGGCGGGGCCCCAGCAGCGCCGGTGCTCACGCAGCGGATCGGTGACCGTGCGGTCGACCAGCTCGGCCCGCAGCCGTGCCAGGTCGGGGGAGTCGGGCGCCGCGCGCAGCAGACCGCGCAGCATGGTCGTCACGACATGGGTCCTGCCGAGCCCCGACGGCTCGATCGCCTCGGTGAAGCGTGCCGCGCACCGCGTCGCCTCCTGCGCGAGCCGCTCCGGATCCGCGCCGGCCCGCGCGAGGGCACCCAGCACCAGCGCGGTCACCTCGGGGCGGGCCGTCGACCCCTGCGAGCGTGCGGCCCAGCCGCCGTCCGCGAGTCGCAGCCGCCAGAGGGTGTCCACCAGCTCCGATGCCCTCAACCTGCCGTCCTGCACGCCGAGTTCGAGCACGATGTGCAGTCCGTACCCCGTGCCGGTCGGCGTGGGGCGCACCGGCAGCGTTTGCTCGTCCAGGGCGTGGGCCCAGCCGGTGAGGCGGCCGCTCTCCGTGGTGTCGACGGTGGCGATTTCCCTGGTGAGCGTGGCATACGCGGCGGCGGCGAGCAGCGGGAACGGGCCGGGGGCGGGGGCGGCCTGCGGCGCCCTGGGGGCAGGCAGCCGGGCGCCCGCCGTGCCGTCCGCGTCCGCCCTGGCCCGGATCAGCGCGGCGGCCAGCCAGGCGGCGACCCCCGTGCCGATGCCGCTGACCGCCGCGATTCCATAGCGGGCGGTGTCGCCGGCGATCGCGTCCGGCAACACGCCCACCAGGGACTGGAACACCGCGTAACCCGCCGCGGCGCACCCGAAGCCGCCGAGCCAGCCCACGAACCGGCTGGGGCGCGAGTCGCCCGGCGCGGGAGGAGGGGTGGCCGGTGGTCCAAGCGGGTTGCGGCCGAGCCGCTGTTGCGACAAGGGGTGCTCCCTCCCCCCAAGGTGACACGTGGTTCGACGATGACGTCCAGTCTAGTGCTGAGACACCGGAAAACCCCGGTCAGAGCGAGGTTCGCCCCGGCGGAGGCATCGACGGCGGCTCCTCCTCGGGTGTGGCCTCGCGGTGCGAGAAGGTGAACGCGAACTCCGCCGGGGCGGCGTGGAGTTCGTACTGCGGCAGCACACCGGGCCCGCACGACTGCGATCCGATGCCGTGCTGCCCGTGGTCGAGATGGACCCACACCGTGTCGCCGGGGACGAGATCCGTGCGGTGCGTGGCCGCGTCCAGTTGCTCGCTGGTCCAGCGGCGCGCCGTGAACCAGAAGGCGGGATCGCCGACCACCCGCACCCCCGCACCGGTGAATCCGGCCCGCAGCTCGGCCCAACGGACGTCCGCACGGGCGCCGTTCTCCTGCGGGCGCACGTACGGGGTCTGCATCCGGTCCACCGGCATACGGTGGTGGCCGATGTCGGAGGCCGCCGCCGTGTCCGGGTACGCCTCGCCGTTGCCGCCGCCGAACCAGTGCGCGTAGCCGTACGCGGCGGGCAGCCCGAGTCGGATGCCCAGCCGGGGCAGCGGCGCCGTCCACTCGCCCTCGGGCGCCACGGAGACCGTGAGGCGCAACTGGGTTCCGTCGGACGTCCAGCGGTAGACGGCACGCAGGCCGATTTCGCGCGAGGCGGGTGCTACGCGGGTGCGGACGGTGAGCGTGTCGTCCGTCAACTCGACGGCATCAAGGCGGTGTTGCATGCGGTGCAGACCGAGCTCGCGCCACACGAGGCCGTTGCGCTGTCCGCCCTGCCAGGAGGCCCCGTTGTCGTTGTCGGTGGGGGCCCGCCAGATGTCCAGGCGCGGGGTGCTGGTCAGGGGAATGTCGTGCAGGGTGCGCAGTTCGCCGGTGCGGGCGTCGAACGTGCCGGGTCCGAGCGTGATGAAGTCCCCGTCGGGCAGCGGCTGTTCACCCGCGGCAGGGCGGATGGCAGGACGGGGAGTGACCGGGAACGCGGCCCGCGCGACCACGTGATCCAGCTTCGTCCAGTTCATGGTCCTCACGCCCACCATCGCCGTGAGATGCAGGAAGGTCTCGACGTCAGGGCCGGCCGACGGGGCGCCCGGCAGCTTCAGTTCGACGGATTCGCCGGGTCCGAGCTCCGGCGGAACGGCCAGCTCTCCCGCCTCGCACACCGCGTCGTGGTCGCCGACGTACGTCCACTCGAAGGACAGATGGGACAGGTCCGCGAAGTCGTGCAGGTTGGTGATCCTGGCCGTCCCCGCGTCCGCGTCGTACGCGAAGCGCACCGGCTGGATGACCCGCTTGTATACGTCGAGCCCCGGCGACGGCAGCCGGTCGGGGAAGACCAGGCCGTCGCAGACGAAGTTCCCGTCGTGCAGCTCCTCGCCGAAGTCGCCGCCGTAGGCGTAGCCGAACTCCGGGTGCTCGATGCCGTGGTCGATCCACTCCCAGATGAAGCCGCCCTGATTGCGCTCATGCGCGTCGAACAGCTCCTGGTACTCGCTCAGGCCGCCCGGTCCGTTGCCCATCGCGTGCCCGTACTCGCAGAGGATGAAGGGGAGTTGGCGGCGTGACTTCGGGCCGTCCATGTCCTCGCGGCGGCCGATGCGCTCGACCTCGGCGTGGTCGGCGTACATGCGTGAGTACATGTCGGTGTCCGCGCAGGACGCGTCGCCCTCGTAGTGGATGAGGCGGCCGTCGTCCCGCGCGCGGATCCAGCGGGCCATGGCGGTCAGGCCGCGGCCCGTCCCGCACTCGTTGCCCAGGGACCAGACGATCACCGAGGCGTGGTTCTTGTCGCGCTCGACCATGCGGGCCGCGCGGTCCAGGAGGGCCGGGGTCCAGCGGTCGTCGTCGACGGGGTTGTCGCGCCACCCCTGCTCGGTGAAGCCGTGGGTCTCCAGGTCGCACTCGTCGATGACCCACAGGCCCAGTTCGTCGCAGAGGTCGAGGAAGGCGGGGTGCGGCGGATAGTGGCTGGTGCGGACCGCGTTGATGTTGTGCTGCTTCATCAGCAGGACGTCGGTGCGCATGGTGGCGAGATCGAGCGCGCGGCCCGTCTCCGGGTGGAACTCGTGCCGGTTCACGCCGCGGAACAGGATCCGGCGGCCGTTGACCTTGATGACCCCGTCCTCGACGGCGACCGTGCGGAAGCCGATCCGCAGCGGTACGCGCTCGCCCGCCGTGGCCAGGATCCCGTCGTAAAGGCGGGGCGTCTCGGCGGTCCAGGGATCCACGGCCACCGTCACGGACTCGCCGGTGGAGACATCGATCCCCAGCTCGGGCACGGTGACCCGGCCGTCCACGTCCGATTCGACGCGCAGCGTCCCTGTCCCCGCGCGATGGTCGTACGAGGCGTGCGTGAAGAAGTCGAGCGCGCAGCCCTCCGGGCGGTGCAGGAGGGTCACGTCCCGGAAGATGCCCGGCAGCCACCACTGGTCCTGGTCCTCCAGGTACGAACCGGACGACCACTGGTGGACGCGGACCGCCAGGACGTTGCCCGACGGCTTCAGGAGGTGGCCGACCGTGAACTCGTGCGGAAGCCGCGAGCCCTTGAACTCGCCGAGCTCCGTGCCGTTGAGCCAGACGCGTGCACAGGACTCGACGCCGTCGAAGCGCAGGGTCGCGGCGCCCGTCGTGGGCCAGCCGGCCGGCAGGTCGAAGGTGCGCAGGTGGTCGCCGGTCGGGTTCTCGGTGGGTACGCGCGGCGGGTCGACCGGGAACGGATAGACCATGTTGGTGTAGATGGGCGCGCCGTGCCCCTGCAGCACCCAGTGGCCGGGGACCGCCACGGTGTCCCAGGCCGTGGCGTCGTACCCGTCCGAGGCGAAGGAGTCGTCGGCGGCGTGGGCTGTCGGGGAGAGTCGGAAGCGCCAACTGCCGTTCAGGAAAAGGGATGTGGCATCCGACTGCGCGTACCACGCGCGGGGCGGGAGGCTGCCGGTGCCGGGGGATACGTCCTCAAAGTAGGGAAGCTCCATGGCCTCCATCAGACAGCGGGGAGGTGGGACGTCACAACACTCGCGCGGCGGGGGTTGTTGGATTCTCCGCGACGGAGTTGGACGAATACGGCATGGGCTGCGGATTTCGTCGTACATGCTCGACGTTCTGGATGTAATTCGTTGGGGTATGGCGTTCCGGGCGCGATATCGGTAGCTTGCGGAGGCGTGACCAGCAGCGAGCAGCAGACCGACCAGCACGTGCCGTCGCCCCCGGGCCTCCCCGGCACGCTCCCGCAGACCGACCGCACCCGCCACCGCCGCCTTCGCGAGCAAGGCAGTCTGGACCGCGCCGACCTCGAGGCGATCCTCGACGCGGGGTTCGTCTGCCACCTCGGCGTCGTCGTCGACGGCCATCCGATGGTCGTGCCCACCGTCTATGGCAGGGACGCGACCCAGCTCTATCTGCACGGCTCGGTCGCGAGCCGCAGCCTGGCCGCCGACCCGGGCGCGGCGGTCTGCGTCACCGTCACCCACGTGGACGGCCTGATCCTCGCCCGCTCGGTCTTCGAGCACGGCGTCAACTACCGCAGCGCGATGATCCACGGCGTCCCGCGCAAGGTCACAGAGCCGGACGAGAAGCTGACGGGCCTGCGCCTGCTCACCGAGCACGCGGCCCCCGGCCAGTGGGACTACGCCCGGCGCCCCAGCCGCAAGGAGCTCGCCGCGACGACACTGCTCGCACTCTCCCTGGAGGAGGCGTCGGTCAAGACGAGCGTGGGTCCACCGGACGACGGCGAAGGGCCGGACGCCGGTCTCGGCGTATGGGCCGGAAACCTTCCCCTGACGGCCAGTTGGGGCACACCCGTCGCCGACCCGCTGCTCCCGCCCGGCATCGGGGCCCCGCCGCACATCGCCGGGCGCGGCGGGACGCGGCACGGCTGACCGGGGCCGGGGGGTGAGGCGAGGGCTACCGGAGGTTCAGCTCCCCGGAGATGATGCGCCGGGCCACCGCTTCCAGGGGCATGCCCAGGGCGTACGCCCGCGCCTTGATGAGTGCCAGCGCGTCGGCGATCGAACCGCCCGCCTGCTCGGACAGCACACCGGCCGCTTGATGGACCACGGTACGCAGATCCGTGCCGCCGTAGAGCCCGGGATCGGAGTCCGGGCCGATCAGTACGCCGTCCGCCAGCGCGGCGGCGACCTCGCGGAACTTCCCCGATCGTGCGACGACCGACGAGGAATCGAAGACGGTGAGCGCCCCTATGCATTCCGAAGGCATCCCCAACGGAAGTGCCGCGACCGATTTCAGGCCGAGGGCGGCGAGGCCGGAACCGTAACCGGGCCAGCGCCTCTCCAGCGCCGCGCCCGACGCGTACACCGCTCGGCGGAGGCGGACCGCGTCGCGGCCGGGGCCCGCGGTCAGGACGTACTCCAGATCCTGGGCGCCGCGCGACGGCCGGTCGGAAGCGGCGACCGCGAGTTGGCTCAGGTCCGTCCCGACGAGGGTGAGGGCTGCGCTTGAGGTTCCGCAGGCCTCCGCTACGCCTGCCATGAAAAGAGGGCGGAAACCACCACCCCTGACCGCCGCCTCCGTCAGTCGGCGGGCATAAGCCGTCTGGAGGCCGGCCGTGGTCTGGTGGCGCTTGGCGACCGCACGGTGCCGAGTCGCCATCCCCACGTGCAACTCGCGCCCGGTCTCCGCGAACAGCTCGTCGTGCCGTTCGGCGTTCGCCGTTTCACGCTCGGCGCGTTCAGCGGCTCGATGGGCTCTCTGCCAGGCGGCCTCGGCCTGACCACCCGACAGTCCGGGACTGCCGCCCTGCATGGAGCTCATGCCGACAGAATACGGCGTACCGGTTCAGTTGCCGCCCTCGCTCGCGAGGTCTTCCATGAGCAGGACGACGCCGCCGTTGTGGGCGTCGAACGGGGAGCAGATGACCGAACATTCGATGTGGCGTCCGAGGCGGTTGACCGCCGGGATGGACACGGGACCGGACCGCTTGCCCGACGCGACGCACTGCTGGATGACGTCGTGGAGCCGATCGGTCGGCAGCCCGAAGTCCAGGGCGAAGAACGGCCGGCCGAGCACCTCGTCCGGGCGCAGACCCCAGAGGTCGACGGCGCCGCGGTTCCAGCTCCTGGCCCGCAGATCGGCGGAGAGGACCACCACTCCTGCCGCGATGCTGCTCACCACGCCCTCCAGGAGGGCCCTGGCCTCGTCCAGGTCCGTGGTGCGCAAGCGCATCTCGTCGTTCATCGTCTCGAGCTCTTCGTTGCCGGACTGGAGCTCTTCGTTCGTCGTCTCCAGCTCCTCGTTCGTCGACTGGAGCTCTTCGTTGGTGGTCTCCAACTCCTCGATGCTCGACTGGAGTTCCTCGTTGGTGGTCTCCAGCTCATCGTTCGTCGACTGGAGTTCCTCGTAGGCCGCCTCCAGGTGCACGCGGACGCGCTTTATCTCTGCCCTGAGCTTGGTGGACTGAGTGACGTCCATGAACGTGACGTTGGTGGCCACCGGCACGCCGGGGCCGCCCATGATCGGCTGGATGGTGATGTCGAAGTACTGCAGATCGTTGCCCAGACGCCGCTCGGCCCCGTGCACCTGGAGCGTCCGGCGCTCGTGCGTGGCCTGGTCGATCAGGGAGCGGAGCTCGGTGGGCCGGTAGGAGAGTTCCAGGTCCTGGAACGGGCGGCCCATGTCGTTGGACGTGAGGCCGAACTGGGCGCGGGCCCCGTTGTTGACCAGCATGATGATGCCGTTGCTGTCCAGGGCGACGCTGGCGCCCGGCGTCGAGTCGAGGATCAGGTCGAGCAACTGGCGGTGGCGGGTGGCCTGTTGCTCCTCCGTCACGCCGGTGGTCCGGACCTTGACCGGGATCGACGGGTAGGGCGGCGAGCTGTCGCCGGGGCGGCGCCGGAAGATGCGCTGACGGATGCTGACCGCCTCGAACCGCTCCCCGTCGTTCAGGAGCATCTCGGCCTTGCCGAGGAAGAGATGACCGCCCTCCCGCAGGGCGAAGTGAAAGCGGTCCAGGATCTGGGTCTGGGCCTCGACGTTGAAGTACATCAGGGTGTTGCGACAGACGAGCAGGTCGAGGCGGGAGATCGGGGCGTCCCGTGTGATGTCGTGCCGCCCGAAGATCACCCGTCGCCGCAGGTCGGTGCGGAAGACGTACTGTGCGCCCTGGCGCTCGAAATACCTGTCGCGCAGTTCCTTGGAGAGCGACGCCAAGGCCTTCGCCGGATACTGGCCGAGGCGGGCGTCGCGCAGCGCCTCCTCGTCGACGTCAGTGGCGTAGATCTTGACGCGGCGCACGCACTCCTCGACGCCGATCTCCTCCGCGAACAGGATGGCGAGCGAGTACGCCTCCTCGCCGCTGGAGCAGCCCGCGCTCCACACCCTGATCTCGCTGTCGGGCCCGGCCTCCGCGATCATCGCGGGCAGTACGTCGTGCTTGAGGAGCCCCCAGGCGTCCGGGTCGCGGAAGACCGACGTGACGTTGATCAGGATCGTGTTGAACAGCGCGCGGAACTCGTCCGTGTCCGTCTCCAGGAGATCGCGGTAGTCCCCATAGTCGGGGATGCCGACATCGCCCATCCGCTTACGGATGCGGCGTCCCAGCGTGGACCGCTTGTATCCGGTGAAGTCGAATCCGCGCGCGTCCCGGATGAACAGGAGCAGCTCCTCCAGACCGAGGTCGGGAGCCCGGTCGGAGTCCGCGTCTCGCGCCTTGACCGTCTCCTGCGCGCGCTCCGTCTGATGCTCCTGTTCCACCGCACTCACTCGTTCCGCTTCCTGCACCTGCTCCGTCTCGCTCGCCGGCCCCGGGTGCCCCTGCACACCCTGTGCGGAGCCCTGCTCTGTCCCGGCGCCGGGCGACTCGCTCATCACTGCCTCTTGTCCTCTACCAGTCCTCGGATGGCCGCGGCGATTTCGTCGATGCGGAGCACGAAGTCCACGGAACCGGTCTCGACCGCGGCCGTGGGCATCCCCGCGAACCGTGCGGTGTGCGGGTCCTCGGCGATCACGGTGCCGCCGCGCGACTTGACGGCCTCCACGCCCATCGCGCCGTCCATGCCGGTGCCGGTGATGACACAGGCGATGGCCCGCGGTCCGTACGCGCCGGCGACCGACTCGAAGAGCAGGTCGGCCGAGGGGCGCACGAAGTGCACGAGCTCGCTGTTCGACAGCGTGATCACGCCCTCCGGGCCCACGAGGAGGTGCCGGTCGGGCGGCGCGAGATACGCCGTCCCCGCCTCGA
This sequence comes from Streptomyces sp. A18, assembly GCF_059026065.1. Lineage (NCBI taxonomy): Bacteria > Bacillati > Actinomycetota > Actinomycetes > Kitasatosporales > Streptomycetaceae > Streptomyces > Streptomyces sp. A18. The sequence goes on along the minus strand of NZ_JBWLKL010000001.1, from coordinate 208,064 downwards.
CGCTCTCCTGGTCCTCCGCCAGCTTCACGCCGAGTTCCGTGCGCCGGGCCAGGACCTGCGCGAGGAGCGTCCGGTGGCGTGGATCGAGGTGCTGGACCACGAGCACCGGCACCGGAAGATCGGGCCCGAGCCCGCCCAGGAGCGCGCCGAGGCCCTGAATGCCTCCGGCGGACGACGCGACGGCCACGACGGCGTACGGCCCCGATGTGTGCAGTTCCGACCTCACACAGCGAGCGTAGTCGCTGCTGCTCCGAACGGTGCCGTGGCGTGGGGCGGCGCGGCACCCACCCTTGTCCCGGCCCGGGGCATCTGCTTGACTCCGCCCGCCAGAACGCCGCAACGCCAACTCACCGGCGGAGGTCGCCATGGAGATCACCCGCAGACGCCTGTTGTCCGCCCTGTCGGCCGCCGGTCTCCTGGCGGTGATCCCCGCGCTGCCCGTGAGCGCCGCCGAAGCCGCGGCGGACAGCGAGCGCCTGCTGGCCAACACGGTGGGGATCTTCGCGGGCACCACCGCGTCGAACGCGCGCCCAGAGACGGCCGCCAAGCTCGCCGCCGTCGAGAAGACCGCGCGGACGAACCTGAAGTCCATGGACGACGCGGGCGACGGCGAACTCTTCGCCGGCCTGGTGCTCGGCACCGACGACGCCAACCTCAACACGGCCTTCAAGCGCCTGTACGAGATCGCCCTCGCGACCCGCGCCCCGGGCACCCCCTCCGACCTCTACGGGAACACCGCGGTGCAGCGCCGCGTGATCGACGGCCTCGGCTGGCTGCACGAGCGCTACTACGGCGACCAGTCCAAGGGCTATTACGGCAACTGGTTCCACTGGGAGATCGGCATCTCCCAGCACGTCAGCAAGACCCTCGCGCTCCTCGTCGACGAGGTGCGCGGCTACGCGCCCGACCTGATCGCCACCTACGTCGCCTCGATGGACGCCTACCTGCGCAACGGCACCGACGGGGACGTGAACCTCGACTCGCGCTTCCACACCGGCGCCAACCTCGCCGACATCACCACCAACCGGATCCTCCAGGGCGCGCTCATCGGCGCGGGCGGCGAGGCCCGCATCCGCAAGGCCCTCACCGACCAGCTGACGGTCTTCGTCACCATCGACCCGTACCGCCTCAACCACGGGGTGACGGACGGCTATTACGCGGACGGCTCGTTCATCCAGCACGCCTCCGTCGCGTACACGGGCTCGTACGGAAAGGGTCTGCTCACGCGGGTCGTGCAGACCCTCAAGATCCTCGACGGCACGGGCTTCGCGCACGGCGACGAGTTGGTGCCGACCGTCCAGAGGTGGGTGCGCGACGGATTCGCGCCGCTCATCTTCGAGGGCTGGATGATGGAGATCGTCAAGGGGCGCGCGGTGTCACGTCCTGACGGCGGCTACGTCGACGTCGCGGTCGTGGTCGAGGCCGTCGTCGACCTCTCGTCCCTCTCCACCGGCGCCGACGCCACCGCCCTGCAGAGCTATGTCAAGCACATCAGGTCGACCTCCCGGGCCGCCCTCAACCCGACGAGCTTCGTCTCACCGGTCAGCATCGTGCGGTACGCGGACATCATCGGCGACGCTTCGGTCCCGCCCGCCGACCTGAACCCCGCGTCGCGCAGCGTCGCCTTCAACGCCATGGACAAGAACGTCCACCGCAGACCGGGCTACGCCTTCGCGCTCGCACGCAGCTCCGACCGGATCAGCAAGTACGAGTACATGAACGGCGAGAACCTCATGCCGTGGTTCCAGGGCGACGGCGCGCACTACCTCTACCTCTCCGGGCAGGACCAGACCCAGGCGTACGGAGTCGACTACTTCACCACGGTCTCGCCGTACGGCCTCGCGGGGGTCACCGCTCCCGTCGAGCGGCGCGGCACGGTCCCCGAGCTGTACGGGAAGCCGTACTACGACAACCCCGGCCACCCGCTGAACTTCACCTCGTCGTCCGAGTCGCAGAACAAGTACGTCTACTTCCCGCGCGGCACCAACCAGCACTCCGGGGGCGCGGTCCTCGGGGCGTACGGCGCGGTGGGCGCGGTGCAGTCCAGTGATGTCGCCTTCGACGACCGGGAGTTGCTGCCTGACGACTTCACGGTCTACCGGGGCGCGAACGCCACGAAGTCGTGGTTCCTGCTCGACGAGGAGATCGTGGTGCTCGCCGCGGGTGTCGGCGACGGCGCCGGGCGGGCCGTGACGACGACGGTCGACGCGCGGACCGCGGCACCGGGCGACCGGGTCTCCGTCACGGGGGAGCTCCGCGACGGCCGCCCGTGGACGGGCGCGGGCACGGGCGACCTCCGGTGGCTGCGCTACGCCAACGCCACGCAGCGCACCTCCGTCGGTTACGTCTTCCTGGACACCCCCGAGGTACGGGTCGCCCTGGACGAGGTCACCCGCAGCCGCCGCGTCGTCCGCACCGCGAACCCGGACACCCCGGTGACGCGCAACGTCCTCGGCGTGACGGTGGACCGGGCCGCCGGGGCCCGGCCCGTCTCCCTGGCCTACGCGTTGGTGCCGAACGCGGGCGAGGCCGGGCTGAGGTCGTACCGCGGCGGGCAGCCGCTGAAGGTCCTCGCGAACACGGTGCGGCTCCAGGCCGTCAGCCACGCGGGCCTCGGCCTGACCGCCGCGAACAGCTTCACGGCGGGCCGCCACGAGGCCGCCGGGATGCGGATCGACGGCCCCGCGTCGGTGCTCGTGCGCCGCGAGCGGCTTGGCCCGACGACCGTGGCGGTGTCCGATCCGACGATGGACCGCGACAGGATCAGCGTGCTGCTCCGCGGCCGTCGCCTGAGCAAGGTGACGGCCGACGAAGGCGTGCGCGTGAGCCGGGTCAAGGGCGGGACCCGGATCGACGTCGACACCCACCACGCGTACGGACGCAGCTTCACGGTGAAGCTGCGGGGCTAGCAGCCGTGTGACGCCGCGGCCCTAGAGCCCCTCGACGGTGACGGCCTGCACCGGGCAGGCCCGCACCGCCTCCCGCACCAGCGGATCGCCGCCGCCGTCCTCGCGCCCCGGGAGGACCTCGCTGAAGCCGTCGTCGTCCTGGGTGAAGACGCTCGGAGCGGTGAGCGCGCACATGCCCGCGCCCACGCACCGCTCCTGATCCACATGGACTCGCACGCTCATCTCCTTCATGTCCTCCATCTCCTACCAGACGACGGGGAGTTCGAGCATCCCCTGGATCGTGTCGCCCGGCTTGAACGGGATCTCCCGCGCGGGCACCGCGAGCCGGAGCTCCGGCATTCGCCGGAAGAGGGCCCGCAGGGCGATGTCGATCTCGGCGCGGGCGAGGTTCTGGCCGAGGCACTGGTGAATGCCGAACCCGAAGGCGATGTGGTGGCGGTCGGCACGGTGGAAGTCCAGTTCCTCCGGCGCCTCGTAGGCCGTGGTGTCGCGGTTGATGAGGGAGGTGGAGAAGATGACGCCGTCGTCCGCGCGAATGGTGCTTCCCGCGACCTCGATGTCCTCCTTCGCCACCCGGACGATTCCGTCCGCGATGGACAGGAAGCGCAGCAACTCCTCGACCGCCGCGGGCATCAGGCTCTGCTCGGCGCGCAGTTCGGCGAGCCGCTCCGGGTGCTGGAGGAGCGTGAACGTCCCCAGGGAGATCATGTTCGCCGTGGTCTCGTGCCCCGCGACGAGCAGGATCGTCGCCAGGCTGACCACTTCCTCGCGGTCGAGCGCGCCCTCGGAGAGCTGGCGGTGGATCAGCTCGTCGAGGAGGCCGTCGCCCGGCTCCCGCTGCTTGCGGTCGATCAACGTGTAGAAGTAGGCGTCCAGTTCGTCCCGTGCCCGCTCGATGTCCTCGGCGCGCGGGCCGCGCAGCAGCCGGCGCGACTGCTCCTCGAAGAACTCGTGGTCGGCGTAGGGCACGCCCAGGAGCGCGCAGATCACCATGGACGGGACCGGCAGCGCGAACGCGCCGACCAGCTCGGCCGGCGACCCCTGCGCCTCCACGGTGTCGAGGAGCCGCTCGACCGTCTCCTCGATCCGGGGGCGCAGCGCGGCGATCCGCTTGACCGAGAAGCTGGGGATCAGCATGCGGCGCTGCGTGTTGTGCTCGGGGTCGTCGACGCCGAGCAGGGCGACACGGCGATTGCGCACCTTCGCGATGCGCTCGGTCGGCATGGGGAACGCCTCGTTCTCGCGATCGGCGGAGAGGCGCGGGTCGATGAGCAGGTCTCGGGCCGTCCCGAGGCCGGTGACCGCCCAGACGGAACGCCCGTCGAACAACCGGACCCGGGAGAGCGGCCGGGCCTCGCGGAGCGGTTCGTACGACTCCGGCGGGTGATAGGGACAATTACGGTCCTGCGGGAAAGCTACTTGTTCGGACGCGACTGATTCCGTCATGGACTTACCTCACAAGCGGAGGGGCTCCCTTTACGCGTCCCATTGGATGCCTGGGGCATCTACGTGGTCCACGGCAAGACAAGCCAGATCATGGCCCTTTCGGCGGACGATTCTGGCCGGAATCGCACCCTCCGCTCAACCGGCCCGCGTCCATCCGTGCCGCTCGCGGGGTCATGCCCCACCAGCGACGGCAACAGCGATTCAGGGCCGACTGCTCGGAGAGGCCGAGGAGCAGGGCGATCTGGCCCAGCGGCACGTCGGTCTCCGTGAGATAGCGGCGGGCGGCGTCGCGGCGCTCCCCGTCGACGACGTCGGCGAAGGTCGTGCCCGCGGCGCGCAGCCGCCGCTGCAGGGTCCGCGGGTGGACGTTCAGGAGGCGCGCGACGGTCCCGATCTCGGGCGGAGAGGTGCCGAGCGACCGCCCGACCACGGCACGGACGCCGCTGACGACGTCCGCCCGCTCCCTGGGCAGTTGCTCGTCCAGATACGCGAGCGCGAGGCGCCGCAGATGCGCGTTGCCGCCGCCGAGCGGCCGGTCGGCCAGGCTGAGCGGGACCCGCAGCAGAGCCGCGGGGCGGTCCGCCTTCACGGGTACGCCGAAGAAGTCCTCGTACACCGACAGCGGGGCCAGCAGAGGATGCGGCAGCTCGACCGAGCCGAGGCCGTACGGACCGACCAGGTAGACGATGGCCCGGTGCATGAACCCCAGGGAGAGGTCGATGCCCTGAGGTGGCGCCTCGACCCCTTCGCGCACGCCGTAGCGCAGGGCGGCGACCCCCGGTGTGCCGTACGGATCGGGCTCCAGGCTGAGGCTCAGCGAACGCGCGTGGACGAACAGATAGCGCGTGGTGCACTCCATCGCGTCCCCGAGGGTGTCGGAGTTCTGGATGGCGAGCGCCAGGGCGCCGAGCATGCCGAGGTCCTGCCGGGCCGCGATGCGCAGGCCGAGATCAGGACAGCCGAGATCCTCGGCCGCGAGCTCCAGTACGGTGGCCATCGCCTCCTCGGGCACCAGGAGGTCGTCCCCGTCGAGAGCGGCCGTGGGGCAGCCAGCCTGCCGGGCATAGGCCTCGGCGTCGCCGCCGAGCTCCGCCACCGTGGCGCGGAAACCGCGCAACCCCGCCGATCTGATCACGGACATGTCGTCCAGGGTCAAAGAACTGTCGTCCCCGGTCAATTCCTGCCGGGTGTGCTTCCGGACACTGAGGACCATGACCCACACCGCAGACACGAGCACCGCCGCCACCGCCGCTGTCGGTGACCTGCCCGAGCACATCGACGTCGTGATCGTGGGCGCCGGTCTCTCCGGCGTCGGCGCCGCGTACCGGATGCAGACCGAGTGCCCCGAGCGCTCGTACGCGATCATCGAGGCCCGGCAGTCCATGGGCGGGACGTGGGACCTGTTCCGGTACCCGGGTGTGCGCTCGGACTCCGACATGTTCACCCTGGGCTATGCCTTCAAGCCCTGGCGCGACTCCAAGGTCCTCGCCGACGGCCGGTCCATCCTGAGCTACATCAAGGAGACGGCCGCGGAGTTCGGCATCGACCGCCGGATCCGCTACGGCACCAAGGTCGTCGGGGCCGACTGGTCCACCGCTACGGCACGCTGGACCGTGACGCTGGAGCGCACCGACGAGGACGGCAGCCGCACCCTGACCACCGTCACCTGCGACTTCCTCTACTCCTGCACGGGCTACTACGACTACGACCAGGGCCACGCCCCCGAGTTCGAAGGCGCCGACTCCTTCACCGGCACGGTCGTGCACCCGCAGTTCTGGCCCGAGGACCTGGACCACGCGGGCAAGCGCGTGGTCGTCATCGGCAGCGGAGCCACCGCCGTCACCCTGGTGCCCGCCATGGCGCGGAGCGCAGCGCACGTCACCATGTTGCAGCGCACCCCGACCTGGATCGGCTCGCTGCCCTCGCGGGACAGGCTGGCCGACGGCATCCGCGCCGTACTGCCCGCGGGCGCCGCGCACCGGCTCGTGCGGACGAAGAACATCCTCTTCGCCATCGGCCTCTACCAGTTCTGCCGCCGCAGCCCAAAGGCCGCGCGGAAGCTGCTCACCGGCCTCAACAAGCGCATCGTCAAGGACGACCAGCTGGTCGCCGACCACCTCACGCCGACCTACGACCCGTGGGACCAGCGGCTGTGCGCGGTGCCCGACGCCGACCTGTTCCAGGTCCTCAAGAAGGGCGACGCCGAGATCGTCACCGATCACATCGACCGCTTCGTCCCCGAGGGCATCCGCCTCAGGTCGGGCCGCGTCCTGGAGGCCGACGTGATCGTGACCGCCACCGGACTCCAACTCCTCGCCTTCGGCGGCATCGCACCGCGCGTCGACGGTCAACCGGTGCGGCTGAACCGGCAGTTCGTGTGGCGCGGCGCGATGATGACCGGCGTACCGAACTTCGCCGTCTGCATCGGCTACACCAACGCGTCCTGGACGCTGCGCGCCGACCTCACGTCCCGGCTCGTGTGCAAGGTGCTCAACCACATGCGCGAGAACGACTACGCGGCGGTGGAGCCGAGGCCGACGACCACGCTCAACGAACGCCCGCTGCTCGACCTGGCGTCGGGCTACGTCCAGCGCTCCATCGACGCCTTCCCCCGGCAGGGCGACCGCGGCCCCTGGAAGGTCCGGCAGAACTACGTGCTCGACGCCGCGTCGACGATGCGCACCAACCTGCGCAAGACGCTCGCGCCGACCCCGGTGTCCGCGGTACGCCGGGCCCGAGCGGCGGCCGGGGCGCCGGTCACCGCGGGGCGCGAAAAGGGTTGGCGCTCCGCCTGACCCCGGAGCTAGGGTTGCCTCTGTCGTCCGGCGGCTGATCCGCTGCCGGTGCAGGTCGAGTGTGATCCAGGAGGTGTGACCGATGGCTGTCGTTGAGATGGGCGCTGCCCGCATCGAGAAGTCCGTTCATTCCACCTCCGTGGCCACCGGCTGACCTTCCTCTCTTTCGCGCGCCGGAGTGCGCGTGCGCCGGGCCACCCTTGTGAAGGGTCACCCCTTGTCTTCCACTGCGACTCCGCAGCCTTCTTCTCCGTCCTCGCACCCTCTCGCGGCCTACGGCTGGGACGAGGACCGGGAGGCCGAGTTCACCCCGTACGCGGCTCAGGGCCTGCTGCCCGGCCGTGTCCTGCGCGTCGACCGCGGTCAGTGCGACGTGGTCACGCCGGTCGGCACGGTGCGTGCCGACACCGAGTTCGTCGTGCCCCGCGACCCGATGAAGGTCGTGTGCACGGGGGACTGGGCCGCCGTCGACCCCGAGGGCGGCGATCCGCGGTACGTCCGGACGCTGTTGCCGCGCCGCACCGCGTTCGTGCGCTCCACCTCCTCCAAGCGGTCCGAGGGGCAGATCCTCGCGGCCAACGTCGACCACGCGATCATCGCGATCTCGCTCGCCGTCGAGCTCGACCTCGGCAGGATCGAACGGTTCCTGGCCCTGGCCTGGGAGTCCGGTGCCCAGCCGCTGGTGGTCCTCACCAAGGCCGACCTGGTCCCGGACGCCACGGGCCTGTCCTACCTGGTCGAGGACGTGGAGACGTCCGCCCCCGGCGTCCAGGTGCTCCCGGTCAGCGCCACCACCGGGGAAGGCGTAGACGTCCTGTGCGCCATCGTCTCCGGCGGTACGTCCGTCCTGCTCGGCCAGTCCGGAGCGGGCAAGTCGACGCTGGCCAACGCCCTGGTCGGCGAGGACGTCATGCACGTCAACGCCGCCCGTGACGTGGACGGCAAGGGCCGCCACACCACGACGACCCGCAACCTCCTCGTGCTCCCTGCGGGTGGTGTCCTCATCGATACGCCGGGGCTGCGAGGAGTCGGCCTCTTCGACGCCGGTTCGGGGGTCGGCCAGGTCTTCTCCGAGATCGAGGAGCTTGCCGCCGACTGCCGCTTCCACGACTGCGCCCACACCGCGGAGCCGGGCTGCGCGGTGCTCGCCGCCGTGGAGGACGGCACGCTGCCCGACCGCCGTCTCGACAGCTACCGCAAGCTGATCCGCGAGAACCAGCGCATCGTCGCCAAGACGGACGCGAAGGTCAGGGCGGACATGCGGCGCATGTGGAAGCTGCGGGGCGCGGAGGGCAGGGCGGCCATGGAGGCCAAGCGGGGGCGCCTCCGCTAGGGGCGGTGCGGGGCGGGGCCGGGCGCTTCGGGCGCCCGGCCCCGCTGCCCACTCGCGCTCCTGTGCCGGAGCGGCTCATGCCGGTGAACAGCGCTCGTGACCCGTCACCTGGTCCGGGCGCGGCAGCCGCCGCGAGCGTGGCGCTGCCCTCCCCCCTCCAACGCGGTGTCCGAATTCCGCCAGCCGAAGTGCGCTCGACGTCGCACACTGGGAGACGTGATCGATGAAGAGACGAGGTACGAGGCGGTCCTCAGCCGCGACGCGCGCTTCGACGGGGAGTTCTTCTTCGCCGTCGAGACCACCGGCATCTACTGCCGGCCCAGCTGCCCCGCGGTGACCCCGAAGCGCAAGAACGTCCGGTACTACGCCACCGCGGCCGCAGCCCAGGGCTCCGGATTCCGCGCCTGCCGCCGCTGCCGCCCGGACGCCGTGCCGGGGTCCGCGGAGTGGAACGTACGCGCGGATGTCGTGGGCCGGGCCATGCGCATGATCGGTGACGGCGTCGTCGACCGCGAGGGCGTCTCCGGTCTCGCCGTGCGGCTCGGCTACAGCGCACGGCAGGTGCAGCGTCAGCTCACCGCCGAGCTGGGGGCGGGCCCTGTCGCCCTCGCGCGTGCCCAACGGGCGCACACCGCAAGGGTGTTGCTCCAGACCACGGGCCTGCCGATCACGGAGATCGCGTTCGCCGCGGGGTTCGCCAGCGTGCGGCAGTTCAACGACACGATCCGGGCGGTGTACGCCCTGACGCCCACCGCGCTGCGGGCCGCGGCGCCGCGGGGCGGGGGCGCGGGGCAGGCGACCCCGGCGGCCGGGGTTCCGCTGCGGCTCGCCTACCGAGGGGCGTACCAGGCGGGCGCCGTCTTCGACCTGCTCTCCGATGAGGCCGTCGCCGGGATCGAGGAGGTCACCGGGGAGCGGGGTGGCCGGACGTACCGGCGTACGTTGCGGCTGCCGTACGGCACGGGGATCGTGGCCGTGGAGGAGAGCGACCACGGGGTCGGCGGCTGGCTGGACGCCAGGCTCCACCTGACCGACCTCCGCGACCTCACGACCGCCGTGCAGCGGTTGCGGCGCCTCTTCGACCTCGACGCGGATCCGTACGCGGTGGACGAGCGGCTCGGCGCTGACGCGCGGCTGGCTCCACTGGTCGCGGCGCGTCCCGGCCTCCGGTCGCCGGGTGCGGCGGATCCCGAGGAGTTCGCGGTACGGGCGCTGGTGGGGACGAGCGCGGCTGCGGGTCTTGTGGAGCGGTACGGGAAGGCGCTGGACGCGGCGTGCGGGTCGCTGACGCGTGTCTTCCCGGAGCCGGGCGCGCTGGCCGACGAGCCGGGGCCGCTGGGGGAGTTGGCTACTGCCCTTGCGGATGGGCGGGTTCGGCTTGACGCGGGGGCGGATCGGGAGGATGCGGGGGCTGGCCTTGCGGCCTTGGGTGGGGTGGATGCGGGGGCCGTGGCGGTTATCCGGATGAGGGCGCTGGGGGATCCGGATGTGAGGTTGCCCGCGGTGTCGGTGCCTGAGGGGTGGCGGCCGTGGCGGTCCTATGGCGTGCGGCATTTGTTGGCGGCGGGGTAGGGATTTTGTCCCCCACCCCACCCCACCGCTTCCCGAAAACCGTGCCTGCGCCCCGGACCTATCTGGGGCTCCGCCCCGGACCCCGACAAGATGGCCTCAAACGCCGGCCGGGCTGTATTCCAGCCCGTCCGGCGTTTGAGGACGAACTCGGCGGAGCCGGTGATGGACGGCAGCCAAGGCCCCCCGCGCCAGAGCGGGTTTTCGGGAAGGGGCGGGGTTGGGGACCATCTATTGCTCAAGCCCCCAGCTGTGGATCCGCCGAGGATGAATCCGAATCAGCTCCTCACTGAAGTGAGGCCCCAACTCGTGCGGCCCCGTGAGGAGCTCGGCATCCCCGCGGATGTCGACCCCCCGCACCTTCCACGGCCTCTCACTCACCACATCGTCCACCACCAGCGACACCTTCGGATTCTTCTGCAGATTCCGCCACTTCTTGGTGGTGCCCAGCGCGTACCCGCCCACGAGAATCGTCCCGTCGTCCTGCGGGAAGAACCCGACAGGATTCGCCTGCGGCTGCCCCGTCGCGTCGACGGTGGCCATCCGCCCCAGCCGCTGGGACTTGAGGTACGCCCGCTCGGCCTCGCTGAATTCGGTCATGGCGAGAGCCTAAGCCGCGGGCAGGCCCCAGCGCGGTGCCTCCTCGTTCGGTTCGACCGGGGTGATCCGCAGATCCGGCCGGTCACCCTTCGCGGTGATCAGCGCCGACTCGCCCCGCCTCAGGGTGATCCTGATGACCCCGGCGCCACCCTCGCCCACATCCTCGTACCGCAGCTCACGCCCCCGCCCGTCCCGCACCTCGACCGCCCCCGCGATCCCGTGCCGCACCACACACGGCGCCCCCGCCTCACTCACGAGCCGTACCCACCGGGTCGCCCCGCCCTCCCGCACCGCACTGAGCAGGAACGCCCCCTGCGTACGGAAGTTGTGCACCGTGAGGTCCGCCCACGCCGACGGCAGAGCGGGGAAGACGCGGATGACGTCGCCCCAGGACTGGCAGACCATGTCGTGCAGGGACTGCGCGGCGGAGAGCGGGGTCTCGATGACCGGACCCGACTCCTTGTACATGGTGTTGGGCTGGATGAAGCGGCTCATCAGCTGGCCCAGGTACTTCAGCGCGTCCTCGCCCTTGCCGAGCAGCGCGGACATCGACGCGGCGCCCGTGAAGGTGTAGCCCTGCAGCGCTCCCTCGAAGCCGACCCAGTGCGCCAACGACCTCTCAATTAGGGCACGTTCCTCCGACGTGCGGCCCGTCACCTCGTAGAGCGGGTACACCGCGAGCAGGTGGGAGTAGTGGCGGTGCGACTTCGCGAAGGGGATGTCCGCGCCGATCATGTAGCCGTTCTCGTCCGTCGGGTACGCGGCCAGCCTGCTGTCCACCTCCCTCCACCGCGGCGCCAACGTGTCGTCCACGCCCAGGAGTTCAGCGGCTTCCAGCAGTGTTCGGCAGCCCCACTTCAGCAGCATCAAGTCGTAGTTGCAGTCGCGCGAGTTGCCGCCGTACTCGGGGGAGTAGGTCGCCGGGAGGTGCAGCCTGCCGTCCGCGCCCGGCTCCAGGAAGTGCAGGTAATAGTTGATGGCCTTACGGAGGAGCGGGAAGAGGACGTCTCGCAGGATCGACTCGTCCATCGTGTGGCGGTAGCTCAGCCAGACGTTGTGCAGGGCCCAAGTGAGGTTTCCCACCTCGGGTGTTGGAGGGTCCTGGCCGGGGATCCCCACCCCGTAGCCGCCGTCCGTGACCGATGCTCCGTTCACCAGGGACGGGTCCGTGGTGCGGGGGACGCCGAGCGAGTCGGCGCGGTAGGGGGCCGCCATCTCCTGGGTGAGGTTGGACCGGAACTCGCTCAACGCTCGTGTGACCGCGTCCAGTTCGAGGTGGTTGGAGCCGTGGATCAGCCAGTACTCCAGCTGCACGTTCAGGTTCCACCACGTGTTGGGCCATGGCGTCGGCTCCAGCCAGGGGCCGCAGGTCGCCATCACCGGTGCGTCGCGACGGGCGGCGGCCGCCGTCTTGTAGAGCTGGATCCAGTAGAAGCGCTGCATCCGGGCATCGGGCAGCGACAGGAAGCTCTTGCGGTAGTAGGCGTGCCACCAGGCCCGGTGCGACGCCGCGAGCCCGTCGTACGAGAGGCTCGCCGCACTCCGCACCGCGCGCACCGCACGGTCGTGGGCCGTCGTCCTCGGATGCGAGTGCGCCACGTTCACATACAGCGTCCGAACGCCGCCCCGTGTCCGCTCCCGCCACGCGGTGACGTGCTGGCCGCCCGCGAGCAGCGGCTGCACGGCGGCCGTCACGCCGTCGTGCTCTTCGACCTGGGCGGGAGGGTTGCCCGCGTACCCCTCCGGCAGCGGCTTGAACGCGGCGCGCGGACTGATCGCCTCCGCCGGGTGGAACACCCAGCGGAAGCCGCGCTCGCCCGCGCTCGGCGTGACCTCGACGACGAGGACCGAGCGTGTGGTGTGGATCTGCGCCCGGAGCTTCAGGGTGCCCTTGTCCGTGGTGAGGATGCCCGTCAGTTCGGCGTCGCGCAGCCGCAGGCGCCAGTCGATGCCGGTGATCCTGCCGACGGGTTCGAGGGTGAAGTGGCCGATCGGCAGGCGCGCGAGGCCGAAGAGGGAGCCGAACTCGGGGCGGTGGTCCTGCACCTCGGCGTGCTGGACGTTGAAGCGCAGCGCGGTGGTCCCGCCGCCCGGCCGCGTGCTCGGTTCCGCGTAGATGCCCGAGCCGAGGAAACCGTTGCCGAGGTACGGGCCCTCGTACCAGGTCTTGGGCAGCTTCTGCCAGACCAGGTCCGCGTCATCGAGGACGGTGCGCCAGGGGTCGCCGGGTGTGGTCACCTCCGCCGCTTCCCGGGACGCGGCCGAGGCCTGGGCGGGCAGGCCGCCGGCCATCAGGGCGCCGCCGACCGCCGATCCGGTGGCGAGCACGGTTCTTCTGGACGGTCTGGGCATCGCGTCTCCCGAGTCATCGGAGCTTTACCTCGCTGAAAGCTAGAGAAGGCGCGTCATCTCGTCAATGAGTCGAGAGAGATCCGATGGGGGTGCATGTATGTGAACGTGCGCTGCGTATGCGTATGAGTGCGCAAGAAGAGCCCCCTGCGAATGCGCAAGAAGAGCCCCCGGCGGCTCCCCGCGCCGACGCCCGGTCGGGCCTCAGCCCCAGATCACGGCCCCCAGCCACGCCCCCGCGATGAGCAGGCACGCGAACAGCTCGGTCAGCACGCTCCAGCCGCCCGCCCGCATGGCCGTCCGCGTCGCCGCGACCGCGTCCCCGCGCCTGCCGAGCCGCAGCCGCTCCGACAGGTAGATCCCTCCGATGAACCCCGGTATCGACCCGATCACCGGCACCACACAGAACCCGACGAGCGCCCCGGCCCCCGCGTACACGGCTGTCCGCCGCGTGGCCCCGCTCTGCCGGAAGCGCCGTGGCGGCAGCAGCCATCGGATGCCCTGTGCCACGAGGAGCACCACGGACGCGCCGACAAGAACCCACCAGGCGACCGGCTCCGGGTCCTTCAGCGCCCACCACAGAACCGCGGCCCACACCAGCCACGGCCCCGGCACACCGGGCACAAGCACTCCGCCGATCCCGAGCAGCAGCACCACTCCGACCAGCAGGAGTTCCCACGCTCCCATCTGTCAAGCGTGCAGGAGCCGGGGCAAAACCGCAGGTCGCGTCCTCCTGGCCGGCTCCCAGGGCAGCGCCTTCCGGCCAGGTCTACCGCGCCACCCAGCCCCGCTCGTACGCATGCCAGCCCAGCTGCAGCCGCGTCGTCACGCCCGTCAGTTCCATCAGGCGCTTGACCCGGCGCTGCACCGTCCGCAGGCCCAGGTCGAGCTGCTTGGCCACGCTCGCGTCCGTCAGGCCCGCGAGGAGCAGCGAAAGGATCTCCAGGTCCGCGCCGTCCGGGCCGTCGGGGGCGTTCTCGGTGACCGAGTTGCCGCCTTCGCCGAGCCGCAGCGGCAGCGCGTCCCGCCACACCGCCTCGAAGAGGCCCGTCAGGGATTCGAGCAGGCCGCTCGCGTGCACCACGAGCGCGGCCGGCTCCGCCCTGCGCGAGGTCAGCGGCACCATCGCGAGCGAGCCGTCCGCGATCACCAGCTTCGTCGGGACGACGTCCACGACGCGCACCTGTTCGTTGCGGCCGATCGCCGTCGAGAGCTCGACCAGGCCGTTGGGGAGCGCGAGCACGGAGCGCTCGACCACCACGCGGTAGGTGACGCCGCGGCCCGCCGCCTGCTCCTCCGCGTCGTTCTCCATGCCGGTGATCGCCACGGGGTTGCCGGTCACCAGGGCGCACACCTCGTCGCTCGCGCCCAGCTGGAGCTGGAGGAAGCGCTGTGAGACCGCGCCCGCGCCGGTGACCACCTCGACCAGGTCGTGCACCGCGGGCTCGGCGGCCTGCGCGCGGTACTCCTCGGCGAGCAGCTTCGCCGCGAGCTCGGCCTTCTCCAGTTCGTGCCGCTGCTGGGTCAGGAGCGCGCCGAGCGCGACACCCGGCGGGGCCGCCACCCACCGCCCCGCCTTGCCGGACGCCTGGGCCGCGAGGCCGGCCAGCTCCAGGCGGCGCAGCGCGCGCACGGTGTCCGGCTCGCCCAGCGAGAGCCGCCGCGCGAGATCGGGCACGTCGGCGGCGCCCACCGCGACCAGCGCGCGGTACGCCGATTCGTGCGTCTCGTCCAGACCTATCGCAGCCAGCATGCGCCGACATCCCTCCCCAAGGATCCGTTCCGACGGCGCCCTGGCGGAAAACAGCCACGGCGTAAACCCGCCCCCGGACATCATCCCCGTACCCCCCGCCTCTCTGCCAAGGTGACGCCACCGCAGCACCAACGGCAGCCGCGAATACGGCCTTTGGTCGGATATCGGCTGTGGTTCCGCATGCCCGACAACCTTGGGGAGAGCGATGCGCCCGATATCGCGTACGGCCCTGGGGGCGGCGTCCGCCGCCGTCCTCGCCGTCACCGCGGCCGTCCCGTCCGTGGCCGAGCCACGCGTGGCCACGGCGGACACGAGTCCCCTGGTGGGGGCCGCGGGGAGCGCCGCACGCGACGGGGGCAGCTCCGTCGTCACCCTCGTCACCGGCGACCGCATCCTCGTGACGTCCGACGGCAAGGATCGCGCGGGCGCGAGCGCCCTGCCCGGAGCCGACGGGACCGTGCCCCTCATCCAGACGCGGCAGTCCGGCCAGGACCTGTACGTCTACCCGGAGGGCGCCGTCCACGCGATCTCCGAGGGCAAGGTCGACGAGGAACTCTTCAACGTCACAGGGCTCGTCCGCCAGGGCTACGACGACGCGCACGCCAAGCAGCTGCCGCTGATCGCGGTGTACGACACCTCGGTCGACGTCACGCGCTCCGTGCCCGCGACGCCGCGCGGCGCCGAGCGCGGGCTCGTCCTCGAACCCGTCGACGGCGTCGCGCTGCGGGCCGACAAGAAGAAGGCCGCGGACTTCTGGGCGGACATCACGTCGCCCGAGTCCCGTTCCGCGTCCGACCTGAAGAAGCTGTGGCTGGACGCCAAGGTCGAGGCCACCCTCGACCGTTCGACCAAGCAGGTGCACGCCCCCGAGGCGTGGGCCGCGGGCTACGACGGCAAGGGCACCAAGGTCGCCGTGCTCGACACCGGAGCCGACGCCGAACACCCCGACCTCAAGGGCCGGATGGGCGCGACGAAGAACTTCACCGACTCGCCGGACAACGAGGATCGCCAGGGCCACGGCACCCACACCACCTCCACCGTCGGCGGCACCGGCGCGGCGAGCGACGGCAAGAAGAAGGGCGTGGCACCCGGCGCCGGGCTGCTGCACGGCAAGGTCCTCGACGACAGTGGTTCCGGGGCCACTTCATGGATCATCGCGGGCATGCAGTGGGCCGTCGACGAGAAGGCCGACGTCGTCTCCATGAGCCTGGGCAACCCGGCGCGGACCGACTGCACGGACCCGATGAGCACGGCCACGGAGGAGCTCGCGCAGTCGAGCAAGGACACCCTCTTCGTCCTGGCCGCGGGCAACACGGGGCCGAGCCTCAACTCCGTCTCCTCGCCCGGCTGTGCGCCGAGCGTCCTGACCGTCGGCGCCGTCGACCGCGACGACTCGACGGCGAACTTCTCCAGCCGCGGGCCCGCGTACGGCTCGCACACGCTGAAGCCGGAGATCGCCGCGCCCGGCGTCGGCATCTCCGCCGCGGCGGCGGGCGGCAGGGGCGTCTACGCCTACCAGTCCATGAGCGGTACGTCGATGGCGGCCCCGCACGTCGCGGGCGCCGCCGCCCTGGTCAGGCAGCGCCATCCGGACTGGAGCGCGCAGCAGATCAAGTCGGCCCTCGTGTCGTCGGCGGACAGCGGCATCCCCGGTGACGTGACCGAGACGGGCGGTGGCCGCCTCGACGTGAAGGCCGCCGTCGACCAGAAGGTGCTCGGCTCACCCGCCGTGCAGGGCGGCAGCTTCGGCTGGCCCCAGGACGACTCGGACCGTACGACGGTCGACGTCCCGTACACCAACACCACCGACAAGGCCGTGGAGTTGAAGCTGTCCGTGCAGGGCGTCACCGGCAACGACGGCTCGCCCGTGCGCTCGGGCATCGCCAGGCTCGGCGAACGCTCCGTGCAGGTCGCCGCCGGGGCCACGGTCGAGGTCCCGCTGAAGCTGGACCCCGACACGGACCTGAAGAAGGCGCAGTACGGCGACGTGACCGGCCGCGTCCTGGCGAAGGCCGACGGGGGCGTCGCGGTCTCCACGCCCTTCTCCCTCTACGTCCAGCCGGAGACCGTGAGCCTGCGCGTCAAGCTCGTCGACCGCGCCGGGAAGCCTGCCGACGGCCCGTCGTCCGTCGACCTCATCGGCACCGACGACGCCACCGGCGAACGGCGCTTCAACGAGGGCGCGAACGACCAGACGTACCGAGTCCGCCCCGGCGCCTACTTCTTGACCGGCTTCATCGCGACCCCGGACGCGGACGGCGGCACCCTGACCGACTCGCTCACGCACATCGCCCGGCCCCAGGTCGAGGTCAAGAAGGACATGACCGTCACGCTCGACGCCCGCAAGGCGCACCGCCTCGCCGTCAAGACGGACAAGGAGTCCGAAGTGCGCGGCGCGACCCTCGGGTTCGCCCGCACCTGGGGCGCCGACAACTGGCTGCACGCGGGCACCGCGGCGGGACCGCGCTCCATCCGCGGTTTCTACCAGTCCGTCGAGGGCAAGGCGACCGACGGCACCTTCGAGTCCGGCAGCTACTGGCGCGCAGCGGCGCCCCTGCTCTCCGAACTCGCCGTAGTGGGCGGCAAGTCGCTGCATCCCGTGACCGCGTCCACAGGATCGGCCAACCTGGACGGCACGGGCAGGGCGGCTCTCGTGGACGCAGGGTCCGGCACACCGGCCGAGCTGGAGGCCGCCGGGGTCAAGGGCAAGATCGCCCTGGTCGAGCTCCCGGACGGCGGCAGTGCGAACGCCGTCGCGACGAACGCGAAGGCGGCGGGCGCGGTGGCGGTCATCGCCCACCGCGCGGCGCCGGGCCGCTGGTACCCCTCGGTCGGCCTGGGCGGCTCCCCGCTGCCGGTCCTCGGCATCGAGACGGCCGAGGCGACCGCACTGCTCACTGAACTGGGCGAAGGAACAGTCGAGTTGACGTGGAGGGGGACGGCGAAGAGCCCCTACGTCTACAACCTCGCCTTCCCCGAGACCGGCCAGATCCGCGACGACCGCACCTACCGCGTGCGGGACAAGGACCTCGCCGCCAACGAGGCGACGTACCGCGCGATGGGCACGGCCACGGACTACGTGGACCTGCCCTCGGCCGTCCGCCCTTCGGGACTCGAGGTGTACTTCGCCGACATCGAGTCGGTGCCGGCCCCCGGCAAGCGCACCGAGTACTACTCGGCGGGCACGACCGGCTGGGGCCACCAGGTGTCCAGCAGCTTCCCGTTCGGGGAGTTCATGATCGACCCGGTGCGGACGTACGAGAAGGGGGAGCGGCGCATCGAGAAGTGGTACGAGGGAGTGCTCACCCCCGTCGCGCCCCGTGACGCCGACGGAGAACTCGGCCTCGCGGGGGAACGGCAGGGCAACCAGATCGGAGTCGCTCCCGGTTTCTGGGGCGACGGCGAACACCAGGGCGTCCAGGGCGGTTTCGGTGACATCGGCAGCGTCGAGCTGAAGCGTGACGGCGAGGTCGTGGGACGGTCGGGCTGGCCGTTCGGGGTGTTCACGGTCCCGGCCGACGACTCCGCGTACGAACTCACCCTCGACACCCGGAAGATCGGCTCGAAGGTCTGGCATCGGTCCACGGAGACGCAGACCACGTGGGCATTCCGCTCACACCTCGACGAGGAGGCCTACTCGCAGGGGATCCCGATGCTGTTCCCGCGCTACGAGCTGCCGGAGGACGGCATGAAGACCCTGGCGGCGAAGGACGGTCAGCGCATCGCCCTCACGGCCACGGGCCACGCCGGCTACGAGCCCGGCGCGCTCAAGTCGGCGGCCCTGTCCTACTCGTACGACGAGGGCAAGACCTGGACCGAGGCCAAGACGTCCGCCTCCGGAGGGAAGTGGACCGCCACCGTGGATCACGCGGGCGCCTCGGGCCAGCAGGTCTGGCTCAGGACCGAACTGACGGATACGAACGGAAGTTCCGTCACTCAGACGGTGGCTCGCGCCTACGACGTGCGCTAGACACACAGACACCGCCGGGCGGTCCTCCCGTGGGGGGTGGGCCCGCCCGGCGGCCCTCATCACCCTTCTGGTGGCCGGAATTTCCGGATGCACCGTTTTCGTGCGGCTCCAGCGGTGGACAATAGGGGCATGAGCCAGCAGGGGGAGAGGCACGACGGGGCCTCCGGCCAGGAGGACGACTGGTGGGGTCAGCTGTACGACGACTCCGCTCATGACACGGGTCCGGCCGAGGCGGCCGACACCCTCGACGACAGGTTCGCCTCGGCGGTCTCCGCGGCGGCGGGCGAGGCCGTAACCGATCCCGCACCCGCCCCCGGGGCGGCCCCGGAGGCACCGCCCCCGGATGCCCAGGACCGGCGGGGTGGAGCGGGCGCCGGGCCTGAATCAGGCGAACCGTTCACCCCGCGCGAACCGCTTCCCGCGCGCGAACCGCTCAGCCCACGCGAACCGCTCACCCCGCGCGAACCGCTTCCCGCGCGCGAACCGCTCACCCCACGCGAACCGTTCACTCCACGGGGCATCGCTCCCTGGGAACCCCCCGCCGCGCCCACGGGCCCGGTCACCTTCCCGGCGGGGCCCGCGAAGCCCCCCGGCGACCCCAGCCGCACCACCGCCGTGCCCGCGCCTCGCACGCCCGAGGAGTCTGCGGTTCCGGAACAGCAGGCACCTGCCCCGGTGGAACCGGAGCCGTCCGTGGCGCCGGACCCCGTGGCCGCCGCCGTCTCGTACGTGGGGGACGGCCCGCCCACCTACGACGCCGAGCCCACGGTCCTGCCCACCGCCGACCCGGACGACCTCGGCGACCTCGTCGCCGACACCGTCCTGGACGGAGCCCGCTACGGCACCTCCACGCTCCGCGCCGTCTCCGTGCGCGGGGACTCCGCCCGCTATCGGGGCGAGCCGCGGCGCGACTCGCTGCTCACCGCGCGCTTCGGGACCGGGGAGAGCGCCCTGGTCCTGGTGGCCATGGCCACCGGCGCGCGGGCCACCCCGGGCGCCCATCGCGCCGCCGCCGAGGCCTGCGCGTGGATCGGGCGGGCCGTGGGCCGCAGTCACCAGCGGCTTTCCGAGGACATCCGGGCCGCCCGGCGCGGCGACCTCAAGAGCGGCCTGCACCGGCTCACCGACCGCAGCCTCGGCAAGCTCCGCGCGCACGCCGTCGACCTCGGCATCGAACCCGAGGAGTACGCGGCGTCCCTGCGGTGTCTCCTCCTGCCGGCCGACCCCGAGTGCCGCACCCGCGTCTTCTTCGGTGTCGGCGGCGGCGGACTCTTCCGGCTCAGGGACGGCGCGTGGCAGGACATCGAGCCGCACGTCAGCGACTCCACGAATGACGCGGGCCCCCCGGTCGTCGGGTTCGGTTCCGTGCCTCCGGAGACCCCCGACGGCGATCGGCTCACCATGGACATGGGCATCATCACGCCCCCGAGTCCGTACGAGCCCGCCCCCGAGCCGCCACCCCGCGAACCCTTCCGCTTCCGCGCCTCCGTAGCCCGCCCGGGTGATGCCCTGATGCTCTGCAGCGGCGGTCTCGCCGAGCCTCTGCGCGGCGAGCCCGATCTCGCCGCTCACCTCACGCAGCGGTGGGCCAAGAGCGGTCCGCCGGGCCTCGCGACCTTCCTCGCGGACATCCAGGTCAGGGTCAAGGGGTACGCGGACGACCGGACGGCGGCCACCGTTTGGGAGGCGTGAGCGCCCGCCCTGTGAATTCATGGACCCAAGAGAGTCAAGGGGACTGAAGGGTTCGTGAAGCCATGGCCAAGCAGAACGTCGCCGAACAGTTCGTCGACATCCTCCACCGCGCCGGTGTGCGCCGCATGTACGGAGTCGTGGGCGACAGCCTCAACCCGGTCGTGGACGCGATCAGGCGTACCAAGGGCGTCGAGTGGGTGCAGGTCAGGCACGAGGAGACGGCGGCCTTCGCGGCGGGCGCCGAGGCCCAGATCGCCGGGAGCCTCGCCGTCTGCGCCGGTTCCTGCGGCCCCGGCAACCTCCACCTGATCAACGGCCTGTACGACGCCCACCGCTCCATGGCGCCCGTCCTCGCCCTCGCCTCGCACATCCCGTCGAGTGAGATCGGCCTCGGGTTCTTCCAGGAGACCCACCCCGACCGGCTCTTCCAGGACTGCAGTCACTACAGCGAGATGATCTCCAGCCCGAAGCAGATGCCGCGGCTGCTGCAGAGCGCCATCCAGCACGCGATCGGGCAGTCGGGCGTCAGCGTCGTCACACTGCCCGGAGACATCGCCGACGAGCCCGCCCCGGACAAGGCACCCGAGAGCGCCCTCGTCACCTCGCGCCCCACGGTGCGCCCCGGCGACACGGAGATCGACAAGCTCGCCGCGATGATCGACGAGGCCGACAAGGTCACCCTCTTCTGCGGCAGCGGCACGGCCGGCGCGCACGCCGAGGTCATGGAGTTCGCCGAGAAGATCAAGTCGCCGGTGGGCCACGCCCTGCGCGGCAAGGAATGGATTCAGTACGACAACCCCTTCGACGTGGGCATGAGCGGTCTCCTCGGTTACGGCGCCGCGTACGAGGCCACCCACGAGTGCGATCTGCTCATCCTGCTCGGCACGGACTTCCCGTACAACGCCTTCCTGCCCGATGACGTCAAGATCGTCCAGGTCGACGTGCGGCCCGAACGCCTCGGCCGCCGCTCGAAGTTGGACCTCGCCGTCTGGGGCGACGTACGCGAGACATTGCGCTGTCTCACCCCGCGCGTCACACCCAAGACCAACCGCAAGTTCCTCGACAAGATGCTGAAGAAGCACGCGGACGCGCTCGAAGGCGTCATCAAGGCCTACACGCGCAAGGTCGAGAAGCACATCCCGATCCACCCCGAGTACGTGGCGTCCGTCGTCGACGAACTCGCCGCCGACGACGCGGTGTTCACCGTCGACACGGGCATGTGCAACGTCTGGGCGGCCCGCTACATCTCCCCGAACGGCAAGCGGCGCATCATCGGCTCCTTCAGCCACGGCTCCATGGCCAACGCGCTGCCGCAGGCGATCGGCGCCCAGTTCACCGACCGCAAGCGCCAGGTCATCTCCATGTCGGGCGACGGCGGATTCTCCATGCTGATGGGGGACTTCCTCACGCTCGTCCAGTACGACCTGCCAGTGAAGATCGTCCTGTTCAACAACTCCTCTCTGGGAATGGTCGAGTTGGAGATGCTGGTGGCCGGGCTCCCTTCGTTCGGCACGGCCAACCACAACCCCGACTTCGCCGCCGTGGCCCGCGCCGCCGGTGCCTACGGCGTGCGCGTCGAGAAGCCCAAGCAGCTCGTGGGCGCCCTGAAGGACGCCTTCTCGCACAAGGGCCCCGCCCTCGTCGACATCGTCACGGACCCGAACGCCCTCTCCATCCCGCCCAAGATCAGCTCCGAGATGGTGACCGGCTTCGCGCTCTCCGCCAGCAAGATCGTCCTGGACGGCGGCGTCGGCCGCATGGTCCAGATGGCACGCTCCAACCTGCGGAACGTGCCACGCCCCTGACGTCGGATCAGGCCGCTCAGGCGGGCCTGAGCCGCAGCGTCACGATCTGGAACGGCCGCAGCGCGAGCACGAGCCCCGCGTCGTCGGCGTGGGCCGGTTCGAGCGGGCGCTCCAGGAGATCGGCCACCTCGGCCGTGCTCACCGCGAACGACGTGGTGAGCACGGCCGCCGCGCGCCCGCCCCGCGACTCGTACAGACGCACCACGACGTCGCCGCTCCCGTCGTCGGCGAGCTTCACCGACTCCACGGTCACCGCCGGATTGTCGACGCTCACCAGGGAAGGCAGCACGGGCGCGGCGGCCACCCGCAACGGCAGGTTCAGCGCGAGCCCCTCCTGGACCGCGTCACCCGTCGTCGCACCGGGCAGCAGCGCGTACGTGAACCGGTGCACGCCCAGGTCCGTCTCCGGGTCCGGGCTGTGCGGGGCGCGGAGCAGCGTGAGGCGCACGGTGGTGCCGAGCCCGTCGCCGTGCGGCGCGCGCGTCACGTCATGGCCGTACGTCGAGTCGTTGAGCACCGCCACCCCGTACGCGTCCTCGGCGACCCGCAGCCACCGGTGCGCGCAGATCTCGAAACGGGCCGCGTCCCAGCCGGTGTTGGCGTGCGTGGAGCGGTGCACGTGCCCGAACTGGATCTCGGCGGCGGACCGTTCGGCGTGCACGTCAAGGGGGAAGGCGGCCTTGAGCACCTTCTCCGACTCCCGCCAGTCGACCTCCGTGACGACGTCGACGCGACGGCTGCCCGCCGCGAGGCGGATCTCCTGGGTGATCCGCGAATCCCCGAAGGCCCGCACCACACGGACGGCGACCCGCAGCGGGCCGTCCTCGACCAGCTCCACGGACTCGGCGTCCGTGAGGTCGGTGTGCGTGTTGCGGTAGTGCTTGTCGAGATCCCACGCGTCGTAGTGCGTCGGGTGGTCGGGGTGCAGCTGGAGGAGGTTGCCGCGCGAGCCGGGGGAGAGGACCTCGCGGTGCGCGTCGACGTCGTGCACGGAGGTCAGCAGGCCGTCCGCGTCGATCGCGACCTGGAGATGCTCGTTCAGCAACTTGATCTCGCCGTCGGCCAGGAGAGCGGTGGCGCCGGTCTCCCGTGTGTACGAGGCGGCCTCTTCGAGGTTCGTGCTGCCCAGGGCCGGGACGTTGACGTGCACCAGGGCGCCCTCGTCGGTCGTGACGACCTCACTGCGCGCGTACGGCGACGCGTTGAGCGCGGCGGGTCCTCCCGCGCCGAGGGAACGGACCGCCGACGCGGTGATCCCATCCAGCTCGGCGAGCACGCGCTCGTAGGTGTCGCGGGCCTCCCGGTGCACCCACGCGATCGACGACCCCGGCAGGATGTCGTGGAACTGGTGCAGGAGCACCGTCTTCCAGAGCCGGTCGAGGGTCGCATAGGGGTAGACGTACGAGGGGTCGCGCACCGCGGCGGCGGTGCACCACAACTCGGCCTCGCGCAGGGCGTGTTCGGTGCGGCGGTTGCCGCGCTTGGTCGCCGCCTGTGTCGTGTACGTCGCGCGGTGCAGCTCCAGATAGAGCTCACCGGACCAGACCGGCGCCTTGGCCCCGTACTCCTCCTCGGCGGCGGCGAAGAATGCCGAAGGCCGCTCGATCTCGACGCGCGGCGAACCCTCCAGGGAGCGCAACCGCCGTGCCTTCTCCAGCATTTCGCGGGTGGGGCCGCCGCCGCCGTCGCCCCAGCCGAACGGCACCAGGGAGCGGGACGCGCGGCCCTTCTCGGTGAAGTTCCGCTCCGCGTGGGCGAGTTCGGCGCCGTGGATCTGGGAGTTGTAGGTGTCCACGGGAGGGAAGTGCGTGAAGACGCGGGTGCCGTCGATGCCCTCCCACCAGAAGGTGTGGTGCGGCATCTTGTTGGACTGGTTCCAGCTCAGCTTCTGGGTGAGGAACCAGCGGACGCCCGCGAGCTTCGCCAGCTGCGGGAACGCCGCCGTGTAGCCGAAGGAGTCCGGCAGCCAGATCTCCTCCGTCCGAACCCCCAGCTCCTCGCGGAAGAACCGCATCCCGTGCGTGATCTGCCGGGCAAGGGCCTCGCCGCCCGGCATGTTGGCGTCCGACTCGACCCACATGGAGCCCACCGGCGCCCAATTGCCGTCCGCGACGGCCTTCTTGATGCGCTCCCAGATGTGCGGCTGGTGCTCCTTGACCCAGGCGTACTGCTGGGCCTGTGAGCAGGCGAAGACCAGCTCGGGATAGTCCTTTGCGAGAGCCGTCACATTGGCAAAGGTGCGGGATGCCTTGCGCACCGTCTCGCGCAGCGGCCACAGCCAGGCCGAGTCGATGTGGGCGTGCCCGGTGGCCGACACCCGGTGCGCGCTGCCGTGCGCGGGGCTCGCGAGGACCTCCGTCAGCTCGGCGCGGGCGGCTGCCGCCGTGCCCGACACGTCGTGCAGATCGAGCGCGTCGAGCGCCCGCTCCAGGGCGCGCAGGATCTCGTGGCGCCGCGGACGGGCGGCGTCCAGTTCGTACATCAGCTCCGAGAGGACCTCGATGTCCAGGGTCAACTGCCAGACGTCCTCGTCCAGTACGGCGAGATCGGCAGACGCGAATCGGTAGATGGTGCCATCGCCAGCGGTCAGTACGTCGCCCAGGGGCGTCGGTTCGAAGTCGTGCAGGACCGCTGGGTTGGCCGCCGCCTCCAGGAGGAGGTGGACGGGCTCACCGCCCTGCGCGGCGGCCGCCACGGTGATGTGCCGGTTGCGCGGGTGAATGCCCTTGAGGGGGACGCCCGCCGCGTCGTACACCAGACCCTCCGCCTGGAAACCGGGCCCGTCGCCGGTGAAGCCGGGGTCGACGACCACCTCCACATGGCGCCCGCGCCAGGCGTCGGGCACCTGTCCGCGCAGCCGGAACCAACTCGTTGACCAGGGCTTTCCCCACTCGGTGCCCGTCTCGAAGGGTTCGTACGAGGCGTCGAGAGCCTCGGCGACGGGGACGGGCTCGCCCGGCGCGTGCCAGACGGAGAGGGCGAGCGGCACGCGGTCCGCGTACTGGGCGGGGCGGATGAACTGCCTCAGGGCGCGCTCCAGGCGTCCCTCGACCAGCAGTCGGTCGTCGTGCACGGCGGCTCCTCGGAATGCTCGGGCCGGCCCGGTGCGGCTCGATCGGGCTCGGTCGGGATCAATCAGAAACGGTCCACCGCTTCACTTCCCCGCCGGGCTCGGGTGCACCCACGCCAAAGGTTGATGGTTGGACATGAGTGCCGCCAACCGGGTGGGGCATGCATTCCGTGAGGGTGTTCGAGAAGGAAGGATCTGACTCGTTTGTGGGCGGGGGTCATGACAAGGCAGGTAAGAGGGGGCGGTCCCATTCATCTCGGGACTTCTTCGCCGAAAGCAAGGGACGAGCCGACCGACAGCAAACCGGTGGAGCCTCATCGGGCTCAACTCCGGCGCAGATTGGGCCGATCAGACCTGCGAGCGGTGCCCGAAGTAAGGGGCGCGCTGCGTGAAATGCTCCGGCCCTGGGGGAGGCCCGGAAGATCCGAGACAGCCGAGCTGCTGACCAGCGAGCTGGTCACCAACGCACTGGTGCACACCGACCATGACGCCATCCTGACGGCGACCCTGCGGCCCGGCAGGCTGCGGGTGGAGGTCAGGGACTTCGTGGGGCGACACCCGAAGCTGAACGTGCCGAACGCCGACGACAGCACGCACGGCCGGGGTCTGCTGCTCGTGCAATCCCTCGCGGACGCGTGGGGTGTGCGGGCGCACGGGGTCGGGAAGGTGGTGTGGTTCGAGCTGGACGGCGGCCCGGCATGAGCAAGGCCGCCGGTCAACTCCCGTCCCACGCTGCTGACATCAGCCGAACTGCTGCTCCAGATCCTTGAGCTTCTGCTCCAGGGAGTCGAGCCGTGGCAGCGTCTGGGTGTCGTCCTCGGCCGTGAGGTCGACGGTGACGGGTTCAGTGCCGCCCTTCACGGCCTGGAGAGAGGGGCGGGAGCGCAGCGGCAGCTGTTCCTGCGGCTGCGCCGCTATGACGGGGTCCGTGCCGACCTGCGCGGCGCCGGCGGCAGGCGCGACCGCCGGCAGATCGACCTGGCGTCCTGTGCCGCGGCCGGGAAGGCTGCGATGGCCGCGGCTGATCGCCTTGAGCTGCGCACGCTCCAGCTTCTCCCGGCCCCGCCTGGTGATCCGGGTGCGCTCCTTCTCGCGCCGGTCCTCGCGGACCTCCTCGACCGCCTCGTCCAGGGTGCGTACGCCTTCGAGGAGCATCAGCGACCAGGCGCCGAAGGTCTCCCGGGGCGCGCGCAGCCACCGCACGATCCGGATCTGCGGCAACGGCCGCGGCACCAAGCCCTGTTCGCGCAGTGCCGCACGGCGTGTCTGCTTCAGCGCGCGGTCGAAGAGCACCGCCGCCGAAAGCGACATCCCCGCGAAGAACTGCGGGGCGCCCGCGTGGCCGAGCCCCCTGGGCGCGTGCACCCAGTTGAACCAGGCGGCCGCGCCCGCGAACGTCCACACCAGGAGGCGCGAGCCGAGGGCCGCGTCACCGTGGCTCGCCTCGCGCACCGCGAGCACGGAGCAGAACATCGCCGCGCCGTCGAGCCCGAACGGGACCAGGTACTCCCAGCCGCCGGTGAGGTTGAGGTTCTGCCGGCCGAAGCCGACCAGGCCGTGGAAGGAGAGTGCGGCGGCGACCGCCGCACAGCAGAACAGCAGAACGTACGAGGCCGTTCCATAGATGGCTTCCTTGCGCCTGCGGCGCTCCTCGCTGCGTTCCCAGGAGTCGTCGCTGGAGGCACCGGCGGCCGCCTTCTGCCCGGCGCGCTTGCCGCGTGCGAGTACCGCCACCGCCACCAGCATGCCCAGGAGCAGGACGCAGCCCGGAAGCAGCCAGTCCAGCGATATGTCGGTCAGTCTCATCTGGGGTCCCTTGCGTCGCGGTAGGGCGTTCGGGCGCCATAGTGACCCAATCCCGATGGCCCCCAGAGGGGTTTTCGGGCAAGAGAACGCCTAGGGGGGTGCAAAGGGGTGCGGCGCGCGCCGTTTTGCTCGAACTCAGGCCTAGGCGAGGGGAGTTGAGTTCGATTAAACGAACACGAAAGGGTGGTTCAAGGGGGAGAGGCTGCGGTTTCGGGGCCGGACGGCGTTCAGGTCAGGCTGCCGCGGCGGCGCTCAGCCTCTCGACACGCTCCGCGTCGCAGGTGCGCGGACAGGTCACACAGGTGTCATCGGGGCGCAGCGTGTAGAACATGCAGCAGCTCGCCCGGTCCCGTGTCGGCAGGGACTCGCCGTTCGGCCCCCTCAGCTCACGGAACCCCGCCGTCCCCACGTACGGCTTGGTGGCGCCCGGAAGCAGTCGCTCGAGATCGGCCGTGGCGCGCTGCTCCTCGCCGAGGAGATGGGCGATGTACCAGAGTCCCTCGACGATCTCGTCCGTGGCGACGGACCACAGGGCGCGCGAGCGGCGCCGCATCCGGGGCCCGAAGGCGTCGAGGAGCGGTCCCAGGTGCTCGGCGACGGCGGCCCGCACCTCCGCGCGCAGGGCCTCCTCGTCCGGCACCACGTGCGCGCCGGGGAGCGAGGCCGCCGGATCCCCGGGCAGACAGGCGAAGCCCGTGCTGCGGACGGCCAGGCGGCCGAGGGTGCGCTGGAAGGAGACGTTCTGCACGGGATAGCGGGGCACGCGGCGGTGCAGGAACCACGGCATGGTGATCAGGAGCGTGGCCGGCCAGGCGTAGCGGTGCAGCGCGAAGCCGGCGATGACGTCCGGGCGTCCGGCCTGTCCGTAGTCCTTCCGTACCTGCGCGTCGTCCCACGCCAGGAAAGCGTCGAGGTCGGCCCCGCCCTCCGCGAGCCGGGAAGCGGTGACCCAACCGCCTCCCTGTGGGGCCTGCTCCTCGTCGCCGAGCTCGGTCACGCGCAGTCCGGGGAACACCTCGTTGAGGCGTACGTAGGCGTCCGCGAGGGCGCTCGGGGCGCGCTTCGCCAAGGCGGGAACGGACATACGGGGACCACCGAATCGCGATCGATTACAGGTAAGCCTAACCTTACCCGGAATGATCGAGGTTTCAACTGCGGGGCTGTCCGCCTATGGTGCCTCTCGTACCTTTCGGACCGAGTGGACTTTGGGGTGGACCTCGTGGAGCAGGCCAGAGCGCATGACGCGTACCGCCTCGCCGTCCGTGTACCGGAGCAGGTGCGGGCCTCGTCGGCCCGCGGTGAGCACACGCACGGGGAAGCGCCGGTGCCGGTGGTGCCCGCGCCCCGCAAGACGGTGCAGCGCAACTCGGTCCGCGGCCAGAT
Organism: Streptomyces sp. A18; assembly: GCF_059026065.1. Taxonomy (NCBI): domain Bacteria; kingdom Bacillati; phylum Actinomycetota; class Actinomycetes; order Kitasatosporales; family Streptomycetaceae; genus Streptomyces; species Streptomyces sp. A18. The sequence continues at coordinate 179,584 of NZ_JBWLKL010000001.1, read as the reverse complement.
CCTGGACGCCCTGCGGGCCGCGCTCGTCGGGGGCGACCTCGCGCCGGGCGAGGTGTACTCGGCGCCCGTGCTCGGCGAGCGCTTCGGGGTCTCGGCGACTCCCGTGCGCGAGGCCATGCAGCAGCTGGCGATCGAGGGAGCGGTCCAGGTCGTACCGAACCGCGGCTTCCGGGTCACCGAGCGCAGCGCGCACGAGCTGGGGGAGCTGGCGGAGGTGCGGGCACTGATCGAGGTCCCGGTGATGCTGCGGCTCGCCCGTACGGTGCCCGCGGCGCGGTGGTGCGAGCTGCGGCCGCTCGCGGAGGCGAGTGTGGTGGCGGCGGCGGGCGGTGACCTGGCGCGGTACGCGGAGGCGGACCGGGCCTTTCACGGCGCGGTCCTCGCCTTCTCGGGGAACCAGCAGCTGGTTCAGGTGGCGGACGATCTGCACCGCCGGTCGCAGTGGCCCTTGGTGAGCGGGCCCGTGCACGGCCGCCGGGCGGATCTCGTCGCCGACGCGGCGGAGCACATGGCTCTGCTCGAGGCCTTGGTGGTGCAGGACTTGGGGGTCGTGCAGGCCCTGGTGAGGGAGCACTTCGCGGGGGCGGGGGGCTGAAGGATCCGCTGGACCGGAGCCTTGCTTGCCGTCATCACCGGCTCCGCCGAGTTCGTCCTCAGTCGCCGGACGGGCTGAACATCAGCCCGTCCGGCGATCGAGGGCATCTTGTCGGGGGTTCAGGGGGCGGAGCCCCATGGTTTCGGGAAGGGGCGGGGTGGGGGAAAGTCCCGCAGGGCCCGCCCGAACCTCACGCCGCCGGCGCCGGCGGCGACAAATGGTGGGCCAGCCAGGACGGCACCCCACCCATCAACCGGAACAGTCGCGCCGCTTCGGCCCGGAGGCGGCCCGCCTCAGGCTCCGGCTCCGCGTCAGCCAAAGCGGCCAGCGCAGGCGCCGTCCCCACCAAGTACCCCAGCTCCTCCCGGATCCGCAGCGACTCCGCGAACCCGTGCCGCGCCTCCGCCAACTCCCCCTCCCGCAGGGCGAGTCCGGCCAGGTGGTGCCATGTGAAGGACAGCAACAAGGCGTCCCCGTGCGCCGTCGCCCCCGCGTGCGCCCGCCGGTAGGCGGCCCGCGCCGCCTGGGGCGAGTCCGCGATGTGCTCGGCGATCAGGCCCCGGCGGAAGTCCAGGAGAGGGCGCCCCGAAGCATTCGGGGCGAGCAGCGCCGCCGCCCGCCCCAGCGCCGTACGCGCCTCGTCCGCCCGGTCCCGCACCGCGAGGACCGTGGACGCGTACGCCAGCTGACCGCGTTCGCACGCCGCGGCCCCGCGGTCGTCGTCCTCCACGGCGAGCGCCTCGGCCGTACGCAGTCCGTCCTCCGCCTCGGCCCAGCCGTCCCCCGTGAACAGGCACCGCTCCACCAGGAGTGACGTTCTCTGGAGAGCCGCCGCAGGACCCCCTCGCGTGGCGAGCAGCGCGGCCGCGTCGGTCCAACAGCCGCGCGAGCGCAGCCGCCATACCGCGGTCTGGAGTGGATCGTCCCCTGCAGTCGTTCCGGAACCAGACATGGCGGTATGCGCCACGTTGCCCTCCCCGAGCACGCCATTGAGCTGTTGAGTCGTGGGCGCATCTCAGCATGGATCGGCTCATCCGGCCAAGGGGCTGGGTGAAAGAATTCACAAAGGGCTTGCCATGAAAGGGGTTTGACCGAGGCCGCCGGGTCAGCTCATCCGCAGTGCCAGGAAGAAATCCAGCTTGTCCTCGAGGCGCGAAAGGTCACGACCCGTCAACTGCTCGATACGGCCCACCCGGTAGCGCAACGTGTTGACGTGCAGGTGCAGCCGGGCCGCACACCGCGTCCACGAGCCGTCGCAGTCGAGGAAGGCCTCAAGGGTCGGGACCAGCTCCGCCCGGTGGCGCCGGTCGTAGTCCCGCAGCGGGTCCAGGAGACGGGCCGTGAACGCCTTGCGCACGTCGTCCGGGACGAAGGGCAGCAGCAGGACGTGCGAGGCCAGCTCCTGGTGACCCGCAGCGCAGACCCGCCCCGGACGCGCCGCCGCGACCCGGCGGGCGTGCCGCGCCTCCTCCAGGGCGCCGCGCAGACCCTCCGCCGAGTGCACGGACGCGCTGACGCCGAGCGTGAGGCGGCCGTCGCCGTCGAGGCCCGCCGACAGCGGGTCGCGGACGGACTCCAGGAGTGAATCGGCAAGGAGGCCCGTCTCCGAGCCGTCGTGCTCCGAGGAGACAGCGGGCAGCGGCACGAGCGCGATCGCCTCGTCACCCGTATGGGCCACCGCGATGCGGTCGGACGGCTCGGGGCCCGCCGACAGGGGGTCGACGAGGATCTCTTCCAGGAGGGACTGGGCCACGGGGCCGCCCTCGATCTCGCCGCCCTCCCACTCGACGCGGGCCACCACGACCTGCCAGTGCGGTGCGGCGCCCAGACCCGGAAGCAGTACGGGGGCCGCGACCCGCAGGCGCGCGGCGATCTCCGCGGGGGCCGCGCCCGTCTGGACCAGTTCGAGGACCTCCTGGGCCAGTCGGCGCCGCACCGTGCGGGCGGCGTCGCGCCGGTCGCGCTCCACCGCGATCAGCTGGGTGACGCCCTGCAGCAGGTCGAGCCGCTCCTCGGGCCAGTCGCCCGCGTCGGCCTCGACCGCGAGGAACCAGTCCGAGAGGACCGTCTCGCGCACGTCGCGCAGGGCCGCCGTGCTCGCCGCGGACGCCGCCGACGCGGAAACCGGACCGCGCCCGCTGCTCCGAATGGGGAACAGGGAGTATGTCGTGCCCTCCACCTGGGCCCGGTGCGGCCCCCGCCGCCCCGTGCGGGCCGCGGCCAGGTGCTCGGCGGCCAGGCGCGCGCACACCGGCGTGGGCAGGGCCGGGCCCGCCGCGCTGGATCCCGCGATGGCGCGGCCCGCGGGGGACAGGACCCACGCCCGCAGGTCCAGGTCGGAGCCGAGCAGGTCGAGGACGACGTCGGGGCCGCCGCCGGTCGGGCCCGAGGTCATCAGGCGGCGGTGCCGGTCGACGACGGCCGCCAGATCGCCGGCCCGCTCGCCGGAGACCTGGCGGACGACGTGCTCCGTGATCGTCGCGAAGGCGACCGATTCGTTGACGGCGAACAGCGGCAGGCGGTGCCGCGCGCAGGCCTCCACGATGTCGTCCGGGACATCGCCCAGCTCGGCCTCGCCCGCGGCGAGTGCCGCGACGCCCGCGCTCGCGAGGATGCGTACGAAGGGTTCCGTGTCCGAGGCGTCGCGGCGCCAGGCCAGGCCCGTCAGGACCAGCTCGCCGCCCGCGAGGTACCGGCTGGGGTCGCGCAGGTCCGTGGTCATCACACCGCGCACGGTGCGGTCGAGCTCTTCCTCACCGCCGAGCAGCCGCAGGCCCAGCGCGTCGGTGTCAAGGAGTGCGCGCAGCCGCATGGTGGTCGCCGCCGATCTTGTCTCGAATGGGATGTACAGACAGTTCAGGTGTGTCGACTCTGTGTTGCCGATGGTCGACTCGGGCCCTCGTGTCCTGGGGTGCCTCCGGGTTCCAGGGGGAATCCGCGAGGTTGCTGAGACCCGTTCTTCATACGAATCTACAAGACGCGCGGCTTGGCCAGCCAACTCCTTCATGGTTTCGGTGACTGACCCCACCGGACGACGGGGCGGTGTACTTGCCCCACTCCGCGTTAACAGCACATGAACGAGCAGTCGAGAGGCCTTCGGTCCGGCTTGGCTGGATCGCCTCGAAGAACGACCCACGATACGAAGAAGAGAGCCTCATGGACTTCCTTCGCCCCGCCAGCTGGGAGGAGGCGCTCGCCGCCAAGGCCGAGCACCCCACCGCTGTGCCGATTGCAGGTGGCACCGATGTGATGGTCGAGATCAACTTCGACCACCGTCGTCCCGAGTACCTGCTTGACCTCAACCGCATCGCCGAGCTGCGCGAGTGGGCGGTGGGCGAGGAGACGGTCCAGCTGGGCGCCTCGGTTCCGTACACCCAGATCATGGAGGAGCTGCGCACGGAGCTCCCCGGTCTCGCGCTGGCCTCGCACACGGTCGCGTCCCCGCAGATCCGCAACCGCGGCGGCGTCGGCGGCAACCTCGGCTGCGCATCGCCCGCCGGTGACGCCCACCCGGCGCTGCTCTCGTCGGGCGCCGACGTCGAGGTCGAGTCGCAGGCCCGTGGTGCGCGTCTGATCCCGATCGACGAGTTCTACAAGGGCGTCAAGCGCAACGCCCTGGAGCAGGACGAGCTGATCAAGGCCATCCACATCCCCAAGGCGGACGGCCCCCAGCAGTTCTCCAAGGTCGGCACCCGCAACGCCATGGTCATCGCGGTCTGCGCCTTCGGCCTCGCGCTGCACCCCGCGACCCGCACGGTCCGCACCGGCATCGGCTCGGCGGCACCGACCCCGATCCGTGCCAAGGCGGCAGAGGAATTCCTGAACGCGGCCCTCGAAGAGGGTGGCTTCTGGGACAACGGCAAGATCATCACCCCCTCCATCGCGAAGCAGTTCGCGCAGCTCGCGTCGGGCGCCTGCAACCCGATCGACGACGTGCGCGGGACGGCCAACTACCGCCGCCACGCGGTCGGTGTCATGGCCCGCCGCACGCTGATGTGGACCTGGGAGTCGTACCGCGGCGAAGGCCGCAAGCTTGAAGGGGCGGCGTAACCATGCGCGTCAATTTCACTGTCAACGGCCGTCAGCAGGAAGCCGACGACGTCTGGGAGGGCGAGAGCCTTCTGTACGTCCTGCGCGAGCGCATGGGCCTGCCCGGTTCCAAGAACGCCTGCGAGCAGGGCGAGTGCGGTTCCTGCACCGTCCGCCTCGACGGCGTACCGGTGTGCTCTTGTCTGGTCGCGGCCGGTCAGGTCCAGGGCCGTGAGGTCGTCACCGTCGAGGGCCTCGCGGACTACGCCAAGCACCGCGAGGACTCCCACCCGGGCGGCGCCTGCGGCTCCGTCTGCGGCGGCACCAGCCTCCAGGAAGCCCGCCAGTGGCAGGCGAAAGGCACCGACGGCCAGACCGGCGAGGGCGGCGAACTCTCCCCGATCCAGCAGGCGTTCATCGACGCCGGCGCCGTCCAGTGCGGTTTCTGTACCCCCGGTCTCCTCGTCGCTGCCGATGAGCTGCTCGAGCGCAACGCGTCGCCGTCGGACGCCGACATCCGTGAGGCGCTCTCCGGCAACCTCTGCCGCTGCACCGGTTACGAGAAGATCCTGGACGCGGTCCGCCTGGCGGCCGCCCGTCAGGAAGAGACGGTCTGATCATGGCTGGAACCACCACGGGTACGCCCTCCAAGACCACCACGGGCGCGCCCACCAACGTCACCCAGAAGCACAACAAGGGCGGCATCGGCGAGTCCACGCTGCGCCCGGACGGCACTCTGAAGGTCACCGGCGAGTTCGCCTACTCCTCGGACATGTGGCACGAGGACATGCTCTGGGGCCAGACGCTCCGCAGCACCGTCGCGCACGCCGAGATCGTGTCGATCGACACGGTCGAGGCGCTCAAGACGCCGGGTGTCTACGCCGTTCTGACGTACGACGACCTGCCGGCCGAGATGAAGAACTACGGCCTGGAGATCCAGGACACCCCGGTCCTCGCCCACGGCAAGGTCCGGCACCACGGTGAGCCGGTCGCCCTCGTGGCCGCCGACCACCCGGAGACCGCACGCCGCGCCGCCGCGAAGATCGTGGTCGAGTACAGGGAACTGCCCGTCATCACCGACGAGGCATCGGCGACCGCTCCGGACGCCGTCCTCGTGCACGAGGGCCGCAGCGACGAGTACATCGAGCACGTCCCGCACGCGAACATCGTGCACAACCAGCCGATCGTCCGCGGCAACGCCGAAGAGGCGGCCAAGAAGGCCGACTTCGTCGTCAAGGGCGAGTACACCTTCGGCATGCAGGACCAGGCCTTCCTCGGCCCGGAGTCCGGCCTCGCCGTACCGGCCGAGGACGGCGGCGTCGACCTGTACGTCGCCACCCAGTGGCTGCACTCGGACCTCGAACAGATCGCCCCCGTCCTCGGCCTGCCCGAGGAGAAGGTGCGCATGACGCTCTCCGGCGTCGGCGGTGCGTTCGGTGGCCGCGAGGACATCTCGATGCAGATCCACGCCTGCCTCCTGGCGCTGCGCACCGGCAAGCCGGTCAAGATCGTCTACAACCGGTTCGAGTCCTTCTTCGGCCATGTGCACCGCCACCCGGCGAAGCTCTACTACGAGCACGGCGCCACCAAGGACGGCAAGCTCACGCACATGAAGTGCAAGATCGTCCTGGACGGCGGCGCCTACGCGTCCGCTTCCCCGGCGGTCGTGGGCAACGCCTCGTCCCTGTCGGTCGGTCCGTACGTGGTCGAGGACGTCGACATCGAGGCGATCGCCCTCTACACGAACAACCCGCCGTGCGGCGCGATGCGCGGCTTCGGCGCCGTCCAGGCCTGCTTCGCGTACGAGGCCCAGATGGACAAGCTCGCCGACAAGGTGGGCATGGACCGGGTCGAGTTCCGCCAGCTCAACGCCATGGAGCAGGGCACGCTCCTGCCGACCGGACAGCCGGTCGACTCGCCGGCCCCGGTCGCCGAGATCCTGCGTCGCGTCAAGGCCCGTCCGCTGCCGCCCGAGCGCCAGTGGGAGTCCAGTGAGGGCGCGGACGTCCGCGCGCTGCCCGGCGGACTCTCCAACACCACGCACGGCGAAGGCGTCGTCCGCGGCGTCGGCTACGCGGTCGGCATCAAGAACGTCGGCTTCTCCGAGGGCTTCGACGACTACTCCACCGCCAAGGTGCGCATGGAGGTCATCAACGGCGAGCCGGTCGCGACCGTGCACACCGCGATGGCTGAGGTCGGCCAGGGCGGCATCACCGTCCACGCGCAGATCGCCCGCACCGAGCTCGGCGTCCAGCAGGTGACCATCCACCCCGCCGACACCCAGGTGGGCAGCGCCGGTTCGACGTCCGCGTCCCGTCAGACGTACGTCACCGGTGGCGCGGTCAAGAACTCCTGCGAGCTCGTCCGCGAGAAGGTCCTGGAGATCGGCCGCCGCAAGTACGGCTCGTACCACCCGGCGTGGGCCACCGCCGAACTCCTCCTGGAGGGCGGCAAGGTCGTCACCGACGGCGGCGAGGCCCTCGCGGACCTCGCCGAGCTGCTCGAAGGCGAGAGCGTCGAGGTCGAGGCCGAGTGGCGGCACCGTCCGACCGTGGCCTTCGACAAGAAGACCGGTCAGGGCAACGGCCACGTCCAGTACTCGTTCGCCGCGCACCGCGCGGTCGTCGAGGTGGACACCGAGCTCGGCCTGGTCAAGGTCATCGAACTGGCCACCGCCCAGGACGTCGGCAAGGCGCTCAACCCGCTCTCCGTGGTCGGCCAGATCCAGGGTGGCACCACCCAGGGCCTGGGTGTCGCGGTGATGGAAGAGATCATCGTCGACCCGAAGACCGCGAAGGTGCGCAACCCTTCCTTCACGGACTACCTCATCCCGACCATCCTCGACACGCCGACCATCCCGGTCGACGTGCTCGAACTGGCCGACCCGAACGCGCCCTACGGCCTGCGCGGCATGGGCGAGGCCCCGACTCTCTCGTCGACCCCGGCCGTCCTCGCGGCGATCCGGAATGCGACGGGCCTGGAGCTGAACAAGACGCCGGTACGTCCGGAACACCTGACTGGTACGTGACCGGCATCTGATCCCAAGATCTCTCCGGGCGGCGTGTGCCTCCCATGGAACGTCACACTTCCCGTCGCGCGCGCCGCCCGGAGAACCCCAGTACCGCACCGCTCGCGGTCATCGCAGTACCTGAGCAGTACCCACGCAGCACCCACGCTCTTCGGAGCCCCAGTTCGTCTCGGGCCGTCCCCCGGGTCGTGCAGCCAAACGCACCATCCCAAATCCCGCAGTCTCCACAGGCCCGACCCCCTTTTCGACCAGCCTGTTGCGGGTGCCCCTATGAACCTTGGGAGTTAGGCACCATGACCCAGCAGTCAACGGAGCCGAAGACCACGGCAGAGGACGCGGGCAACGGCTCACGCGTCCCGGCCGGCAGGTCCTGGCTCGACCGCTATTTCCACATAACCCAGAGAGGATCGACGGTCGGTCGGGAGGTGCGTGGCGGCGTCACCACCTTCATGGCGATGGCCTACATCATCCTTCTGAACCCCGTGATCCTCTCGGTCCCCGACGCCACGGGACACCGGCTCGACGGTGATCAGCTGACCACCGCCACCGTCTTCGCGGCGGCCGCCACCACCATCGTCATGGGGCTCCTCGGCAATGTGCCGCTGGCCCTCGCGGCGGGACTCAGTGTCTCCGCCGTCATGGCCTTCCAGGTCGCCCCGGAGATGACCTGGGGCAATGCGATGGCGATGTGCCTCATCTACGGCGCCATCATCATCCTGCTTGTCCTCACCGGCCTGCGGTCCCTGATCATGGACGCGATTCCCCTGGCGCTGAAGCACGCCATCACCATGGGCATCGGCATGTTCGTCACGCTGATCGGTCTGGTCCAGGCGGGCTTCGTCACCTCCATGCCGTCCAAGCACGGCGACATGTACTCGAAGCCGATCCAGCTGGGCGTCGACGACAAGCTCATGGGCTGGCCCGTCCTCTGCTTCGCCGTCACCGTCCTGCTGATCTTCCTGCTCCAGGTCCGCAAGGTCCCCGGCGCGATCCTCATCGGCATCGTCGGCGGCACCGTCTTCGCCGCGATCGTCCACCAGCTCGCGGGCATGAGCCCCAAGGACTGGGGCCTGAACGCTCCGGAGCTGGGCGGCTCCATCGTCTCGTCGCCCGACTTCGGCCTCTTCGGTGAGGTGTCCTTCAACGGCATCGGCGACATCGGCGCCATCACCGTGGGCGTCATCGTCTTCACCCTGGTGCTCGCCGGCTTCTTCGACGCCATGGGCACCATCATCGGCATCGGCCAGCAGGCCAACCTCGCCGACAAGGACGGCAAGATGCCGGGTCTGAACAAGGCCCTGGCGATCGACGGTGCCGGCGGTGTCGTCGGCGGGTTCGCCGGAGCTTCCGGCCAGACCGTCTTCGTCGAGTCCACCGCGGGCGTCGGCGACGGCGCGCGCACCGGCTTCGCGAGCGTGGTCACCGGCCTCGCCTTCGCGCTGTGCCTCTTCTTCACGCCGCTCGCCCAGCTCATCCCGACCCAGGTCGCCTCGGCCGCCCTCGTCGTCATCGGCGCGATGATGCTGAGCAACGCCCGGCACATCGACTGGACCGACCAGGCCACCGCCATTCCGGTGTTCCTGACCACCGTCCTGATGCCGTTCACGTACTCCATCACGGTGGGTATCGCGGCGGGCGTCATCGCCCACGTCCTCATCAAGGCCGGCCAGGGCAAGGTCCGTGAGATCGGCTGGCTCATGTGGGTGCTCGCGCTCGTGTTCCTCGCCTTCTTCGCGCTCCATCCCATCGAGAACTGGATGGGCGTCAAGTAGCCGCTCATCCTGGTAACCACACACCCGTTAGGAGAACGGACATGCTGGACATCGCCGAAGAGCTGAACCGGTGGGTCGAGCAGGGACGCGACTTCGCCGTCGCCACCGTGGTGGCGGTCGGCGGCAGCGCGCCCCGGCTGCCGGGCGCCGCTCTGGCCGTCGACTCCGACGGCACGGCGATCGGCTCCGTCTCCGGCGGGTGTGTGGAAGGCGCCGTCTACGACCTGTGTCAGCAGGCACTCGAAGACGGCGAGAGCGTGCTCGAACGCTTCGGATACAGCGACGAGGACGCCTTCGCCGTGGGCCTGACCTGCGGCGGCATCATCGACATCCTCGTCACCCCGGTCCGCGCGGACTCCGCCGCGCGGCCGGTACTCGCGTCCGCGATCGCCGCGGCCGCGGCGGGTCGGGCCGCGGCGATCGCCCGGATCACCTCCGGGCCCGCGGAACTCGTGGGCCGCGCCCTTCTCGTACGTGCCGATGCCGATGCCGACGCGGGCTTCGAGGGCGGGCTCGGCGGGCATCCCGAGCTGGACCGCACCGTGGCGGGCGAGGCCCGCGCGATGCTGGACGCCGGGCGCACTGGTACGACGGAGATCGGCGAGGACGGCTCGCGCTGCGGGCAGCCCCTCACGATCCTCGTCGAGTCCAGCGTCCCGCCGCCCCGCATGATCGTGTTCGGCGCGATCGACTTCGCGTCGGCGCTCGTCAGGGTCGGCAAGTTCCTCGGCTACCGCGTGACCGTGTGTGACGCGCGGCCCGTCTTCGCCACGGAGACGCGTTTCCCCGATGCCGACGAGATCGTCGTCGAGTGGCCGCACAAGTACCTTGAGCGGACGGAGGTCGACGGCCGCACCGTGCTGTGCGTCCTGACCCACGACGCCAAGTTCGACGTGCCCCTGCTCGAACTGGCCCTGCGTCTGCCGGTCGCCTACGTGGGCGCGATGGGATCGCGCCGCACGCACGAGGACCGCAACGAGCGGCTGCGCGAAGTGGGCGTCACCGAGCTGGACTTGGCCCGCCTCCACTCGCCCATCGGCCTCGACCTGGGCGCGCGCACCCCGGAGGAGACGGCCCTGTCGATCGCCGCGGAGATCGTCGCCAACCGGCGCGGCGGCAGCGGGGTCTCCCTGACGGGCGCGCACACGCCGATCCACCACGACGGCACGCGGCGTCCCGCGGGGCGGATCGGGTCCGTGGCCTGACGCCCTGTCCGACGCCTTGCCTGACGCCTTGGACCCGCGGCCCGGCGTCCACGGGATCACCTCCCACCCCTGCTACGTTGTGTCACAATATGATCGCTGTGTGACGTAATGGGAGCATGTGTGAAGGTCGCCTGCGTCGGTGGCGGGCCCGCCGCCCTGTATCTCTCGATCCTGCTCAAGCGGCAGGACCCGACCCACGACATCACCGTCCACGAGCGGAACCCCGCCGGGTCGACGTACGGCTGGGGGGTCACCTACTGGGGCGGTCTGCTGGAGAAGCTCCACGCCCGCGACCCCGAGTCCGCCCGCGCCATCAGCGAGCACTCGGTCCGATGGAGCGATGGCGTCGCGCACGTCGGCGACCGCACGACGGTCCACCACGGCGACGAGGGCTTCGGCATCGGGCGCCACAAGCTGCTCGACATCCTCGCCGAGCGGGCCCGATCCCTGGGCGTACGCATCGAGTTCGAGCGGGAGATCACGGACGCGGCCCAGCTGCCCGACGCCGATCTGATCGTGGCGGGCGACGGTGTCGGGAGCGTGCTGCGCGAGCGCCACGCGGACCACTTCGGCGCGCAGATCGCGCGCGGCCGGAACAAGTACATCTGGCTCGGCACCACCAAGGTCTTCGACTCCTTCACCTTCGCCTTCGTGGAGAGCGCGCACGGCTGGATCTGGTGCTACGGCTACCGATTCAGCGACGAGCGCAGCACCTGCGTTATCGAGTGCTCCCCGGAGACCTGGACGGGCCTCGGCCTGCACGAGGCGAGCGAGGCCGACGGTCTGGCCCTCCTGGAGGAGCTCTTCGCGGTGCCGCTGGACGGGCACCGCCTGATCGGCCGCGCGCAGGCCGACGGCAGCGCGCAGTGGCTCAACTTCCGTACGCTGACCAACCGGACGTGGCGCCGCGGCAACGTGGTCCTGCTCGGCGACGCCGCACACACCACGCACTACTCCATCGGCGCGGGCACGACGCTCGCCCTGGAGGACGCGATGGCGCTGGCGGACGCGCTGCGGGGCAGCCGGGCGGAGCTCACCCCCGCCCTCGCGCGCTACGAGCGGGAACGCCGGACCGCCCTTCTCTCCGTCCAGAGCGCGGCCCGCTACAGCGCCCGGTGGTACGAGAACCTGCCGCGCTACATCGGCCTCGACCCGGCCCAGATGTTCGCGCTCCTCGGCCAACGCCACTCACCGCTCCTGCCGCACATCCCGCCGCAGCTGTACTACCGAATCGACCGCGCGGCCGAGCAGTTGGAGCCGCTGCGCAAGATGAAGCGGTGGCTGGGGCCGAGGGTGGCACGGACGCTGCATGGCGTGCACGGGCGGGGGTCCGCGCCGGCTTCGCGCGACTGAGCAACGGGGTCCCCGCCACGGGCTCCCCGCGACCACGCCCGTGGGCCGCGACCCGCTTGCGGCAGGGCGCCATCGCCGGGCAGTTCGACGTCGGCCGCATCGACAAGGACGACAAGGAGCGCCTCGGCTACGGCCACGGGGTGCACTACCGCGTCCACGGTGGGCTCCTTCATCGCGGACGGCTTCGCGTCGATTCCGGTGCGCCTGAGGTGAGTTGGGCGCGGGCTCGCTCTGCTGTGTGAGCGGGCCGGGGTCTGCGCCCCGGTCAAGTGGAGGGGCGCGGCGGGGGAGAGGACACCAGTCCGTCCACCGCCCGCCCGAACATCCACACCGCCGCCCTCACGAGTACCCCGTCGAAGGCCCGCGGCAGCCCCCGCACCCGCAGATCCTCCCGCCAGGCGACCGTCGAACCGTCCCCCGCCCTGGGGGACACCTCGATCTCCGCCCACCCCGTCACGAACGACCCTCGCTTCTCCAGGCGGCACAGGCCCCCGCCCCCGGCGGCAGGGCGCCACGTCACGACCTCCATCACGTCGTCGAACCCGACGGGACCGATCCCGGTGCGGGCGACGAACACCGTCCCCTCCCCGCTGGGCGGCGGCGTCCTGACGGACACCCGCGTCAGCGGGACCACGTCGGCATGCCGCTCCCACGCGGTGAGCCGGCGCCAGACCTCGTCGGCGGGCAGGGACGATTCCCGGTCGATACGGAAGAGAGCCACGCACCGATCCTGCCAGGTCCCGGAGTCGGAACGCGCCTGCCGCGGGCCCGCTAGGGGCGGTAGATCTTCCCGGGCTCCGCCTTGCCCGGCGCGAGCAGCTGAGGGACCGTCACGAAGACGTAGCCGCGCTTCTTCAGCTCGTCGATGATGCCCGGCACCGCGGGCACCGTCCCCTTGTAGATGTCGTGCAGCAGGATGATGCCGTCCCGCTTCGTCTGGTCGATGACGCGCTTCTGGATCAGGGCGGAGTCGTTGGTCGTGTAGTCCTTGGCGGTCACGCTCCACAGGACCTCGGAGAGGCCCTCCTTGCGCGAGATCTCGTTGACGTCGGGGTTGGTGCGGCCCTGCGGCGGGCGCATCAGCGTCGGCTTGTGGCCGATGAGCTTCTCTATCGCCTCGTTGGGCTTGCGCAGTTCCTGGCGCGCCTCTTCCGGAGTGATGTCGGTGAGGATCTTGTGCGACCAGGTGTGGCTCGCCACCTCGTGACCCTCGGCCGCCATGCGCTTCACGAGTTCGGGGTGCTTGGCTATGTGGTTCTTGCCGAGCAGGAAGAAGGTGGCGGGCACCTTCTCCTCCTTGAGGATGTCGAGCAGCCGCGGCGAGTTCTCGCTGGGTCCCGCGTCGAACGTCAGGGCCACGCACTTCGCCTTGCGGCAGTCGACCGTGCCGAGCTTCGCCTGGCTCTTGACGCTCACGGACGCCGCGTCCTTGCGGACGGAGCTCGGCGCCGTGGTGTCCACCTTGGTGCATCCCGTCAGGGCGACGGCCATGACCGCGGAGGTCATGGCCGTCATGGAAGCGGCGCGACGGAACCCTTTGGTGGATCTCTTCATCTTGCTTTTCGCAGCGGACATGCGAGCACTATACATAGCGCGTATACACGCAGTGCATAGAGGGGGTCGCCGAGTCGCGCTCCCGTGGTCGTGTGCCTGCTCTGCCCGCTCTAGCTGGTGGTCACCGGGCCGCCCCCAAGCTCGCTCATCCAGGCCTCCACCGCCGCGGCGCCGCGCGGCAGGCCCGCCGACAGGTTCTCGTTGCCGTCGGCCGTGACGAGGATGTCGTCCTCGATGCGGACCCCGATGCCGCGGTACTCCGCGGGCACGGTGAGGTCGTCCGGCTGGAAGTACAGGCCGGGTTCGACGGTGAGCACCATGCCCTCTTCGAGTACGCCGCCCACGTACTCCTCGGTGCGGGCCTGGGCGCAGTCGTGGACATCGAGGCCGAGCATGTGCCCCGTGCCCGCCATGGTGAAGCGCCGCTGCAGGGCGAGCTCGAAGACCCGCTCCGGGTCGCCTTCGAGGAGGCCCCACTCGACGAGCTTGTGCGCGAGGTACCGCTGCGCGGCGTCGTGGAAGTCGCGGTACGCGGCGCCCGGCTTCACCGCGGCGATGCCCGCCTCCTGGGCTTCGTACACCGCCTCGTAGATCGTGCGCTGGAGCGGGGTGAAGGTGCCGCTGATGGGGAGGGTGCGCGTGACGTCGGCGGTGTAGAGGGTGTGGGTCTCCACGCCCGCGTCCAGGAGCAGGAGTTCACCGGGGCGCACGGGGCCGTCGTTCTGCTCCCAGTGCATGATCGTGGCGTGCTCGCCCGCGGCGCAGATCGAGCCGTAGCCGATGTGGTTGCCCTCCAGGCGGGCGCGGCGGAAGAACGTGCCCTCGATCCAGCGCTCCGATGTGGCGACGGCGGAGGCCAACTCCCTTACGACATCGGTGAATCCGCGGACGGTGGAGTCGACCGCCTTGCGCAGCTCGCCGATCTCCCAGTCGTCCTTGACGAGACGCAGCCCCGAGAGGGCCTCCTCCAACTCGGCGTCGCGCTCCTCGTCGGTCGTCACGGCCGCTTCGAGCGCCGGGTCGTGGCCGCGCACGATGCGGGTCGGCACGTCGGGGGCGGCGGCCAGCTCGGCCGGGGCGTCGCGGACGTCGCGGCAGGGCAGGCCGAGGAGCAGTTCGGACTCGGCGAGGCTGCGCCTGCGGCCCATCCACAGCTCGGCCGTCATGCCGATCCAGAACTCGTTGCTGTCGCGGCTGTCGCGCGGGAGTTGGTAGAGGTGGGCGTCGTGGCCGCGGTCGTGGTCACCGCCGTCGCCGCCGTCGTCTCCTGTGCGCGGTTCGAGTACGAGGGCGCAGTCTCGTGCCTGGTCGCCGGTCATGTGGACGTAGCCGGAGTACGGGCGGAAGGGGTAATGGCTGTCGTTCGAGCGGATCTTGAGCTTCCCCGAGGGGATCACCAGGCGCTCGCCAGGGAACAGCGCGGACAGGGCCGCGCGGCGGCGTGCGGCGTGCGGGGCCTGCTCGGCCGGGCGCAGGTCGCGCTGCTCGGTGTCGGCCCAGCCCGTCCGCATCAGGGCGGAGAGCTCTTCGGATATCTCGGCGTAGAGGCCGTTCTTGCGCGGGTTGGTCTTGGTGGACTTCGCCGGCTTGAGGGGCTTGGTGGGCTTGGTGGGCTTGGCCATGGGGTTCACCTTTTCTGCCCCGTTTCGGGGCTCGTGGCGGAGTGCTCTGTGGCGGTACCGCCAGCGTAGAGACCCTTGGCCCGCAAGGGAACATGTGACATAGTACTGACGTGACAAAGCGGCTGACCTGCGATGTTGTGGTAGTCGGCGCCGGGATGGTGGGCGCCGCCTGCGCCCTGTACGCGGCGCGGGCCGGACTGTCCGTCGTCCTGGTGGACCGGGGTCCGGTGGCCGGCGGCACGACGGGATCCGGTGAGGGCAACCTCCTGGTCTCCGACAAGGAGCCCGGCCCCGAGCTCGAACTCGCCCTCCTTTCAGGGCGGTTGTGGACGGAGCTCGCCTCCGAGTCAGGCGTGGGCGCGAGCATCGAGTTCGAGGCGAAGGGCGGCGTCGTCGTGGCGTCGTCCGGTGAAGGGCTCGCGGCGCTGGGGAAGTTCGCCGCGGGGCAGCGTGAAGCAGGGGTCGACGCGCGGGCCGTGTCATCCTCCGAGCTGCACGAACTGGAGCCGCACCTCGCGCCCGGCACGGCGGGCGGCGTCTTCTATCCGCAGGACTGCCAGGTGATGCCGTCGCTGGCGGCGGCTCAACTGGTGCGTCTGGCGACGGAGTTCGGTGCCTGTCTGCGAACTGGCTGGGCGGTCACTGCCGTGCTGCGGACTGAGGGCGGCGACGTACGCGGGGTGCGCACCGACCGGGGGGAGATCCACGCCCCGTACGTCGTGAACGCGGCGGGCACCTGGGGCGGCGAGGTGGCCGCCCTCGCCGGAGCCCACCTGCCCGTGCTGCCGAGGCGGGGCTTCGTCCTGGTCACGGAGCCGCTACCGCGCATGGTCCGGCACAAGGTGTACGCCGCCGACTACGTGGCCGACGTGGCCAGCGGGTCCGCCGCCCTCCAGACGTCGCCAGTGGTCGAGGGTACGGCCGCGGGGCCGATCCTGATCGGCGCGAGCCGAGAGCGGGTCGGCTTCGACCGCTCCATCTCCCTGCCGGTGCTGCGGGCCCTCGCGGCAGGGGCGACCCGGCTCTTCCCGTTCCTGGAGGGCGTCAGCGCGATGCGCGCGTACGTGGGCTTCCGCCCCTACATGCCGGACCACCTACCCGCCATCGGCCCCGACGCCCGCGTGCCGGGGCTCATCCACGCCTGCGGGCACGAGGGCGCGGGGATCGGCCTCGCGACGGGTACGGGCCACTTGATCGCCCAGGCGTTGACCGGGGCGACCCCGGACCTGGACCTGACCCCGTTCCGCCCGGACCGTTTCGCCGAGGAGACGCCATGAGCAGACGAAACCCCCTGACCCTGGCTCGGGCCCACCCGGGCCCACCGCACACGGTCACGTTCGACGGCCACGAGATTCCGGCGCTACCGGGCCAGACGGTGGCCGCCGCGCTCTGGTCGGCGGGCATCACGTCGTGGCGCAGGACGCGGGGAAGGGGCGAGCCGAGGGGAGTCTTCTGCGGGATCGGCGTCTGCTTCGACTGCCTGGTGGAGGTCAACGGGCGGGCGAATCAACGGGCTTGCCTGGTTCCGGCGGCGCCGGGAGATGTGATCAGGAGCGGCGATGAGAACGTTGCGTGACGGCGGGGGTACGGTACTGGCCCGTCTTGGGGGCGGGGCCGTGCCGGTATGTCCGTCCTCGCTGTCTTCCGGTGACCGTGGGGTTTCTTCGGCGGGGGAGTGTCGCGAGCCGTGCTCCGGGCGGACATACCGGCACGTCCCCTCAGGAGCGCTGCCGGCTGCGGACGTGTGGGGGCTGATCTCTCACGGGCTACGTCGCACCCTGCCTACGCTTGCTGACCCACCCGGCTGCACGCACACCCCACCTACCCCCGCTGTTGCACGCAAACGCCCCACCCATCCTCTGGCGCCGCGGGGCAATCGGTCGGGTGGGCGGGAAGGCTTGTTCGTGCAGGGGTGGATGCGGGGTTGTGGGCGGGTGCGTGGGAGAGGCCCGGTCGGCAAGAGAAGGCTGCGGGGTGACGGGCAGTGATGCCGCGCACGGAGCCGCCGAGGACGCTGGCGGTGATCGGCGCCGGCCCCGCCGGCCTCGCCGCCGCGCTGGCCGCCGCGCAGCGGGACGTACAGGTCACGGTGGTCGACGCCGCCCCGCAGGCAGGCGGCCAGTTCTACCGGCAGCCTGCCGAAGCGCTCGGCGCACGCCGCCCGCAGGCCCTGCATCACCAGTGGCGTACGTGGGAGCGGCTGCGGGATGGACTGGCGGAACAGATCGCGGTGGGGCGGATCACGCATTTGACAGAGCGTCATGTCTGGTTCGTGGAGCGCGTCGTGGACGGCTTCGTCGTGCATGCGCTGCTCGGGCCCGAGCAGTCGGAGTCCGTTGCCGTGCGTGCCGACGCCGTGCTTCTGGCAACCGGGGGATACGAGAAGGTCCTGCCGTTCCCCGGCTGGACCCTGCCCGGTGTGATCACCGCCGGTGGTGCGCAGGCCATGCTCAAGGGAGGCCTCGTGCTGCCGGGGCGGACGGCTGTCGTGGCCGGGACCGGGCCCCTGCTCATGCCCGTCGCCGTCGGGCTCGCGGCGGCCGGGGCCGAGGTCGCCGCCCTCGTCGAATCCGCCGACCCGAAGGCCTTCGCCCGGCACGCGGCGACCCTCGCCGCCCACCCGGACAAGCTCGCCGAGGGGGCCCAGTACCTCGCCCAACTCGCCCGTCACCGGGTGCCCTTGGCCTCGCGGCACACCGTCGTCGAAGCCCACGGCATGGACACGCTCCACGCCGTGACCATCGCCGCCCTCGACCCCGCGGGGCATGTCACACCCGGCACCGAGCGCCGCATCCCCTGCGACACCCTCGCCGTCGGCCACGGCATGCTGCCGCACACCGATCTCGCCGAAGGGCTCGGCTGCCGCGTCGAGGGCGTGAACGTCGCCGTCGACGCCGAGCAGCGCACCGACGTCCCCGGCGTCTGGGCCGCCGGTGAGACCACCGGCATCGGTGGCGCCGCCCTCTCGCTCGCCGAAGGACACATCGCGGGGCGCTCGGCCGCCGCCCGGCTGCGGGGGAACGAACCCGACCCGCGCGCCTGGAGCGCCGCCGCCAAGTCACGTACGAAAATGCGGGAGTTCGCCGCTGCCCTCCGCGCCGTGTACGCGCCGCCCGCCCACTGGGCCGAACAGCTCCACGACGACACACTCGTCTGCCGCTGCGAGGAGGTACCGGCATCGGCCGTCCGCGAGGCCGTCGAGGAGCTCGGGGCCACGGACGTGCGGAGCGTGAAGCTCCTGACCCGGGCCGGCATGGGCTGGTGCCAGGGCCGGATGTGCTCGGCGGCCGTCGCCGGGCTCGCGGGCTGCGAGGAGCGGTCCTCGCGGCGGCCGTTCGCCCGGCCCGTGCCGCTCGGCGTACTCGCGCGGACCGACGACGACCAGCAGGACCCAGACCCCTCCTAGCCGCCGCACAACAACGAAGGGAACGCCCATGAACCCCAACCGCAACCGCCCCTGGCACGGCGTACTCGTCGCCACCGCGCTCCCGCTGAACGACGACCTCTCCGTCAACTACGGCCGGTTCGCAGAGCATTGCGCCTGGCTCGTCGAGAACGGCTGCGACGGCGTCGTGCCCAACGGGTCGCTCGGCGAGTACCAGGTGCTCACCCCAGAGGAGCGTGCCAACGTCGTGGAGACCGCCGTGGCGACGGTCGGCGGGCAGCGCGTGATGCCCGGCGTCGCCGCCTACGGATCCGCCGAGGCCCGGCGCTGGGCCGAGCAGGCCAAGGACGCGGGCTGCGCCTCCGTGATGCTCCTTCCGCCGAACGCCTACCGCGCCGACGAGCGCTCCGTCCTCGCGCACTACGAGGAGGTCGCGAAGGCGGACATCCCCGTCGTCGCGTACAACAACCCCATCGACACCAAGGTCGACCTGGTGCCCGAACTCCTCGCGAAGCTGCACGCCGAAGGGTACGTGCACGCCGTGAAGGAGTTCTCCGGTGACGTTCGGCGTGCTTACCGCATCGCCGAACTCGCCCCCGAACTCGACCTGTTGATCGGCGCCGACGACGTCCTGCTCGAACTGGCCGTCGCGGGCGCCAAGGGTTGGGTCGCCGGATACCCGAACATGCTGCCCGCCGCGTCCGTCGAGCTCTACCGCGCGGCGGTGGCCGGCGACCTGGGCACGGCCACCAAGCTCTACCGGCAGCTGCACCCCCTGCTCCGGTGGGACTCCAAGCCCGAGTTCGTCCAGGCCATCAAGCTCTCCATGGACATCGCGGGACGCCACGGCGGCCCCTGCCGCCCGCCTCGCGTGCCCCTGCTGCCCGAGCAGGAGCAGGCCGTGCGCACCGCCACCGAACGCGCCATCGCCGCCGGGCTCGCCTAGCCGCCCCGAGCACCCGCCCTCGTAGGACTCGTTACGAAAGGCCACGCCCATGCGCAGCAAACTCGTCCTGCACGCGGTCGACTCGCACACCGAAGGCATGCCGACGCGGGTCATCACCGGCGGCATCGGCACCATCCCCGGCGCGACGATGAACGAGCGCAGGCTGTACTTCCGCGAGCACCGCGACGACATCAAGCAGCTCCTGACGAACGAACCGCGCGGCCACGCGGCGATGAGCGGCGCGATCCTGCAGCCGCCCACCCGGCCCGACTGCGACTACGGCGTGATCTACATCGAGGTCTCGGGCTATCTGCCGATGTGCGGGCACGGCACCATCGGCGTCGCCACCGTCCTCGTCGAGACCGGCATGGTCGAGGTCGTCGAGCCGGTCACCACGATCCGCCTCGACACCCCGGCGGGCCTCGTCGTCGCCGAGGTCGCCGTCGAGGGCGGCGCCGCGAAGGCCGTCACGCTCAAGAACGTGCCGTCCTTCGCCGTCGCCCTGGACCGCAAGATCAGCCTGCCGGACGGCCGTTCGGTGACGTACGACCTCGCCTACGGCGGCAACTTCTACGCGATCCTGCCCCTGGAGCAGTTCGGCCTGCCCTTCGAGCGCGACCGCAAGGACGAGATCCTCGCGGCGGGACTCTCGCTGATGGAGGCGATCAACGCCGAGGGTGAGCCGGTGCACCCGGAGGACCCGTCCATCCGCGGCTGCCACCACGTCCACCTGTACGCGCCCGGCGCCACCGCCCGCTACTCCCGGCACGCGATGGCCATCCACCCCGGCTGGTTCGACCGCTCGCCCTGCGGCACCGGGACGAGCGCGCGCATGGCCCAGCTGCACGCGCGCGGAGAGCTGCCCCTGAACACCGAGTTCGTCAACGAGTCTTTCATCGGTACGCAGTTCAGCGGGAGACTGCTCGGCACCACCGAGGTCGCGGGCACCCCCGCGGTGCTGCCCAGCTTCACCGGGCGCGCCTGGGTGACCGGCACCGCGCAGTACCTCCTCGATCCGGACGATCCCTTCCCGGCGGGGTTCGTCCTGTGAATCGCTGGGATACTCGTGGCACGTGACATTGCACCCAGGAGGAACCGCCCCCATGGCCGCCCAGCGCAACCGTGCTCCGTCCGCAGCCCCCGCGGCATCCGCAGCCCCCACCCTGCCCAATCTGGGCGGGACGCGCAGCAGCTATCGCGAGCGGGTCGCCGACGCCCTCCGTGCCGCGCTCATCGCGGGTGAACTGCGCGCGGGCGAGGTCTACTCCGCGCCCACTCTCGCCGTGCGCTTCGGCGTCTCGGCGACACCGGTGCGCGAGGCCATGCTCGACCTCGCCAAGGAGGGGCTCGTCGACACGGTGCCGAACAAGGGCTTCCGGGTCACCGCGGTCTCCGAGAAGCAACTCGACGAGTACAAGCACATCCGCGCGCTCATCGAGATCCCCACCACGGCGGAGCTCGCCACATCGGCCGACCCCGCCGCGCTGGAAGCGCTGCGGCCGGTCGCCCAGGAGATCGTCACCGCGGCGGCGGACGGCGACCTCATCGCGTACGTGGAGGCCGACATCCGCTTCCACCTCGGTCTGCTCGCGCTCCGCGGCAACGACCACCTGGTCGAGGTGGTCGGCGACCTGCGCAAGCGCTCACGCCTGTACGGACTGCAGGCGCTGGTCGATGCCGGACGTCTGGAGGCGTCGGCCGAGGAGCACCTGGAGATCCTCGACGCGCTGCTCGCCCGCGACGAGGAGGCGGTGCGCGAGGTGATGACCCGTCATCTCGGTCACGTGCGCGGCCTGTGGGCGGCCGAGTAGCCCTCCGGCGGGTGTTCGTCCACCGGAGGAGCTTCCCGCGGCCCGTGGATCAGTCGTCGACGGCGTCGAGCACGTCGCCCAGATCCACGAACTTGAAGTTGGTGGAGGCCCGTTCGGGGTCGCCGGGCGCGTCGTGACCGTCCTGCACGACGAGCAGACCGTTCGGATACCTGTCGCCGAGCGGCTCGTTGAGGACCGCGGCGCCGTCGCATTCCTCGGATCCGTCGAGCGTCGAGGAGGCGGCGGCGACACGGAAGCCGCCCTCGTACTCGTTGCGGTCGGACAGCTCGCGGTCGTAGGCGGCGAAGGTGTTGTCGCCCTGGCTGGACGCCAGCAGATAGCCGTCGCCGTCGTCCTCGTTCAGGAGGGTCAGCCCCTCGACGTCGGCGCTGAGACGCTTGCCGCCGTAGCCGGGATCGGCGCCCGCGACGCACTCCTCGGTCGCAGGGTCGTACGTCCCGGGGACGCCGTATTCCCTTACCTTGTCCACCAGTTGGGGCTTGTCCCTCAGGTCGGCGGAAAGCCGCCAGATGCCGACGTCCTCCTGGCCCGCGTAGAGCGTGCCGTTGGCCGGGTCCACGACCATGCCCTCCACCTGCGGCAGTTCGCCCGGCTCGCCGCACGGCGACCACGTAGTGCCGTTCGGCAGGCGGAAGTCGGCGGGCAGGTCGAGGGCGCGGACCTTGCGGTAGCCGACCGTGCCGTCGCTCTTCGGGGTCAGTTCGAGGAGCGCGATGCGGGTCCGCTCCCGCCGGCTGACCGCCGCGTACGACCGGCCTGTGGACGGGTCCGTCCACGTCGCGAGACCGTACGCGGTGCGCTGCTCGTTGATCTCCTCCTGGGAGGACGAGAAGACGGGCGCCGCGGACGGGTCGGTGACATCGGTCAGCGGGCCGCCGGAGCGGTCGCGGTCGATGCGGTAGACGCGCAGCCGGTCGCTGCCGCGGTCGCTGGTCACCGCCAGGTCCGCGCGGCCCGACGGCAGGCGCAGGCCGTGCACGAGGTCGACGTTGTTGAAGCGGCCGGGCGCGTCATCGGGGCCGGGGGGCGTGGGCGCCGGAACGGACTGCACCTCGCGCGCCGCGAGGTCGTACACGCGCAGCCCGCCCTGCTTGGCGGTGGCGACGACCAGGCTGCGGTCCGGGTCGGCGGCGTTGCGCCAGATCGCCGGGTCGTCGGCGTCGGCGTCGCCGCCCGCGTCGTCGTCGTGCAGGGCGGGGGTCTCGGCGCGCGGTTGGACGGCGGGCAGAGCGGTGGCCGCGAGGGCGCCAGAGTTCAGGGGCACGGTCGCGGCGAACGCCGCGAGGGTCGTGACGAGGGCGAGCCGGCCATAAGCGGGCCGGTTTCTACGGGACTTGGCCATGTGAGAATCCTCTCTGTCATGAGCATCCCATGACAGAGAGCACTATGTGATCTTGCCGTGAAGGCCCCCGGCAGAAGGGGAGTCGGGCGGAGGACCGCTGGATGAACGGACGGTGGCACCGGTCCGCGCCTGCCGTGTCCGTCCGCGCCGACCCGTGTGCCCGCACCTGCCCGCGTCCGTTCGCCCCACGACGTCGGCGGCCGGGACGGCCCGTTGCCACGGCACCCGGGTGACCGCGTCCGTCCGCCCGAGTAGGGTCAGGGGCTGCGTGATGGCTGACGGTTGCACCCTGGCCTTCCGGTCCTTGTGAGGGCACATGCGTACGTGGCCTTCCCGGCCCCACCCGGGAAGGGCGCACCGTATGCGCACGTACGGAACCCACCGTGCGCGCCGGGCACCGGGATGCGGCTGCGACGTCTACTCGCGCGCAGCACAACGGGCCCCCGGGTCCGTACCCCCCACACAAAGAGCCGCGCGTGTGCGGCCGCAGACCAGGAGCACGAGTGCAGGGCACCCCCCACATAGCCAGCACACCGCACGACGGGCGATTGCCGTCCGCACCCCAGGCTGCCCGTCAGGCGCAGCACACCGGGCGGGACGTGGCGCACCGCGCGCCGCACCGGGTGGAGGCACCCCCGGTGGACCCGGTGGATCCGGCGGCGCGCCGCCCGCGGCCCGTCGACCCCCAACTTCCCGTCTTCATCGACCAGTCGGGCTGGCGCAGACGGACTCTGCAAGGTCTGGGCCTGGTCGTCGGCTGCGCCGGCCTCGGCTATCTGCTGTTCGCAGGCACGCTGATCAGCGAGCTCTGGAATCCCGTCGGCACGCAACCGCCGAGTACGAACGCACCCGCGCCGACCGGCCAGGACGGCACCCGCACGTCGCCGCAGGGCCGCTCGGACGTACGGACCGGGGCCGCCCACGCGGACCGGCACGACCACCGCCGCCAGCCGGCCGGCAGATCCGCCCCGCCGGCCGGAGGCCCGAAGCAGTGAGGGGGAGCGCCGCCGCTGTCCGCCGCCCGCCGCGCGGACACTGGCTCGTGCTCCTGCTGCTCCTCCTGGTGGTCACCGTCGCCCTCGTCTTCGAGGGCTGGACGACCCACCAGGTCGACGCCGCGCGCACCAAACCGCCGTGCACCAAGCCGATCCCGCGCGCGGCGGACGACGGGCAGCCGCTGCTGCGGTTCGGCCCGACCGGCGTCGACACCACGGGCGTACCGCCCAGAACCGTCGCGCTCACCTTCGACGGCGGGCCCGACCCGCTGTGGACGCCGCGTCTGCTGGATCTGCTGAGCAGGCATCGCGCACGAGCCACCTTCTTCGTCCACGGCAAGGACGTGGCCCGGCATCCCGAACTGATGCGGCGGATCGTGCGCGAGGGCCACGAGGTCGGCTCGTACACCTACAGCGGCGGCGACCTCGGCGTCGCGTCACCACTGCGCGCGCGTCTCGAACTCTCGCTCACCCAGGCCGCCCTGGCCGGCGCGGCCGGGGTGAACACCACTCTGCTGCGCCTTCCGCACACCACGGCGGCGGACACGCTCTGCGGCCCGGAGTGGACGGCCGCCAAGCGCGCGGCGGAGCAGGGGTACCTGGTGGTCGCGTCGGACCGCAAGGACCGCAAGCCATGGCGCGGAGTGGTGACGCAGCACAGCCAGACCGACCTCGGCTTCCGCGAGGCCGAGGAGCTGCTCAAGGACCGCCGGGTGAAGACGTTCACCACGGTCAGCGGAGGCCTCGGCCGTCCCTCCTTCGTCGACGGGGTCCCGGTCGCCCAAGAGGTCAAGGGTCAGGGCCTGATCTGGTCGCAGCGCCTCGGGCAGGCCTTCCTCACCGTCATGGTGTGGACGCTGACCGTCGCGGGCGTGCTCGGCGTCCTACGGATGCTCCTGTTCGCGCTGTTCGCCCGGCTCCACGTGCGCAGACACCACCGGTACCGTCCCGGTGCGCCACGGCTCCGGGAGGTGCGGGACCCGGTGACGGTCCTGGTGCCCGCGTACAACGAGGAGGCGGGCATCGCCTCCACCGTGTACTCGCTGCTCGCCTCCACCCACCCGCACTTCCAGATCATCGTGATCGACGACGGCTCGACCGACGCCACCGCCGACATCGCCGAGGAGATCGGCGACCCGAGGGTGACGGTGATCCGCCAGCCCAACGGCGGCAAACCGAGCGCACTCAACACCGGTCTGGCGTACGCCCGGCACGACATCGTCGTCATGGTCGACGCGGACACCATCTTCGAACCCGAGGCCCTTGCCCGCCTCGTCCAGCCGCTGGCCCACCCGGCGGTCGGCGCGGTCAGCGGCAACACCAAGGTCGGCAACCGGCGCCGCCTGCTGGGCAAATGGCAGCACTTGGAGTACGTACTCGGCTTCAACCTCGACCGGCGGATGTTCGAGGTCCTGGAGTGCATGCCGACCGTGCCGGGGGCGATCGGCGCGTACCGCAGGGACGCGCTGATGGGCGTCGGCGGCGTCAGCGACGAGACCCTGGCCGAGGACACCGACCTCACGATGGCGCTCTGGCGGGCCGGCTGGCGCGTCGTCTACGAGCAGTCGGCGGTGGCGTGGACCGAAGTGCCCAGCACGGTGCGGCAGTTGTGGCGACAGCGCTACCGCTGGTGCTACGGGACGCTCCAGTCGATGTGGAAGCACCGTCACGCGGCGGTGGAGGTCGGACCCGCCGGACGCTTCGGCCGGCGCGTGATGCTCTACGTCACGCTGTTCCAGATCGTGTTGCCGCTGTGCGCACCGGTGGTGGACATGTTCGCCCTGTTCGGCGCGTTGTTCCGCGACCCGGTGGAGGCGGCCCTCGTCTGGTTCGGTTTCCTCGCCGTCCAGTTGGTCACCGCCGCGTACGCGCTGCGGCTGGACCGCGAACGGCTGCGTGTGCTGTGGGTCCTTCCGCTCCAGCAGTTCGTCTACCGGCAGTTGATGTACCTGGTGGTCATCCACTCCGTGATCACGGCGCTGCTCGGCACCCGCCTGAAGTGGCACAGCATGAAGCGCACCGGAACCGCCGACCCGTATCTGCTCGAAGCACCCCCGGGGGAGAGCGCCGTGGAGCCGCGGGGGAACCGGCGAGCGGCCGAGCGAGTCGGACCAGGGACGTGACCAAGGGAGTGGACCATGACAGACCCGCTTGACCAGCGGGCCGACAGCGCCATACCCCCGGCGGCGCCGGACTCGTACACGGGCCAGGGCCCGGACACGGCCCCGGAAGGCGGCCCCACCGCGCGTGAGCGATTCGCCGAGCGCCCCAGCTCCCGCTACGGGCCCCGGCGCGCCCATGCCCGGCATCCGAAGAAGCGCCGGAGGCTGCGGCGGGCGGCGCTCGTGGTGCTGACCGGTGTGATCGTGGCGGCGGGCGGCACGTACGGCTGGGCCGAGACACGGCTGCAGCGTGAGGTCGACCTCGGCGCGTACGGGGATCGCCCGCCGCCCGGCAAGGGCACCAATTACCTCATCGTGGGCTCGGACAGCCGCGACGGGCTCTCGCCGGACGCCGTGCAGGACCTGCGCGCAGGCGGGGGCGGCGGGCGGCGCACCGACTCGATGATGCTCCTGCACACCGGGGCCAACGGGACCAGCATGGTCAGCCTGCCGCGCGACTCCTGGGTCACCGTGCCCGGCCGTCTGGACACCAAGACGGGCAAGACCAAGCGGCCCGAGGGGGACAAACTGAACGCCGCTTTCGCCTACGGCGGCCCCGAACTCCTCGTGCACACCGTCGAACAGAACACCGGGCTGCGCATCGATCATTACGCGGAGATCGGCTTCGCCGGGTTCGTGAGCATCGTGGACGCGATCGGCGGCGTACGGATGTGTCTGGACCGGGACATCAAGGACAAGCAGTCGGGCGCCGACCTGCGCAAGGGCTGTCAACGCCTCGACGGCAAGCAGGCGCTGGCCTTCGTGCGTCAGCGGCACCAGGAGAAGGAGGGCGATCTCGGCCGGTCGAAGAACCAGCAGAAGTTCCTCTCGACCCTCGCCCACCAGGCGGCCCGGCCAGGCACCCTCCTCGACCCGACGGAGATCGGCCCGGCCATGCAGGCCGGTCTCGACACGCTCATCGTCGACGAGGACATGAGCCTGCGCGACCTCAGCAACATGTTCCGCGCCGTGCAGAGCGTCTCGGGCGGAGAAGGCAGGCGGCTCAACGTCCCGGTGTCCGGCTTCGGCGTCCCCACCTCCAAGGGCAACGTACTGAAGTGGGACGCGAAGAAGTCGGCGCGCCTCTTCGACGACCTGCGGCACGACCGGCGGCACGACCGGCGGTGAGTCAGACCACCAGTTCGGGTTGTGGTTCACGTGGTTCCCGCGGTCCACGTGACTCCGGAGGGAGCGCCGGTCCGGGCTTCGGCTCCCACGCTCCGGTGGTCCGTACGTAGCCGTAGATCACCGAGGCCATCGACAGCATGACGAGGGGGCCGAACACCCACGGGTGTGCGGCCATCTCCGTCGGCAGATAGCGGTACGACACCAGGAGCGCGGCGAAGACCGCAGTGCCGTGAGCGACCAGTTGGATCCCCGACCGGTCCCAGCCGCGGTCGTACGCGCGCAGGGCTCCCTCGACCGTGAGCGCGAACACCACGCCGGCGACGAGATCCACGCCGTAGTGGTAGCCGAAGCCGAGCGTCGCGCTGAGCGTGGCGACCAGCCAGAAGGTCCCCGCGTAGCGCAGGAGGCGCGGGCCCTTGCGGGAGTGGATGAAGATCGCGGTGGCCCACGCCGTGTGCAGGCTGGGCATGCAGTTGCGGGGGGTGATCCCGTCGTACGGCACGGGGTGCGGGACGCCGAGCGGCGGCGGGGTGTGCGGCCACACATTGGCCACCGCCCACTGGACGCCACCGGTGCCGGAGGTGCCGGGCCCGTAGGCGAAGATCGGCCCGACCACGGGGAAGATCATGTAGACGGCGGGGCCGAGCAGGCCTATCAGCAGGAAGGTGCGTACGAGGTGGTGGCGCGGGAAACGGCGCTCGGTCGCCACGTTGCGCAGCTGGTAGAGGGCGGCGACGACCGCGGCCACCGCGAGCTGGGCGTAGACCAGGTCGATGACGTGGGGGACGAGGGAGCCGCTGGCATCGAGGATGCGGCCCGCCAGCCAGGACGGGTTGCCCAGCGCGTGATCGGCGGTCATCACGTACGGGTCGAGCACGGTCGGACGGGTCTTCGCCGTGATGAGCAGCCAGGTGTCACCGGTCTTGCGGCCGGCCACGAGCAGCAGGCCGAGGCCCACGCCCTTGAGCAGCAGGACACGTTCCTTGCCGGTGCGGCGCGTGAGCGCGATGACCCCGCAGCCCAGCATCACCCACAGTGCGCCATTGCCGAAGAACTGCCCCTCGGGCACGTCCGCGTCGACCGCCCACCGCGCCAGCACGAAGACGATGTCGATGCCGATCGCGGCACCGGCGGCGATGAACCGCTGCCGCCAGGTGAGCACCACCATCATCAACGCCAGACCGCCGTACAGCGGTCCTGGCTTGGGGGCGAAGATCACCTCCCGCGCCTGGTTGGTGATCGGCCCCGGCACGCCGCCGTAGCGCCGCGCGGCGATCTCCAGCGCGATGAGGAACCCGAGGGCCACCACACCAGCCGTGACCCACAGGACCGCCCGTGGCCGACGCCACGCGGCGGACCAAGCTCTGAGGTGTATTCGTGAACCCACCCGAGAACTATAGGTATCGACCATCCGAGTCCTGATGCCCGCGTCCGCGAAGCCGATCGGTGATCCCGTCCGCTGTGACCCGTCCGCTCAGACCCGTCCGCTCAGGCCCCGTCCGGTCCTTCCGCGGCGCGCAACCGCTCGCGCAGGTCTTCGACGAGCAGGCTGCCCATCTTCTCGTGGATGGACAGGGCCCTGACCAGGTCGTCCCGGAGCCGGGACCGGTCGGCGCCGGGGCGTTCGGCGATGGACGCCAGGTCGAGCAGGGCCTCGGCCTCGTAGGCGTACGCCGCGCGCTCCCGAAGCGTCCGCGCGCCTTCCCGCAGGGTGGATACGGCTTCGTCGGTCCGGCCCAGGTGGTCCAGGGCCCGGCCGAGCGCGGCGGTGGCTCGGGCCGCCATGCGGTGATCGGGGTCGGGCAGCGACAGCAGGTCCGCGCGGGCCTCCCGAAGGGTGGTGAGCGCGTGCGCGGAATCGCCGTTCGCGTCCTGGGCGCGCCCGAGGAAGAAGGCGGCGATGGCGGCTCCGCGCGGTTCGTCGGCTCGCGCGTTCAGCTCCATGGAACGCCGGTACGCCGCGATGGCGCGGGCCGGATCGAACCGGTCCCAGTAGCGGCCGGAGAACTCCAGCGCGGACGCGAGCAGCACCACGTCGCCCGACACCTCGGCACAGGCCAGCGCCGCCGTCAGCTCCCGCTCTGCCCGGTCGTGTTCGCCGAGGTCCATGAGCGGCCGGGAGAGCAGGGCGCGCAGCCGCGCTTCGGCTGCCGGGGCGACGGCGGCCTGCGCATACCGGGCGCCCAGCTCCAGGGACTCCTTCCAGTCGCCGAGGCGCCGGTGGTGCAGGAACAGCACGGTGAAGCACTCCGCGAGCTGCCATCCCGGTGTGTACAGCTCGTGCGCGCCGGCGGCACGGAGCACCGCCATGATGTTGGCCCGCTCGGCGGCCAGCCAGTCCAGGGGCTCGGGGCCGCTCGGCGTCGCGAACGGGTCCGCCCACTCGGCCAGGAGGCGGCCCAGATCGGTGACGCGCGTCCGGTCGGCGCGGACCGAGCGGTCGGCGAGTGCGGTGAGGACCAGGTAGTGCCTCAGCACCCGCCGTACGACCGTGGCCTCGGCGTGCGACGGCTCTTCGGCCGCCGCACGCTCACGGGCGTGGGCGCGTACGAGTCCGTGGAACCGGTAGCGGCGGTCCTCCATCGCCTCCAGGAGGCTCATGTCTTCCAGGACGTCGAGGAGCAGTTGGGCTGCCGCCACGTCGGAGCCGAGCGCGGCAGCGGCCGTCGCCGTGTCGAAGCAGTGGCCGGGGATCCGCCCGAGGAGCCGGTAGCCGTGTGCCAGCTCCGGTGACAGCTGCCGATAGGAGGCATCGAAGACGGCGGACACCGGGGACCGGCCTCCCACACTCAGGACGGACAGCCGGTGCTGCTCGTCCTCCAGTTCGGTGGCGAGCGCGGCGAAGGTGAGACGGCGGTCGTTCACCACGCGTGCTGCGGCGACATGAAGGGCGACCGGCAGCCCCGAACACAGGTCGGCCACGCGGCGTGCCGCATCCGAGTCGGCGGCGACCCGCTCCTCGCCGCATCGGTCGGCCAGCAGGAGCAGCGCGGCGTCCGGGGTGAGGGGCTCCAGCGGCAGTGGCCTGGCTCCGTCGAGGGAGAGTTCGCCGAGCCTCGCGGTGCTCGTGGCGAGTACGGCACTGCCTGGCCCCTGCGGGATCAGGGCCCGTACCTGCGCGGGTGAGGTCACGTCGTCCAGGACGAGGAGCACCCGCAGGTCGGATGTCCGGCTGCGGAAGAGCGCGGTCCGTTCGGCCAAGGACGGTGGCAGGAGCGTGTCGTCGACGCCGAGGGACCGAAGGCAGTGCCCGACGGCGTCCGTCACGTCTGCGCCGACGCCCGCGCGGTCCCGCAGCGCCGCGAAGTCGACGTAGAGCTGTCCGCCGGGAAAGTGCTCGCGCGTCGTGTGCGCCCAGTGCTGGGCCAGAGCGGACTTCCCCACTCCGGGTGGCCCGGCGAGTACGCGGACATCGACGTGCGAGACGACGGCGGTGGCGCCCGTCGACGTGCGCCCCAGGTCGGCGAGTTCCGTGACCCGGTTGATGAAGCGGGTCCGCAGGGCGGGGACTTGGGAGGGAGGACCATCCGGGCGCAGGGCGGGCGGTACGGCGTAGGAGATGCCGGACGGGTCGTCCGTGGCCCCGGTCGCCGCCGTCGCGAACGCGGGCTCCTGCTCGCCCTCTTGGTTCAACTCACGTAACAGAGCGACGAGTTCGAGCGCGGTCTCGGACTCCTCCCGCAGTGCGTGACGCAGCCTGCGGCGCAGCCGGTCGGCGGCGTCTGCCAGCGCGTGCTGGTCCTCCGACTGGAGCGCCGCCGCCAACTCCTCCACGGCGTCCCTGAGCTGTTGGTCTCCTGCGGCGGTGACGTCCTGCCGCCCCCTGAACAGCCGGGTGAGGAGAGTCCGTGCGCGCGTCCACGCCTCGGTGACCGCGAGCCCGACCAGCGTGCTCGTCGCCCCCGACGCGGCGATCGCCGCCACCTCGACTGCCACTTGGCCCCCTCCGCATACCGGCTGAGCTGCTGTGTCAGCTCCCCCTGGGTGTCGAGGAACACCGTAGTGCGATCAAGAAGCACTGTGTAGTGGGGCACTTGGGTACCGAGAGGGCAAGGCACTCCGGTGGGACGGCGTGCAGGGGCGGAGAGGCGCAGGGGCGGAGAGCCGCAAGGCGGAGAGCCGCAAGGCGGAGAGACGTAGGGGCAGAGGGGTCAGTGCGACCAGGACAGCAGCCGGATATCGGTGAGTGTGTCGCCGGTGCGCACGGTGACCAGGCCGCCGGCCGGCAGGTGGTCGGCCCGGAGGCAAGTGTAGACGGCCGCGGCGACGAGCCCCGGGTCGGTGCTCCCCGCGCCGGCCCGCGCCAGGACGGTCCGGCCGTCGCGGAGGGCCACCATGCAGTCCCCGGACGACAGCGAGGTCGCGGCCAGGAGGCTTCCGGGCCACCTGGCGAGCGCGTCGCGGACCCAGCGCCGGGCGGCGGTGGCGGTCGGCGCGGGGGCGGAGCCCAGCAGGACCGAGGCGCTCTCGGTCAGGCGGCGGTCACGCTCCTCGTCCGGGCGGACCGACAGATGCGAGAAGTGCTCTTCTCCCTCGCTCTGTACGTCGGCGTCGGCGTCGGCGACGGAGTCTGCGTCGGTGACGGCTGCTGGAATACGGCGGACGGCCACGGCAGGCACTCCCGTGGTCCCGAAGCCGACATGCGTGCCGACCGTCCAAGAGGCGACAGGCGAGGCGGGGTTGTTGCCCGGTGCGGTCAGAACGAGCGGTGGCGGCGACGCGGTCGGTGGCGGCTCCAGACGGAGCAGACCGTACAGCGCGGTACGCAGCCGGCTGAGCGAGGTGCCGGGCTCGTCGAAGGCACGGGCCGCCACCGGGGAGTACTGCTCGGGCTTGTCCGCATGGGCTCGCAGTACGTCCTCGATCTGCCGCAGTGGACCGATCTCGGGATCGAACCGAGGGGCGAGCCGTGCCAGGTCGGCGCCGGCGGTGCCGGGCACGGCATCCTCTCCGTACGCGGCCAAGGCGAGAGGCTTGCCCAGAGCGGCGCCGTACAGCGTCACCGAGCCGTGGTCCCCGATGACCGCGTCGGCGGCCACGAGCGTGGGACGCCAGTCGTGCACCGGCGGGATCAGCAGCAGCCCGGCGTCGAGGGCCTCGGCCTGGAGAGCGCGGATGGCCCAGGTGCCGTGGGCCGCCCATACGTTGGGGTGCAACACCAGAGCGACGCGATACTCGTCCCAGGGCAGGCCGGAGAGGAGACGCGCGGGCAGGCCGGGGCTGCGGCCGATGAGGGAGGTCGGCCCCCACGTCGAGCTCACGAGGATCAGGCGCTGATCGTCCGCGACACCGAGCGCCCGCCGGTAGTCACCTCGCCGGTCCCCGCTGACGAGCAGTTCGTCGAGGCAGGGATCCCCGATGATCAGCGTGCGCCCGGCGTTCTTGGGGTGAGCGGCGAGCAGTTGCCGCTCCTGCTCGGGATGCGACACGGCTGTCCAGGCCCGGCCCGCTTCGAGGAGCGCGTCGGGTGCGACACCCGACAGACGACTGTGCGCGGAACGGGAATCGGGCACGTACTTCTGAAAGCCGACACCGTGCGGGAGCACGAGGACCGGGCAGTCCCCTTCGGGGACATCGATGTTCTCGCTCGCGCTGAGGATCAGGTCGGGGGTCACATGGGGCAGCTGGTCCCACGGCATGACGCGGCAGCCGGAGTCATGGAGCAGGTCGAGCGAGCCGTCGCCGAAGGCGGATGTCGGGTCATGGGCGAAGACCACGGTCACCCGGGGGTCCCCACGGAGCACTGATGGCAGCGTCTCCAGGACGCGGATCGTCGACGTGAGGGTACGAGTGGCGACGACGAGCTTTCGCTCACCGGGGAATGTGCTCCAACGGTGGGCGTCGTGCCCGACAGGAACGCGCAGGAACGGAAGGTCAGCGGGACGCCCGGCCACCCCGAACCTCCTTGCGCTCAGCGCAGGTTACGCGGTTCGCGGTTCGCGGTTCGCGGTTCGCGGTTCGCGGTTCGCGGTTCGCGGTTCGCGGTTCGCGGTTCGCGGTTCGCGGTGAGGGTGGCTAGCGAATTTCAAGCCCTTTTGCAACCTTTCTGACCAGTTTCGGGGCACGCCAGGGGCCCTCCTGGAGTGAACCCGGTCATTGTAGAGCGGCCAGGAAACACCGGCCTTGAGCTCTCGATGGTGGTGCTCCGACCACCACCCCGCGGCCCAGATGGGTGCCGGTGGCACATCGTCTGTGGCTCGTCGGCGGACCACTGTGGATCTCGATCGAGAGACATCGAGCCATGAAGAAGGGGGACGCCGTGATCGAGCTCCCGGCCCGGACGGCAGTGGCCACGGACCTGGTGGACAGTGTCCTGCCGCCGTCCCTGCAGCGCAGGGACCAGCGCGCCAAGGGCGAGCAGTATGTGAGGGGCCTGCTCACGGTCCAGGGCCGCAAGTCCATGCG
This sequence comes from Streptomyces sp. A18, assembly GCF_059026065.1. Taxonomy (NCBI): domain Bacteria; kingdom Bacillati; phylum Actinomycetota; class Actinomycetes; order Kitasatosporales; family Streptomycetaceae; genus Streptomyces; species Streptomyces sp. A18. The sequence goes on along the minus strand of NZ_JBWLKL010000001.1, from coordinate 146,231 downwards.
CGGCATCGCAGCCCTGACCGGCGGCAGCGCGGCGGAGCAGAGCATGCACCACTTCATCAGCGCCTCCACCTGGGACTGGAGGCCCGTACGGGAGGCGCTCGCGCAGCAGCTGCACGAGCGGGCGGTACCGCGGGCCTGGGTGGTCCAGTCCCTCACCATCCCCAAGCTGGGCGACCGCACTGTGGGCGTGGAGCCGCTCACGGGCGTGGAGCAGGGCGGCGGCGCGTCGGCCGGGCAGCACGCATACGGAGTGTGGTTCGCGAACGAGGAGCTGAGCGCGCCCGTCACCTGGCGGCTCTTCCTGTCGGACCGTTGGACCGAGGACCCGGTCCGTCGCCGCGATGCGGGCATTCCGACGGAGGTGATCAGCGAGACACCCGAGGAGTGCGCGGCGGCGTCCGTCCTGGAGGCCATGCGGACCTGGCAGGGGCCGACCCTGCCGGTGGTCTTCGATGTGGCCGGGGCCGGCCTCCGTCGGCTGATCACGGACTTCGATGCGGCCGGTGTTCCGCTGCTCGCCCGGGTCGGTGCCCTCACGCTGGAGGTGGCCGAGCCCTCGCTGCCCGGCTACGGCGCGGGGCCGCTCGGCGTGCGCCACCTGCTCGATGCGGTCAAGGGGCTGCGGCGGCCCGTCGAGTGGACCGACCCGCGCACGGGGCGAAGGCAGACCTCCCTGGTCGCCGCGGTCCCGGTGACTCTGCCCGAGCCCGGACGGCGCGGCACCGGCCGCCCGGCGTCGCCCGCGGTGTCGTCGCCCGCGGTGTCGTCGCCCGCGGCGGCGAGGGACCGGCGCCCCCTCCTGGTCCTAGGGGAGTGGACGGACCCCGCGCTGCCCCCAGCCCGTATCTGGCTGACCGGGATGACCCGGATTCCGGCATCCGAACTGCTGAGCCTGACCAAGCTGGGCGCACGCGTCGCGCACGACGCCGAGACGGTGGGCGGGCAGGTCGGGCTGCGGGACTTCGAGGGCCGCTCGTTCGGCGGCTGGCACCGCCACATGACGCTGGCGTCGGTGGCGCACGCGGTGGCCGTCCTGTCGCGCGGGGAACGTGCCCCGGTCCCTGTGCACGCGCTCGCCGCCCGTCGGTTCAGCGGCGTACGGCCGGATCGGCGCCCCGTGTGGTCACGGTGTGGCGGATCCGGTGCAGCCGCAGCGCCAGCTGGACCTCAAGGAGCTGCCGGGAGTCCTGCCAGCCGTCACCGAGCAGCTCGGTGATCCGCTCCAGCCTGCGGGCCACGGTGTTGGGGTGCACATGGAGGGTGTCCGCTGCCCTGGTGGGGCTGGAACCGTGCGCGAAGTACGCCTCCAGGGTGCGGGTCAGCTCGGTGCCCTGCTGTGCGTCGTAGTCGAGGACCGTGCCGATGGCATCCGCGATGAAGACCACCGCGTTGGGCTGGTCCGACAACAGGAGCCCCAGGAAGCCGAGTTCACGCGTCGAGGCGCTGCCGCCGACGGAGCCGAGCGCGAGCAGCGAATCCACACACCGCTGCGCCTCCTGGAAGGCGTCGGTGAGGTCCTTGGCGTGGGCGACGGGCCCCGCCGAGCCGACCGTCGCCGGATTGCCGAGCGCCGCGGACAGCTCCGCAGCCACGGCACGGCCGACCGCCGCGGGATCGGAGCCGGGCAGCAGCAGGACGATCTCGTCGCCCTCCACACTCTTCGCGCCGGCCCGCTGGTGCGCGTAGGAGGAGGCCCAGAACGCGCCCCGGCCGGGGGAGTCGCCGTCCGGCCGCGCCACCACCAGGACATGGGGCCGGGTGAGGTCGACCGAGAGCCTGCGTGCCCGGTCGTCCAGTTGCTTGGCCGACAACTGCCCGCCGTTGAGCAGGTCGTGGAACACGTCGCTGCGGGCCTGGCCCTCGGCGAGGTTGGTGCTGCGCTGCAGCAGGACGGAGACGGCGGTCACCTGGGCGACCAGGGAGAGCAGCGGGAACTGCGGTTCGCCCAAAGGGGTGTTGGGGGAGAGGGCGAGGGTGCCGAGCAGCTCATCGCCGGCCATCACGGGGCAGACCCAGGTGCCGCCGGGCGCCTCGACCGGCTGCTGCCCGGAGTGGGCGTTGATGGATGCCCTGCGGATCTCGGTCTCATCGAGTTCCGGGACGGTGTTCGTGGTGAGGTTGGTGCCGCTCGGGTCGTGCAGGAGGACCGTGCAGTCGAGCAGCTCGCCGACCGCGTCGACCAGGGTGTGCAGATCACCGCCGCGCAGCACCAGATCGATGAGCCGGGTGTGCGCGGAGTTCAGCCGCTGGGCCGAGGTGGAGGAGTCCTCGGCGCGCGACGCGTGACGGCTGAGTTCGGTCAGCTCGTGCTGTGCGCGGTCGAGGAGCCTGGCCTTCTCGATGGCCACCGCGGCCAGGTCACCGAGGGACGACATCAGCGTGATCTCGTCCGGGGTGAACCGGCGCACCTGACGCTGCGCCGCGTAGAGCACCCCGAGGATCGTGCCCTCCTTGCGCAGGGGCACGGCGAGCAGGGCGCGCAGCCCCTCCGCCCGTACGGCGTTCACGGTGACGTCCGCCCGCGGGATCCGCCGGTCGTTGAGGTAGTCCGCGGTCCAGACGGGTGCCGCGCGCTCGGTCACCATGTTGCCGAGGCCGCCCGTTGTCGGCACGCGCATGCCCACGCTGAGCGTGCTGATGTGCCCGTCGGCGGCCCGTACCACCGAGTGGCCGCCCTCACTGTCGTGGATCGACACCCAGGACATGTCGAGGTTGAGCAGAAAGCGCGCCCGGCGCGCGATGACGTTCAGGAGCCCGTCGAGGTCGTAGGGAAGCGTCAGCTCGCGGGCCGTGTCGACGAGCGCCGAGAGTCCGATCTGCCGCCGGTGGTGCTGCGACATGGTCTCGTGCACCTGCAGAGCCAGGCGCCTGGCCCGTTCGAGACGCTCGATGCGCACGGGATCCGGGTCAGTGGCGCGGGCTCGGCGCAGCACCTCCTCGAACTGGTCCCCCGGAGCGTTCTCGGCCAACAACTCCAGGAGTTCGACGAGTTCGTGCGACTCGCTGGGCTCGCGCACGTCGTCCGTCCTCCTCGCTCCGGTGGCTGCCCGCAGGTGGCTCCCTGCTGGCTCCGCGCAGCACACGGCTGCCCGTTCCTGTGGAAACTAGATGACCCGCGCGCTTCACGTCAACAGATTGTTGAACGAAAAACTCCAGGTCAGGGCAAGTGTGTGGTGGTCGGAGCACCGCAGCGCACGGACAGGCCTGTTGCCGGACCACCTTCCTGTGACCGGCCCCAGGCGAGATCGTTCTGGAGCTACACCCTGACGTTTAGTGATGACGATCAAGGGCCGACAAAAGTCTCCACGGGGGAAAGCAGTGGCGTACATCCAGAGTTACGAACGTTCGATCGAGCGTAGTCGAATCTCCTTGACCAGAGGTGATCGCCCAGACGTCTTCCGCATGTGCGGCCGGGAGTGGGACCTCCTCGACGAGGTGTTCGCGCCCGTCTACTCGCCGTCCACCGGCGTGGGTGTCGACTTCCTCGGCCTCGCCGGTGACGCTCCGGCCGCGGTGGGGCCATCCTTCCTCGAGGTCGGCACCGGAAGCGGGGTGATCGCGGTCCTCGCGGCGCTCGCCGGATCGGAGCGGGTGGTCGCCCTCGACATCAACCCGAAGGCGGTGCGCAACGCGGAGCTCAACGCGTCTCGTCACCGGGTGACCGACCGGGTGCGCGCCCTGCACAGTGACCTCTTCGACGGACTCGGCCCCGACGAGCGCTTCGACACCGTCTTCTGGAGCTCCAACTACGTTCTCGCGCCCGAGGGTTACGAGTACAGCTCCCTCCATGAGCGTGGCTACGTCGACGCCGGATACCGCACCCACCAGCGGTTCCTTGCCGAGGCGCCCAACCGCCTCACCCCGGGCGGACGGGCCCTGCTCCACTTCAGCAGCCGGGGCGATCTGACCGCATTGCTCGGTATTGCCGCCGAATCCGGCCGCGAGCTGCGTGCCGCGAGCAGCGTCGAGGTGCTCGAAGGCGAGTACGGCAGCGACCTCGTCGAGCACATGCTGCTCGAAGTCGTCCCCGTCGGCCGCTGAGCGAGCCCCCGCCGACCACCGAGCGAAGTCACTCACCGGCGGGGCTCCGCCAGCGTCGGGACCGCGCGTTCCAGGCGTGCCGCCGACGGTCGAGTTCCGCCTCGACGGCCTCGTCGGCCGTGGCGTGAGCGGATCCGGCGGGCGAGAGGGCGGCCAGCTCCCGCTCGGCGTCGAGGTGCCTGTTCAGGAGCGCGTCGCCGGTCAACTCGGTGTCCCACGCTGCCCGTTCGAGAGCGTCGGGCGTGAAGGTCATCCCGGTGTTCCAGCCGACCAGGCGGGCCATGTGGTGCGGCCGCACGCCTGTCCACAGGAAGGACGGCTGACGCGCCCTCGCGGCCCGCAGGACCCGCCACCAGCTGCCGTCGAGTCGCTGCTCGCGCAGCCGGTACAGCAGCCGCGCCGTGGCGACGCCGGCCGTCGGTACCGCTTGCTCCGGGGCCGCGGCCAAGGTGTCCACGAGGTCGACCGGACACGACAGAACGGTCCCGATGCGCCGCAGGTCATGCCCCGCGGTCATGGCCCGTTCAAGCCCGGTCAGGTACGCGTCGAGGACCCGCTCGCACCGCCGTGTGCCGCAGATCAGTGTGACGTCCACGTGCAGGCCCCGGGCCAGGCACTCCTCGACGGCCTCGACGCCCGCGTCCGTGGCGGGAATCTGCACCAGGAGGTTGTCCCGGCCCACGGCGGCACGCAGCTCGCACGCGGCCGACACCAGTCCCGCACGGTCATGGGCGAGCGCCGGGTCGAGCGGCGCCGACACCTGCCCGGTGGGGCCACCACCCGGCGCGGCCGGCTCACCGAGGCGCTCGCACAGCGGGGTCACGGCGCTGAGGTCGGGCGGTACGTCGCCGGGCAGGGCCACGCCGGTCACGGAGCCCCGAGTGACGGCGAGGGCGTACGGCAGAAGCCGCGCCGTCCCGGCACGCGTCGCGTGATCCGGCGTCAACCATGACTGGACGCCCTCGGCCGCGAGCTGCTCCGTGAATCCGATCGCCGTTTGGCTGATCATGCGCCAGAGCCTAGGCAGGGACCCCCGGCGCGGCCAGTGGCGTCTCCGTCCTATGTCACTTTGCCCGCTGCCGCGGCCACTGCACCCACAACTTCGTCAGGTCGCTGCGCGCGCAGGTCACATCCACCGTGCGTGGAACGGCACTTGACGAAGTCGGCCCCAGGGCGCGCAGCCGACTCGGTCGTCGCCCTAACTTCGTGTTGTCGCCGACGAGGGCGGGCTCCACGGAGCACCCCGCCGGCCCGGCATGACGACCATGCCCGCGGAGCCCACGGGGCCGCTCCGCCATTCGTACCGAAACAGAAGGACGAGGTCCGATGCTCTATCGGAACGCTCATGAACTGGTCCTGGACAGCGTCTTCCTGGACCTCGAGCAGTTCATCCCCCATGTAGATCTCAAACTCAAGATCGAAGGCCTCAACCCGGCAGGATCAATCAAGATCAAGGCGGCGGTCGGTCTTATCGAGGACGCCGAGCTCAAGGGACTCCTGAAACCGGGCGGACGAGTCATCGAATCGTCCTCCGGGAACCTCGGCATCGCCCTCAGCTCCGTGTGCGCCGCGCGTGGCTACTCCTTCACCTGTGTCGTCGACCCGAACACCTCGAAGCAGAGCCTCGGACTGATGGAGGCATTCGGCGCGGATGTCGTCCTGGTGACCGCGCGCGACGCCAACGGCGGCTATCTGCAGACCCGGATCGACTACATCCAGGAGCGGCTGAGCGAGGACTCCGAACTGGTCTGGCCGAACCAGTACGCCAACCCGGCCAATCCGAGGGCCCACTACGAGCGAACGGCCGCCTCCATCGTCCGGCAGGCCGCCGAACAGGAGTGGCGGATCGACCACCTCTTCATCGGCGCCGGTACCACCGGAACCCTGATGGGCTGCACCGACTACTTCCGGGAGCACTCGCCGCACACCCGGATCGTCGCCGTGGACTCGCTGGGCTCGGTGACCTTCGGCGCGGCGCCCGGAAAGCGCCACATTCCCGGTCTCGGCACCAGCAGGCGGCCCGAGATATTCAAGGACGGGCGGGTCGACGAGGCCATCCTGATCCCGGAGTTCGAGGCCGTACGGATGTGCCGGCGACTCGCCGCGGAGCGCGGAATCGCCCTCGGAGGCTCGACGGGATCGGTCCTCGCCGCCGTCGAGCGCGACCGCGACCGCATCGAGCCGGGCTCCCTGGTGATGGCCATCGCGCCCGATATCGGCGACCGCTATCTCGACACGATCTACGACGACGTCTGGATCTACGAGCGGTTCGGCCGCCTCGATCCCGGCCCGCGCAGTTCCCGGACCGCGGACCGGAACACGTACCAGAACACCGAAGCGGAACTGGGGCGCGACGCCGCCCTGGCGATGAAGGGATAACCCATGTTCGAGTTCAGTGTCATCGGCGGAAAGGCCGCCCGGGACATCATCGGGCGCAACCGCAAGCAGATCGTCGAGGAAGTCCGGGCCACCTATCTAGCACATGAGGACGGCGACTCCATCAACCCCAACAGCTACTTCCTGCGCTTCCCCGACAAGCCGGACAGCCGCATCATCGCCCTGCCCGCCTATCTCGGCGGCGAGTACAACGTGGCCGGCATCAAGTGGATCAGCAGCTTCCCCGGCAACATCAAGAACAAGGTGCCCCGCGCCTCCGCGGCCCTGCTGCTCAACGACTACGAGACCGGCTATCCGTTCGCCTGCCTGGAGGCGTCCCAGATCAGCGCGGCCCGTACCGCGGCCTCCGCGGTCCTCGCCGCCCAGGAGCTGACCGGTTCGCGCACCGTCAAGCGGCTGACCATCGTGGGCGCCGGGATCATCGCCCGCAACATCCTGGAGTTCTTCAAGGCCCAGGACTGGGAAGCCGAAGACCTCGTCATCCACGACCGACTCCCCGAGTACGGCGCGGCGTTCGCCGACTACGCCGCCACGGAACTCGGCTACGCGGCACGCACCGAGGGCGACTTCAAGGCCGCGGTGGACGGCGCCGACCTGGTGGTGTTCGCGACCACCGCGGGCGAGCCCTACGTCCTCGACCCCAAGGCGTTCGCCCCCGGCCAGGTCGTCCTGAACGTCTCGCTGCGCGACATCGCCCCCGAGATCGTCGTCGACGCGCAGAACATCCTCGACGACATCGGCCATTGCATGACGGCCAACACCTCCCCGCACCTGGCGGAACAGAAGTACGGCCACCGCGACTTCATCGACGGCACCCTCGCCCAGGTCATCCGCGGCGAGGTCGAGCCGGCCGCCGACAAGCCGGTCATCTTCTCCCCGTTCGGCCTCGGGGTGCTCGACCTCGCGGTCGGCACCTTCGTCTACCGCACGGCAGTGCAGTCCGGCGAAGCCGTCGAGATCTCCGACTTCTTCGGCGAAACGCAGCGGTGGTAACCGTGGAATTCCTCCCCACCGAGGCGGAGTTGCCGGTCGGCGTCAGCGTCATCGGGCTCGGCTCACGCGGCATCGGCGTACTCGAACGCATCATCACCCTGACCTCACTCCCCGAGTGGGGCAGCCGCCCCCTCACTGTCGACCTCGTCGACCCGGCCTGCGACGGGGTCGGCCTGCACGACACAAGTCAGCCCGACTATCTGCTGCTCAACACCGTATGCAGCCAGGTCTCCCCGTTCCCCGGTGAGGCCACCGTCGGCGCCCATGTCGGCGACCGCGGCCCCACCCTGTACGAGTGGGTGAGCGAGCGCGGACTGCGTATCGCCGACGACGGATTCACCCTCGGTGAGCAGGGCCGCGAGATACGCCCCGACGACTATCTGCCACGGCGGATCCTCGGCGAGTACCTCAGCTGGTTCCTGCAGCGCACCCTCGACCGCGCCTCCGCGCACCTGAACATCCGGCTGCACCCGACCACGGCGATCGAGCTGACCGAGGCGGGCGACGGACTGCGCGCCATCACCCTGGACAACGGCACGGTGCTGCGCAGCCGGTACGTCTTCCTCACCACGGGCCACACGCCGCCGGCGGCCACGCGGTCGCCCGGCGAGCACCGGCGGATCCGTACGCCCTATCCGCCGGCCCGGCAGTTCGCCGAGGTCCGCCCCGAGCACACCGTCGCTCTCGCCGGCACCGGCCTGTCCGGGATGGACGCGCTGGCCGCTCTCACCCTGGGCCGCGGCGGGCGCTACAACACGGCGGGGGAGTACCTGCCCGGCGGCCACGAGCCGAGCATCCTGCTGTTCTCCCGTACCGGGCTGCCGTTCCGCGCCCGGCCCGCGGTGGCCCGCGATGGTGCCTTCACTCCGCTCGCACTCAACAAGCGGGGCATCGACCGGCTGCGCGCCGACTCGGCCGATGGCACGCTCAGCCTGCACGGCGATCTGGTGCCGCTGGTGTGTGCCGAGATGCGGATCGCCTTCCACCGCCGCTGCGCCGCCCTCACCGGCAGCGCCGCCGAACTCGCCACCGAGGAGGCGCTGCGGGCCGCGGCCCACGCGGGCACCCTGGGCGCCGAACTGGTCCGCCTCGATGCCGAACACCTCGCGGCTTACGGTCAGTTCTCCGCCGAACAAGTACTGTTCCCCGCTCTCGGCGGCCTGAAGGACAGCACGGACTACCAGGACCGGTATACCGCCGCCCTGGAGGCCGACCTCGTCGAGGCCACCAAGGGCCTGGGCGCGAGCCCGCTCAAGTCCGCCATCGAGGTGCTGCGCGACCAGCGGGACGTGCTCCGGTACGCGGTCGACTTCGGCGGCCTCGACGAGAAGTCGCACGACGAGTTCTACGGCTCGTTCACCGCCGACCTCAACCGTGCGGTGACCGGCCCGCAGCTGGACCGGCACCGTGAGCTGCTCGCACTGATCCACGCCGGTGTCGTACGCGTGCCCTTCGGGCCCGAGCCGGAACTGGACTGGGACGAGCCGACGCGTTCCTGGCGGCTGTCGGCGACCCGATTCACCGAGCCGCACAGCGAGCACGCGGACTGGCTGTGCCACGCAACCTCGGGCCAGCCCGACGTGGCTGCCACCGGCAGCGCGCTCCTCGTGGACCTGCGTGAGAGCGGCCGCATCCGCCGCCACCGCGCCGAAGCGCGCAGCAGCCGCGGTGTCGACATCACCCCCGGCCAGCACCCGGTGGGCCGGGACGCGGACGTCGACGAGCAGATGTGGATCCTCGGTCCGCTCTGCGAGGGCGCCACGTTCTACAACCACTACGTCCCCTCACCCGGCGGAGTGAGCCGCGCGCTCCTGGACGCGGACCGCACGGTCCGCGCCATGCTCGACGCGGCCCGCCGGACCGGCGAGAGCCGACTCACCCCCGCGGAGGCCGTCCGATGAACGCAGCCCTGGCCACCTTGCCGATCCTGGTGACCCTCGGCCTGCTCGCGGCCAAGGTCCGTGCGCTGTACGCCGCCCTCGCCGCCCTGGGCGCCGCGGCGGCTCTCACCGCCGCGGTGTTCCACACCCCGCTCACCGAACTCGCCGACGCCCAGCTGCACATGCTGCCCACGCTCGTCGAGCTGGCCGGGATCCTGTTCGGCGGCATCCTGCTCAGCGAGCTGATGTCGCGCACCGGGGCCCAGGCCCGGCTCGGCGACCGGCTCGGCGGCGCCAGCGGTCCGCAGAGCCGCGCGGTGCTGCTCGTGGTGTTCGGCGTGACACCGTTCGCCGAGTCGCTCACCGGGTTCGGCATCGGTGTCGTCGTCGCCATCCCGCTCCTGCGCCGCCTCGGCCTCACTCCGGCCAAGGCCGCCGTCGTCGGCCTGCTCGGCCTGGTCACCGTGCCCTGGGGCTCGCTCGCCCCGGGCAGTCTGGTCTCCGCCGAACTGGGCGGCGTCGACTTCCAGGAGCTCGGCGTCGTCTCCGCCCTGCTGTCCGCGCCCGTCTTCCTGATCTGCGGCGCCGCGGCCCTGGCGGTGGCCTTCGGGGCCCGCCGTGCGGTGGCCGCCACTGGTGAACTGCTCCTCGCCACCGGCACGTTGTGGCTCACGGTGTGGGCGGTCAACACCTTCATCGGGGTGCCGCTCGCCGGCGTACTCGGTGGTCTCGCCACCATCGCGGTCCTGCTGCTCGTCTCGCGCTGCCAGTCGCGCTTCCGGTCGCGTCAGGACCGTACGTACACGGCCGGCGAGCGTCCCGAGGCCGTGGGCCGCGCCCTCGCGCCGTACGCCTTCCTCGTGCTCGGCCTGCTCGTCGGGCGGGGCGCGCTGAGCGCGGCGGGCATCCAGGAGGGCTGGTGGACCGTGGTCGCCGGGCCCGCCGGCTGGCTTCTGCTGACCACGGCGCTCACCCCGCGCCTGCTCGGCACCGCGGGCGATGTGCTGCCCGAAGCGGCCCGCTCCGCCACATCCCGGTGGTGGCAGGTCACCCTGACCACCGCGATCTTCCTGATCTTGGGCGCCCTGCTCACGGTGACCGGCATGAGCAGGGAAATGGCCGAGGCCTGCGCCGCCCTGGGCCCCGCCTACCTGATGCTCTCCCCCTGGATCGGCGCGGTCGGCGGCTTCCTGGCAGGCTCCAACACCGGTGCCAACGCGATGTTCGCCGCCAGCCAGAGCGCCGCCGCGCAGGCCCTCGGCTACCCCGCGCTCCAGCTCGTCGGCATCCAGAACGTCAGCGCCGCGCTGGCCTCCGCGGGCTCGGTGGCCCGCGTGGTCCTGGCCGCCGAGCTGGCTACGAACACTCCTGGCCCCGTTGCTTCTTCGGACCAGGCGAAGAAGCCGTCGGCGCGGCCCGCGGCTCCCTCGGGCACCGCGACGGCGGTATGTGAGGCGACCGAGACGACCTCGTCACCGACGTCCGCGGAGGACACCCCCGTCGACACTGGACGGGTCCTGCGCACCGTACTCGCTGCACACGCCGCGGTGTTCCTGGTGCTCGGCGTAATCGCCCTGCTCTGGCAGTGACCCACCCACCCACTGCCCTCGCACTCACCCGTTCCCAGCGGCCGCGAAGGCCGCCCTCAACCGGAGGCATCACGTTGCCCAGGCCCGTCGTACTGATCGCCGATCAACTCTCCCCCGCAACCGTCGACGCACTCGGCCCTGACATCGAGGTCCGCCGCTGCGACGGCACCGACCGCGGGCAGCTCCTGGCGGCCGTCGCCGATGCCGACGCGCTCCTGGTGCGCAGCAGTACCCAGGCCGACGCCGAAGTGATCGGCACGGCACGTCGTTTGAAGGTGGTCGGGCGAGCCGGAGTCGGCCTCGACAACGTCGACATCCCCGCCGCCACCGCCGCCGGTGTGCTGGTCGTCAACGCACCGGCCGCCAATGTGGTCAGCGCCGCGGAGATGACCTGCGCCCTGATCCTGGCGGCGGCCCGGAACCTGCCGCAGGCGGCAGGCGCGCTGCGCCAGGGCGCTTGGCAGCGCAGCCGCTTCACCGGTGTGGAACTGGCAGGCAAGACCCTCGGCGTGGTGGGTTTCGGCCGCATCGGCCGACTCGTCGCCAGGCGTCTCGCCGCGTTCGACATGTCGGTCATCGCGTACGACCCCTACGTGACCTCCACCGACGACGGGACGCCCCTGGTCACGCTCGACGAACTCCTGGACCGGGCCGACTTCGTGACGGTCCACCTGCCCAGAACTGCCGAGACCGTGGGTCTGATCGGCGCGGCCGAACTGCGCCGTGCCAAGCCGACCGCGTACATGATCAATGTCGCGCGCGGGGGCATCATCGACGAGGCCGCGCTCCACGCGGCCCTGAGCGACGGGGAGATCGCGGGGGCCGCCCTCGACGTCTTCGACGAGGAGCCCTGCACCGGCTCGCCGCTGCTCGCCATGGACAACGTCATCGCCACCCCGCACCTGGGAGCGGGCACCACGGAGGCCCAGGAGAAGGCGGGCGTCACGGTCGCCGAGTCGGTCGTACGAGCCCTCGCCGGTGGGCCGGTGCCGGACGCGGCGAATGTCCCGGACCGGGCCTTCGAGGAGATCGACCGGCTGAGCCTCGCGGAGGCCACCCGCTGAACCCGGCGTTCGCGGCGCCGCCGGGCTCCGCCCAGTGCACCGCGATCACCGCCGCGTGCTGCGGGGTGGCGCCGATCGAGTGGACTTCTTGGCACCGGGACGGGCGGTCGGGCGCGCCTCGCGGGCCGAGGTGGTGATGTTCGTGACGTCCACCCCCCGTCAGGAAGAGGCACCCTCGAATGAGACCTTCCACCTCCCGGACCTCCCGCCGTACGCTCTGCGCAGCGCTGCTCGTCGCGTCCTTGTGGGCGCCGGCGGTGGCCCATCCCGCCGCGGCCGATCAGCGGCCGGTCAGCGCTCACCCCGACAAGGGCGACTGCCCGAACAGCCTGGGACGGGGGCTCACGTCCCGCCTCGACAAGGCCATGAACGACGTCGGCAAGAAGGCGGACATCCCCGGGGCCGTCGTCGGTCTGTGGATGCCGGGCAAGGGCTGCTACGTCCGGTCCATGGGCGTCGCCGACACCAGGACCGGCCGGCCGATGACCGCCGACTCCTTCGTCCGGATCGGCAGCGAGACCAAGACGTTCACCGTCACCGCGCTGCTGGAGCTCGTGGACGAGGGCCGGGTCAAGCTGGACGATCCGATCTCCAAGTACGTCAAGGGCGTGCCCAAGGGTCACCGCATCACGCTGCGTCAGCTCGCGGAGATGCGCAGCGGTCTGTTCCCCTACACCGAGGACGCCGGCTTCATCCGCGACCTGCTGAGCGACCCGCAGCGCACCTTCACCCCCCGCCAGTCCCTCGCGTACGGCTTCAAGCACCGCAACACCTTCGCCCCGGGCAAGAAATTCCAGTACTCCAACACCAACCTCGTCCTGCTGGGCCTGGTGATCGAGAAGGTGACCGGCCGCCCGCTCGCCGACGTCATCCACCACCGCGTGCTGCACCCGGCGCACCTGCGCAACACACTGTTCCCGCGGGGCAACGAGTTCCCCCACCCGCACCCGCGCGGCTACACCAACCAGACCCTGAGCGGTGAGGTCGCGGACGCGACGAACTGGAACCCCAGCTGGGCCTGGGCGGCGGGGGCGATGATCTCGAACCTGCACGATCTGCGGCTCTGGGCCAAGTCCGTCGCCACCGGGCAGCTGCTCAGCCCCGAGACCCAGAAGCAGCGGCTCAAGACGCTGCCCACCGGCATCCCCGGGACCACGTACGGTCTCGGCATCCTCAAGACCCACGGCTGGATCGGGCACAACGGCTCCATCCCGGGCTACGAGACCGTGACGGTCTACCTGCCCTCGAAGAAGGCCACCCTGGTGATCATGATGAACACCGACATCACGAGCCAGGGCCAGGAGCCGTCCACCCTGCTCGCCCGCGCGATCACAGCGGTCGCCACCCCGAAGAACGTCTACGACGGCTCGGCCACCGCGCCGTAGCCGGCTCCCGGGCGGGCCCTTTGGCCCGCCCCTACAGCCAGTCCCGCCGCTTGAAGATGAAGTACAGACTCACGCACACCACGGCCATCAGGCCGATCGCGAACGGATAGCCGAACGTCCAGTGCAGCTCCGGCATCTCGTCGAAGTTCATGCCGTAGATCGTTCCCACCAACGTGGGGGCAAACAGAATGGCCGCCCACGAGGAGATCTTTTTGATCTCCTCGTTCTGCTCGAACCCCGCCTCCGCCAGCGCCCGCATCTCCGCGTTCTGCTGTTGCGTGACCAGCGTGGAATTGACCGTGAGGATGTCCGCCAGGGCCTGGCGGAAGCCGTCGACGCGTTCGCTGGTGTGTGTGACGTGGTCGGCCACGTCTCGTAGGTAGCGCTGGAGTTCCTCGTCGGTGCGGTACTTCGCGAAGCCCGCCATCAGGGAGTGCAGCATCGTTACCAGGGGGCGGGTCGCGCGTTGGAACTCGACCATTTCCCGGGAGAGTTCGTAGATGCGGCGGGAGACCTCCGGGTCACCCCTGAAGACCTCGGTCTCGATCTCGTCGATGTCGTTCTGGACACCGGCCACGACCGGGGCGTATCCGTCGACCACCGCGTCCAGGATCGCGTACAGGACCGCCTCCGGGCCGAGCTTGAGGAGTTCCGGGCTCTCCTCCATGCGGCGGCGTACGCCGGTCAGGTCCGGGGCGGCTCCGTGGCGCACCGTGATGACGAAGTCGGGCCCGACGAACACGTGCAGTTCGCCGAAGTCGACCTCCTCCGGGGCGTCCAGGTAGCGGGCCGCGCGCAGGACGACGAAGAGAGTTTCTCCGTAGCGTTCCAGCTTCGGCCGCTGGTGGGCCTCCATCGCGTCCTCGACGGCCAGCTCGTGCAGGTCGAACTCGGCAGCCAGGGAGAGGAGTTCGGCCTCCGTCGGGCGGGCGAGGCCGATCCATGCCATGCCGTCGCGCTGCTCGCGCTGCTCGCGCTGCTCGCGCTGCTCGCGCAGCTCCCGGAAGGTGTCGGCCAGGGAGACGGGCGTCGCTACGCGGACCCCGTCCCGGTAGAGCGCGGCCTGCACGACGCTCGCGGTGTCCGGCGGCGCGGGGGAGGGGGACGCGGGCGTCGCTTCGGGGTTTCCGGAGTCCCCGTTCCCGGATGCCGAACCGGCCCTGGCCGGTGCTGCCGTGCGCCGCCAGCCGTGCCTCTTCGCGCTCGGTACGGGCCGGGGCCGGCGCTCCGCCATGTTGGCTGCCTCCCATGTCGGACGGCGTCGACTGATGTCGAACGTGTGTGCTGACGGCTTCGAAGCAGGGTATCCGAAGCAGGATATACGCCTCAAAAGTCGCGAGCGTGACGACATCTCGATGCCTTTCCGCGGCCTCGGAGCTCCTTCGGCCTTCCTCGGCCTTCCTCGACCTTCCTCGGCCTCCTTCGCCCCTTCGATGTCCTTGCGGACAGCACGTGTCCGCAAGCCCCGCTAGCGTGCGGAGCATGACGACGAAGTCGGGCACCCAGCCGAACACCGCCAGCGCCCCCGCCGATGCCACCGGCCCCGTTCTCAGCACCCGCGCCCTCAACCGCGCCACCCTCGAACGCCAACTCCTCCTGTGCCGCTCGACCGACCTCTCCGTCGATGCCGCCGTCGCCCACCTCCTCGGCCTCCAGGCGCAGAACGTGAAACCGCCCTACTACGCGCTCGCCGCCCGGCTCGAAGGGTTCGACCCGGAGGGCCTGTCCGGGCGCCTTGCCTCGCGCGACCTCGTACGCATCGTCACCATGCGCTCCACCATCCACCTGCACACCGCCGACGACGCCCTCTCCCTGCGCCCGCTCGTGCAGGCCGCGCGCAGCCGTGAGCTGAACACCTTCCGCAAGGGGTTGACCGGCGTCGACCTGGAGGAGCTCGCGTCGATCGCCCGTGCCGCCGTCGAGGACGAGCCACGGACCATGAAGCAGCTGCGGGAGGCCCTGCTGCCCCGCTGGCCCGACGCCGACCCGCAGTCGCTCGCCGTCGCCGCCCGCTGCTTGCTGCCACTGGTCCAGGTCACCCCGCGCGGCCTGTGGCGGCGCAGTGGGCAGGTCGCGCTCACCACCGTCGAGCACTGGCTCGGCCGCCCGAGCCAGCCGGCGCCCGCGCCCGACGCCACCGTTCTGCGCTACCTCGCCGCCTTCGGGCCCGCATCCGTCAAGGACATGCAGACCTGGGCCGGGCTGACGCGGCTGCGGGACACCTTCGAGCGGCTCCGGCCCCAACTGCGTACGTTCCGTGACGAGAACGGCGTCGAGCTCTTCGACCTCCCCGACGCGCCACGCCCCGACGCGGACACCCCGGCTCCGGCGCGCTTCCTGCCCGAGTTCGACAACCTCCTGCTGTCGCACGCCGACCGGAGCCGGATCGTGCCGCCCGAGTACAAGGGCCGTACGTGGAAGGGGAACATCGCCTACAACGTCTTCCTGGTCGACGGGTTCCTGGCGGGCGTCTGGCGCGTGGAGGAGAGCGACCCCGCTCCCGTCCTCACCATCGAGCCCTTCGGCACCCTCACCAAGGCGCAGCGGCGCGAACTCACCGATGATGCCGAGCAGTTGATGACCGGACCCTTGCACCGCGCCACCACGTACGACATCCGCTTCGGCCCGGTCATCGAGCGCTGAGCCGCCTGCTCAGTCCGCCCGGCCCGTCGCCGCCACCGTCACGCCGAGCCCGATCATCGTGACGCCCCCGGCGCCGCCGATCATCGAAAGGCGCCGCTCCGAGCGCGCGAACCACGTACGGGCCGCGGACGCGGTCAGCCCCCACAGGGTGTCCGTGACGAGGCCGATGCTGATCGGGACAAGACCGAGGAGCAGCATCTGCGCGGGCAGATGACCCGCCGAGTGGTCGACGAACTGGGGCAGCACCGCCGCGAAGAACACGATGCCCTTCGGGTTCGTCACGCCGACGAGCGCGCCGTCCATGAACGTG
Source organism: Streptomyces sp. A18 (assembly GCF_059026065.1). Lineage (NCBI taxonomy): Bacteria > Bacillati > Actinomycetota > Actinomycetes > Kitasatosporales > Streptomycetaceae > Streptomyces > Streptomyces sp. A18. Next base: position 129,929 of record NZ_JBWLKL010000001.1, on the reverse strand, counting down.
CGCAGGTCGGTGCGTGCTTCCGAGGATGACGCCGTTCCCATTGACTGGGCCCGCATCTCCTTGCGGTGCCGAAAGGCCTGCACACCGAGGAAGACCAGGTAGGCGGCGCCCGCGAGCTTCACCGCCATGAACACCGCGGCCGACCGCTCGACGAGCGATCCGACGCCGAACGCGACCGTGACGACCAGGACGTACGACCCGAGGACGTTGCCGAGCGCCGTCGCCACGGCGGTACGCCGGCCATGGGCCAGAGCCCGGCCGATCACGAACAGGACGCTCGGTCCCGGGATCACGATCACCAGCAGGGACATCGCCGCGAAAGCGAGAACACGGTCCATGGACACCATGCCCATCACCTCCTCCGCGGCCCATTCAATCCGGCGTTGCCGTCGCCGCGTAAGGCGCCGTCGCTACGTTAGTTGAGGTCGCCGCGTTAGTTGAGGTCGCCGCGTAAGGCGCCCGTCTTCGAACAGTGGCTCCGAGGGCTCACGGCAGCAGCCCCGCCCTCCGCGCCGCAACCACCGCCTCCAGCCTCGTGTGCGCCCCCAACTTCCGCATCGCCGACCGCAGATACCCCTTCACCGTCTCCGGCCGCAGCCCGAGCCGCTCCGCCGCCACCGCGTTCGTCACGCCCCCGGCCACGCACGCCAGGACGTCCACCTCGCGCGGCGCGAGGGACACCGAATGCTCCCGTCCCGGCGGCAGCGTGGCCGCCGAGGCCAACCGGCCGCACACCGCCAGTATTTCCGCCCGCAAGGCGGGCTCGGAGATCCGCGGGGCGAGGCCCCGCAGCGCGCTGTGCGCCTCGCGGACCTGTTCCCAGGACGGCCCCGCGTCCGACGACTGCGGCTCCCGCGCAGCCACGAGGAGCTCGTGCACCTCGTCACGTACGACAAGGGCCTGCTCCACGTCCCGCGCAGCCGCCACCGCAGCCGACAGCGTCCGGTCGCCCAGCGGCTGGGCCGAGCGCAGGGCCCCGTACAGAACGCCCCGTACCCTGCGCCGTACCACCACCGGCACCGCGAGCACCGAGCGCAGGCCCTCCGCGGCCACCGCGGAGTCGTACTCATGGCTGATGTGGCGCGAGTCGTGGTAATCGGTGACCGCGCAGGGGCGCGAGAGGGCGACCGCCTTGCCGCCGAGACCGTTACCGGACGACACCGCGAGCCCGGACAGCGCACGCGTCCCCGTGCCCGTCAGCTCGCCGATGCGCACCTGCCGCTGCTGCCCCTCGACGAGGCCCCCGAAGGCCACCGGCAGACCCGTGCCGCGCCGCAGCCGCACCAGCGCGGCCCGCATCTCGACCGCCTCGCCTCCGTCAGCCGCCACGCGCAAGACCTTTCACTTCGGGACACCCCCGTCCGGGGGTGGTGAGACCGCATCACGAATTACACGATGTTACGTAGCGTCCGGCAATGACTCCGGCGAAGAGCCCGGCGAAGGTGCCGGGTATCCGGGTATCGGACCGGCGACGAGGAGAGCGCAATGACGACGACGGGCACCAGCGGCACGGAACAGTTCCGCACGGCTCGGGACTTCCTGCTGCGGCATCGGGAGGACTACGAGGCTGCGTACGCGGGTTTCAGCTGGCCTCGGTTCGAGCGGTTCAACTGGGCGCTGGACTGGTTCGACGCGATCGCCGAGGACAATGACCGCACGGCGCTCCATATCGCCGAGGAGGGCGGGGGAGAGGAGCGGTTCAGCTACGCGGAACTGTCGGTGCGCTCGAACCAGGTGGCCAACTGGCTGCGCGCGCAGGGCGTCGAGGCGGGCGACCGGATCCTGGTGATGCTCGGCAATCAGGTGGAGCTGTGGGAGACGGCGCTCGCGGCGATGAAGCTGCGCGCGGTGATGATCCCGGCGACGCCGCTGCTCGGGACGGTGGATCTGCGGGACCGGATCGAGCGGGGCAGGGCGCGGCATGTGATCACGCGTGGGGAGGATGTAGGGAAGTTCGAGGGCGTTCCCGGCACGTACACAAGGATTGTGGTGGGTGAGGGCTCCGGCCCCTCGGGCCAGGACTCCCCGGGCCAGGACTCCCCGGGTGAGGACTCCCCGGGTGAGGACTGGCTGGCGTACGCGGACACGGCATCGGCCGCGCAAGACTTCGAGCCGGACGGCCCCACAGAGGCCGACGACCCGTTGATGCTGTACTTCACCTCGGGCACGACGTCGCAGCCGAAGCTGGTGGAGCACACCCATGTGTCGTACCCGGTGGGCCACTTGGCAACGATGTACTGGATCGGCCTCAAGCCCGGCGACGTCCACCTGAACATCTCATCTCCCGGCTGGGCCAAACACGCGTGGTCGAACCTCTTCGCACCGTGGAACGCGGAGGCGACGGTCTTCATCTACAACTACACGCGCTTCGACGCGGGCAGCCTGATGGCGGAGATGGACCGCGTGGGTGTCACCAGCTTCTGTGCGCCGCCGACGGTATGGCGGATGTTGATCCAGGCGGACCTGGGCCAACTGCGTACGCCACCAAGGGAGATCGTGGCGGCAGGTGAGCCGCTGAACCCCGAGGTGATCGAGGCGGTGAACCGCGCCTGGGGCGTGACGATCCGGGACGGCTTCGGCCAGACGGAGACCGCGGTCCAGGTGTCCAACTCCCCTGGCCAGCGCCTGACCCCCGGCTCGATGGGCCGCCCGAGCCCCGGCTACCGGGTCACGCTCCTGGACCCGGTCACGGGCGAGCCGGGAGCGGCGGAGGGTGAAATCTCCCTGGACCTCTCTAAGCGGCCGGTCGGCCTGATGACCGGCTACCACGGCGACGCGCAGCGCACCGCCGAGGCGATGGCGGACGGCTACTACCGCACGGGCGACATCGGTTCGCTCGACGCCGAGGGGTACCTCACGTATGTGGGTCGGAGTGATGACGTCTTCAAGTCCTCCGACTACAAGGTGTCCCCTTTCGAGCTGGAGAGCGCGCTGCTGGAGCACGAGGCAGTGGTAGAGGCCGCGGTGGTGCCCGCGCCGGACGAGCTGCGGCTGGCCGTTCCGAAGGCGTACGTCGTGCTGGCGAAGGGCTGGGCGCCGGGCGAGGAAACGGCAGAGGCGATCTTCGAGTACACGCGATCGGTGCTGGCTCCCTATAAGCGCATCCGGCGCATCGAATTCACGGAGGAGCTGCCCAAGACCATCTCGGGCAAGATCCGACGGGTCGACCTGCGGGAGCGGACGGCGTCGGGGGCGGCGGATGAGTGGCTGGAGCGCGGCAAGCGCTGATTTCTTTCAGAGCAGGGTCGCCCAAGGTCATTGCGCTTTCGGGGCGGGCTCTGGCTGACGTATGTGCGTGCGGCTTGCCGGTGGGCGCGCTGGTTGCTGGTTCCCGTCGGCGTCGCGGGGGTGCCGGGCCGGCCGTGGGGCGGTCGGAACCGGGGGAGGTTCTGGGCGCGGTGCGACCGGGGCGTGCCCATGCGGTCCGTCGACGCGGTGAGGCACTCGCTTGCCGCGTCACGCCCGCCACCTCGGACAACGCCGTTTCCTTCAATCGCGGAGCTCTGACCCCCGACGAGGGCAGCCCGGTAGAACCGGAACACGGCTCGTGCAAGGGCCCCTAGCTCAGCCTGCGACGCGCACGCCGGAACGCGGCCTGGCTGGATTGGCCAAGGCCGCGTTCTCGTCATCCGGTCGCCCTCGTACGGTCAAGCGCCTAGTTGATCTCACTGGCTGTCGTCGCATCCAGAAGGATCAAGGAGACAAGGGCGCTAGTGGCCAGGATGACGATGCAGGCGCCGATCACCAGACGGTGAACTCCACGAGCGGCGGGTCCAGTTTGGTCGCGAACCGGGCAATAGGAGAGCGACTCGCGCAGCCCGTCCGCCTCGACCACGCGCGCTTGGCGAGCGGGTTGGCCAGGATCACCTTCGGCTCCGAGCCGAACGGCTGCTGCACGGCCGACGGCTCTCGCCTCCCTTCAGGCGCGCAAGGGTCGACGAAGCGCAGACCCCCGGGTCACACTTGCTGCCGTGCGTCACAAGGCCCGCGTGGGGTGTGCTCGGAGTGACCTCCGTCTCCGCCCGTTCGGGCTGGATGGCGAGCCGCGCGAGGAGGACTTCCGGTGAGCGAACTGTCGTATGCCCACGGTGTCAGTGAGACACCGCTGCTCGGTGACACCATCGGGCGCAATCTCGACCGGGCGATCGAGGCCTGGCCCGAGCGGGACGCTCTGGTGGACGTGGCGGCCGGGACGCGCTGGACGTACGCCGAATTCGGTGCCGCCGTCGAGCAGTTGGCGCGGGGGTTCCTTGGGGTCGGGGTCGCCAAGGGGGATCGTGTCGGCATCTGGGCGGTGAACTGTGCCGAGTGGGTGCTCGTGCAGTACGCCACCGCGCGGATCGGCGCGGTCATGGTGAACATCAACCCGGCTTATCGTGCGCATGAGTTGGAGTACGTGCTCAAGCAGGCCGGGGTGAGTGTTCTCGTCGCCTCGCAGTCGCACAAGACCAGCGACTACCGGGCGTTGGTGGAACAAGTGCGGTCCAGTTGTCCCGATCTGCGGTCCGTCCACTACATCGGGGACGGGTCGTGGGACGAGCTCCTGTATGCGTCCGCCGCCGCCACGGTCGAGCAACTCGCCGCGCGCGAAGCCGAGTTGAGCGGTGATGACCCGGTCAACATCCAGTACACCTCCGGCACGACCGGCTTCCCCAAGGGGGCCACGCTCTCCCACCACAACATCCTCAACAACGGCTACTGGGTGGGTCGTACGGTCGGCTACACGGAGCAGGACCGGGTGTGCCTCCCCGTGCCCTTCTACCACTGCTTCGGGATGGTCATGGGTAATCTTGGTGCCACATCCCATGGCGCCTGCATCGTCATCCCGGCGCCGTCCTTCGATCCGGTCGCCACGCTGCACGCGGTGGAGCGCGAGCGCTGTACCTCGCTGTACGGCGTACCGACGATGTTCATCGCGGAGCTGAACCTCTCCGACTTCGCGACGTACGACCTGAGTTCGCTGCGCACCGGCATCATGGCGGGCTCGCCCTGCCCGGTCGAGGTCATGAAGCGCGTGGTCGCCGAGATGCACATGGAGGAGGTCTCCATCTGTTACGGCATGACGGAGACCTCCCCGGTCTCGACGCAGACCCGCCGCACGGACGACCTGGAGCGGCGGACGGGCACGGTGGGTCGCGTGCTGCCGCACATCGAGGTGAAGGTGGTCGACCCGGTCAGCGGAGTGACGCTGCCGCGCGGCGCGTCCGGCGAGCTGTGTACGCGCGGCTACAGCGTGATGCTCGGCTACTGGAACGAGCCCGAGCGGACGGCCGAGGTGATCGACGCCGGGCGGTGGATGCACACCGGGGACCTGGCGGTGATGAGGGAGGACGGGTACGTCCAGATCGTCGGCCGCATCAAGGACATGATCATCCGGGGTGGCGAGAACATCTATCCGCGGGAGATCGAGGAGTTTCTGTACGGCCATCCGAAGATCGCCGACGTCCAGGTGGTGGGCGTCCCCGACGAGCGCTACGGGGAGGTTCCGCTCGCCTGCGTGATCCTGCGGGACGCGGAGGATCCGCTGACGACGGAGGAGCTGCGGGCCTTCTGCGAGGGGCAGTTGGCGCACTACAAGATCCCCGCCGGGCTGCGGATCCTGGAGAGCTTCCCCATGACGGTGTCCGGGAAGGTGCGGAAGATCGAGCTCAGGGAGCGGTACGGGGCTTGAGCTCGCGGCGCATGGCCACGCGTGGCCAGCGGTCGAGACCGAGCTCGGACTCGTGGGCGCGGATCTTCCGTAGCCCCAGGGTGAGTTCGGCCTCGCCGAGCACGCGGAATCCGATGCGGGCGTAGTACGGGGCGTTCCAGGGGACATCCGCGAAGGTGGTCAGGGTGAGGGCTTCCCTGCCCGCTTCGCGGGCGCGGTCGGCCGCGTGCTCGATCAGTGCCTGGCCGATGCGGTGGCGCGCCGCTCGGGGGTGCACGGAGATCTGCTCGATGTGTTCCGCCGCGTCCACGGGTTCGGTGAGCAGGTACGCCTGCGGGGTCCCGTCCCTGCTTTCGCCGGCCTGGGGCGCCATTGCCACCCAGGCTCCGCCCGCGCTGCGGAAGCCTTCCAGGACCTCGATGCTGGGGGGCTCGTCTTCGGCGATCGCTGCCATGCCGATGGCTCGGAAGGGTTCGCCTGCGGCGCGTTCGATGGCTTGGAGGGTGGGGAGGTCGGCGCGGGTGGCTCGGCGGATGCGCATCTCGTGAGTATGCCTGGCTCTCGGTCAGCGGCTGCCGGATTTTCCGCCCATCCACCGATCACCGCATCCACCGATTACCCCACCCAAGGATCACCCCATCCACCGATCACCCCATCCACCGATCACCCCGCGGCGATCAGCTCCTCCGCCGCGCCGTTCACCGGCTGCGGCGTACCCGTGAGGTCGATGACGAACAGCGGGATGGACAGCGCGTCCGCCCGTGCGCGGGCCGCCTCCTCGTAGCCCGCGAGGGAGAAGCAGACGCAGCCCACGGACTCGGCCATCGCGCTGAGCCACACGCACTCCACGTCCCGAAGCGACGACGGTTGTACGGACGGCTCGATCAGCGCGATCACGCCCCGCGCCGCCACCCGCACCCCGGAAGGCGCCCGCTTGACAGCCCCGCGGATCTCCCCGTACCCGAGCCACCGCAGGTACAGCGCCGCCACCGTCACCGCGTCCCGCGCCGTCCGCACCGGCACCGGCTGGAAGGCGGGCCGAGGCGTCGGAGCCGTCCGGGGCAGCGGGATGTGCGACGGGCCGGTCGGAGTCGACGGGCCGGTCGGAGTCGACGGGCCGGACGGACTCGACGGGCCGGACGGGGCGGCCGGAGGCGTCGTCGAAGGTGCCTGCACCGCGCGCACCGGTATGCGCAGCACCGCCCCGCACCCGCACCCCAGCTCGGGCTGCGGCCACTGGTCCCGGCGTCCGCACATCCGGCACCGCACGGTCACCCACTCGTCGACCCACGTCCGGTCCGTCACCGGCGTCACCGTCGCGCCGCGTGCCACCGGCGGGGTCACGGGGGCGCCGCACGCGCAGGGGTAGGAGGGAGCGGCGTACACATGGTCGCGCCGGCAGACCGGGCACCGTACCGGAACGCCGCTGTCCGTCATCACCCTCACCCGTCACCGTATCCGTCACCGTTCGCCGGTTCGTGACGTCCATCGTCCACCAAGTGGGCTTGCCGCGGCAGCAAGTTGAGCCAAGAGCAGCGTGCCCGCAAGAGTCAGGGAACGGCGGCGGCTGCCGGGCAGCGGGAGGCCCGCCATGCGGGCGACCGTGCGTGGGGCGGGCCTGGCCGTGGGGTGCCCGGCGAGGCAGGCGGTGACGAGGGGCAGCAGCTCCCGCGGAACGTCCGTCAGGTCCGGGCCCACGCCTGCGGCATCGAAGGGAGCGCGCCCCGCCGCCGCGAAGGCGATGACCGCGCCGAGCGAGAAGACGTCCGACGGCGGCTTGGCCTCGCCGCGCGCCCCCGCCCGCGACTCGGGCGCCGTGTAGGCCGTGCAGTCGGGGCCTCCCCTGTAGCCGGCCTGTTCCGCGCACCACGCCGTGCCGAAGTCGACGACGCGGGGGCCGTCCGCCGACAGGAGCACGTTCGAGGGCCGGAGGGCGCCGTGCACGAGCCCGGCCCGGTGGATGTCGTTCAGGGCTCCGGCGAGCGCGTTCGCCAAGGCGCGCAGGTCACTCGTACCCAGTGGCCCGTCGAGATCCCTTACCCGCGTGGTGAGCGTCGGCCCGCGGACGTACTCCGTGGCGAGCCAGGGCACCGCCCCGTGCGGATCGGCGTCGACGAGGGTGGCTACGCGGCGTCCCCGCACCGCGCCCAGCGCGCGCGTCTCGCGGGCGAGGCGCGCGCGGAACTCCTGGTCACGGGCGAGCGAGGCGTGCACCACCCGCAGGGCGGCGGCGCGTCCCGTTCCGTCGTGCGCGAGGAAGACCCGGCCGATGCTTCCCTGCCCGAGCAGGGGCCCGGCCGTCCAGCGGCCGTACCTCCGCGGGTCCTGCCATCCGTGCCCGGCGGGCGACGCGTCCCGTGAACTGGCCACGCGCGACCCCCCGAGATGTGGCCCGAACTCAATGCGAATTCAACGACTGGGACGCGGCCTTCGGGCAGCCCGGTTCCCGGACGTCTCTTGACGGTCTCCACTGGGCCCACTTACATTGCTTCCATATAGCAGAACATAATTTCCACAATGCGGAAACAGAAGCTCACCGCGGGGCGCGACGGGAGCCGAAACCGCCAGCCGTATTCGTCGGCCGTGAGGCCGCCGAAGCCGTTGTCGAAGCAGGAGAACCCCATGGCTCGTATGACCGCTGCCCGCGCGGCAGTTGAGATCCTCAAGCGCGAAGGCGTCGTCAACGCGTTCGGTGTTCCGGGCGCCGCGATCAACCCCTTCTACAAGGCGCTCCAGCAGGGCGGGGGCATCGACCACACGCTCGCCCGGCACGTCGAGGGCGCCTCGCACATGGCCGAGGGCTACACCCGCGCCAACCCCGGCAACATCGGCGTCTGCATCGGTACGTCGGGCCCCGCGGGCACTGACATGATCACCGGTCTGTACTCCGCGACCGGTGACTCCATCCCGATCCTCTGCATCACGGGCCAGGCGCCGACGCACCTGCTCCACAAGGAGGACTTCCAGGCCGTCGACATCGCGACGATCGCCACGCCGGTCACGAAGATGGCCGTCACCGTCCTGGAGGCCGCGCAGGTGCCCGGCGTCTTCCAGCAGGCGTTCCACCTGATGCGCTCGGGCCGTCCCGGTCCGGTTCTCATCGACCTGCCGATCGACGTCCAGCAGACCGAGATCGACTTCGACCCGGAGACGTACGAGCCGCTGCCGGTCTACAAGCCGACCGCGACCCGCGCGCAGATCGAGAAGGCCATCACCTTCCTGGTCGAGTCCGAGCGCCCGCTGATCGTCGCCGGCGGCGGCATCATCAACGCCGACGCCTCCGACCTCCTGGTCGAGTTCGCCGAGATCACCAACACTCCGGTCGTCCCGACCCTGATGGGCTGGGGCACGATCCCCGACGACCACGACCTGAACGCGGGCATGGTCGGCCAGCAGACCGGCCACCGCTACGGCAACGCGACGTTCCTGGAGTCGGACTTCGTCCTGGGCATCGGCAACCGCTGGGCCAACCGTCACACCGGGTACAAGCTGGACGTGTACACCCAGGGCCGCAAGTTCGTGCACGTCGACATCGAGCCGACCCAGATCGGCAAGATCTTCGCGCCGGACTACGGGATCGCCTCCGACGCCAAGGTCGCCCTGGAGCTCTTCGTCGAGGTGGCCAAGGAGCTCAAGGCCGCCGGCAAGCTCCCCGACCGCTCCGCGTGGGTCGCATCCCACCTGGAGCGCAAGGAGACCCTGCAGCGTCGCACGCACTTCGACAACATCCCCATGAAGCCGCAGCGCGTCTACGAAGAGATGAACAAGGCCTTCGGCCCGGACACGCGGTACGTCACCACCATCGGCCTCTCGCAGATCGCGGGCGCCCAGATGCTGCACGTCTACAAGCCGCGCCACTGGATCAACTGCGGCCAGGCGGGCCCCCTCGGCTGGACGATCCCGGCCGCGCTCGGTGTCGCCACCGCGGACCGTGACACCCCGGTCGTCGCCCTGTCCGGCGACTACGACTTCCAGTTCATGATCGAGGAGCTGGCGGTCGGCGCCCAGCACCGCATCCCGTACGTCCACGTCCTGGTGAACAACGCCTACCTGGGCCTGATCCGCCAGGCCCAGATCGGCCTGGAGATCAACTTCCAGGTGAACCTGGAGTTCGAGAACCAGAACAGCCCCGAGCTCGGCGTCTACGGCGTCGACCACGTCAAGGTCGCCGAGGGCCTGGGCTGCAAGGCCATCCGCGTCACCGACCCGAACGAACTGGGCGCGGCCTTCGAGCAGGCCAAGAAGCTGGCCCAGGAGCACCAGGTCCCGGTCGTCGTCGAGGCCATCCTGGAGCGCATCACCAACATCTCCATGAGCCCCACGGCGGACATCAGTGACGTCAAGGAGTTCGAGGAGATCGCCACGGAGCCGGGCCACGCGCCTACGGCCATCCGGCCGCTGAAGGTCTGACCCCAAGGCTGAAGGGGCGGTCCACCCGTGGGGGGTGGGCCGCCCCTTTAGTGTGTGCGGATGGAATCGCTGGAAGGGCTGCAGGTCATGACCTGCGAGGGCCGGGCGGAGCTCGATGCCTGGCTGACCGCGCACCACGACACCGCCCCCGGTCTGTGGCTGCTGGTCGCCAAGAAGGCCTCGGGCGTCCCGTCGGTGACGGCGGGGGAGATCATCGACACGGCACTCTGCCACGGCTGGATCGACGGCCAGCGCAGGTCGTACGACGACGTCTACTACCTGCAGAAGATCACTCGGCGCCGGCCGCGCGGCCTCTGGTCGAAGGTGAACGTCGAGAAGGTGGAGGCCCTGACGGCCGCGGGACGCATGCGCGAGGCGGGCCTCGCGGAGGTGGCGGCGGCCAAGGCGGACGGCCGCTGGGAGGCCGCCTACGCGTCGCAGCGCAACGCCACGGTCCCGGACGACCTGACGGCGGCGCTCGCGGCGAGCCCGGCGGCTCGCAAGACCTTTGACGGCCTCGGCAAGTCGGACCAGTACGTGATCCTGCACCGCCTGATGACGGCGAAGACGCCGGAGACGCGGGCCGCGCGGCTTGAACGGATGCTGGCGACGCTGGAGTTGGGCGAGAGGGTCCGTTGAGGCGGAGGTCTCGCTTGTCCCTGCGGGCGCGTCGTGGTTGCTCGCGCAGTTCCCCGCGCCCCTTCAGGGCCCGACCGCCGGGGGAGAGCCCCTTTAAGGGGCGCGGGGAACTGCGCGACAAGCCACGATGGACCCGCAGACACAAAAGAGCGCCGAGTACGGGACCGTCCGTACTCGGCGCTCTGGCTCTGCTGAAATGCCGTACTGCCATGTGAAGTTGTAGCCGTCCGACCGCGCGCGACTGGCGGAACATGCATACGCGCTGCCGGACGGAGTCATATGGGTCCAAGGCCCAGGGGCCCGAAAGAAGCGGCTGGGACCGCGGCGGCCGCGAATGGCTCTGTGGGTTCCTCTTCCCTCAGGTCGAGAAGGGGATCGCAGCGCCTTAACCACCGCACTGGCTCGCGAGAGCCGCCGCGGTCCTCGTCCGGCCCGGTCACACCACGGGACCACCCCTCATCCGGGTCCGTGATGGTGCGGGCGCAGCACCGGAGAACTGACCTCCCGTCAATCCTCCGGCGCAGCTGGGGGGTTCTAGTCCTCGCGCAGGGCGCGGACGGCTTCCTCGACGCGCTTGCCGTACTCGGCGTCGGCGGCGTGGAAGTGGGCGAGGTTCTTCTCGATGACGTCGTCGCGGGTGACCTGCGAGAGGCCGCCGGCGATGTTCGCCACCAGGCGGGCCTGCTCATCGGCCGACATCAGGCGGTACAGCTCGCCCGCCTGGAAGAAGTGGTCGTCCTTGGTGTGGAGCGGGGCCTCGTGCGTGCCCGTGTGACCGTTGACGGCCAACGGGGCGGAGAGGGCCTGGCCGGTCTCGACCGGGCCGTCGTACGAGTTGGGCTCGTAGTTCTTGCGGTCACGGCCGTACGCGTTGGACGCCATCAGACCGTCACGGCCGTAGTTGTCGGCCGTGGTGGCCTTCGGCGCGTTCACCGCGAGGAGCGTGTGGTTGACGCCCAGGCGGTAGCGGTGCGCGTCGGCGTACGCGAACAGGCGGCCCTGCAGCATCTTGTCGGGCGACGGGCCGATGCCCGGAACGAAGTTGTTCGGGGAGAACGCGGCCTGCTCGACCTCGGCGAAGACGTTGTCGGGGTTGCGGTCCAGGACCAGGCGGCCCACGCGCTGCAGCGGGTAGTCGCTGTGCGGCCACACCTTCGTCAGGTCGAAGGGGTTGAAGCGGTAGTCCGCCGCGTCCGCCGCGGGCATGATCTGCACGTGCAGCGTCCAGGACGGGTTCACGCCGCGCTCGATGGCCTGAAGCAGGTCCGTCTGGTGCGAGTTGGCGTCCTTGCCCGCGAGCTCGGCGGCCTGCTCGGACGAGAGGCTGCGTACGCCCTGGTTCGTCTTGAAGTGGTACTTCACGAAGAAGGCCTCGCCCGCCTCGTTCGTCCACTGGTAGGTGTGCGAGCCGTAGCCGTTCATGTGGCGGTACGAAGCGGGGATGCCGCGGTCGCCCATCAGCCACGTCACCTGGTGCGTCGCCTCGGGGGCGTGCGCCCAGAAGTCCCAGACGTTGTCCGGCTCCTGCTTGCCCGTGAAGGGGTCGCGCTTCTGGGAGTGGATGAAGTCGGGGAACTTGATCGGGTCCTTGATGAAGAACACCGGGGTGTTGTTGCCGACGAGGTCGTAGTTGCCCTCTTCGGTGTAGAACTTCAGCGCGAAGCCGCGCGGGTCGCGGACCGCGTCCGCGCCGCCGAGGCTGTCCGCCACCGTGGAGAAGCGCAGGAACGTCTCGGTGCGCTTGCCGACGGTGTTCAGGAAGTCGGCCGAGGTGTACGCGGTGACGTCGTCGGTCACCTCGAAATAGCCGTACGCACCGGAACCGCGCGCGTGGACCACACGCTCCGGGATGCGCTCGCGGTTGAAGCGGGCGAGCTTCTCGAGGAGGTGCTGGTCCTGGAGGAGAAGCGGGCCACCGACGCCGGCGGTGGCTGAGTTCTGATTGTCGGCGACGGGGGCGCCGGACTCGGTCGTGAGCACACGCTTCGACATGGTGGCGAGGTTGACCTTCCGTACGGACTACTGGAACTGCTGAGGTGACGTGAGCGTAAGTACGCCTGAACAGCTACGTCAACAGTTTGTTGAAGTTGAGGTTGGGGTTCCGGGCCGCGGCGACGCCTGGGCGCGACAGGACAGGTGTCAGCGCCGCCACGGCCCGGAAGTTCGGTTGAGCTCTTGAAGCCTTCCGGCTGCTTAGAGCTCGGCGCCCGAGAGGCGCTCCACGCCGCGAAGCAGCGCGGAGTGGTCGAGGCCGCCGTCACCCTGCGTGCGCAGCGAGGCGACGAGCTGGGCGACCACGGCGCCGACCGGGAGCGAGGCACCGACATTGCGGGCGGCGTCGGTGACGATGCCCATGTCCTTGTGGTGCAGGTCGATCCGGAAGCCGGGCTTGAAGTCGCGCTTGAGGAAGTTGTCCTTCTTGCGGGTCAGGACGGTCGAGCCCGCGAGCCCCCCGTTCAGGACGTCGAGGGCGGCGGTCAGGTCCACCCCGGACTTCTCCAGGAAGACGACGGCCTCGGCGCACGCCTGGATGTTCACGGCGACGATGAGCTGGTTGGCGGCCTTCACGGTCTGACCCGAGCCGTGCGGACCGCACAGCACGATGGTCTTGCCGAGGGCGTCCAGGAGCGGCTTGGCCTCGTCGAAGTCGGCCTGCTCGCCGCCGACCATGATGGAGAGCACGGCCTCGATGGCACCGGCCTCGCCACCCGACACGGGAGCGTCCAGGACGCGGATGCCCTTGTCCTTGGCGGCCTTGGCCAGGTCCACGGAGGTCTGCGGGGTGATCGACGACATGTCGACGATCAGCGCGCCCGACTTCGCGTTCTCCAGGATGCCGTTCTCGCCGTACGCGATGGCCTCGACCTGCGGAGAGGCGGGCACCATCGTGACGATGACGTCGGCGTCCTTGACGGCCTCGGCGATGGACTTGGCGACGGTGCCGCCGGCGGCCGCGAGGCGGTCCAGCTTGTCCTGCTCGAGGGTGAAGCCGGTGACGGAGTAACCAGCCTTGATCAGGTTCTCGGACATGGGGGACCCCATGATGCCGAGTCCGATCCACGCGATCTTGGGAAGGTTGCTCATGGTGAGAGCCTTTCTGCTTACTGCGGGGCAATCGAGTGGGTGGGCGGGAAAGATCCGCCGCGAAGCGGCGGCCTAGTTCCCGGTCGGCAGCCAGCCGAAGGATTCAGAGCTGGGACGGTCGCCAGCCTTGTACTCCAGCCCGACGTATCCCTCGTATCCCGCCTTCTGGAGCTGATCCAGCAGCTCCTCCAGCGGAAGCGACCCCGTGCCCGGGGCCCCACGGCCAGGGTTGTCGGCGATCTGAACGTGCGCGGTCTGGGCGACGTACCGATCGATGACGGCCGGCAGGTCCTCACCGTTCATGGACAGGTGGTACAGGTCCATGAGGAACTTCGCGTTACCGAGACCGGTGGCGGAATTCACCTTGTCCACCACGGCGATGGCCGCGTCCGCGCTGACGATCGGGCAGCGCGGGGACTCCGGCTTGTTCAGGGCCTCGATCAGCAGCACCGCACCCACGCGGTCGGCCTCACGGGCCGCCAACACCAGGTTCTCCAGGGCGAGTTCGTCCTGGACGGCGGGGTCCACGCCCTCCATCCGGTTGCCGTACAGCGCGTTGAGCGCCTTGCAGCCGAGGGACTCGGCGAAGTCCGCCGCGACCGAGAGGTTCGCGCGAAACTTCTCGCTCTCCTCGCCCGGGATCGACAGGGCGCCGCGGTCCGGTCCGGGCAGCTGCCCGGCGTAGAAGTTCAGGCCCACCAGCTGTACGCCGGCGTCCGTGATCGCGGCCCGAAGGGCGTCGAGCTCGGACTGCTCGGGGGTGGGGGCGTCGACCCAGGGCCACCACAGCTCGACCGCCGTGAAGCCCGCCGCGGCGGCGGCCGCGGGGCGCTCCAGGAGCGGGAGTTCCGTGAAGAGGATCGACAGGTTCACATTGAAGCGCTGGTCGGAGTATCCCATGGGGCTTCCGCGCTCCTTCCGTATTGCGGAAGTTAATTTCTGTCTGATGGAAGATTGCCGTTGGGGATCCGCCCTTGTCAAGAGGGGGCTGCCGGAAAATCACCACGCGGCAGTAGGTTGTGCGCGTGCGATTGAGAGTGGAGTTCACGACCGAACCCTTCGACCTGGACGAGGCGCCCGCCCATGCGGTGGTGGCCCGTGACGTCATCCAGGGGGCCGAGCTCGACGCCGTGGACGTCGGCCCCTTCGGCAATACCGCGGAAGGCGGCGCGGACGAGGTCCTGACCGCCGTCGACGCGCTGCTGCGCAAGGCCCTGGAGGCGGGCGCCACGCGCGTCTCGCTCCAGGTGAACGTGCTCGGAGAGTCGGGGGAGGCCATCGAATGACCGGTCCCAGAGACGACCACGGCCCGTTCGTGGCCGCCGTCAAGCCGCTCGTGGACGCCATGGGCGGCGAGATCGTGCCCCCCGACGAGGCGGGCACCGACGACGTCGTCCTCGCCTGGCAGGGCGAGGACGTGATCGCCGTACGCCTGCCTCAGCTCGCGGACTCCCTGGACCACATCCTGCTCGCCCTGGAGCGCAAGCGCGGGAAGCCCCTGTCGGAGCTGGACCGCAAGGCCAAGCAGGAGGTCGTACGGATACTCGAGGCGCGAGGCGCCTTCGCCGTGCGGCACGGGGTGGAGACGGTCGCCGGCGCGCTCGGCGTCTCGCGCTTCACCGTCTACAACTACCTGAACCGCTCCACCTGACCTTCCGGGATCCGCCAGGACCTCCCAGGTCACAGGGCTCCACATGGCCGTCGTCCGTTAACCGGACGGCGGCCTTTGTTACCCGAAGTTTTCAACAAAGTGTTGACGTGGTGTTTCGGCTGGCGTTAGCTATCCGCAGCCCGTCCAGCACAAGGCCCTATGGCCACGGAGGCACCCGTGACTTCGAGCTCGACGCCGGGCCTTGCCCGGTTCAACGCCTTGCCGGAGAGTGTGGCCACCGCCGCCCTCCACGAGGCCTGCGCCTCATCGGCCTGGGGAAGCACACTGCTCTCCCAGCGCCCTTTCCCCACCGTCGAAGCCCTCTTCGCCGCCAGTGACGCCGCCATGGCCGAGCTGACCGCCGACGATCTGGCCGAGGCGATGGCCGGGCACCCGCCGATCGGCCGCCCGAAGCCCGGGGACCCCACGTCGTCGCGTGAACAGCGCGGCATGGCGGGGGCCTCCGAGGAGCTCAAGGAAGAGATGCTCGAACTGAACCTGGCCTACCAGGAGAAGTTCGGTCACGTCTTTCTGATCTGCGCCACCGGCGCGACCGGTGAGCAGATGCGCGATGCGGTGAAGACCCGGATCGGCAACAGCGCCGAGCAGGAGCGCGAGAACGTGCGCTCCGAACTCGGGAAGATCAACCGAATCCGGCTGACCCGTCTCGTGGAAGAGGACAAGGACTGATGAGCACTGACACCACCGCCTCGGTGTCCACGCACATCCTGGACACCAGCGTCGGACGCCCCGCCGAGGGCGTCGCCATCTCGCTCACGGCCCGCAGCGGCCGTGACGCCGAGTGGGTGGCGCTCGGTGGCTCCGCGACCGACGCGGACGGGCGTTGCAAGGACCTGCCGGCGCTGCCGGAGGGCACCACCCACGTACGACTCGACTTCGAGGTCGAGGAGTACTTCGCCAAGAAGAAGCAAGCCGAGGCGCAGCAGGACGCCCCCCGCGTAAGGGACAGCGGTGCGAGCGACGTGTTCTTCCCGGAGGTGGCGATCACGTTCGCCGTCACGCCGGGCGAGCACTATCACGTACCGCTGCTGCTCAACCCGTTCGGCTACTCCGTTTACCGAGGGAGCTAGCAGACATGCCCACGATTCTCGGCCAGAACCAGTACGGCAAAGCAGAGAACCGCGTCGTCAAGATCACGCGGGACGGCGACACCCACCACATCAAGGACCTGAACGTCTCGGTCGCCCTCTCCGGCGACATGGACGACGTCCACTACTCCGGCTCGAACGCCAACGTCCTGCCGACGGACACCACCAAGAACACGGTGTTCGCGTTCGCCAAGGAGTACGGCATCGAGTCCGCCGAGCAGTTCGGCATCCACCTGGCCCGCCACTTCGTGACGTCCCAGGAGCCGATCAAGGTCGCCCGCATCCGCATCCAGGAGTACTCCTGGGAGCGCATCGCGACCTCGGACAACAACTCCAGGTTCATCGGCTCGGACGAGGTCAACCACTCCTTCGCCCGCAAGGGCCAGGAGCTGCGCACCACGCAGATCACCTTCGACGGTGAGAACTGGGAGATCATCTCCGGGCTCAAGGACCTCACGGTCATGAACTCCACCAACTCGGAGTTCTGGGGCTACGTCAAGGACAAGTACACGACGCTGAAGGAGGCGTACGACCGCATCCTGTGCACCGACGTCTCCGCCGCCTGGCGTTACAACTGGACCAGCGACGCGGACCGTATGCCCAACTGGGAGAAGTCGTACGACCAGGCCAAGAAGCACATCCTGCAGGCCTTCGCCGAGACGTACTCCCTCTCGCTGCAGCAGACCCTCTACCAAATGGGTTCGCGCGTCATCAACAGCCGGAGCGAGATCGACGAGATCCGCTTCTCGCTGCCGAACAACCACCACTTCCTGGTGGACCTCGAGCCCTTCGGGCTGAAGAACGACAACGAGGTCTACTTCGCGGCGGACCGTCCCTACGGCCTGATCGAGGCCACGGTTCTCAGGGACGGGGTCCAGCCGAAGATCCCGGTCGACATGACCAACCTCTGACGCGGGACGCGCGCCCCCGTCCGTCCGCAGCGGACGGGGGCGCGCCACACCGGAGGGAACAGCAGCAATGGCACAGCCTGCAAAGGGGCCGGCGAAAGGCCCGTGTTCCACCCCATCGGCGACGACAGACATAGCTGACGGATACTCAACTCCCGACTGTCACCCGGTGGATGAGAAGCTTCACCCCTCGCGGCTCGTCCCCGCCGCGCTCCAGCACATCGCCGCCATGTACGCGGGCGTCGTCACTCCGCCGCTGATCATCGGTCAGGCCGTCGGTCTGGACGCGGTCGCGCAGACGCGCCTCATCGCGGCGAGCCTGCTGATCGCCGGACTCGCCACGATCCTGCAGACGCTCGGCGTCAAGGGCTTCGTCGGCAACCGGCTCCCCTTCGTGAACGCCGCGTCGTCGGCGGGCATCGCACCCATCCTCGCCATCGCCGAGAACAGCGCCACAGGGCACCAACTCCCGGCCATCTACGGCGCGGTGATGGTGGCAGGCGTTTTCTGCCTCGCCGTCGGACCCTTCTTCGGGCGCCTCCTGCGCTTCTTCCCGCCGCTCGTCACCGGCGTCGTCATCACGCTCATCGGCGTGACGCTGATGCCCGTGCCCGTCACCTGGGCGCAGGGCGGCGACAAGACCGCAGCTGACTTCGGCGCCATGAAGTACCTCGCGCTCGCCGCCTTCACGCTCGTCGTGATCCTCTTCTTCCAGCGGTTCGGACGCGGCTTCCTCAAGCAAGTCGCCCTGCTCCTGGGCATGTTCATCGGTACGCTCGCCGCGATCCCGTTCGGGATGGCCGACTTCAGCGCCCTCAAGTCCGCGCCGGTGGCCGCGCTCCCGACGCCGTTCGCCTTCGGCGCCCCGGAGTTCCAGCCCGCCGCGATCCTCTCGCTCTGCATCGTGATGCTGGTCCTGATGACCGAGTCGTCGGCCGGCATGCTCGCCCTCGGCGAGATCTGCGAGCGCAAGAGCGACGGAAAGACGATCACCCGCGGCCTGCGCACCGACGGCATCGCGACCCTGGTCGGCCCGGTCTTCGGCGGCTTCCCGACCTCCGCGTTCGCACAGAACGTCGGCGTCGTCTCCCTGACACGTGTCCGCAGCCGCTATGTCGTGGCCGTCGCGGGCGGCGCCCTCATCGTGCTCGGCGCCTTCCCGATGCTCGGCGCGGTCGTCAGCCTCGTACCGATGCCGGTCCTCGGCGGCGCGGGCATCGTCCTCTTCGGCTCCATCGCCGTGAGCGGCATCCGTACGCTCTCCGAGGCGGGCCTCGACGACAGCTCCAACATCATTTTGGTGGCCGTCGCGCTCGGAGCGGGCATCATCCCGCTCGCCGCGCCCACCTTCTACGCCGAATTCCCGGCCTGGGCGCAGACCGTCCTGGGCTCCGGAATCAGTGCGGGAGCGCTGACCGCGGTCCTGCTCAACCTGTTCTTCAACCATCTCGGCACCCGCAGCCCCGCGGCCGCGGCACTCAAATCTTCCTAGGGTCATGCCGTGCCCACATCGCCACAATCAAGAGAAGGAAGAAGCACCATGGCAGCACCGGCAGACCTTCAGCGCATCGTCATCGAGAACTGTGCGATCGCCACCGTCGACGCCGACGACACCGAGTACGCATCGGGATACGTCGTCGTCGCGGGCAACAAGATCGAGTCCATCGGCGCAGGTAAGGCCCCCGAGGGCCTGGCCAACGTCGTACGCCGCGTGGACGGGACCGGTCACCTGGTGACCCCCGGCCTGGTCAACACCCACCACCACTTCTACCAGTGGATCACCCGTGGCCTGGCCACCGACCACAACCTCTTCCAGTGGCTGACGGCGCTCTACCCGACGTGGGCGCGTATCGACGAGCAGATGGTGAAGGCGGCGGCCCAGGGCTCGCTCGGCATGATGGCCCGCGGCGGTGTCACCACCGCGATGGACCACCACTACGTCTTCCCGAAGAACTCGGGCGACCTGTCCGGCGCCATCATCGGCGCCGCGAGCGACATGGGTGTCCGCTTCACCCTGGCCCGCGGCTCCATGGACCGCAGCGAGAAGGACGGCGGCCTGCCGCCGGACTTCGCCGTCGAGACCCTCGAAGGCGCGCTCGCCGCGACCGCCGCGACCGTCGACAAGCACCACGACGCATCCTTCGACGCGATGACCCAGGTCGCCGTCGCCCCTTGCTCCCCGTTCTCGGTCTCGACCGAACTCATGAAGCAGGGCGCCGAGTTGGCGCGCGCCAAGGGTGTACGTCTGCACACCCACGGCAGTGAGACCGTCGAGGAGGAGCAGTTCTGCAAGGAGCTGTTCGGTATGGGTCCGACCGACTACTTCGAGTCGACGGGCTGGCTCGGTGACGACGTGTGGATGGCGCACTGCGTCCACATGAACGACTCCGACATCGCCGCCTTCGCCCGCACCGGCACCGGCGTCGCGCACTGCCCGTCCTCCAACGCACGTCTGGCCGCGGGCATCGCCCGCGTACCCGACATGCTCAAGGCGGGCGTCCCGGTCGGCCTCGGCGTCGACGGCACCGCGTCCAACGAGTCCGGCGAACTCCACACCGAGCTGCGCAACGCGCTGCTCATCAACCGCCTCGGCGCGCACCGTGAAGCCGCCCTGAACGCCCGTCAGGCGCTGCGCCTCGGCACCTTCGGCGGTGCCCAAGTCCTGGGCCGTGCAAGCCAGATCGGGTCGCTCGAGCCGGGCAAGCTCGCCGACCTGGTCCTCTGGAAGATCGACGGCATCGGGCACTCCTCGATCGCCGACCCGGTGACCGCCATCGTCTTCGGCGCGGCGGCCCCGGTCACGCTCTCCCTCGTCAACGGCCGGCCGATCGTCGAAGACGGCCGCCTGCTGCACGTCGACGAGGACGCCATCGCCCGCTCCGCGCGGGACGAGGCGCAGCGCCTCGCGCGGATCGCCGCGGAGGCCTGACCCAAGAACTCCGGTCAGGGGGGACGGCCCTTGACCGGACTTGAGCAGCCGAGCGGGCTGCTCAAGTGCCGCCCCGGAACGTGGCCCAAAGCTTCACGTTCCCGGGGCGGTCAGTACTACCTGGGCGCACCACCCACAACTTCACACCGAGCAAGCCCTTGCACCACGCACCACCTCCCAGAAGCGAAAAGTGCCGGCACAGCCCGCCGTACTGGAAAACAACCGGAGGAGCCACAGTGGCCACTCAGCCCAGGTTCACCAAGCAAGGCACCACCCCAGACCCATCCGAAGTC
The DNA here is from genome assembly GCF_059026065.1 of Streptomyces sp. A18. Taxonomy (NCBI): domain Bacteria; kingdom Bacillati; phylum Actinomycetota; class Actinomycetes; order Kitasatosporales; family Streptomycetaceae; genus Streptomyces; species Streptomyces sp. A18. The sequence goes on along the minus strand of NZ_JBWLKL010000001.1, from coordinate 109,256 downwards.
GACGGCGAGAGCGCCATACAAGAGATACACCCCGTCGACCAGAAGCTCCCCCCGCTCAAGATGGCCACGACCGGCCTCCAGCACGTGGCGGCCATGTACGCGGGGGTCGTCGCCCCGCCGCTCATCGTGGGCGCGGCGATCGGCCTCTCCGCGAAGGAACTCACCTTCCTGACCGGCGCGTGTCTGTTCACCGCCGGCCTCGCCACCTTCCTCCAGACGCTCGGCATCTGGAAGATCGGCGCCCGGCTGCCCTTCGTCAACGGCGTCACCTTCGCCGGTGTCGCGCCCATGCTCGCCGTCGTCGACTCGACCGACAACAAGGACGACGCGCTCCCGATCATCTTCGGCGCGGTCATCGTCGCGGGCATCCTCGGCTTCATCGCGGCGCCCTTCTTCTCCAAACTGGTCCGCTTCTTCCCACCGGTGGTGACCGGCACGGTCATCACGCTCATCGGCATCTCGCTCATGCCGGTCGCCTTCGGCTGGGCACAGGGACCCGTGCCGGGCGCCGATGACTACGGCTCGATGAAGAACCTCGGCCTCGCGGGCATCACCCTCGTGATCGTCCTGCTGCTGCGCCGCTTCACCACCGGCTTCGTCAAGCAGATCGCCGTGCTCCTCGGCCTCGTCGTCGGCACGGTCATCGCGATCCCGTTCGGTGTCACGGACTTCAGCCCGGTCGGTGACGCGGACATCGTCGGCTTCCCGACGCCGTTCCACTTCGGCGCCCCGCAGTTCGCGGCGGCGGCGATCGTCTCCCTCTGTGTCGTGATGGTCGTCTCGATGACCGAGTCCACCGCCGACATGCTCGCTCTCGGTGAGATCGTGGAGCGCCCCGCCGACGAGAAGACCATCGCGGCCGGCCTGCGCGCCGACACCCTCGGCTCGGCGATCAGCCCGCTCTTCAACGGCTTCATGTGCAGCGCGTTCGCGCAGAACATCGGCCTGGTCGCGATGACGAAGATCCGCAGCCGGTACGTCGTCGCCGCGGGTGGCGGCTTCCTGGTCCTGATGGGCCTGTGCCCGATGGCCGCCTCGCTCATCGCCGTCGTACCGCGTCCGGTGCTCGGCGGCGCGGGTGTCGTCCTCTTCGGCTCGGTCGCGGCGAGCGGCATCCAGACGCTGGTGAAGGCGAACCTGGAGCGTGACAACAACGTCCTGATCGTGGCCGTCTCGCTGGCCGTCGGCCTCATCCCGATCGCGGCGCCGGAGTTCTACCACGCGTTCCCGGAGACCGCGAAGATCATCCTCGACTCGGGCATCTCCACCGGCTGTGTCGCGGCGGTTCTCCTGAACCTGGTCTTCAACCACATCGGCAAGCGCGGTGAGGACGACGACGTGACCAATCCGATGGAGCCCGGGGGAGAAATCGCTGAACAGAGGGTGCACGAAGGGTCTTCCCCGGCGGGGGCCCACTGACGTAACGTGCGTGACGCCGCCCGCATCGCGGAAGTTACTTTCCAGTCGGACTGATGGTCGGCCCCGCCCCATGCCTCGTGAACTCCCATGGGACGGGACCGACTTCCGGCGTCACGCACACGGAAGAAGCGCCACCCATGAGTTCTCAGCCCCGCCCTGCCGAAACGGCCCCTGAGGTTCTTCCGGAGGTCCATCCGGTCGACGAGATCCTGCCGCCGGGCCGGATGCTCGTCGCAAGCCTCCAGCACGTCGCCTCCATGTACGCGGGCGCGGTCTCGGTCCCGCTCGTCGTGGCCGTCGCCGCCAAGATGTCGCCGGGGGACACCGCCGTACTGATGGGCGGCAGCCTCCTGATGGCGGGCATCGCGACGCTGCTCCAGACGCTGGGCATAGGCAACTTCATCGGCTCCCGCCTGCCCTTCGTCAACGGAGTCTCGTTCGCGGGCGTCGGCGTGATGCTGACGATCCTCACGACGCAGGGCGGTGTCGAGGCGGGGATGCCGGTCGTCTTCGGGGCGATCATCGTCTCAAGCATCTTCGGCTTCCTGGTCAGTTCCTACTTCTCGCGCCTGGTCCGCTTCTTCCCACCGGTGGTGACGGGATCGGTCATCACCCTGATCGGCGTCTCCCTCATCCCCGTCGCGTACGACTGGATCGTGGACGACTCGCCGACGGGCACCCCGGAGCCGGCCAGCATAGGCCTGGCGGGCGCAACGGTCCTGGTCATGCTGCTGCTCCAGCGCTTCACGCGCGGCTTCCTCAAGCAGATCAGCATGCTCTTCGCGATGGTCTTCGGTACGTTGCTCGCGATCCCGATGGGCCTCGCCGACTTCTCGAAGCTGGGCGACGCGGCTTTGGTGGGCATCCCCTCTCCATTGCACTTCGGCGCACCGGAGTTCAACATCCCGGCCATCATCTCGATGTGCGTCGTGATGCTGGTGATCCTCACCGAGTCGACCGCCGACATGATCGCCCTCGGGAAGATCGTCGACAAGGAGGTCGACGAGAAGACGATCGCCCGCGGCCTGCGCGCCGACGCGCTGGGCTCGGCACTGAGCCCGCTCTTCAACGCCTTCCACGCGAGCGCGTTCGCGCAGAACATCGGCCTGGTCGTCATCTCCAAGGTGCGCAGCCGCTTCGTGGTGGCGCTCAGCGGCGCGATCCTCGTCCTGATCGGCCTCAGCCCGGCGGCGGCCGCCCTGATCTCCGTGGTCCCGATGCCGGTCCTGGCGGCAGTCAGCCTCTTCCTCTTCGGCTCCATCGCGGTCAGCGGCATCCAGACGCTGCTCCAGGCGGACCTGCACCGGGGCGACAACGCCCTCATCGTCGTGGTCACCCTGGGCGCGGGCCTGGCACCCGCGCTGTCGGACGGCTTCTACGACGCGTTCCCGGCCTGGGCGCAGATCGTCCTCGGATCGGGAATCTCCACGGGCTGCCTGCTGGCGGTGGCCCTGAACCTGGTCTTCAACCACCTGGGCGACAAGGCGAGTTCGGCGGAGCCGGAGCCCGCGATCACCCACTGAGCCGAGGGTCGGTCGGGGCCACCGCGAGGAAATCCGACATCACCCTGGCCACGGCACATTGACGTCGAATATGTGCCAGACCGGGGTCGGGGGGCGCTGCTGAACTCGACGACATGCCCAGACCCACCACATCACCATCCCCGGCCGCCCCCTCCGCCCGCTCACGGCGAGGCGGCTGGCCGGCCGTCGCCGCCGTGACGATGGGGATCTTCTCCATCGTCACGACCGAGATCCTGCCGATCGGCCTACTGACCCCCATAGGCGACAGCTTCGGCCTCTCGGACGGCACGGCGGGCCTGATGATGACCCTGCCGGGCATACTCGCGGCTGTCGCCGCACCGACCGTCACGGTCACAACCGGAAGCGTCGACCGTCGCCACATGCTCGGCGCCCTGATCCTGGTCCTGGCCCTCGCGAACTTCCTCGCGGCGATCGCGCCCGGCTACTGGCTGATGCTGGTCTCCCGGGTCCTCGTCGGACTCGTCATCGGCGCCTTCTGGTCCATCGGATCGGGGCTTGCGGTCCGGCTGGTCCCCGAGGCCCAGGCCGGGCGGGCGACCGCCGTGATCTTCTCCGCCGTCCCGCTGGGATCGGTGCTCGGCGTGCCCGCGGGAACCCTGCTCGGTCAACTGGCGGGCTGGCGCGCGGCGTTCATCACGATGGGCATCCTGACACTGGGTGTGCTGGCCGCGCTGATGGTCTCCCTGACGCCCCTGCCTCCGCAGAGCGTCACCCGCCTCAGCGTGCTGCGCGACCTGCTCAGGACCGCCCGCGTCCGCCGCGGCCTGGCCGTGACGTTCCTCGTCGTGACGGCGCACTTCGGCACGTACACCTACGTCACTCCATTCCTGGCGGAGGTGACGTGTGCGGGCCCGCGCCTCATCACCGCCTACCTGCTCGCGTACGGCGCCGCGGGCATCGCCGGCAACTTCCTGGCCGGCGCGTGGGTGCGGCGCGAGCTGCACGTCACGTTCACGGCGGCGGCGTGCCTGCTCGCCGCCGCGACGCTGTTGCTGCCGGTGCTGGGCGCGGGGAAGGCGGGCGCGCTGGTGCTGCTCCTGGCCTGGGGCGTCGCGTACGGGGCGGTGCCGGTCTGCTCCCAGACATGGTTCGTGACGGCCTCGCCGGGTGCGCCCGAGGCGGCGTCCGTGGTGTTCACGTCCTCGTTCCAGGCGACGTTCGCGCTGGGCGCGTTGGCGGGCGGAACGGTGGTGGACGCGACGTCCACCACCGTGGTGATGGTCCTCGGGGGAGTGGTCGCGCTACTGGCGGCTACGGTCGCCGCGCCCCGCCGGGGGCGCCGGGGGTGAGGTCCCGCAATCGGTGCCTCACGTCACCGCCGCCGGAGAGCGGTCCGTCGCCAGTTTGATCGCCAGTCCGCCCAGCACCGTCCCCATCACATACCGCTGCACCCGCAGCCAACTCGGACGGCGGGCCAGGAACACCGCGATCGTGCCCGCCGCCAGGACGACGGCGAGGTTCACCCCCAGGCTGATGGAGATCTGGATGCCGCCGAGCACGAAGCCCTGTACCAAGGCATGACCCGCCGCCGGGTCGATGAACTGGGGTATGAGCGAGACGTACATGATGGCGACCTTCGGGTTCAGGAGGTTCGTGAGCATCCCCATCGAGAACAGCCGCCGGGGCGAGTCCGGGGTCAACTCCTGTTGGGCGAAGACCGATACGCCGCCCGGCTTCAGCGCCTTCCAGGCCAGCCACGCGAGGTATGCCGCCCCGGCCAGCTTCACGGCCACGTACAGCTGGGGGACCGCCAGGAAGACCAGCGACAGGCCCAGGTTCGCGGCCGTCAGGTAGACGAGGAAGCCGACTGCGACCCCGGCCAGGGAGATCGCCCCGGCCCGCCTGCCCTGCGTGATGCTGCGCGAGACGAGGTACATCATGTTGGGTCCCGGCGTGAGGACCATGCCCAGGGACACCACTGCGACGCCGAGGAACGCGTTCATTCCGATCATTCAGCCAGGATCGGCCGACCGCACCCTCCAGCACCAGCGAGGAATTCTTCACTCATCACCTAAGCGCTGCTACATCAGCGTGGCGCGGGGTGCCGGTGTCGGCGCCCCGCGCCTCTGCGGGTGGCCTCAGCCGATGCGGTACGAGTCTCCGTACACCTTCCACTCCAGCGGTGTGTCCAGGTTCAGGTTGCCCCTGTCCAGGAACACCCGCTGCGCCGTGTCGACCCGGCTGGTGTCCTCGTGTGCCTCCTCCTGCTTCATCGCCCAGACCCGCGCGTCCAGGAAGGCGTTCAGGTAGTCCGTCTCGTCGCCGCCCTGTGCCGGCGGCTTCGCCGAACGCAGCGCGCGCTCGCGGATGTTGCGGAAGCTGGTGCTGTCGCTGCCGTCGCCGTGCATGACGATCGCGTCGTAGTACGTGAACTGCCCGAGGACACCGATGCCGTCCGTCTTGCCCTGCCTGACGGCCGGGTTGAAGTAGACACGGTCGCGCTCGTCGTTCTGCGCCTTCTGGAACTCGGGGTCCTCCGCGGCCCTCTCCCAGTCCGGCTTGTACGTGGGGTCGAGACCCTCGTGGGAGTCGGTGCCGTCCACCCGGCGCAGCGCGGGCAGGTACTTGGCCAGGACGTTGCCCGGCTTGCGCCGGGTGTAGAGCTCCACGAGGTCGAGCATGTCACCGGTGCCCGAGCAGAAGCCGATGATTCCGGCGGTGTAGCCGCGGCCGTCGCCGATGTCCTCGCAGTAGCGGTAGTACTCCTTCCAGTTGAGGTCGGAGTTCTCGGCGCTGCACACGATCTTCATGGCGATCTCCTTCTTCGCCGGATCGTCGAGCCCGCCCGCCTTGGGGGAGGGGGCGGCGCCTGCCGTCTGGGAGGCGATGACCGGGCCGGCGACGAGCGAGGCGCCCATGAAGGCGAGCAGGGTGCGGCGTGAGGTGTGGATGCGGGGGGTGGGGGCGCGATGGGGGGTGGGCACGGGACCTCCAAGGTGGGGGAGTTCGTCGATCCGATGACTCTTGGGTTGACGCTTGGGCTCTTCCGCGTTCTGTTAGGAAGGTTTCCTACCAGAGTTCGAGAGTGACGTATACCCGTCAAGGGAGGGCGAGTTGGTGATCTTGGAGGTCGTGCCCCCTTCGGTCAGCGGGTCTCGGTCAGCCGTTCGCGCACCTGAACAGCGACTTTGTACGTGTCCCCACTCGGCCGGACAGCAAGACGCCCCGGGTCACGAATCCAACCGTCCTCTAGCGCGAACCAGTCGATGGCCTTCGGAGCCCTGTCCTCGTCGAGCGCCGCCCGCAGCTCCTTGAAGTAGGTCTCCCAGCGCAGCCGGTAGAGCCCGCCGACCAGACCGGCCCACTCCCGGTTGGCGTAGTCGCGCAGCCCCGCGTCCGCCCCGGACCGCGTGCCCCACACGGTGAGCAGTGACAGCTGGTCGTACGCGAGCCGGTCCCGTTCCTTCGCGTCGGCGCCCCATGACCGCGCGTCGGCCACCCAACGGCCCAGCAGATGACGGGAGTCGGTGGTCACCAGCTTGTCCAGCAGGTCCATGAGTCCGAGCCAGTTCCGGGTCAGCTCGTCGAAACGGCCGGTGTCCCGGTCGTCGTACGCCTCCTTGATGGAGGGGAGGAGTACCCGGCTGCGGTTGGAGAGGGCTTGGCGCGCCACGTCCAGGAGGTCGCGGCGGTAGGCGGAGGAGTCGCGCGACCCCCGCTGCACAGAGAGCAGTTCGGCGAGGGCGGGCTCGAAGTCCGCCGGTTCGTACCGCATCGCCTTCGGTGACCACGCCGCCGCCGACTTCGCCGACAAGTCGGGCCGTGCGCCGAAGAGGCCGTCCGCGCCCTCGGCCCACTCGTCGGCACGGGTCGTGCCGTACGCCGTGCGGCGCAAGACGTCCCAGGCGGCGGCCGCGTGCGGGTCGGCCGCGCCGTAGCGGGACACGGACCAGTCGGTGAACCAGGCTTCGAGGTCCAAGTCGCCCGTGCGCCACGCCAGTTCGGAGAAGAGCTCGAAGGCGGCCGGGTTGTTGTCGGCCGCCTCCGGCATCAGCGCGATGCCGCGTTGCGTGCTGCCTTCCTTCGTGCGCCACTTCTCGTAGAGCGCGGCCCAGTCGGGGGTGTTGGCGCCGAGGGTGGTGTGTCCGCCGAAGTTCCAGATCGAGCCGAAGGTGTACGGGGTCGAGTTCCAGTCGGACTCGCGGTCGGTGACCTTCGGGAAGCGGTCGGAGAGGCCGTCGACCACGAGCATCCTCGACTTGTCGACGGCGTCGACGATCGCCTTGGGCGGGTTGCTCTGCCAGCCGAGTATCACCCAGGTGGCGGCGGGGTGCGCGGCCTGGAGTGCCTTCTCGACGGCCTTCGCCGCTTCCGGCACCGGGACGTCGCCCGGCTTTCCGCCCTCGTGGAGGAGGTCCATCTTGTACATGGTCGAGGTGCCGAAGAGGTCGTCCTGGGTGCGGTAGAAGGCCGCGGCGACCCTGCCGAAGTGTTCGGTGCGCGGGTCCAGCCAGTCGGGCCGCGCGAAGCCGACCCAGTCGCCCTGCGGCACGGTCCTCGCCCCGGGGTTCTTCGCGGTGAAGTCGGGCGGCACGGTCCCGAAGTAGCCGGGGAGGACGGGTGTCATGCCGAGGTCGCGCAGCCGGTCCGCGATACGGCGCCCCAAAGCGGCCCGCCGGTCGAGGAGTTGGCGCGAGACGGGGTACGGGAACGCGGACATGTTCTGCAGCAGCCACCACGGCTGGTGGGCCGGGGCCGGGATCCACTCGCGCAACTCCTGGTCGGAGTAGCCGAACTCCTGGAACACGCGGTGGTAGAGAGCGTCGGCGCCGACGTACACGAGCACTTCGTTGTAGCCGTGCAGCGCGAGCACGTCGATCTCGCGCTCCCAGTACGACCAGTCGTGGTACGCCCCCGTGTAGCCGTCGTTCGTGTCGTTGAGGACGAAGCGGTGCGGGGCGTTGGCGCGCCCGGTCACCGGCTCGTCGAGGCCGGGGAGTCGCTCGGGCAGGTCCAGCTGGTCGCCTGCCCAGGTGATGTTCGCGTGCGCTGTGTGCTTCAAGTAGTGGCGCAGGCCGGTGAGTTGGACGGCGGGGGTCGGCCCTGCGACGGTGATGTGCCCGCGTCGCCCGGATATCCGGAAGGCGTCGTCGGGCCCCTCGGTTCTGAACGTGAGCTGCTTCCAGTGACCGGGCAGCAGGCGCCGCGCGGCCTTGACCGCGGGCGACGGGCCGGAGGTCGGGGCGCCGTCGGCGGTGGAACCGGAACAGGCGACGGCGGCGCCGGTCGTTCCGGCGAGGGCGGTGAGGAAGGTGCGGCGGGCCAGGGGCATGACGTAGGGATGCCCTCCCGGGTCGTCGATGCTCGGGCGGACGCCCGAGCAGTGCTGGACGGCGCCCCACGATGAACCCCCCGGCGACCATGGTCAAGACGCCCTCAAGGCGTCCTCACGGCGTATCCCCCGCCCGCCGCACACCGCTTCGAACAGCCTGACCCCGGTGCTAGCGTCGGCGGATGACCGCACCGCTGCCCGGCAAGCCGACCCGCGCCTCCACCACCGGCCGTCCCCTGATGGCCGCCCTCGACCTGTTCGGGCGGCGCTGGAGCCTGCGGATCGTCTGGGAGCTGCGGGCCGAACCGCTGGGGTTCCGCGCGCTGCAGGAGCGGTGCGACGCGATGTCGTCCAGCGTGCTGCGCCAGCGCCTGACCGAGCTGCTCGAAGCCCGTCTGGTCCGGCAACTGCCAGACAGCTCCTACGCCCTGACCGCCCTCGGCCGCGACGCCCACCGGGCCCTGCGGCCCCTGGACGCGTGGGCCGAGCGCTGGGCCACGGAGGTCGCCACCGACGGCAGCGGGCAGGCCGCCACGGACGGCGGCACACCGGCCGCCACGGACGGCAGCACGGAGGTCAGCGCCGACTCGGCAGAGGGTCGGCGATGAGCGCGTCCCGCATCCGGTAGACGGCGGTCGTCAGCACACCGAGCGGACGCAGCAGCAGGGTCGCCTCCACCAACTGGCCCGCGGAGTTCACCTGTTGGACGAAGGTGCCGTACACCGACTCCTCGCCCACCCGGCCGGTGAAGGTCGTCACGCTGTGCTGCTCCTTGCCGCCCCGCCCGTCCTCCCCGGCCTCGGTGAATTCGCGCAGCGGTTCGATCCCGGTCAGGCACTCCCCGATCTTCGGGAAGAGGTGTGCCACGTCGTCCCGCCCGCTGTAGTCCGCGACAGGGCTGTGGAAGAGGACGTCCGGCGCGAGCAGGAGCCGGGTCTCGCCGGGTGCGCCGGGCGCCAGTACATCACGTAAGTCGAGATTCATCGGTTTCGCTCCTTCTGGCTCCGGGCGCTTCGGTTTCCGAAGCGCCGATCGGAGCGTAGCCCAGCCGCCGGGACTTTGTCCCACCCTCGTGGGCCCGCATCCCGGCCAACTCCGGCTCCATGTCCGGATCGCGTCCACCTGACCCGGATAGGGCAGTCAGTCATCGGAGCGATGTCACGCGGCGACGCCAACATCGGCCCCATCCGGATCAGTTGGGCACATTGACATCCGATGTATTCAACCCTACGTTCCCGAGCGACCCGTCAACCTCAGGGAGCCGCCCCATGCGCACACCGTTCAGTCGCACCCGGCGAAGAGTCGCCGGGATCGCCCTGCTCCTCGCCTCGGCCCTCGCCGCGACCGCCGTCCCCACCGCGGTCGCCGCGCCGACGGACCCCCCCGCCCCCGCGTCCTCCACGGCCGAGCGGTCCGCGCCTCCCACCGGCCCCGGAACCGACCACGCCACCGACGACCCGTTCACCTCCGACCGCACCAGCTGGTTCCGGCAGGACCGCTTCGGCATGTTCATCCACTTCGGCGCGTACTCCAACCTGGAGGGCGAGTACAAGAAGGCCGACGGCTCCGTCTGCCGCGACGCCGAGTGGATCCAGCGCCAGTGCGACATCCCGAAGGCCGAGTACGAGAAGCAGGCCGCGACGTTCGATCCGGCCGACTTCGACGCCAAGGCCGTGGTCAAGGCGGCCAAGGACGCCGGAATGCGCTACATCGTCATCACCTCGAAGCACCACGAGGGGTACGCGATGTGGCCCACGAAGGTGGGCGACTGGAACCTGCGCGACCACTCCTCCTTCGACAAGAAACGCGACATCCTCGCCGAGTTGAAGAAGGCCTCCGACGACGCGGGCATCAAGCTCGGCTTCTACTACTCGATCTGGGACTGGCACGACCCGGACTTCCCGGACCCGGCCACCTTCCCGAAGTACGAGAAGCGGATGCGCGCCCAGCTCAAGGAGCTGGTGGACAACTACGACCCGGCGCTGCTCTGGTTCGACGGCGAGTGGGACACCGACAACCCCAACAACCCCTGGACGGCGAAGGACGGCGAGAGGCTGGAGGCCTACCTCCGCGACCTCGATCCGGACCTGATCATCAACAACCGCGTCGGCAAGCGCCGCGTGGTCGACGGCGACTACGGCACCCCCGAGCAGGAGATCCCCGGCGCCCCGGTCGACGGCCAGCTCTGGGAATCCTGCATGACCCTCAACGGCCACTGGGGCTTCGCGCGTTACGACACCGACTGGAAGTCGTCGGCAACCCTGGTCAAGAACCTCCTTTCCACGACGTCCCGCAGCGGCAACTACCTCCTGAACGTCGGCCCCGACGCACGGGGCCGCGTCCCGCAGCCGTCCGTCGACCGCCTGCGGCAGATGGGCGACTGGCTGCGTACGTCGGGTCAGGGGAACGCGGTGTTCGGCGCCCGCTACGGCGGGCTCGTCGAGGAACCGTCCTGGGGTTCGGTCAGCCGCAAGGGCGACAAGCTCTACGCGGCGGTCACCCAGTGGCCGGCGTCCGGCGCCGCCCTGCACCTGAAGGCGCGTACGGACTTCGACGTCACGTCGGCGAGGGTGCTCGGCAGCGACCAGAAGGTGATGGTCACCGAGGCCGGTGACGGCATCGACGTGAAGCCGTCCGGCGCCGCGACCAACGACACCGCCACCGTCATCGAGCTGACGGTGGATCCGGGACCGACGGCCCGTCCCGGCAAGGGCAAGGGCCTCAAGCAGGAGATCTTCGACAATGCGGATCTGAGCGGCACGCCGAAGATCACCCGCACCGACCGCACGCTCAACCACGCCTGGAAGTACGAGGGTTCGCCAGCGGCAAGTATCCCCTCCGACAAGTTCGGCATCCGCTGGACCGGGAAGCTGGAGCCGCGCCGCTCGGAGACGTACACCCTGACGACCGTCTCGGACGACATGGCGCGGGTGTGGATCGACGGCAAGCTCGTCATCGACTCGTGGACGCCGCACGAGCCGAAGATCGACAAGGCCCAGGTCGCCCTCACGGCGGGCAAGCGGCACTCGGTCAAGGTCGAGTACGCGGAACAGACCGGCGAGGCCCACATGAAGCTGCTCTGGTCCAGCCCCGGCCAGGAACAGCAGATCGTGCCCTCGACGCAGCTGTACGCGCGCTGAGCGCGTCGGGCCCCAAGTCCCGCGGAGTCAGGACTTGGGGCCCGCACGGCGAGGACCAATGGCGGGCACTTTCCGCTCTCCGGAATGGGCAGTGTTGACGTCGCCCAGCAGGGCAGACGACCACATGTCGATGTACCGGCCACACAGGTCGTTTCATCGGTGAACGCCCATCGCCGACCGAGAGAGTGACTGCCCCGTGAGCGCCCCCGAAGCACCCGAGACACCGGCACCCGCTCCGGAGGCCATGGCCCGGCACCGCGCGCTCTTCCGCGCGATCCACCGCCGCAAGAACCCGCGCCTGCGCCAGTCGGACATCACCGTCACCGAAGAGGCCCAGGTCAAGCGGGCGGTCAAGGCCACCGCCCTGGGCAACGCCATGGAGTGGTACGACTTCGGCGTCTACGCCTACCTCGCGGTGATCATCGGCAAGGAGTTCTTCCCTTCCGGCAACGACACCGCGCAGACCCTTTCCTCGCTGGCCACCTTCGCCGCCGCCTTCCTCGTGCGCCCCATCGGCGGCATGTTCTTCGGCCCTCTCGGCGACCGCGTCGGCCGCAAGAAGATCCTCGCGCTGACCATGATCATGATGTCGACGGCGACCCTGGCGATCGGCCTGATCCCCAGCTACGCCACCATCGGCGTCTGGGCCCCGGTCCTCCTCGTCCTCTGCCGCATGGTGCAGGGCTTCTCCACGGGCGGCGAGTACGGCGGTGCGGCGACCTTCATCGCCGAGTACGCGCCCGACAAGCGCCGCGGATTCTGGGGCTCCTTCCTGGAGTTCGGCACCCTGATCGGCTACACGGTCGCCGCGGTCCTGGTCACCTCCCTCACCGTGTGGCTCAGCGACGACGCCATGCAGTCCTGGGGCTGGCGCATCCCGTTCCTGGTGGCGGCGCCGCTCGGCCTCATCGGCCTCTACCTGCGACTGAAGCTCGACGAGTCGCCCGCCTTCCAGAAGATGGCGGAGGCGGAGAGCGGTCCGGCCGCCGAACGCCAGAAGAAGTCCTTCAAGGACTCCTTCTTCGGCCAGTGGCGGGCGATGCTGCTCTGCATCGCCCTGGTGGCCGCGTTCAACATCACCGACTACATGCTGCTGTCCTACATGCCGACGTATCTGACGCAGCTCGGCTTCGGCGAGACCGGCGGCCTGATGTCCATCGTGATCGTCATGCTGATCCTGATGGCGCTCATCAACACCGTGGGCCGCGTCTCCGACCGCATCGGCCGCAAGCCGGTCCTGATGGCGGGTTCGGTGGGCTTCTTCGTCCTCGCCCTGCCGGCCTTCCTCCTCATCAAGCAGGGCGGCACGGTCGCGGTCTTCACCGGCCTGCTCATCCTCGGCCTCGCCCTCGTCTGCTATCTGGGCGTCATGTCCTCATCGCTCCCCGCCCTCTTCCCCACGGACGTCCGCTACGGCTCCCTGTCCATCGGCTTCAACATCTCGGTCTCGCTCTTCGGCGGTACGACCCCGCTGGTGGTCGCGGCGCTGATCGGCGCCACCGGAAACGACCTGATGCCCGCGTTCTACACGATGCTCGCGGGTCTGGTCGGCATCATCGCGGTCACCGCGATGAAGGAGACGGCCCGTCAGCCCCTGGAGGGCTCCCCGCCGTCGGTCGCGACGGACGAGGAGGCCAGGGAACTGGTCGCGGCGCAGCGGCCCTGATCTCTCAGGCGCGCCCGGCCTCAAGGTCGTCGATCCCGGCCTCAAGGGTGTCGATGGCCTCGGTCAGCCACTTCTTCTCCTCCGTGCCGGTGGCGCGGGCGATCCGGAGCATGCCCTGCCGGAAGAGGTCGGGCGCCTCCTCCGCCGTCACGGGCTTCCCGTCGCGGTAGAAGAAGCTCGCCGGTGTGTCCAGGAACGTCTGGCGGCGGCGGAGTACGGCGGCCTGCTCGGCCGGGTCGGGGAGCTGGCGCAGGAACGCGAGCAGGGTGAAGAAGCGCTGCCCGTCGGTGATCTCGGCGTCCTTGGGGTTCCGGAGGCGGGCGAGGAGTTCGCCGTCCCCGGCCTTGGTGAGGGAGAGGATCCGGCGGGGCGCGGCGCTCTTGCCCGGCTCGGTGCGCTGCTCGACCAGGCCCGCCTTCACCAGGCGGGTGATCGCCGGATAGAGCGCGCCGTCACTGACCGGGCGGATGTGGCCGCTCAGGCCCTGGATGCGGGTCTTGAGTTCGTAGCCGTGCAGGGGTTCCTCGTGGAGGAAGCCCAGAATCGACAGCTCCAGCATGTGAGTTGAGCCCCTTCGTCGCACGTTCGTGAGCGGCGCACCCTTGTCGCCCGGCGCGGTCGATGCTATCTCTATCCGCTGTACCTCGAAAAGAGGTACAGCGGATAGAGGGGGATGGGTCATGGGCCGGACATCACCACCGACAGACCACCGCCGCCGACTCGTCTCGCTCGCGTACCCGGTCTACTTCGAGCTGCTCGCCGGGGTCACGGCCGGGATCATCAACATGGTCTGGGTGGCCCGGCTCGGCGGGGACGCGGTCGCCGCCGTGGCCGTCGCCACGAACGTCGAGAACCTGCTGCTCGGCGTCATCCTCATGGCCGGTTCCGGAACGACCGTCCTGGTCGCACGGGCCCGGGGAGCGAGGGATCCGGCGGCGGTACGGTCCGCGGTGCGCGGCGGATGGGCGCTGTGGGCGGCGATCACGCCGGTCGTGGCCGTCGGCGGCTACCTGTGCAGGGAGCCGCTGGCCCGGCTGGTCCTCGGCGGTGGTGAGGGGGACGCGCTCGCCCTCACCACCGGCTACTTCGCGATCGCGCTGCCGGGGACAGCGGTCTACTTCGCCACGAACGTCGTCGACGGAATCCTCAAGGGCGCGGGCGACACCCGTACCCCGATGCGGCTCGCCCTGTTGGCCAACGGTCTGATCCTCGTCCTGGATCCGCTCTTCATCCTGGGCCTGGAACTGGGCGTCCGCGGGGCGGCGATCGCCACGGTCCTCGGCCGGGGTGTCGCCCTGCTCGTGGGCCTCGTCGCGCTGCGCCGCAACGGACTGCTGCGCGCGGCGCCGCGTGAGGGGAACGGGAAGGGCCTGGTCGCCGACGCGCGCCGGACGGCGGCCACGGGCCTGCCCATGTCGGCCGACTTCGTCGTACGGATGGCGGGCGCGCTCGCGCTGGTCGCGGTGGTCGCCAGGATCGGCGTCGGGGAGGTCGCCGCGTACGGCATCGCGACCAAGGCGATGTACCTGGCGACCATGGCCTTCTACTCCGTGCGCCAGGCCGCGGCCATCCACACCGCCCACCTGCTGGGCACCGGACGCGACGAACGGCGGGCCGTAGGGCGTCAGGCGCTGATCATCGCGGGGGCGCTGGGCCTCACGGCCGCGCTGCTGCTGCTCGCCGCAGGGGCGTGGATCATGCGGGGCTTCGGCGCCGAGGGGCAGGTGGCTGACGCGGGGGCGCTGTATCTGCGGTGCCTGGGGCCGTACTTGGTGCTGCTGGCCTGCTTCATCGCGCTGGGCGGGGTGTTCGAGGGCAGCGGCACAAGCCCGGCCCTCGCGCGCATCACGGCGTGCGGGGTGGTGGTCCAACTGGCGCTCGCTTACACCCTGTCGGGGATGGGGCTGCCGGGCATCTGCCTGGCCATGGCGTCGGCCATGGCCCTGCAGTGTGCGGCGGTCGTCCGCCTCTACCGGCGTGCGGGGCGCTTCGGAGCGCCGCGTCCCGTACGCCGGAAGCGGCGGACGGGCGATGCCGAAGTCAGTCGCAGAGGCGGCGCGTGGTGAGGGCGCCGCCCGCGTTCTCGTCGTCCGTGCCCAGGGCCGCGAGGTCGGAGCCGGGGAGGCAGTGCAGCGCCTCGATCTTGTGGCCCGCGACCTTCTCCAGGACCTCGGGAGACCGGTCGACCATCAGCCGCAGCTTCCCCGCGGAAGTGATGGACAGCTTGCCGGCCTCGCTCACCGCGGAGTCGAACGGCCCGTCGTCGCCGGCGTCCGTGGCCGAACTGACCAGGAGGCGGCCCGACTTGGTCACGTCGATGTCCGAGACGTGCCGCACGTCGCCCCTCGGGTACGACGCACGCAGCGTCGCCTTCTTCACCGCGCCGAACTTCGACTCACCGTAGGCATTGATCGAGAACGGGGCCGCGTACAGCGTCGCGGGACGGTCCGCGCCCGCGCCCCGGTCCGCCCAGACCGCCGCCGTCCTGCCGTTCTGCGTGGTCAGCGCGAAGCTCTCGAAGTCGTCGCCGGTGCCGATCGCGGGCAGGGGTGCGACGTCAAGGACCTGAACGGCCTCCCCGGCGTCGGCCAGCTTGAGGTGGTAGGCGAGCCCGCGGCTCGCCACCGCCATGTACTCGTCGGACGTCCCCGGCACCGCGTCCAGCGCCTCCAGATCGACAGGCTCCGAGCTGCCCTGCCAGGTGACCGGCGTGACCTCGGCCGCCCGGTCGGTGCCGTGGGTGACCTCGGCGATGCGGTTGTCGCCGGGCCGCTTGTTGTCGCGTACGACGAGGGCGCGGAAGGACTCACCCGAACGGGAGGTGACGGTGAGTCCGCTGATGCCGGACTTCACGTCACTCCCGACCTGCTGCCATGGGGCCGCCTTCGGCTGGGCCGTGGAGAGGCCGGTGCTGAGGGCCAGGGCAACCCCCGCCCCGAGAGCGGTGATTGCGGTCAGGACGGTCTTACGCATGGTCAGGGACCTCTCGCTCGGTGCGCGACGCGCGTAGATTCACGGCTGGCCGGACCGTAACGGCCCGGTCGCCGTGAGGCAAGTGAAGTACCTGGACTGGTCTAAGGGGCGGTCGGACCGTGGTGGACTCGCGCCTCTCCGGGTCGGTGGCGGCCATTCCGGCCGCTGTGGTGGCCGCCCCGCGCTCCGGCCGGAGCAGTGTCGCCGCCAGGGCGAGGCCCGCCGTCGCGATGCCCGTGGCCACCCAGAAGGCGAGGCGGTAGCCGTCGGCCGTGGCCGCCACGTCTGTCCGCCGTCCGCGAGCAGCCCTCCGTGCGGCTCGCCGCCAGCGTGGTCAGGACCGAGAGGCCCAGTGAACCGCCCACCATCTGCGTGGTGTTGAAGAGCCCGGAGGCCAGCCCGCGTCCTCCTCGCGCACCCCCGCCATCGCCGGCCCTGTCACCGCGGGCATCGCCGCGGCGAACCCGGCGCCGAGCAGCAGCATCGCGGGAAGCACGTCGACCGCGTACGAACCGTCGGCGGGCAGGCGGCCGAGGAGGGCGAGGCCGGTCGTGATGAGGACCAGACCCGCGAGCAGCGAGCGGTACGGGCCGAAGCGGCCGATCAGCCTGGCGGACAGGCCCGGCATCAGGACGCCGATGGCGACGGGTGCGGGAAAGAATGTGAACCTCGTCTTCAACTCGACGTATCCGAGGACACGTTGGAAGAGGAACTTCAATGTCCCCAGGGAACACCCGGTGTTACCTCGCAGGTGGTGAACGCGCAGGCGTGCCGGCTGCGAGAAGTTCTTGACAGGGTGGTGGGGAAATGGAGCATCTCGATCCTGGTCGCGGCGGCCCACGGACCCACCCGCTTCACGGAGTTGGAGCGCAGCATCGAGGGCATCAGCCGCCGCATGCCGACACTGACCCTGCGGAACCTGGAGCATGACGGCCTGCTCACGCGCACGGTGCATCCGAAGGTGCCGCCGAAGGCCGAGTACGAACTGACCCCGGTCGCCGAGGAGTTGCACGGCAAGCTGCTGACCCTGACGGGGTGGGCCGACCGGCACCGGGTGACGATCGCGCAGTCGCGGGCCGACTATGACGAGCGACGGGGGCTGGACCGCTAGGGCCCCGGCCCCGCCGCTCAGGGGGTGACCTACGGCTTGCGGGCCACCGCGCCGTACGCGTCGACCGGTGTCGCGTCCTCGGAGTCCGGGCGCCACCGGGTGACCTGGGAGACGCCGGGTTCCACCAGCTCCAGGCCGTCGAAGAAGCCGGCGATGTCCTCGACGCTGCGCACGTGGTAGGGGGTCGCGCCGCTCCTGTTGTACGCGTTCGACGCCGCGATCATGCCGTCGCTGGTGGCGGTGCTGTCGCTGATCACCAGATAGCTGCCGGACGGCAGACCCGCCATGAGCCGGGACACCAGGTCGCGCGCCTGCGCGTAATCGCCCACGTGGCCAAGGGTGTTGAGGATCATCAGGGCGACAGGACGGGAGAGGTCCAGGGTCGCGCTCGCGGACCGCAGGATCGCCTCGGGATCATAGAGGTCGGCGTCGATGTACGCGGTCTCCCCCTCGGGTGTGCTGGTGAGCAGCGCGCGGGCGTGGGCCAGGACGAGCGGGTCGTTGTCCACGTAGACGATCCGGGATTCCGGGGCCGCGCGCTGGGCGACCTCGTGCGTGTTGTCGGCGGTCGGCAGACCCGTGCCGATGTCGAGGAACTGGCGGATGCCCTGCTCCGTCACCAGGTGCCGGACCGCGCGGCCCAGGAAAGTGCGGCTCAGACGCGCCACGTCGACCAGACCGGGGTGGATCCCCTTGATGTGGTCGCCCAGTTCACGATCCTTGTCGTAGTTGTCCTTGCCGCCCACGAAGTAGTTCCAGAAGCGCGCCGAGTGCGGTGTGGTGGTGTCGATGCGCGCGCGTATGTCGTCGGCGGCATCGGCTTGGGAGTCACGGTCCGACACGGGGGCCTCCGGTGAGTCATCGGTCTCGGCTTGTACTTGAAAGAACGATCACCGTCCAATCTAGTTCCCGCCGGCCGGTCAGAGGCCGATCACGGTCGGATCGTCGGCAAGCGCCCTGAAGTACTCGCGCGGGTCCGACACCATCTGCCGCTCGGCCAGGTCCAAGAGGCCACCGACGGAGTGCACTTCGGCGGCCTTGGTGCCGTCCGTCTTGCGGATCAGCTGCTCGATGCGGAAGGTCTTGCGCTCGCCCCAGAGGAACGTGCAGGTCACTTCCACCTCGTCACCCGCGCGCAGCTCGCTGAAGTAGCGGATGGTGTTCTCCAGGGCGACCGGTCCCACCCCCTTGGCGAGCAGACCGGCCTGCTCGATGCCCGCCGCGCGCAGCACCGACCAGCGGGCGTGCTCGGCGTACTGCAGGTAGACGGCCTGGTTGAGGTGGCCCTGCGAGTCCGTCTCGTACCCACGGACGCTGATGCTCACGGAAAAGGGCTCCGTCACGACATTCCTTTCGGCGGTTCGGCGGTTCGACGCTTCAACGGTTCGACACGGTCACTACGGGGTCAAGTCCAGGTCATTTCAGGATCTCCGGGGCGACGCGAGGAGATAGCGCACGCCGTGCGGCCGCTCGGCGTGCTCGCTCACCTGCCATCCCGCGGCCTCCAACGCCGCCGCGCAGGCCCGCAGCCGCTCCGGGGACCTCTCGCGTACGGCGACCGCCTCGGGCTGTGGGGTCTCTGCCACCCCGTAGCCGTCGCCCGGCCCCGGAGGGCAGCCCGCCGCCTCCAGGGCGAGCGCGGCGGCCTGCACCAGATGCGTCCGCTCCCAGGCGCAGGGGCGGCCCCGCGCGCCGTCCGGATTGGTCATGCGCCGCATCTCCAGGAGGCCTTCCCACGCGCTGCGTACGTCGCGGGCGCGCGCCGCCGGTATCCCGGCGCCCGGCGGTGGCGCGGGCTCGGCGCCGGTGCGGGCGGCGAAGAGGCCCGAGGGCGACTGGGCGACCGGGGGAGGGCCGGGGACCTCGGCGGCGGAACCGCCCTCGGCGCCTTCCCGTATCCGATGACCCGTGGGCGTCAGGAAGTAGGCGTGCGGCGGCCGGGGATGCCGGAAGGCGAGGCGGTGGCGCACGAGTGCCGTCAACTGTGCCTCGCTCCCGGTCAGCCGCCCCGTCGCCGGGTCGGCGGCCTCGATGATCCGCCGCTGAGCGGCCGTCGGAGGCTTCGTCATGCGCCACCTCTTCCCCAGGTCCTTTTCCGCCTGGTTCCGATAGTGCCTCGCGCCACTGACAACGGCCGCAGGATCTCTGCTGTCAGTGGATGACGGGCCGCCGACTCAGCGAACTGCTCCCGTGTCGAGGTCGACGACCTTCTCGGCGACGAGTTCGAGCGTGCGCCGGTCGTCGTCGGCGGTGCCGCGCTCGCCGGGCGTGCCGGGGTAGGTGTCCAGGAGGACGTCCGTGGCGCCGAGCTCGGCCAGCGCCTCCAGGTCGGCGCGGAGCTGGTCGACGCCGCCGTGCCCCAGCGGGCGTTCCGCCGTGTCCGGCTGCGGGGTGAGCCGCAGCTGGAGGCGGGGCACGAGGTCGGGCGCGGGGCGCCCGGCGGCCTCGGCCTCCGCCGCGATCCGGGGCAGCGCCGTCCGCAGGGCTTCGAGCGTCGGCATGAACGGGTGCCAGCCCTCGCCGAGACGGGCCGCGCGGCGCTGGGCGGCGGGGGAGTTGCCGCCGACCCAGACGGGCAGGTGCGTCGCGGGGGCAGGGGCGTTGCGGATGCCTTCGTAGGAGACATAGCGGCCCTGGAAGGAGGTTGTCTCCTCGGTCCACGCGGCGCGGATCGCGGTGAGGTACTCGTCCGTGATGGCGCCGCGCTCGTCGAAGGGGACACCCAGCGCGTCGTACTCGGCGCGGGACCAGCCGACACCGGCGCCGAGGATGAAGCCCGCTTCGTTGAGCTGGTCGATGTTGGCGGCGAGGCGGGCGGTCTGGAGGGGGTGGCGGTAGGGGATCACGGTGATCGTCGTGCCGAGCCGCAGCCCCGGTACGCGGCCCGCGAGATGCGCGGCGAGCACGAACTGGTCGTAGAACGGGGCCGGATAGACCGCGTGCACGTCGGGGGTGACCGTTATGTGGTCGGAGATCATCGCGAAACCGAACCCGAGGTCACGGGCGTCGGTCGCCTGGCGGACGAGAGACTCGGGGGTGGTGCCGGAGCCGAAGTTGAGGAGGTTAACGCCGTATCGCATGGCGGCAAGTCTTGATGATCTTCGGGGTGTGTGTCGAACCGGGGTCGCCCGTGCCCCTGCCGGGTCGCCCGTGACCGCTCCCGGGCCGGCCGGGGAGACCGGCCGGCCCGGATCCCGCTACTTGCTCATGGCGAAACGCATCAGGGCCTGCTCGTCACCCTGCTTGATCTTCCCGGTCTCGTTGATGACCTCGAGCTTCCAGCCCGCACCGTCACGCATCGCCTTGGCCACGGCGCAGCCGTTGTCGTTCGTCACCAGGCTCGGCCAGATGTCGGCGACCTGCTGGACGCTGCCGCCCGTGGCGTCGTACACCTTGAAGCTGATGTTGCGCGCGTTCTGGAAGGCGCTGCGCTTCTTGTACGCGGCGGCGACGAACACGATGGACGTGATGTTGGACGGCACACGCTCGAACTCGACGGTGACCGTCTCGTCGTCGCCGTCACCCTTGCCGGTCTGGTTGTCCCCGCTGTGCACCAGCGAGCCGTTGCCCAGCGGGTCGAGGGAGTCGAGGCCCGCGAGGCGCACCGGGTCCGCCCCGGCCATCGCGATGGCGATGAGGTCGAGGTCGGTGCCGGTCTTCTGGCGGAGCTTGCCCATCAGGCCGCCGCTGCTGCCGACGGTGGGGTCCCAGGACACCCCGATGGTCAGACGGGTCACTCCGCCGAGATCCGCCGGTCCGTCTTCCTTCTTGAGCGTGATCATCCGTGATCCTTCTTGGTGGTGAGACTGCTTTGAGAGCTTTATGGCTCCGAGTGTGCCTGGTTTTGCGGACGAATGTTCCAGCTCGCCACCACCGGGCGTCCGTGCTCCGTGCTGAGGCGGCAGACCGTTCCGGTCGCCAGCTGGAACGAAGCCCCGCCCGACACCGGCAGTCCGAGCCGCCGGGCCGTGAGCACCCGCAGGAAGTGGGAGTGCGCGAAAAGGACCACGCTGGCCTCGTAGTTGGCCAGCGCCGCGTCGACCTTGGCCAGCATCCGGTCGGCCCGCTCGCCGACCTGCTCCGGTGTCTCACCGGGGTGCTCGGCGGGGCCCGGGGCCACTCCGTCCGTGAACAGGAACCAGTCGGGGCGGGTGCGGTGGATCTCCACCGTCGTGACCCCTTCGTACGCCCCGTAGTCCCACTCGCTCAGGTCGGGGTCGACCCGGGCGTCCGGGAACCCCGCCAACTCCGCGGTCTCCCGCGCCCGCAGCCGGGGGCTCGTGAACGCCGCGCCGATCCGGAACCCGCCGACCAGCGGTGCGAGCCCGCGCGCCTGCTCCCTGCCGTTCTCGGTCAGCGGGATGTCCGTCCAACTGGTGTGCTGACCGGTCATGGACCACTCGGTCTCGCCGTGCCGGACGAGGAGCAGGTCACCCATGGTGCACAACTTCCTGTTCTGTCGGTGGTGGCCGGACCGGAAGGCCCGCTCCGGCCACCACCGAGGTTAGATCCCCGCAGGTACGCGCGCCGGGCGGCCGGAGCCGCGCGTCAGGCAGTAGCCCCCGATGCCCGCGAGGGCGCCGAGCGCGCCCCCGGCCGCGGTCCACAACCAGCGGGATGACCACCAGCCGGATGACCAGCCGTCCTCCGGCTCACCGGATGCCGCCGCCGTGTTGGTGCCGATGCCCGGCACCAGCGGCTCCGCCAGCGCGCCGTCCACCGCCTGGGCGCCGCCCGCGTCACTCGACGTGACCAGCGCCCCGGCACGGATCGGCAGACCCAGGTCGTCCGCCTTGAGGCCGGTGACCGTCAGCCGGGCGTAGTACGTGCCGGGCAGCGGGTCGTTGGCCCACGGCTCGGCCCAGCCGCGCACCGTACGCAGCGTGCAGGACAGTTCGACCGTGTCCGCGTCCTGCGCCGCCGTCCTGGTCTGCGCGCCGAACCGGCACGCCTGGTGGCGCCGCAACCCGTCGTAGACGTCGACCTGCCAGGTGGAGTCGCCGTGCCGGGCGGCGTCCTCGGGCAGCTTCACCGTGGCGTGCACGGTGGGGCGCTGCCCGACGTCCGCGGGGAACGACCAGTACAGGTAGTCACCGGTGGACGCCTCCGCCGTCGCCTCCTGGTCCGGCTTGATCGCGGTCGCCGTACGGAAGGACGTACCGGCCTCGGTCGGGGACACCGGCTTCTCGTCATCGGCGACGGCTGTCCCTGCCGCCCCTGAGGCTGCGATCAGGGCAACCGCGCCCAGCACACCCACTCGGCTCAGCACACGTTTCGTACGCATCAGTTGGTCCTCCAGACCGCGAGGCGCCAGCGCGAGACCCAGCCCCAGACCAGACCGGCGACGAAGCCGATGAGGATCAGGGCGCCGAGCAGCCACCAGCCGTTGCCCAGGCCGAAGGACGCTACGTCCGACGCCTCGTCGGGCGCGTCCACCAGGTCGACGGCCAGCTCGACGGGCAGACCCGGAGTCGTCTTGACGGAGGCAGGCGCCGAGAAGGAGTTGCTGACCTGGAGACACACGGTCTCGGAGGCGGGCCCGCTCTTTCCGTCGGTCTCCTCGCCGTCCCCGGAGTCCCCGTCCTCCTCCGGCTTCGGATAGCGAAGGCCGGTTGAGATCATGTCCGTGCGTCCGTCGCCCGCCTCCGAGCCGCGCACGATCTCGCGTCCGTGCACGGTCGATGCGCGCAGCAGCACGCCGTAGTCCCGGTTCACCGCGCGGTCCGCGCCGACGCTGACGGAAGCGCGCAGCTCCTTGCCGGGCTCGACGTCGACGCGGTACCAGCGGTGCTCGCCGAACGTCTCGCGGTCGGTGTAGACGCCCGCCTTCAGCTGCGGGGCTTGGGAGCACTGGGCGGCGCCCTCGGTCGCCACCGGGGTGGCGACGGGGTCGGCCGCGCGGTCCACCAACTGCTTGACGCGACCGGAGAGTTCATCGGTGTGCCGCACTGACGTATACGTACCGCCGGTGGCCTCGGCGATGCAGCTCAGCTGGTCGCGGGTCTTGGCGTCGGGCACGAGGCCGAGCGTGTCGACCGTGAGGTGGATGCCCTCGGCGGCGATCTTGCGGGCCACCTCGCAGGGGTCGAGCGGCCGGCAGGTGTCCTCGCCGTCGGAGATGAGGACGATGCGGCGGCTGCGCTCGGTGTTGTCGTCCTTGAGGTCGTCGGCCGCCTTCAGGAGCGTCGGGCCGATCGGGGTCCAGCCGGTGGGCGCGAGCGTGGCCACCGCGGTCTTCGCGTCGGTGCGCCCCGCGCGGTCGAGCTCCGCGACCGGGTAGAGGAGCTCGGTGTCCTTGCAGCCCGTCTTGCGGTCGTCGCCGTGGTAGTTGGCGCCCAAGGTGCGTATGCCGAGCTGTACTTCGTCGGGTGTGGCGTCGAGCACCTCGTTGAACGCCTGCTTCGCCGCCGCCATCCGGGACTTGCCGTCGATGTCGCGGGCCCGCATCGAACCGCTGACGTCGAGGACAAGCTCCACCTTGGGCGAGGGCTGTGCCGGTTCTGCGTCGTCGGCGGCGGCGGGACCCGCCGTGCCGAGCCCGGCGGTCAGGGCGGCGAGCAGGGCGAAGGCCCCGGCCGCCGACCGTTGTCTTGTGATCATCGCCGGATCTTATTGATCTTGACGTGCATACCCAAACCGACGGGTGGGTATCAGCCTTCTCCACTCCGGCCGGGGGCCGACTCACCGCCTCGGCCCCGACTTCAGCTCACCGCTTCAGCCCACCGCGTGAGCTCACCGCTTGAGCTCACGCCCCCCGAACACCCCGCCCCCGTCGGCCTGCTTCCACCACGTCTCCAGTGCCGTCTGGTCCATCGACCGCCACGGCGGCGTCTCCTCGACGAGTGCGTGGCCCAGGCGGCGGCCCAGATCGACCATCGCGCCACCGGCGACAGTGCGGTCGGTGTCGTATGTGTCGAGGGCGTCCGGCCAGGTCGTGGCCGTGGCGAAGGCGGACTCCAGGACCGTCGCGTCCTGCAGCGCCTTGACCGCGCCCGCCCCGGTGTGCGGCCGGGCGACGGTGGCGGCGTCGCCCATCAGGAGCACGCGGCCCGTGGTGTAGCGGGGCGCCGTGAAGTCGTACATCGGCTGGAGGAAGAGCTCATCGGGGGTGGTCGAGCGGACGAGGTCCCCCCAGTAGGGCGGCAGCAACTCGTCGCACACGTACGCCAGATGAGAGCTGAGCGCCTCCGTGAGGCCGCCGGGCGGCAGGCTCGTGGGGGCGGTGATCCGCAGGTCGAGACCGAGCCCCAGGTCGAGGTCCGGCGGCGGCGCCGTGTAGAGCACCCAGTTGACGCGGTGACCGCCGACGCCGTCCGGGATGCGGTAGACGATGACGTGGCCGCCGGGGAAGACGACGTACGCGCAGTCCTCCTCCGCCCACAGCTCCGGGTCCGGCAGCCGGTCGGTGGGGAAGGCGCCGCGCCAGGCGAGATAGCCGGCGTACGCGGGACGTACGGCGGAGAACGCCGCCGACCTGACCACGGAGCGGTAGCCGTCGGCGCCGATCACGAGGTCGACGCGGTCCGTACCGAGGGAGGTGTCCACCTCGGCGTCCTCGTCGCCCGTGCGCACCTCCTCCACCGCCACACCCGACCGGAAGACCACCGAATCGGGCACCCGGCCGCGCAACTCACGCCACAGAGGACCCCAGTTGTACGTACGGAAGGGGAAAGCCATCGCCCCGATCTCATGGCCGAGTGGCCCCGCAGCCGAACCGTCCCGCACGTACCACCGGCGCCGCTCCAGCTGCACCCAGGGCATGTCCGCGTCCAGATACCCGGCGGAATCCAGCTCCGCGTAACGGGAGTTGTGCACCGCGAGTCCGACGCCGCGGTCGGCGAGGCGGCCCGCGGCCCGTTCGTACACCGTGATCTCATCGGCGCCACCGCGGTACGCGGCGAGTGCGGCGGCGCATCCGGCGATGCTTCCACCCACGATGGCGACCCTGCCTCCACGCATCATCGCGCCATCCTGGCAGGAAGAATGACCCTCTGTCAGCGCAGAGAGACTCCGCGGCCGGCGAAGAACGGTTCGAAGTCCGAAAGCGCCAGGTCCGCCGTCCGCGTCCCGGCATCGATCCCGGACGGGTTGTGCAGGTGTAGCCCGCCGTCCGCGGAACGGCCCGTGACCAGCACCAGATGGCCGCCCCTGCCGGGCGACGGCCGGTGCGGGCGGCGGATCTCGTAGTGCACGGAGACCATCACCGAACGGCCCTCGTCGAGCAGGCCGGTGATCTCCTCCACCGTGAGGTGCCGGTGCACCGTGGCGTTGACGCCGTGCACCTCGCGTACGTACTCCGCGAAGGGGGCGTAGATCAGCCCGCGGATCGTGCCGGCTGCGTCCTCGGCGTCCTCTGTCTCCTCCGTGTACGCGCCGTACTTCAGCGCGCCGTCCCGCAGCTCGAAGAGCGGGGGCGCGGACGGGCCGAGCGCCATCCGCAGGCACGTCAGCCCACACAGGTGGCCGCACCAGCGCGCGTAGTCGTCGAGGGTGACGGCGCCCGACTCCGCCCAGGCCGGGTCGGCCGCGGGGTCGAGGCCGCCGTACACGATGCGCTCGACCAGGTCGGGCGAGGCGAACTGGGTGAGGGAGGGGACCCGGCAGGCGGAACAGAGAGACACACGACCCCCGTCGTCCGGTGACGTCACTGGCGGTAGCCGCTGAGGAAGCGGCCGATGCGGCTGATCGCCGCGTCGAGATCGTCAGCGTAAGGGAGGGTCAGGATGCGGAAGTGGTCGGGGCGCGGCCAGTTGAAGCCCGTGCCCTGGACGACCTGGATCTTCTCCTGGAGGAGCAGGTCGAGGACGAACTTCTCGTCGTCGTGGATGGGGTGGACCTTGGGGTCCAGGCGCGCGAAGGCGTAGAGGGCGCCCTTGGGCTTCACGCACGAGACGCCGGGGATCTCGTTCAGCTTCCGCCACGCCATGTCGCGCTGTTCGTGCAGCCTGCCGCCCGGCGCGGTCAGCTCCTGGATGGACTGCCGGCCGCCGAGCGCGGCCTGGATGGCGTACTGGGCGGGGGCGTTCGGGCACAGGCGCATGGAGGCGAGCATGGTCAGCCCCTCCAGGTAGCTCTTCGCGTGCTGCTGCGGCCCCGTGACGACCAGCCAGCCGGACCGGAAACCCGCGACGCGGTACGTCTTCGAGAGACCGCAGAAGGTGAGGACCACGAGGTCGGGGGCGAGGGCCGCGACGCTGTGGTGCACGGCGTCGTCGTACAGGATCTGGTCGTAGATCTCGTCGGCGAAGACCATCAGGCCGTGGCGGCGGGCGAGGTCGAGGATGCCTTCCAGGATCTCCTTCGGATACACGGCGCCCGTGGGGTTGTTCGGGTTGATGATCACGACGGCCTTCGTCCGGTCGGTGATCTTCGACTCCATGTCCTCCAGGTCCGGGTACCAGTCCGCGGACTCGTCGCACACGTAGTGGACGGCCTTGCCTCCGGAGAGGGTCGTCACCGCGGTCCACAGGGGGAAGTCCGGTGCGGGGATGAGGACTTCGTCGCCGTCCTCCAGGAGTGCCTGGACGGCCATGGTGACCAGCTCGGAGACGCCGTTGCCGAGGAAGACGTCGTCCACGGAGACCTCGTCCAGGCCGAGCGCCTGGTAGCGCTGGGCGACTGCGCGGCGGGCCGAGAGGACGCCGCGCGAGTCCGTGTAGCCATGCGCCTGGGGGAGCATCCGGATCATGTCCTGGACGATCTCCTCGGGCGCCTCGAAGCCGAAGAGCGCGGGGTTGCCGGTGTTCAGGCGCAGCACGCTGTGGCCCGCCTCCTCCAGGGCGTTCGCGTGCTCGATGACCGGGCCCCGGATCTCGTAACAGACCTCGCTGAGCTTGCTGGACTGCCGGAACTCCATGCGCTGTGCCTCCCGTGACGTGAGTTACTTGGTTTTACCAAGCTGGAGCTTGGAAAGTCCAACAACTTGCATAGACTGCGTCGCATGCCACCTGCACCCAGGCCTCGCCGAAGCTATGACCAGTACTGCGCTGCCGCCCGTGCCCTCGACACCGTGGGTGACCGCTGGACCCTGCTGATCGTCCGCGAACTCCTCGTCGGCCCCCGCCGCTACACCGACCTGCACGCCGACCTGCCGGGTGTCAGCACGGACGTCCTGGCCTCGCGGCTCAAGGACATGGAGCGCGAGGGCCTGACGACGCGCCGCCGCCTGCCCCCGCCGTCGGCCGCGTACGTCTACGAACTGACCGAGCGGGGACGCGAGTTGCTCCCGGTCCTGCAGGCACTCGCCGCCTGGGGTGCGCCCGCGCTCCAGGAGCGCGGCCCGACGGACGCGGTCCGCGCGCACTGGTTCGCGCTGCCGCTGCTGCGGGGCCTTGCCGGGCTCGGGGTCGAAGGGGTGGTCCAGGTCAGCCTGGACGAGGGGGAGTTCCATGTACGCGTGGGGGGCGGAGCCGAGTCGTACGGCGACGGTCCCGCCCCCGAGGCCCCCGACGCGTTCCTGGCCCTCGACGCGGATGCCTGTGTCGCGGTGGGGCAGGGCGTGCTGACGGTCGCCGAAGGGGTGAAGGCGGGCCGGATCGAGGTGTCCGGCGAGAGCGTCCTGGCGAAGGCCCTGCGCGAAACCTGATCGTGGTCGGGCGGACCCCCGGCATACAGTTGCCGGTGTGCTGCGTGAAGTGACTGCTGTCCGGTATGTGAACCCGCTGCGGACCGGGGGCTCCGTGCCCGGCGTCGTCGAGGCCGACGACCTGGGGACGTACGTCGTGAAGTTCACCGGGTCCGCGCAGGGCCGCAAGGCGCTGGTCGCCGAGATCATCGTCGGCGAGCTGGCCCGCCGCCTGGGCCTGCGCTTCCCGGAGCTCGTCCTGGTCCACTTCGACCCGGCGGTCGCGGCGGACGAGCCGCACCAGGAGGTGCGGGACCTGCTCGACGCGAGCGCCGGGCTCAACCTCGGCATGGACCTCCTGCCGGGCGCCGCGGACTTCACCCCCGAGGCGCTGGACGTGGACCCCCTGGAGGCGGGCAGGGTGGTGTGGCTCGACGCCCTCACCGCGAACGTCGACCGCACGGTGCACAGCTCGAACCTGATGGTCTGGCCCACGTCCGGCCTCCAGCCGCCGAGGCTGTGGCTGATCGACCACGGCGCGGCCCTGGTGTTCCACCACCGCTGGGGCGCGTCCGCGCCGGACAAGGCGTACGACTTCCGCCATCACGCTCTCGGGGGGTACGCCCCCGATACGGTCGCCGCCGATGCGGAATTGGTTCCGCTCGTGACGGAGGCCGCTCTGCGCGAGATCGTCGCCATGGTGCCGGACGCGTGGCTGGCATCCGAGCCGGGGTTCTCGTCCCCCGCGGAGGTGCGGGAGGCGTACGTCGGCTTTCTGCTGGCCCGTGTCCGTTCCTCCGCGGCCTGGCTGCCTACGGACTTCCCCAGCCGGGGAGAGCTTGACGCCGCCGATGCGCGGCGCGCTGCCGCTACGGAGAGGGGCCGCCCTGCCTGGCTGAAGCGGGTGCCTGATCTGCATGGGAAGCCTGCGGCCGAGCAGGATTGGTCGCGGCACATCGGTTAGCCGCGGGTGCGTCGTGGCTGGGCGCGCCCACGCGGCGGAGCCGCACAGTGTCACAGCCCCGCGCGCCTTCGGGGCGCTCATGCCAAAGCCCCCGGCGCTGTGCGGTGCCGGGGGCTCAGTCAGCGGGTCGAGCTCAGCGAAGCTGCTCGTACGCCGGGAGCGTCAGGAAGTCCGCGTAGTCCGCGTCCAGGGAGACCTGGAGGAGGAGGTCGTGGGCCTGCTGCCACTTGCCGGCCGCGAAGGCCTCCTCGCCGATCTCGGCGCGGATGGCGTCCAGTTCACCGGCCGCGACCTCGCGGGCCAGGTCTGCCGTCGCGGTCTGGCCGTTCTCGAAGACGACGCCCGCGTTGATCCACTGCCAAATCTGCGAGCGCGAGATCTCGGCGGTGGCCGCGTCCTCCATGAGGTTGAAGATGGCGACGGCGCCCAGGCCCCGCAGCCAGGCCTCGATGTAGCGGATGCCGACCTGGACGGCGTTGACCAGGCCGTCGTAGGTGGGCTTCGCGTCGAGGGAGTCGATGGCGATCAGGTCACCGGGGGCGACCTTCACGTCCTCGCGCAGGCGGTCCTTCTGGTTGGGCTTCTCGCCGAGCACCGCGTCGAACGACTTCATCGCGATCGGGACGAGGTCCGGGTGCGCGACCCAGGAGCCGTCGAAGCCGTCGCCGGCCTCGCGGTCCTTGTCGTTCTTGACCTTCTCGAAGGCGACCTTGTTGACCTCGGCGTCCTTGCGGGACGGGATGAACGCGGCCATGCCGCCGATCGCGTGCGCGCCGCGCTTGTGGCAGGTGCGGACGAGGAGCTCGGTGTACGCCCGCATGAAGGGGGCGGTCATCGTCACGAGGTTGCGGTCCGGCAGGACGAACTTCGAGCCGCCGTCACGGAAGTTCTTGACGATGGAGAAGAGGTAGTCCCAGCGGCCCGCGTTCAGGCCGGACGCGTGGTCGCGGAGCTCGTAGAGGATCTCCTCCATCTCGTACGCGGCCGTGATCGTCTCGATGAGGACCGTGGCGCGGACGGTGCCCTGCGGGATGCCGACGTAGTCCTGCGCGAAGACGAAGATGTCGTTCCAGAGGCGGGCCTCCAGGTACGACTCCGTCTTCGGGAGGTAGAAGTACGGGCCCTTGCCGAGCTCGATGAGGCGCTTGGCGTTGTGGAAGAAGTACAGGCCGAAGTCGACGAGCGCGCCGGGGATCGGCTGCCCCTCGAACTGCAGGTGGCGCTCGTCAAGGTGCCAGCCGCGCGGGCGCATGACGACCGTGGCGAGCTCGTCGGCGTCCTTGAGGGAGTACGACTTGCCGCTGCGCTCGTCGGTGAAGTCGATGTTGCGCTCGTAGGCGTCGGTCAGGTTGAGCTGGCCGAGGACCACGTTCTCCCAGGTGGGCGCCGAGGCGTCCTCGAAGTCCGCGAGCCAGACCTTGGCGCCCGAGTTGAGGGCGTTGATGGTCATCTTGCGGTCGGTCGGCCCGGTGATCTCGACGCGGCGGTCGTTCAGGGCGGCCGGGGCCGGGGCCACCTTCCAGGAGTCGTCCGCGCGGATCTCCGCGGTCTCCGGGAGGAAGTCGAGCGTGGAGGTGCTTGCGATCTCTGCGCGGCGCTCGGAGCGGCGGGTCAGGAGCTCGTCACGGCGGGGCGTGAAGAGCCGGTGCAGCTCGGCCACAAAGGCGAGGGCCGCGTCGGTGAGGACCTCCTCCTGCCGCGGCAGAGGCTCCGCGTCGACGATGGCCAGCGGGGACTGCGCTGGTGCGGACATGAGCTGTCACTTCCTTCAGCGAGCTTCACAAGCGGTGCCGCGGCGGCCGCCGGGCATTCGCAGTGACACTCAGTGCCACCGGAGCCGAGATACGGCCGTGGACCCCACTTGAGGGAACGGGTGCTTCTGAACAGTGGATACTAGTTTCCTCATAGTGGAAGTTCAATCGTCTGTTGATGTCGAGATTCTCTTCATCGACAGAACGTGTCGCTGAGTGCCATGGCAGTCACTCAAGGTGGATCAGGTCGGCGGGTGTGTCGATGTCGTACGCCTGGGCCACGTCCCCGCACTCGACGAGGGCGATCTCCCCGGCGTGTTCCTTCAGATAGGCGCGCGCGCCGCGGTCACCCACGGCGCTCGCGGCGATGCCGGCCCAGTGGTCCGCGCCGAAGAGCACCGGGTGGCCGCGCTCGCCGTCGTACGCGGCGGCGGCGAGGGTGGCGGGGGAGCGGTAGGCGGCATACACGCGGGCGATCGCGGCCGGGCCGATGCCCGGCTGGTCGACGAGCGAGACGAGCGCGGCGTCGGTGCCGGAGCCGGTGTCGGCTTCGGTGGCGGCGGTGTCCGCGCGGAGGGAATCGAGACCCGCCCGCAGCGACGAACCCATCCCCTCCGCCCACTCCGGGTTGTCGATCAGTACGCAGCCGGGGAGCGAGGCCTTCGCGCGTACGACATCGGCGTCCGCGCCGAGCACCACGTGCACGCGCGTGCAGCCGCCCGCACGCAGTACGCGGACCGCGTGCTCCACGAGGGGGCGCCCCTGATGGTCGAGGAGCGCCTTCGGCCTGCCTCCGAGGCGCCGCCCGCCGCCCGCCGCGAGGAGAAGCCCGGCGATCATCGGATTCGTCATGGCTCCTGCATACCGCACCACGTCCGCCCAGTCGCGACGGCCGCAGGAACGTTCCGCGGCCGAAGGGTGTCTTCCGGCCGGAAAGTGGCGCGTCCTGCTTCCCGTGGCGTTTACTGGCCCGCGTCCCCTTGGTGTCTGACCAACGCCGCGTGGGGGCGGCAAGTCTGCACGAGAACATGCGCACGACGGTGTGCGAGGGGGAGAGCTGTGTTGCGGAGCGTGGGGCAGAGGCGAGTGACCGGCAGTGACGAGGATCCGCGAATCGCGGAGTTGGGCACCGCGGTGTCCCGGCTCCGCCGTGAGCTGGCCGCGCACCCGGTCGAGTTCCCCGACCGGGGCATCGCCGAGGACGAGCTCGCGGCCCTGGCCGCGATGGCACTGAGCGGCGCCCCGGAGGTACCGAGGCTGCGGCGTTCTCTGCTGCTCGTAGCGGGAGCGATCGGCTCCGTCAGCGCTCTGGCCACGGGGCTCGCGGCTGTCCGGGGAGCGGTGGAGCTCTTCGGGGAGCCGGGGCCGAGGTAGCCCCTTTCGGGCAGGCGTTCCGCTGGACGATGGCCAAGGCCCTCGCCCAGTGGGACGGCAAGGCGTCGCCGCCGGACCGGAAGGCCCGCTTCGTCGCCGGAGGCGCCGGGCGCCTGGCGGCCGGCATCAGCAGCGGCAGGGAACGGCTCCCGCCGAGCGGTCTCAGGCGCCGGGTCGGCTGAGGGCGCCCATCTTGCCGTCCACCATCTCCACCACCCGGTCGGCGAAAGACAGCCTCGCCCGGTCGTGTGTGACCAGGACCGTTGCCGTTCCCCACTCCCGTGTGAGCCGTGCGAGGAGTTCCAGGACCGCCGCGCCCCGCTCGTGGTCAAGCGCGCTGGTCGGTTCGTCCACCAGAAGGACCGCGGGTTCGTTCATCAACGCCCGTGCGATGCCGACCCGTTGGCGCTGGCCGCCCGACAGCTGGTGCGGGCGCCGGTGGGCCAGTCCGGAGAGGCCCACCGTGTCAAGGAGTTCCCCTGCCCGCTCCCGGACCTCGCCGGAACGGCTGCGGCCGTCGAGGCGTGCCATCAGCTCCACCTGTTCCAGCGCGGTCAGCGACGCCAGCAGGTTCGGCTGCTGGAAGACGATGCCCATCCTCCGGCGCCGCAACTCCGCCCGCTCGGCGGCCGACAGCGACCCCGTCTCCGTACCGCCGACCACCACCCGCCCCCGGTCGGGAGTCACCAGCGTCGCCGCCACCGCGAGCAGGCTGGACTTCCCGGAGCCGGAAGGGCCGACGACGGCCGTCAGCGTCCCCGCGGGAACGTCGAGCCCGACTCCGTCGAGTGCCGTGAGGCGCCCCTCCCCGTCCGCGTACGTCAGTGTGATGTCTTCGAGGGACAGACTCATCGGGCACTCCCCAGAGCGGTCAGTGGATCTACGGCGGTGATCCGCCGGACGGACAGGCCCGCGCCCAGTGCCCCGAGGGCGATCATCACGGCGGCGGGCCACAGCACGGTCGGCGGATCGAGCACGAAGGGGACGTCGCCGCCGCTGATAGCCGAGCCGACGAGCGCGGCGATGCCCGTCCCCAGGGCCGTCCCGGCCGCGAGCATCAGCACGGCCTGTCCGAGGGCGTCCCGAAGCAGATAAGGGGTGGACGCGCCCAGTGCCTTCAATACCGCGATGTCTCCCGCGCGTTGAATCGTCCACACCGTGAAGAACGCCCCTATGACGAGCGCGGAGATGACGAAGAGGAAGCCGCGCATGAGCTGCAGCGAACCGTTCTCCGCCTGGTAGGAGCCGATCGCCGTGAGCGCGCCGTCGAGGGACTTCGTCTCCGTGCCCGCCGCCTCGTCCCCGGCCGCGAGATCGACCCCGGCGCCGGTCCGCAGCGCGATGACCGTGGCCTGCTCGTCCATCGACGTACCCCGGTGGCCGAGCCCCTGCCAGTCGTCCAGCGCGGTCCACACGACAGGGGTGTGGCTGTACGAGGCGTCCGACGCGACCCGCGCGACGCTCTCCTCGACCCCGCTGCCGAGCCGCACCGTGTCCCCGGGGCCGACGCCGAGATCAGCCGCGGCCTTCTCGGAGAGCACGGCCTTGCCCGGCGCCACCCCCGCCGGGGCGATCCCGGAGTCCGGTTCGACCCCGAAGGCGGACACGGCGGCCGAGCGGTCGCCCGCGGTGGCGTTGAGAGTGCTGATCCCGATCGGCTCGGCGGACCGTACGCCGGGCTGCCGTGCCCAGGTATCCCAGGCGCGCTCCTCCACCTGGGAGCCGGTGAAGGAGACGGACTGGCCGGACGGTGGCGCGGCGAAGGCGATGCGGTCGGCGGGCAGGCCGGTGATCGCGGAGGTGTTCTCCCGAGCGAGACCGGCCGTGAGCCCGGAAAGCAGACCCACGAGCAGAGTGATGAGGACGACGACGGCTCCCATCAGGGCGAACCGCCCCTTGGCGAAGCGAAGGTCTCTCCATGCGACGAACATGCCCCCACCCTCCTTCCCGCCGCGCCCCCACGGCATCGCGCCACAGCACGCTTCACCCGGATCGAAGGGCGGACCCCGCGATCAACCTTTCGGTTGACGGCGGCGGGGGTGGCTGCGCCTACGCTGGAGGGTCCGATGAACAACACCTCCACCGAGCCTCCGCCCCCGCGCCGGCTCGACCCGCCGCCTCCACGGCGGGCCACGCTCCGGCCCTCGCCGAGGGCCGAGTCCCGGCCGACGCCGGGGTCCGGGGCCCCTCAGCCTGGGGTTGAGCTCCGGTCGACGCGGCGGGACGGTTCCTCGGCCGCGCTGCCACCATCACCCCTGCCCTCGACCGAGGTCCCGATGCTCTCCGCCGACTCCCTGACCCCCTCCAGGACCACCCCCGTGGCCCTGATCCTGCGCCTCTGCCTGCACGCGCTCCTCGCCGGGCTGCTCGCGCTCGCCGCGGTGCGGGCCGTGGCCGACGGGGTGCCGCAGGCCGGGGCTGTCGTGGGAGTCGTGCTCGGAACCGGCATCGTCTACGCGGCGGGCACGCTCAGCCCGGCCGTCGCCCGCTCGCAGCGCGCCGCCGCCGTATGGCTCGCGGCGCTCGGTGTGTGCTGGGTGGCGCTGCTCGTCCTGTCGCCGGACGGGCTGTGGACGGCCTTCCCCCTGTACTTCCTGCAGCTGCACCTGCTGCCGTTGCGCTGGGCCCTGCCCACCGTCGCGCTGACCGCCGCTGCCGCCATCGCCAGCTTCGTGCTGCACGGCTCGCCCGTCTCGCCCGGCAGCTTCATCGGACCGTCCCTCGGCGCCGCCGTGGCGGTCGCCACCGTCCTCGGGTACCAGGCCCTGTACCGGGAGAGCGAGCGGCGCCGCGAGCTGATCGATGAGCTCATGGCCACGCGGGCCGAGCTCGCCGCCGCCGAGCGCACCGCGGGCACCCTCGCCGAGCGCGAGCGCCTCGCCCGCGAGATCCACGACACGCTCGCGCAGGGGCTCTCCTCCATCCAGCTCCTGCTGCGCGCCGCGCAACGCGCCCTGCCCGCGGAATCGCCCGCCGGGCCGCACATCGAACAGGCCCGCGCCGCCGCGCAGGACAATCTCGCGGAGGCGCGCCGCTTCGTCCGCGCCCTCAGCCCGCCCGACCTGGAACACGGCTCACTGGCCGGAGCGCTCGAGCGGCTCTCCGCGTCCCCCGGAGCGCAGGTCCACGTCAAGTTCTCGGTGAGCGGTACGCCCACCGAGCTGCCCACCCCCTACGAAGTCGCCCTGCTCCGCACCGCCCAGTCAGCCCTCGCGAACACCGTCCGGCACGCGGATGCCGGGCGCGCCGAGATCACCCTGAGTTTCATGGACACGTCCGTGTCCCTGGACGTCGTCGACGACGGGCGCGGCTTCGACCCGGCCTCGGCGCCCCGCGGGGGCGACGGGGGAGACGGGGGATTCGGGCTGCCCGCGATGCGCGCGCGGGCCCGGTCGCTCGGCGGCACGCTGAGCGTGGAGTCGGCGCCGGGGCAGGGCACGGCCGTCGCGGTCACGCTGCCCCTCCCGACGGCAGCCGTCCAGACGGGGGCCGCGCTGTGAGCGCCGAAGTGCCGGAGCCGATCCGGCTGCTCCTCGCCGACGACCACCCCGTGGTGCGCGCCGGGCTGCGTGCGGTGCTCGACACCGAGCCGGACTTCGCGGTCGTGGGGGAGGCGGCGACGGCCGAGGCCGCGGTGTCGCTCGCCGCGACCGGCGGCTTCGACGTGGTCCTGATGGACCTGCAGTTCGGGGCGGGAATGCACGGAGCGCAGGCGACGGCCGCGATCACCGCCGTGGCGGGTGCGCCGCGGGTGCTCGTCCTGACGACGTACGACACGGACGCCGACATCCTCGCCGCGGTCGAGGCGGGCGCAGCGGGCTATCTCCTGAAGGACGCGCCGCCGGAGGAGCTCGCCGCGGCGGTGCGGACCGCGGCCGCGGGGCAGTCAGCGCTCGCCCCCGCGATCGCGCATCGGCTGATGGACCGGATGCGGGCGCCCGGGGAGGCGTTGACCGGGCGGGAGTTGGAGGTGCTGCGGCTGGTGCGGGAGGGGTTGTCCAACCAGCAGATCAGCAAGCGGCTCTTTCTGAGCCAGGCCACCGTGAAGTCTCATCTGGTGCACATCTACGCGAAGTTGGGCGTTGATTCGCGTACGGCGGCCGTCGCGGCGGCGACGGGGCGTGGGCTGATCCGGGGCGGCGGCGGGCAGTAGCTCCCACCTGCCCGAAGCAGTAGCTACCCCCTGCCCGAGATCGCCGGACGGGCCGAAGGATCTCAGCCTGCCCGGCGGTTGAGGACGAACCCGGCGAAGCCAGTGATGTCCGGCACGCGCGATCCCGCGAGGCTACGCCGCAGGCCCCGAACTCGCCAGGGCCGCCGACAGCTCCACCGCCACCTCCTGCAGCACCGGCACGATCTTCTCCACCGCGGCCTCCGTCACGCGGCCCGCCGGGCCGGAGATCGAAATGGCCGCCGCGGTGGGGGAGTTGGGGACCGATACCGCCAGGCAGCGCACCCCGATCTCCTGTTCGTTGTCGTCGACCGCGAAGCCCGCCTCGCGGACCTCCTCCAGCGCGTCGAGGAAACCCTCGGGCGTGGTGATCGTCTTCTCCGTGGCCGCGGGCATGCCGGTGCGGGCGAGGAGCGCCCGTACTTCCTCCGGCGCCGTGTGGGCGAGGAGTGCCTTGCCCACACCCGTGGAGTGCGGGAGGACCCGGCGGCCCACCTCGGTGAACATCCGCATGGAGTGCTTGGACGGCACCTGCGCGACGTACACGATCTCGTCCCCGTCGAGCAGCGCCATGTTCGCGGTCTCGCCGGTCTCCTCGACCAGGCGCGCGAGGTAGGGGCGAGCCCAGGTGCCGAGGAGGCGCGAGGCGGATTCGCCGAGGCGGATCAGGCGCGGGCCCAGGGAGTAGCGGCGGTTGGGTTGCTGACGTACGTAGCCGCAGGCGACCAGCGTGCGCATCAGACGGTGGATCGTGGGGAGCGGAAGGCCGCTGCTGGCGGAGAGCTCGCTCAGGCCGACCTCGCCTCCGGCGTCCGCCATCCGTTCGAGGAGGTCGAAGGCGCGCTCAAGGGACTGGACACCACCGCTGGCAGCGGGCGGCTTGGAGGCGGCGACTTCGGTGGAGGCGTCGCTGGCGCTTGACGTCGGCACGGCGCAGTCCTTTCGGGGCTGACGGGCAAGGCAGCAGCCTACCGGTCGGTTCCTCGCGGGGTCCCTTGACGGCCTGGGCGTCTTTGCCGGTCAGGGCCGTCGAGGGACCGGTCGGGGCGCCTTTGTCCGCTTCTCCGCCGTCACGCCCAGTGATCGTTTGACGGCCCGGTTGTGCGTAGCTACGTTCTGGCTAGCGGAATTCTAATTCCACTTTGTGGAAACGTCCAGTGTGCATCGCATGGCCTCTTGACGACTTGGGGTCGGCCGTGAAGACTCCTTCAACAGAACGTTGAATTCCGTTTAGCGGAATCGAATGGTCTGTGTAGCGGAAAAGAACGAACAGGCAAGCAGTAATAAACAGGCAAGCAAGAGCGAAGAGAGGGCGTTGAGGACGTGGACGTAGAACTGGTGCTGCGCTCGACCCGCGTGATCACCCCGCAGGGAACCCGCGCCGCGTCGGTCACGGTCTCCGGGGGGAAGATCGCGGCCGTCCTGGCGTACGACGCCGACGTACCGGCGGGGGCCAGGATCGAGGACTTCGGTGACGACGTCCTGCTGCCCGGACTCGTCGACACGCACGTCCATGTGAACGACCCGGGCCGCACGGAGTGGGAGGGCTTCTGGACCGCCACCCGCGCTGCGGCCGCCGGTGGCATCACCACCCTCGTCGACATGCCGCTCAACTCCCTGCCGCCGACCACCACCGTGGACCATCTGCGCACGAAGCAGGAGGTGGCACGGACCAAGGCGCACATCGATGTCGGCTTCTGGGGCGGTGCCCTGCCCGACAACGTCGGTGACCTCAAGCCCCTGCACGACGCCGGTGTCTACGGCTTCAAGTGCTTCCTCTCGCCGTCGGGCGTGGACGAGTTCCCGCACCTGGACCAGGACCGCCTCGCCACCTCCATGGCGGAGATCGCCGGTTTCGGCGGCCTGCTCATCGTGCACGCCGAGGACCCGCACGAGCTGGACGCGGCCCCGCACAAGAGCGGCCCCAAGTACGCGGATTACCTGGACACCCGGCCGCGCGTCTCCGAGGACGCCGCGATCGAGGGACTCATCGGGCTCGCCAAGCGGCTCGGCGCCCGGGTCCACGTACTGCACCTGTCCTCGTCGAACGCGCTGCCCCTGATCGCCGCCGCCAAGCGCGAGGGCGTCAAGCTCACCGTCGAGACCTGCCCGCACTACCTCACGCTCACCGCGGAGGAAGTCCCGGACGGAGCGAGCGAGTTCAAGTGCTGCCCGCCCATCCGCGAGGCCGCCAACCAGGACCTGCTCTGGGCCGCGCTGGCCGACGGCACCGTCGACTGCATCGTGACGGACCACTCCCCGTCCACCGCCGACCTCAAGACCGATGACTTCGCGACCGCGTGGGGCGGTATCTCCGGCCTCCAGCTGAGCCTCCCCGCGATCTGGACCGAGGCACGCAAGCGCGGCCACAGCCTCGAGGACGTGGTGCGCTGGATGTCGACGCGCACCTCCGAACTGGTCGGACTCGACCAGAAGGGCGCCATCGAGGCCGGCCGCGACGCCGACTTCGCGGTCCTCGCGCCCGACGAGACCTTCACCGTGGACCCCGCGGAGCTGCAGCACCGGAACCGGGTCACGGCGTACGCGGGCAAGACCCTCAGCGGCGTCGTGAAGTCCACCTGGCTGCGCGGCGAACGCATTCTGCACGGCGGCGAGTTCAGCGAACCCGCAGGCCGACTTCTGGAAAGGAAGAACTGATCACTGTGACGGCGATACCGACCTTCACCGGCGACGCGAGCCCCTACGGCGGCGGCGACCCCTTCGCGGACTACCGCACCGCCGACTTCCCCTTCACCCAGTACGCGAACCTCGCGGACCGCCAGCTCGGCGCGGGCGTCATCGCCGCCAACGACGAGTTCTTCGCGATGCGCGAGAACCTGCTCCTCGCGCACGACGCCGTCTTCGACCCGGAGCACTTCGGGCACAAGGGCAAGGTCATGGACGGCTGGGAGACCCGCCGTCGCCGTGGTGTCTCGTCCGAGCACCCGTGGCCCACCGCCGACGACCACGACTGGGCGCTCGTGCGCCTCGGCGCCCCCGGCGTCGTACGCGGCATCGTCATCGACACCGCCCACTTCCGCGGCAACTACCCGCAGGCGGTCTCCGTCGAGGGCGCCAACGTCGAGGGTTCGCCGACGCCCGAGGAACTCCTCGCGGACGACGTGAAGTGGACGACTCTCGTGCCCCGCACGGCAGTTGGCGGGCACGCCGCCAACGGCTTCGCCGTCGACGTCGAGCAGCGCTTCACGCACCTGCGCGTCAACCAGCACCCGGACGGCGGCATCGCGCGCCTCCGTGTCTACGGCGAGGTCGTCGCCGACCCCAAGTGGCTTGCCGCGCTCGGCACGTTCGACGTGGTCGCCCTGGAGAACGGCGGCCAGGTCGAGGACGCGTCCGACCGCTTCTACTCCCCGGCCACCAACACCATCCAGCCGGGCCGCTCCCGCAAGATGGACGACGGCTGGGAGACGCGGCGGCGCCGCGACACCGGCAACGACTGGATCCGCTACCAGCTGGTGGCCCAGTCCGAGATCCGCTCCGTCGAGATCGACACCGCCTACCTCAAGGGCAACTCGGCCGGTTGGGCCGCCCTTTCGGTCCGTGACGGCGACAGCGGAGAGTGGGTCGAGGCGCTGCCCCGCACCCGCCTGCAGCCCGACACCAACCACCGCTTCGTCCTGGACACCCCGGTCGTCGGTACGCACGTGCGCATCGACATCTTCCCGGACGGCGGCATCTCCCGCCTGCACCTCTTCGGTTCGCTCACCGAAGCGGGCGCCAGCCGTCTGACGGCGCGTCACCAGGAGCTCGGCGGCTGACCCACGGCCGCTGAAGCCCCCCGCGGAACGTGAGGCGCACCGGGTGGACAGCCCCGGTGCGCCTCATCACCATGCCCGCGCGACCAGACCTCTTGACGGCGTCCGGTGCGGTATCGCGCCCCGTGAGGGGCGCGGGTTGTGACTCATGCGGCTCAGCCGCGTGTGCGCGAGCAGCCGGCCCTCACCGGGCCGCGGTTCCTGTCGCCGCGCTTCCAGCGGAGCGCTCAGGCTCCGTACCCGCCGTCCACCACCAGCTCCGTGCCGGTGATGAACGCCGCGTCGTCGCCGGCCAGATAGGCGACGAGCGAAGCCACCTCGTCCGCCGATCCGAAGCGGCCGAGTGCCGTCGCCGCCTTCTGCGGCTCGGCGAAGGGGCCGTCGGCCGGGTTCATGTCCGTGTCGATCGCACCCGGGTGCACGACGTTCACGGTGATCCCCCGCCCGGCGAGCTCCCGGGCCAGCGGCTTGGTCATGCCGACGAGCGCCGCCTTGCTCAGCGCGTACAGCGTCGCGCCCGGACCGCCCGCGAACCGCGCGAGCCCTGATCCGGTCGAGATGATCCGGCCCCCGTCGGACAGCCTCCCGGCCGCCGCCTGCGAGGCGAGGAAGACCGAACGTACGTTGACGTCGAGCACCCGGTCGACGTCGGAGAGCGCCAACTCCCCGATGGGGCCGAGGACTCCGATGCCCGCGTTGTTCACCAGGATGTCCAGGCGGCCCAGATCGTCCGCCGCGCGCTCCACCGCGCCCGCCGCGTCCCCGGGGTCCGCCGCGTCGGCCCTGATGACGAAGGCGCGCTGCCCCGTCGCCTCGATCTTGGCGGCGACCTCGCGAGCGGCGGCCTCCCCGTTGACGTACGTGATCGCCACATCGGCACCGTTCTGTGCGAGCCGCAGCGCGATCGCCGCGCCCATGCCGCGGCTGCCGCCGGTGACCAGGGCCGTCTTGCCGGTGAGAGTAGACATTTTCCGAACCTCACTTGCGTAGGAATATCAGGAATGCTCTGTAATGCGTGAGAAGTGCTTGTGGGTTCAATGAAAGCGGGCGGGGCGTGCTGAGGCTGGCGGGAAATGGACACCGCTTTCCGGCGGGGTCGGGCCGCCGGGATGCCATGACTTCCGGGTGGGCGCACGGTCTGAGTAGGTGAGAGACGCAGCCCGCGTCGGACCCGGAGGACCCGCGTCGGACCCGGAAGAACGGACACGGAAAGAGGTCCTGCCTCCGCAAGGAGCAGCCGGGGCGCGAACTGCGGCCGCACGGCAGTGCCGGCCTCGCGAAGTCGCTGATGGCGCACGACCTGATCGACACCGTGCACCTGCTCACCTTCCCCGTGGCCCTCGGCACCGGCACCCGGCTCTTCGCCGACGGTGGGCTGCCCACCGCGTTCCGGAACGCCGCGACGCGCACGACGTCGACGGGCGTCGTCATCAGCTCCTACGAGCGCGCGGGGCGCCCCGAGTGCGGCAGCTACTGGCGCGGCTCCGGCAGCGCGCCACTCGGTTAACTCCCGGAAAATTCACCGCACTTGACGTTGACATGGCAGCCTCTACGCGCGTCACACTGGTCCCATGCGAATCCCCCCACGAATCGTGAGCGTCACCGCCCTCGCCGCCGCCCTGCTCATCGGCGGCCCCGTCGCAGCCTCCGCGAGCGCGGTGGCCCCGGACCACCGCGCCCCCACGTCGACGGCGTACTCCATCGCCGCCGTCGGTGACATCTGCTACTCCGCGCTGCCCGCCCAGGCGCACGACACCCTGGACCTGATCGAGGCGGGCGGCCCCTACCCGTATCCGCAGGACGGCACCGTCTTCCAGAACAGGGAAGGCATCCTGCCCTCCCAGGGCTCCGGCTACTACCACGAGTACACCGTGAAGACACCGGGCTCACCGGACCGCGGCGCGCGCCGCATCGTGACCGGTGAGGAGAACCAGGAGGACTACTACACGGCCGACCACTACGAGTCCTTCGACCTGGTCGACTACGCCTGCTGAACCGAGGCGCCCGGCCCTGCCGCGGTACTGACGGGCCTTCCGGCTCCCCGCGGCGGACTAGCGGGCCTTGAGGCTCCCCGCGACGGCGAACAGCGCGGACGCGAGCACGATCAGCGTGACGCCCGCGTAGATCTCGTAGCCGTCGAGGAATCCGACCCGCTGCACGACGCCCCAGCCGCCGAGCCGGCCGGTCAGCTCGTGCACCAGGGCGGCCGCGCCCTGGATCAGGAGAAGGACGCCGAAGACCTCAAGTACCTGCTTCATGCCGAAGAGCCTCGCCCCGTGGACCCCCCACGCACATCGGCCACGGGGTGAGGCCTCTTCCTCCCGGCCCCCTCCGAAAGTCTCCGCGTGTGCGACTTTGGTAGACGATCACGGCCGGACGGCGCCCCTTGACCCGGACAGTGCGTAGATTTGTCGACCATGAGCGGCAGCGAGCCACCGACGGTCCCCTCGGCGTCATCGGCCCCCTTGGCCAGGCGCCCCTGGGCGCTGCCCTCCGCCATCGCCGCCGAACTCGACCCGGACCGCGCGGCACGCGAGGGCAAGCGCAGGCCCCGGCGGACCGTGCGCGACTGGCTGGTCGATTTCGCCTGCTTCGCCGTGGCCGTCCTCATCGGCATGATCGGCGCGGACGCGGTCGGCGACAATCCGAACGTCTCGTCCGACGCCGCGGCGCTCGACCAGCTGGTCGGCGCGCTCGCCTGCGCCACGGTCTGGCTGCGCAGGCGCTGGCCGTTCGGTCTCGCCATCGCCATGGTGCCGGTCACCGTGGTCTCGGACACCGCGGGTGGCGCGGCCGTGGTGGCCCTGTTCACACTCGCGGTGCACCGGCCCTTCCGGTACGTCGCCTGGGTCGGCGGGGTCACGATCGCCATGCTGCCCATCATCTACTGGCTGCGGCCCGACGCCGATCTGCCCTACCTCGTCACCGTCATCCTCGGCGGGCTGCTCAGCGCCGCCGTCATCGGCTGGGGCATGTTCGTGCGCTCGCGCCGCCAGCTCCTGCTGAGCCTGCGCGACCGCGCGATCCGCGCCGAGAACGAGGCGGCGCTCCGTGCCGAACAGGCCCAGCGCCTGGCCCGTGAGTCCATCGCCCGCGAGATGCACGACGTGCTCGCCCACCGCCTCACCCTGCTCAGCGTGCACGCGGGCGCCCTGGAGTTCCGCCCGGACGCGCCCCGCGAGGAGATCGCCCGCGCGGCCGGAGTCATCCGGGAGAGCTCGCACGAAGCGCTGCAGGACCTGCGCGAGGTGATCGGCGTCCTGCGCGGCGGCGGCGACGGAGAGGCGTCCGGGCGCCCGCAGCCGACCCTCGCCGCCCTGGAGACCCTGGTCGCCGAGTCCCGCGACGCGGGCATGAAGGTGGCGCTCGACCAGCGCGTCCCCGACCCGGCAGCCGTGCCCGCCGCCGTCGGCCGCACCGCCTACCGCATCGCCCAGGAGGGCCTGACCAACGCCCGCAAGCACGCGCCGGGCGCCG
Source organism: Streptomyces sp. A18 (assembly GCF_059026065.1). Lineage (NCBI taxonomy): Bacteria > Bacillati > Actinomycetota > Actinomycetes > Kitasatosporales > Streptomycetaceae > Streptomyces > Streptomyces sp. A18. Next base: position 66,054 of record NZ_JBWLKL010000001.1, on the reverse strand, counting down.
AGGTGACCGTGCTGGTCTCCGGCGCCCCCGGCGAAGGGCTCACCCTGTCGGTGCGCAACCCGCCGCCGCCCGGCGACGTGCCGAAGGTCCCCGGCTCCGGCCAGGGCCTGATCGGCCTCACGGAGCGGGCGACGCTGGCGGGCGGCCGCATCGAGCACGGGGCCGCGGGGGACGGCGGGTTCCGCGTCGACGCCTGGCTGCCGTGGGCCCAGTGATCGGGAGCGGCGCCCCAACTGGGTACGATCAGCGGCCACATCAGGCGAGGCGGGGAAGAGGAAGCAGCGGTGACGGGGGAGAGTCGGGCGGGGCGGTTCGGCCGCGCACGCGCATACGGACGCGGGCTGATACGCACACGGCGACGGGCCGTGACATCGGCCGCCGTGGTGGTCGTCCTGGTGGCGGGCGTCGGAACCTGGGCGTTCCAGGGCCCCTTGGCCGCCAAGGACCGCTACTGCTGGGGCGGTTGGGAACAGGACAGCGGGCCGGACATCCTGGGTGAGGCGGGCTTCGCGGGCGACGACGCACGCAGTCGTACGTCCAAGGGGGCGGCGCCGACACCGGGGAAGCCGACGGGCTCGTGCACCCTGGCCGTGCACTCGAGCCACGTCTTCTCCGACGGCGACAAGAGCGAGCAGGAAACCACGGTCACCGTGAAGTACGGCAGCGCGCCGAAGGACGCGGACGCCCGTCTTGCGTGGCTGGGCAGCTACCTCGGCGACGGCGCGATGCCGCTGCCCGACGGGCTGCCCGGCGCCGTCGCCGGGGCCCGCGGTCTGCTGGTCCTCCCGAAGCGGTGCGACACCCGCGACGGCCGCCCCACCGCGGTCACGCTCGACGCCCGGGAGCGGACGGAACCCATCGGCGTGGGTCCGTCGACCCCCGATCTCGGCGGCTCGCGCGCGGTGGCCGAACTCCTGGTGACGGCCGCCGACAAGGGCATGGAGAAGGCGGGTTGCGCCCCGGCGAAGCCGTTGCGGCTCACCTCGCCCGTCCTGACGCTGCCGGAGAAGGAGGAGACCTTCTACTCCGATCCCGCGTGCCGCATCAGGGGTCTCGACCTCGACCTGGACGAGGAGACGGAGCACGACACGAGCTACCAGGTCGGCGCGGTCACCGACGACATGCAGTCCTGCTCGGTACGGGTCGGCCGCGGGGCCGTGGAGTTCCTCGACGCCCTGATGGTCGCGCACCCCCGGTTCGACGCACTCCTCAAGGACCTGGCGGGCGACAGTGCGCCGGCGAGGGGCTGGCGCGGCAAGGGCGTCCTGGGGACGGAGCAGCAGGTCGTGCGGGCTGAGTGCGCGGGGCGTCCGACGACGTTCCTGATGCTGGGCGCACCGGAGCGTCAGGCCAAGGGCCACTTCGCCGCCTTCAGCAACGCGGTGGCTCAGCGGCTGGGGTGCGCGGCTGTCGCACCGGCCGCGTCCGCAGGAACCGGGGGAGAGCGCTGATGTCCGGCACGGATGAGACGAACGAGACGGGCCGGGCGTCGGCTGCCGCAGCCCCGGAGCCGCACCGCCCCTGGTGGCACTGGCGGCGGCTCACGCACGGGCGGCTGCGGCCGGCCGTAGCCGCCGCCGTCGCCGGGGCGCTGCTCGGCGGGGCCGGGGTGGCCTGGCAGGCCCAGGCGGGGCCCTTCGAGCGGGAGTCGGCGTGCTGGGGCGCGTTGAGCGAGGACGACGTGGCGGATCTGTTCGACGGCAAGCGGGACATCGAGGCGTCGAACGTGCCCATCACCTCGGACCACATCTCTTCCGAGGCGCCGTCCGGCGTGTGCCGCCTGAAGTCGCCGCGCGGCCGGCGGGTCACTGCCCAGATCCATCAACTCGACGCCCGGTTCGGCGGATCGGGCGACCAGTGGGCGGACGAGTACCTGTCCGCGCGGATGACTCCGCTGGGCGGCGGCCTCCTGGGCATGGCGTCGGACACGCGCGCGTGGCTGGCGGTTCCGGAGGGCTGCATCGGACGGGAGCCGGACGACAAGGGCCCGATGGTGATCGACGTGGAGACGGGCTGGACCACCTATGACGACGAGGTCGACACCGGTGAACGCGCCCGCCTCACCACCGCCGTGGTCCGCCTCGTCAACGGCTACCTCGCCGAGCAGGGGTGCGACGGCACGGTGCGGGACCCCGCGGACCGGCTGCCCGCGCCCGCACGCTTCAAGGACGAGAAGCGCGACGCGATCTGCGGCATCGAGGGACTGCACATGCGGGGCAAGCGGGAGGCGGACAAGTACGAGCGGCCGCTGGTGACGGCGGGCGAAGGCCCCGTACGGACCTGCGACCGCGACGTGCTCTTCGACCACCCGAGGCTGCGGCTCATGACGGTCGCGGACCCACGGCTCTCCGCGCTCTACGCACGCCTCAAGTTCGACGGCGGCCCCGAGGTCAAGGCGGTGGGCGGCGCCCGCGGGAGGGGCTTCCTGCGGGAGGACTTCGGCCTCTTCCAGGCCGAGTGCCAGACCGGCGACGTCACCTTCCTCATCCGGGCCCAGGGCACGGACCGCGCCGCCGACATCCGTACGCTCCTGCCCCGCTATGTGGCCGCGGAGGCGGACCGCGTCGGCTGCGGCCCCCTTCGGATCAAGCTGCCCGCATGACGTCGGCTCCAGCCCCCCACCTGGATACGGTAGGCCCCATGAACCCCATCAAGCTGCTGCTCGTCGACGACGACCCGCTGGTCCGCGCGGGCCTGTCGTTCATGCTCGGCGGCGCGGACGACATCGAGATCGTCGGCGAGGCGGCGGACGGCTCCCACGTCGCCCAGCTGGTCGCCGAACGGCGCCCGGACGTCGTCCTGATGGACATCCGCATGCCCACGATGGACGGCCTCGAGGCGACGGAGGCACTCCGCAAACGCCCCGACCCGCCCGAGGTCATCGTCCTCACCACCTTCCACGCCGACGAGCAGGTGCTGCGGGCCCTGCGCGCCGGTGCCGCCGGTTTCGTCCTCAAGGACACCCCGCCCGCCGAGATCGTCGCGGCGGTACGGGCGGTCGCGGCGGGGGAGCCGGTGCTCTCCCCCACGGTGACGCAGCAGCTGATCACGCAGGTGACGGGCGTTGACCCCCAACAGGGGCGCCGTGAGCGGGCGTTGGAGCGCCTGGCCCTGCTGGCGGAGCGCGAGCGGGACGTCGCGGTCGCGGTGGGCCGTGGCGCTTCCAACGCGGACATCGCGGCGGAGCTCTATCTGAGTGTGGCCACCGTCAAGGCCCACGTCTCGCGCGTCCTGACGAAGCTGGACCTCAACAACCGGGTGCAGATCGCGCTGTTGGCGCATGACGCGGGCCTACTGGACGAGGTCGAGTAACACCGAGGTGGAGCAGTACCGGCCGGGCCGAGGCGTCGACTCAGCCCTCGGCGATCTCCGCCACCCGCACCAACCGGCCCTCGCGCCGCGACAGTTCACACGCCTCGGCGATCCGCAGCGCCTGCAGCGCCTCGCGCCCGTCGCAGGGGTTCGTCCGTACTCCCCGTACGACGTCCACGAACGCGGCGAGCTCCGCCTCGTACGCGGGCGCGAACCGCTCCAGGAAGCCGGGCCACGGCTTCTCGGGCGGCGGCGGGCCCGACGGTTCCACGGACGACAGGGGCGTGCGGTCGTCGAAGCCGACCGCGATCTGGTCTTCCTCGCCCGCCAGTTCCATCCGTACGTCATAGCCCGCGCCGTTGCACCGCGTGGCCGTCGCCGTGGCGAGCGTGCCGTCGTCGAGGGTGAGGACCGCGGCGGCCGTGTCGACGTCGTCCGCGTCGCGGAACATCGCGGGCCCGGCGTCCGATCCGGTCGCGTACACCTCCGTCACCTCATGGCCCGTCACCCAGCGCAGCATGTCGAAGTCGTGGACCAGGCAGTCGCGGTAGAGGCCGCCGGACAGCGGGAGGTACGCGGCCGGCGGCGGCGCCGGATCGGAGGTCATCGCCCGGACCGTGTGCAGCCTCCCGAGCCGCCCCGACCGCACGGCCTCGCGCGCCGCCACGTACCCCGCGTCGAACCGCCGCTGGAAGCCCAGCTGGAGCACCGTGCCCGCGGCATCGACCTCCTGGAGTGCGGCGAGCGTGCCGGGCAGGTCCAGGGCGATGGGTTTCTCGCAGAAGACCGGGAGCCCCGCCCGCGCCGCCTTGCCGATCAGCTCGGCGTGCGCGGAGGTCGCCGCCGTGATGACCACCGCGTCCACGGCGCCCGACCGGCCGCTGCCCGTGAACACGTCGTCCACGGAGGCCGCCGACGCCGCGCCGATCCGCGCCGCGAGCCCGGCCGCGCGCCCGACGTCGGCGTCCGCGACGACCAGCGCGTCCACCTCGGGATGCCGCTGCAGAGCCGTGGAATGAAATGTGCCGATACGGCCCGTTCCGATCAGTCCGATACGCATGGACCCACCCTCGCCACGCACGGTGATCCTGTCAATCCTTTGTCCGGACAACCGAACTTCAGAGATGGTGGATCTTGCTTCCGCGATCAAGGGCGGAGCCCGGCATCTCGCCAGGTCAGAGTCTCATCGGTGCAGGTCAGAGGCTCTTGGGTACAGGATGGGCTTCCGTAGGGGCAGGAGTTCTTGCCCGATCCTGCCCTGGCTTTCCCTAGCTTTTGTCAGGGTGCTGTCCCCCGTCGGTCCCCCTAGCGTCCCCCGAAACTCTCCACGCGGGCCTTCGCGTGATCAGCCGGGTCAAAGCCGCAGGTAACCCACTGCTAAGCAATCGACTGACTACCGCTCAGCGTTTGCGGCCCAGCACCGCAGCGAACGCCATGGTCTAGGTCAGCGGCGACTGGGGTCGATCCATCCGGGCTGAGCTTGTGGGGAATCCGTTGCCGTCGGGCTTCGTGGAGTTCTTCGTCGGTGGTGATCGCGGTCTCGTATGCCTGCGTGAGGGCCTCCCGGCCCTCCTCTTCGCTGGCGAAGTGGCCGCGACGCTTGTTCATGGTGGGAGGTTCCTGCGATGGACGGCGATGCCATGCGGTCAGGTCGTCCCGTCCGTGTGGCATCGCCGAGCCATCTCACCAGGGTTTTCGTGCAGGCTGGTTCACCGGTGGTTCTGTCCCGACGCTCTGCCGATGCCGTGTGTTTCCAGGCGGGCGAGCCTGCTGTTGGACTCAGGGATGTCCGCGTTGGGTCCGCAGGCTATGACGAGGGCGCAGTGGATCTTGGCGGGGTCGTGTTCGTTGCTGCGGGCGACGCGTAGGACCAGGCGCTCGTGCTGTCCGAAGGCCTGGTTGCAGATGCGGCACTCCTCGTGGAGGAAGGATGGGTTGCGGCCGGTGGCGGTCATGATCCGCTCGTGGTCCCAGAGGCCTTCGTCGCCGTGCGTCGCGTCGATGGCGTTGCCGACGTGGAAGTGCTGGCCGGGGGCGTCGTTCAGCTCAAACAGGCACGAGAACACGTCCTCACCCGTTCGTTCGTCCTTGAGGCTGATGAGCACCATGCCCGGTCGGAAGTTCACGCTGCTGCGCAGCTCGAAGCCGACGGCGGGGATGCGGTGGATGCTCATCTCGAACGCAGACTTCGGATGGTCGTCGGGCTGGGGCATGAGATCGCATGCGATTGGCTTCAGCCCGTCGATGTCGCCCTTGTCGTTGTGCGAGACCTCGAAGCGTATTCAGCCGTGGAGCTGGTTCTCCCTGCTGTCCAGTGGGCACGGTGTGAGCCCCCACAGCAGCGTGCGGGCTGCCATGCCCGTGATCATCTCGGCGTCCCACTCCCAGTGCGCCGGTCGCTGTACGCCGTCCGGTGTCATGATCTCCTGCTTGCTCACTTTCCTGTCTTCCTCTTGCGGCGTTCCAGCATTCGCGCCTTGACCTGGAACTGCGTGGGCTCGGTGTACGCGTGCTGCCCCCAGGGCGAGGACTGGTTGCCGTGCTGGCGGGGCAGGTCGCAGTAGCGGCAGCCCATCGGGGCGACGTCCGGCCGTACCGGGACGGCGTCGAGGGAGCGCAGCGTGGAGGAGGCGCCGTCGACGTGCCGGATGACGACCTCCCCGTACTCGACGGTGACCGTCGCGCCCTTGGCGAGACCGCGGAAGGCGAGCGCAACTGCCAGCCACCTCGGCCACGGCCCCTCGGCGTTGGGCACGCCATACGAGGTGCAGTACGTCTCGTCGAATTCGTCGACGTCGGCGGGCACCAGGGTCTCGGCCTCGGCCTGTAGTTGGTCTGTTGTGCGGCCTTCGGGCGGTGGAGGGAACATCTCTGCCGCCACGGCTGCGCTGATCGCGTCGGTCACTTGATCACTCCTGCTGCGCCGTACTGTTCGCAGTGCTGGGAGCACAGCATTGCTTCGCCCTGCGTCTGGCCCGTGCCGCAGGCCCCGCAGTTTGCCCAGGCCCGCGCGCTGAACGTCACTTGGTCTGAGCCGCAGTTGGCGCAGCGCACGCCGTGTACGAGCGGGGCCTTCCCGTCCTCGCCTGTTTCGCCGGCGGCGTAGCCGAGCAGACGCGTTTGTGCGTCCAGCATGTCGGGTTCGGGAAGGTCAGGGTCCTGCGTGAGGTGGACGAACACTGAGTGGGTGAGGGTGATGTTGGACTTCAGCGGGTGGGCTTCGACCTGAGTCACGATGGATGTCGGGCCTCGCTGGCCGTCCTCGTCGAGCGTGTAGTGCGCGACCTCCCACACGGCCCGCCAGTCCTGGCCCAGGCCAGGACGTGCGGCGTTGGTACGGTGCATCCTTGTCGTCGGTGTCACAGCCAGCGTCCTTCCTGGTCACGGGTGTTGAGACGCATGACCTTCTGGTCGTGCTCCTCCCAGAGCGTGAGACGCGGCAGGGCGTTGACGTGCTCGGTGTGGACGGCGACGAGCCTGTCCCGGCTGTTGTCGTAGTGCCAGCGGTTCCATCGCATCCGGCCGGTGTTCTCCCAGTACAGGCCTGTGTGGACGAGCCAGACGCGGCGCAGGTCGGCGTTGTAGTCGTAGACCTCCCAGGTGTCGGCGGGGCCGCCTGCGACGCGAGGCCAGGACTGGGCGGTGCCGTAGGGGCGGCCGAGTTACCGGAGCGTCTTGAGCTTGACGGGCGTCAGTGGGGGCGCCGGTTGCAGGTGGTGGTGCTGCATTCCGGAGATCAGTTCCCGCGCCGTGATGGCCTCGCCGTTGCGGGCGAAGGTCATGACGTCGTCGGCGACGTCGTTGTAGACGTGGAAGTCCCAGCGTGCGCCGTCGCGGGTCAGGAACGTTTCGCCGACGTTGATGCCGTTGTAGCTCGGTCGGAATCCTCCGCGTGAGCGGGAGCGGTGAGGTTGCCGAGCCAGAGGTTGCGCAGGGTGTGCTCGAGTTGGTGGGTGTCGGCGATGGTGTGGAGATGGAGGGTGCGGTGGATGAGTTCGCGGAGGAGTGGGTCGTCGAGCTGGATGGTGGCCCAGTGGAGGGTGAGTCCGCGGGTGGGATGGCGGTGGGCTCGGGATGTGCGGAGTCTGGTCGAGAACGACATCGGTATATTCCGTTTCATGGCGTGTTCTCCTATTTGAGGGCGAGCGATTTTGAGCCATTTCTGGCCGACGGCTACGTGAAGTTTGATGAGAGTTTGTCGCCTCTTTGGCAGATTTGCCGCCGTGCTGCGCCGCATGGTGATCCAGAAGCCGGTGGCGGGGCCCTGCTGGCGTAGGAGCGGCTCGGCCTGCTGGGTGTCCGGGACGATCCGCAGAAGGTGCGGCTGTCCGAGGATGCTGAACTCCGCGCCCGTCTCAAGGGCCTTGGTCGGGTTGGAAGGCGTGGTGTCGATGACGTGTTGGAGCTGTCGATAGACCCAGTGGCGTCGGCGCTGGGCGAGGTCGGCTGCTTGGGCGTCGGTGGTGTGGTGGGGGCCGCGGACGATGACTTGGCCGGTGGCGGTGACATCGAGGTCCAGGGTGGCGCGATTGCTGGTTCGCACGCGGATGGTGATGTCGCCGACGGTGATGGTGCGCCCGGCGTTATAGGTCACTGCACAAGGGTCCTGTTCGTGGCGGGTGTGGACGGGCCTCGGCAGCCCGCCCGCAGGCTCGTCAGTGCCGGTTGCAGACCCATGTCTTCGGCTCGCCGTTGGCGACGAGTTCGAGTTGGGTTTCGGTGCTCTGGTCGCACAGCTGGCAGGTGACGTGAACGTTGCGGGGCATCCGTAGCGGCCGTATGGGTTCGTCGATGTGCAGTGTGATCGGGGTGGCTTTGCCGGGGACGGTGATGATCAGATGGGAGGGCAGGTGGGGGTGGGCTTTGGTTCGCTCGACAAGCAGCTGCTCGCCCGGGTTTCCGTGAAGGGCGAAGGTGTCGCCTGCATGGAGGCGCGATGCGGGAAGAGCCGCTGGGAGTGCGATGGTGACCAAGAAGCCTTTGGCCTGGCGGGGGTTGGGCATGGGCGGGTTGGGCGTGGAGTTCAAGACTGGTCTCTCTGATGTGGTGCGGTGGTCTGCTTGCGGTGAGGGGCGGCCGTCTTGGTGCAGGGCGGGTTGTAGCCGGTGATGGTGAAGTCGGCCTGCCAGGTAAGTCCGCTCACTGTTGGTGTGTTTGCGTCTGGGCGTCGGACTCGGCGGCATTGCCTTTCTGGAGAATCGCTGCGGGTATGGCCGGGGAGATCGGGTCGGTGACGCTGAAGCCCCTGGGGACGGGCGCGGTGGTATTCGTCTCGTCGGTGTCGTGCTCGTGGGCTGCTCTGAGCTCGGCGTTCAGCCGGGTGCGGGCCTCTCGCAGCCGTTTCCGCGCGGTGCGTAGTCGGGTCTCGGCGCTGGCCAGGGTCTGCTTGTGGCGATCGGCGAGCTCGGTGAGGCGGGCGACCTGTTGGGCGTAGTGCTCGACTTCGCCGGCGCGGAGTTCCACGGCTGGCCGTCGTGGCTGGCGTGCGGTTGTGGTTGTGCGGGGCTTGTTGCGCTGGCGGCGTGCGAAGTCGACGAGTTCTTCGCGGGCGATGTACTTGGTCCGCTTGTGCAGCGGACCGGTCAGTAGCACCAGGCGGGGGAAGTTGGCGTGGCGGGCTGCCCAGTTGCTGACGGTGGTGCGGCTGACACCGACGAGCCGGGCACCGTCAGCGAGGGTGATCAGCTCGTCCTCGCGGCCTTCGTATTCGGTCCGGAGCCAGGTCACTGCTTCCACGGATGTCGTCCTTGCCGGGCGGTGCGGGTGTGTGTGAGGTAGCGGTAGGCGTGGCCTTCGATGAGCTCCCTGATCTCGGCGCTGGCCGATGCGTCGCCCGGGGTGTGCTCGGCGCGGGTGGCGACGGGGCGCTGGTGCTCGGTGCACCACCGGATCCAGTGCCACCGGGAGCCGTCGGGCGCGAAGTAGGGCCGGGTGAGGTCGTAGGTGACGTTCCCGAAGGCGTAGATGGTGGTGGGGAAACCTGCCTGCCAGGGAAGGCCGCTCATCGCTGGCCCGCCTGCTGCTGCGCGTATCGCTCGGCGGCGTTGTCGTCGCCGGGAGCCCCGAGGGTGATCGACAGGGCGGTGAGGAGCCCACTGACGATGGCGGCCTTCTCGAAGCGGTGTGCGGGCGCCGTGGGGCGGCGGGCCGCCAGGTCGACGTCTGCGAGAAGCTGGTTGATCACAACGGCGATCTGGCGGCAGACCGGCTCGATGTGGCGCTGGTGGTGGCGCCGGGCGGCGGCTTTCTGCTGCTGATCGCCTTCGTGCAGTCGCCTGCAACTGCCGCAGAGGTGGTCCGGTGCGGGTTCGGGAATCTCGCGCAGCGCCAGGCGGCCGCAGCGGGTGAGGACGATCTGGTCGGGGTCGGTCGGCCAGGTGGCCACCGTGACGAGATGGGGCTTGCCGGAGACCGACGCCCCGTACACGAGGCTCATCGGCTCGTCTTCCCTTGAATGAGGGTCAGGAGGAACGCGAGGTCGGCCGGGGCGTGGATGAGCAGGTCGGCCGCTGCCTCGGCGGCCGCGAGGGCTTGTTCGGGCTGCTCGTCGTCGGGTGCGTGATTGCACAGGACTTCGGCGACGCGGGCGCCGCCCGGTTCGAGGATCTCGAGTGAGGTGTGCACGGCTTCGGGATCCTCGGCGTCGACCAGGCCGCCGGTCTCCGTCCAGTCGGTGCGGTGGAGTTCGAGCGGGGGCAGGTTCGCGGTCGTGAGGCGTGCGGTGATCTCCAGGATGCGTTCGCTGCGTGCGCGGTCGTCTGAGGACCAGAGGGCGTACTGGTTGTGGGTGGCGAACCAGTGGTAGCCGCGATGGCCGTGGATGGTGGTGGTGTCGAAGGCGGTGCTGAGGATCTGTCGCCACTTCGTGGAGGAAAGCCGGACGAGGTCTCCGTCGGTGAGCATGCGGTCGATGAGCTGGACGCATTCGAGGCTGCCGTCGGAAAGATCCTGGACAGTGCGGTAGGTGTCGCGGTTGTATCCGGCGGCCCAGAACACGGTCATGACGAGGTCGTATCGCTGAAGGGGGCGGCCTGCGGCTTCCAGGGCGTTGAGGACGGCGTCGCGGTTGAGGGTGATGGGTGTCATGCCGATCGTTCCGTTCGTGGTGTTTGGGAGGTGACGCCCCTCCATCAGTAATCCAATTCTACTCTTCATTGAGGGGGCGTCAAACCCGTTTGTGCAGGTCAACAGGGGGGTGCTGTCAGGCTGCGGCGAGCTCGGAGTCGTCCTCCGCTTCCCTCTCCGCCTCGGCGGCCAGTGCCTCAGCCCGCCTTTGCGCCTGAGCTTCGGCGGTCGCCAGCGTCTCGGCTTCGATAGCGGAGAGGGCGTAACCCTCGTCCTTCAGGAACGTGAGCCAGGCGGTGGCGGTGGAGCTGATTTCCCCGCGCCAGGCGCTGTCACCCAGGGCCTGCTGCTCGTGTGCGGCGCTGACTTGCGCGAGGAGGATCTGCCAGCGGCGCGAGGCCGGAGTCTTCGCGATCACCTCGGCGAACGGCTCACCGACCCGGGTCCACTTGCTGCGGTCCTCGTTGGGGTCCGGGATGCGCAGGAACGCGGAGGTGAAGGTGGTGTCGGCGGTGTCGATGAAGTGCTCATACAGGTAGCTGGTGCCGGTGATCGTCGACATGATCACCTTCCACGCGGCGGGCGAGGCATCGCCTTTGCGGGTGCACAGGGAGGCCAGGAACTCGTGCCGCACCAGCCGGGCTGCCCGCCATGCCTTGTTGTTGTGAATGACGGTGCGCCGCTCCTCCTTCTCCTTTTCCCGGTCTTTGTGCTGCCGGGCGTCCTTGGGGGCGTCAGGACCGAGCTTGTGGCCGCACTTCGTCCAGTCCTGGCAGAGCCAGAGGGCCACCGGCTCTTCCCGGTCGAGGACGGCGGCATGGCCGGGGCAGCCACGATGGTCCTCGGGCGTGAGAGGTTCGCCGTCCGCTGTCACGAGGTCGGTGAGCAGGCGGGCGGCGGTCCTTGCCCAGTCCCAGCGGCGGTCGACGAGCGGTATGCCTGCTGCAGCAAGTTCCTCAGTAGCCTTCTCGCTCGCCGCCCGGTCGGCGAGTTGGTCACGCAACTGCTGCATGGTGTGGGCCCAGTTGCCGCGCTGGCCGTTGCCCTCTTCCAGGTCGCTCTTCTTGGCGCCGCGCAGCCACCGCAGGGCGTGGTCGAGGGCCTCGACCTCATGCAGGTCGGCGAGTTCCACGAAGTCGAAGTCGTAGGCGAGGGCCTGGTTCAGGCTCTCGTCGCTCAGCTTGTCCGCCGTCTCGGCTGCCTTCACCTGCTGTGGCGTCAGTCCCAGTGTGCGGGCGTGCTTGGCCTTGCGGGTCTTGCTGATCTTCATGAGCGAGAGTTGCCGTACGGCGTCGATGTCGTCGCGTACGGAGGCGGCCCTGCGGTGCTTGTTCTCGATCAGGCTGAGCGTCAGCGCATCATCGTCCACACCCTTGAGGTCAGTGCGGATGATCGCCGGGACCAGCCGGTAGGTGCGGCCGGCGGCGATCGCCTTCTCCGCGGCGAGGACCGCCGCCTTGAACCGGCGCTGGCCGAAGATGATTCCGAGCGTCTCTCCGTCGGACTGTGGGCGCAGCAGCAGGGGAGTCTGCACGCCGATCTCGTCGACGGAGCCAATCAGTTCGGCATCCGGCTCGGTCGTGTCCTCGACCTCCCGGCTGTCCTCCTCTTCGTCCTCATCCCCGTCGTCCTGCTCGGTGCTGCTCGCGGGGGCGGACGGGCGGGGCTTTCGGTGGTTATAGGGGTCGACCACCAGGGTGCGCGGATCGACCCAGGTGAAGGTCCCGGCGAATCCCTCGATGCCGACCGGAGGCTCGGTGGTCGTCTCTGCCTCGATGTCTACGGTCGGCATAGGGGCTTCGGTGTCAATGACGGTCATTTGTGCTCTTCCAAGGTGCTTATGCGGGTAGGTAGTTGTGATCCAGAGTCGGGTTCAGGCAGTGGCGGCGGCCTTGTCGCGGGTGCTGCGGCGGGCGGGCTTCGCCGCCTTCGCGCGAGGTGTGCTCTTGCGCGTCCGCGATTTCGGAGTGTCCTTCGCCGCAGGCTCCGCCTCCGTGCCCTGCTCCGCGGGGGCTGGGTTGGTGCTCGGAGGGGGAGTGAGGCGGTGGCCGCGCGAGTTGAGTACGGAGCGGTGACCGTTGAAGGCGGGGAGCAGCACGGTGCGAACGCTGGTGAGGAGCGATTCCAGCGGGGGCTCGTCGGCCGTGAAGGTGACGCCGGTGCTGTAGCGCACCCCCTGCATCAGACGCTGAGGGTCCGCCTTGTCAGTCGCATCGGAGCCGGCCGGGGTTTTGGGGGTGGTGCCGCCGATGGCGAAGGCTTGTACTGCCCGCCCGCCGAAGAGAAGGCGCAGTCCGATCGCGCGGCGGTCGGGGGCGACGAGGTGAACGGAAGATTCCTGGCTCGGCTCGAAGTCGTCGCCGACGTTCCAGACGCCGAGCTGTCCGGCCAGTTCCTCGGCCAGAAGGTACAGGTCGATCAGGGTGATGGTGCGGGGCTGGGGGTCTTCGGTGTCGCTCACGAGGACGGATTCCTTTCCGAGAGGGGGTGTCGGCGGGAGCGGGACGGTTGGGCTGCCGTCCCGCTGGCGGGTTCAGCGGATGCGGACGATGGCCGGGATGCCGTCGGGGTTGGCCGGGCACAGGTCGCGGATTTCAGCGGCCACATCCTCGGGGAGGGCTGTGAGTTCGCCGTTGCGCGTGTATCCGGCGAAGACGACCGGGCCCTGGAGTTCTTGGCCGAGGCTCCCGGTCAGGATGTGAATGGCAAGACCCGCATAGAAGTTGGGGAGCTTGCGCTCGCGGTGCTCTCCGGCGAGTACGACGATCGAGTTGCCGGTCGATCGCCGGATGTGCTCCACGGCCTCCACCGAGTCGAGCAGTGCGCGGCCGATGACCTTCGACTGCTGGTCGAGCGTTGTGCCGATGTCGAGATCGCGCACGCTGCCGTCGAGGTCGATGTGAAGTGCGCGGATGGTGGCGGTCATGGAGGGGTCCGTTCGTCGTAGTGGAAGGATTTCCCCTCCAACTCATATTTGAATTCTACTCTTGCTGGAGGGTGAGTCAAACCCGTTCTTGCTGGTCAGATGGCTCTAGCTCCGTATGCGTCGTCTCTGGGTCCGGTTGGTGCCGGTCAGGCGGCGGCGGTGGCGCCCTGCTCCAGGAGCTGCTGTGTCTGACGGACGGCGGCGATGATGCGCGCCTTGCCGAGCATCTCGTCGCGGTGCGCGAACACAGCGCGCGCGTGCTTCATGGCGTCCTCGACGGCGTTCGGGTTCGCGAGCGAGTCGGCGCAGGCAACCGTCACCCGGGGGCCGAGCATCCAGATGATCGAGTTCACGGCTGCGCAGGCTGCGGCTATCTCGTCGACGTCGACCATCGACCACTGGAACTGGGCCGGGTCCAGGCCCCGTTCGCGCAGGTGCTGAGCTGCCGAGCGCAGGAGGCCGCCGCTGCCGGCGGCCGGATCGTGGATGTGCTCCCCGCTCTGCGGCTCATCTACGGCGAGTGGGAAGTTCATGACACTCCCGGCTGCCACGATGTTCGCCATGGCGTCGGCGACCGAGGCTGGTGTGTGGTACTCGCCGAGCCCTTGCTGGGCGCCGGTGGAGCGCACGAGCATCATGACCGGCGACAGGACGTCACTCTGCGCACGCAGGTAGGGATCCGTGTGCCCGGTCAGGTCCAACAGTCCATGATCCAACGCTGCCTTGGTGGCGGCACGTACGACGTAGGTGCGGTGGTCGTCGATCTCCTCGTCGTTGAGCCACTCGTGCAGGATGCGGGCGCGGTCGATCAGGTCGGGCCGGTGCATCCAGTGCGTCGACCAGATCTCGCGGAACATCGCGATCATCTGTGCATCGTCCTGGCCGAGGATCTGCGCTTTCAGGTCCGGACCGTTCGCGTCCTTCTGTCGGATCAGTGCGAGCGCGGCGACGATGCCAACGGGTACCTCGATCCGCGTACCGCCGTGCTGCCGGTGCCATACGCCCGCAACGGCTTCGCCGATCCGCATGGCTTGCCCGTGCGGATCACTCACCGGCTTCGTCCGGCGTGGCCGCGGCTGCGCCACTGCCGCAGCGGCCGGTGGGCTGGAAGGTACAGGAGGCTTCTCGGGAGCGGCGGCGAAGGTGGTGGGAATCGTCATCGGCTCGTCATCGAGAGCGGCGAACAGGTCGAGCTGCGTCACGAGTTGATCGCTTTCAGTGAAGGGGTGTGGGCATGCGGAGGCCCGCCCCTGTGGGCAGGGGCGGGCCGGGACGGGGAGGGCGACGAATGTGCTGGCGGCCGAGCCCGGGTCAGCTCTGGTCGATCCAGACGACGCCGTAGGGCGTGTGCCAGGTGTAGGAGAGTGCGGACCGGTGGATGTCGGCGCGTACGTCGTCCCACACGATGCGGCCGAGGTCGTCGCGATACTGGGTCAGGTCCCAGCCCGAGTCGGTGCCAGCCAGGGAGGTCATGACGTCGGCGAGTGAGTTGCCGAATCCGATGACCCGCTCGCGGTATCGCTTGTGCATCGCCCGCAGCGGCTCGCGCCACAGTTCATCGCGTTCGCCGGGCTCAGCGGTATGCCATCCGTGCTCGTCGATCACGTCATGCTGGACGAGCGCGACCCAGGCAACGGCTCGTTCCTGTGAGCGCACCGCGGGCCGGAACGCCACCTCGCCGACGACCATCTCAGCCAATGTGGCCGGGTCGAGCATCACTGCGGCTCTGTCGGCATGCCGCGCCGCAGCGACGGCGCGCCGCTGTTTCGGTCCGTTCCTGCCAGTGCGGCACCAGGTAGGTGAACGTGCCCACCTCGCGCTCGGGATGCCAAAGGGAGACGCTCCACATGCCGCGTATCCAGCCCGCCACGTCACACCCCGCCCGTCAGGGCACCGGATGCCTGCCACGCGGTGAATCCGGCAGGATCCCGATCGCGCCACCGCCGGATGTACCGGGCGGCCATATCGGCGTGTTCGGCGCGCTCGGCATCCGTGAACGCCTCCTTGACCATGGCGTTGCTGCGGGGGTGCGGCCAGGTCGCCCGCATGGAGTTCGGGGCCGCCGCGGCAAGGTGCCAGGCCAGGTTGGCCGCCAGGTATGCGGGGCTCTGCGAGGCGATCGGGGCGCTCTCCATCAGGGCTATGGGGTCACTGTTGGCGAAGAAGCGCAGCGGACTGCCGTACACGGCGTCATCGGGCATGTTCACCCAGACCTGCTGATCGTGCTGCTTATGGGGCTTGGTGTGGATGACGGTGCGGTTGTAGGCGTGGCACGGGCCGTGGGCCTTCGACAGATACTTCACGGACACCCGGTCGCCGGGCAGATAGAGGTCCACGGAGGCTCTTTCCTTATCGCTGATGCAGTTCGTTGCCTGGACGTGCGTAGCGACCGATGCCGCGCGCGCTCCGGTCGCCGGGCAAGGGGTGAGAAGACGGTCGAGCCCGATCACCAAACCCTGCGCATTTCCGCGAAGTTGAGCCTGAGCCACCATCTCGAAGGCCTGCGCGACCTCCTCAGGCGTGATCGCGTGCGGTACGGAGCACCCGCAGTTGCTCCTCGCTCGCTCGGCGAGTTTCGCCAGGGCCGCGGGATGCTCTGCCATCGGGAGGCATCCGGGGTGGCGGCTGGCGGGGCGCGCTCGGCGCAGATGACTGTAGAAACGCATGCACGTCCGGCCGCAGACCAGGCAGCGCACCGGCCACAGGACATCGCTGCCCGGGTATCCGCCAAGCGGCGCCCAGCCGAGTTCGTCGATGCGGGCCAGGGCCTTGGCGGCTGAGGCCAGGTTGCGGACCGAGGGCTTCAGCCCGCTGAGGTACGTGCTGATGTCGCTCGCTGTACGGACATCGCCGTCGCTCGGAACTCTGTCGTGGGTCATGCGGGCGCCGTTCTCGTGGTGAAGGGGATGCGGGTGAGGGGGCGTCGGGGCGTGCTCACCCCTTCACCTTGTAGGTGAATTCTACTCTTCTGCTGGGGTGGGGTAACTGCAACCCCCCAGCTCGCAGGGGGTGTTGGTGTCGCGTCGGCCCGCGTCCGGGCGGGCGGCGGCAATTTGGCGATTCCGCCCAGTGGCGGACTGTCTGCGCCCATTGGCGAGGGGTCAGTGAATCCGTATGCGCAGGCGATTGGTGCGGGTCACCCGAGCCTGCCGGTCGCCGCGCTGTACGTCACGCTCCCGGTGCAGCTGTTCAAGGACGTTGTCTGCGCCGAGGACCCCGCTCACCGCGTCGTCGAGCAGACTCATGCGGTCGTCGCCGAGCAGGGTCAGCCATAGTTCCATCGCCGCGTGGTCGTCTCTGGCCTTGTCCCAGAAGTCGGCGTACTCGTGCCATGCCTCGACCGTCAGGTGGGCGGCCCAGGTGATCGCGGTGGCAGCGTGCTCCTCGCTGATGCCCCTTTCGGTGGCGAGCTTGAGGACGGCCAGCGGGTCCGGCAGCGGGGTGTGCATGGAGTGGGCCCTTCCGGTTCGGTCGCAGTCGGGTTCCCCCTCCTGCTTATGATTGAATTCTACTCTTTTACGAGAGGGTGTCAAACCTGTTTCCCCAGCTCACAGCCCCGAAGGTGGCTTCGGCGGCTCGCCACCCACCAGGCGCACACCGTCCTGGGGCTGCCGGATGACGGCATCGGCCAGGTGAACGCACTCGCCCGGACTCGAGT
This sequence comes from Streptomyces sp. A18, assembly GCF_059026065.1. NCBI lineage: Bacteria > Bacillati > Actinomycetota > Actinomycetes > Kitasatosporales > Streptomycetaceae > Streptomyces > Streptomyces sp. A18. The sequence continues at coordinate 49,093 of NZ_JBWLKL010000001.1, read as the reverse complement.
GGGGAAGCTGCTCGCGAAGGGCTGCGACCAGCGTGATCCGCGGGTCCCTCATGCTGCCGCCCCAACCAGGGCGGTGTCACGCCGAGCACGCTTGCGGATGCTCGCAGCCCCGGCACGGCGCACCTCGGCACGCTGCGCCGTCACTCGGCACAGCCCGCACAACGCCTCGCCGAGCCGCCGGTGCCCCGCCACCCCGCTGCTCGTTCCGCATGTCCCGGCCTGGGTCGGCAGCTTGGGCAGTCCAGGTGATCCCTCGGCTGCAGCAACGGCTTTGCCGTTGACCCATATCCGTGCCGCACACACCCCGTCGAACCGGTTGGCTTCCGGGCGAACAAGGTCGTAGCAGCGGACAGCGAACGGGCACGAGGCGCAGTCCTCCATCAACGGCCCGCAGGTTTCCAGGAGTTGTTTCGGCCTGCGCAGCAGTGAATCGTCGGGAAGGTAGCCGTCCAGGCCGGCGCAGGGTGCGAGTTCGGTCCAGGCGGTCGAGGTGGTGGAGGTGATCACGGGCTGGTTCTTCCTTGATGTGGCGGGCGATTCAGAACAGGGAGGGGTGGGCGACGGCGGCGGGCAGCACTGCGTCCAGGGCGGCGGAGGCCTTGAGCTGGAGAGCTGAGCTCCGGCGTGACCAGCGGCGATAGAACTTCGCCTCCCACTCCCCGGGAGTCACGTGAGGACCCGGGCACGGCACGTACGCCTCCTGGTGTCGCCGCTCCTCTTCGACCGCCTCGCGCAGGGCGCCGTAGCGCACTGCGGTCATGCGCCGGTCGATGAGTACATGCGCCTCGCGCCACGTGACGTAGTCGGCACGCACTCCCCGCCACGTCTCGACCTCGTACCGGAACCCGCCAGGCGCCGGCGTCCACACCGTTGCGGCTCCGGCATCGGGCTCGCCCTCCAAGCGCCGCACGCTGAAACGTCCCTCGCGGGCGCCGAACTGCCGCTGACCCCACTCGACGCGGGCCGCACCGTCCGGTAGGTCGAAGAACTCCAGCAGCTGCGCCGGGGTGAAGAAGTCGCGCACCGCCATCTGCAGGTCGTCGTCCGACAGCTTCACGCCCCTGCCCCCGTGGGCTCATGCGAGCAGTCGGCCAAGTGCCGAGTGACCGCCTCGGTCATCACACCGAGCCGTAGATCCCCCGGCGGATCACAACACAGGTCAGCAGGCACCGTGTCCCGGACAACGCAGCGCCACGACGGGCTGTTGGAGTCCTCCGGGACATGCGTGACGTGCCAGCCCATCAGCATGTGACGCCCCAGCGGAAGGGCAGCCTGGCAGGCCCAGATCACCAACGAACCATCCAGGGCGTACGCGCAGACGGCCAGCCCCCCGCGGGTCTCGATGTACGGATGCAGCCCGATCGACTCGAGCGCCGTGTGCACGTCGCTATAGATGGCCAGGGCGTCCAACTCCTCCGGCCCGTACTCGGCACGGATGACAGCGACCTTCGAGGCGACGTTCAGCATCAGAGTCCGATCCTTGATTTTAATATCGCGACCTATTTAGCCGTCGCGCTGAGAGTCGTGATCGATGGGTGGAGTTGCGCCCAATGTGGACGCGCCCTCTCGAACAGACAGATTGAGGGCAATGCCCGTGTGCCTTCCGCCCTCCTCTGCTGATCCAATTCTACTCTATCGGGCAGAGGTGGCAAACGGACTCGCGTCGAACGTCCTTAATATCAGATGCGACCTATCAAGCGCCGTCGGGAGCCTCTCGACCACCGTCAGATGCCCCCGCGCGCACATCGCGCATCTCCTCAAGCCTGCGACGGGCCACCGCAGACAGCCCCTGCCCGCCAGGATCGCGACGTACCGACTTCAGCACCCGCTCATTCGCCTCCAGTTCGGCCGTCTTGAACTGTTCCTTCTGTGCCCGTTGCTCCGACTCCCGCTGCTGCCGCGGACTCGTACCGCAACCACGGCAGGAGCGCCCCGGGCGATCCGGGTGCGAAGGACACGACCCCGGCGCGGCCTCCTCGGCTGAACCTGGTCCGGCATCGGGCCCCCCTGCGGCGTCAGCTGCGGGGGTAGGGGGGTTCTCCTTCTCTGGGTACTTGCTCTGGTTACTTCCTATGCCGCCTGAACCACCGGCGACCGGTGAACCGGTGACTGGTGAACCGACGCCTGGAAAGCCGTCTTCGGTCGCCGCCTGGTCCTCTTGCTCCAGCTTCCGGCCCAGCTTGCGAGCGATTCGGCGCGCTTCCTTGTCCGCGTACTCCTGCCCCACCCACTCCTGCGCCATGTCGTACACCTCCGTGACGCTGACGATGTGCCCGTTGTCGAGCCGTTCGTTATTCACCCGGTAGTAGCCGAGTACCTTGAGTTCCTTCACCGCATCCCGGACGGCATCGCGCCCCTCCCGGCCTGCCTGGGCGATCGACTCCGTGCGCACTTTCCATGAATCCGGCTTCGCGATCAGATAGGCGAGGATGCCCCGCGCCCGAAACGACAGGCGCGAATCTTCGAGGGTGGCCGTCGGCAGCACTGTGAACCCCGTGCTGAGGTGGCGGCGCAGAATCGACACGGAGCATGCCTCCAGGGCAGTAGAGCTTCGAAAAGATCAAGAGGGAGGGGCTGACCCGCACCGTCCGTGCGGGGCCGCCACAGAGGCCGTCAGGCGGTCTTACGGGCCCGGCTCACCTTGATGGTGCGGGCGGTCTTCTGACCGGCAGCCTTGCGCCGGGGCACGACCATGCCGGCGCGGCGCAAAATCTGGATCATGGCCTTCTCGTCCGGGACCATCGGCACGACCAGGTCGGCGTCCTCCAACTGCTCGACCATCGCCGGGACGTCCGTCTCTTCCTTGTCGTTGCCGCCACCCCACCCCAGGTGGTTGTCCCCGTAGTTGCCTTCCGGCGAGTTGTCGAGCATCGCCCGGGCCCTCTCCTTCACGCCCTTGGCCTCCCGGTACCGCTCATGCGCCCGCACGTAGTCGGCGAGCGCCTTGGCCCGGTCCTCGTCGTCGTGGATGAGAATCGTCTGCGCAGGCTGCCCCGGCGCCACACCCGGCCAGCAGGCGTCAACGAACGGGCAGTTGTCGCAGATCACGGACAATCCGGGACCGTCATGGTCGCGGCGCAGTTCCTGCGGAGAGTCCGCCTCCAAGACGCGGTCCACCCACCAACGGGCCTCCACGGCCAGCCACTCATCGAAGGCGAACGTCTGGATGTCCTCCTCGCCCGTATCGCGGCACACGAACCTGAACCGGATGCGCTGCACGTCGATCGGCCCGAGCCGGTGCAGATACCGCTGGCCGGGCACGTCCGTGAACCCGGCCGTGCGCAACAGATCGGCGTACAACAGGACCTGGCGCATCTCCGCGGCCGTCGGACCGAACCTCACGACCCGGTCCCAGACACGGCTCGACTTCGTCTTCACGTCCTCAACCGTCACGGCCTCGGCAGGTCGGACTGGCCGGTGCCGCTTGGGTAGCCGCGCCGCGGTGGCAGCATCGAGTTGGACGACGTCGATGTGTCCGCGCAGCGTCCCATCGGCGACGGTGCGTTCGATGAGCCACCCGTACTCGCGACGGGCGTCCTCAAGCAGCCCCTTGTGGATGTACGTGCCGAGGATCGCGGCACGCTTGTCCCCAGCATTCGAGCGATCGGCGCCGGCCAGGATGTATCCGGCCCTGCGTGAACAGATGGTGTCCGACGCGCCGAGCTGGGTCTGGACGGATCGCGGACGGCGCGCGTCGGCGGCATGGGCGGCATCCCAGATCGACAGGGATGCCGGTGCACTGGTCGTGCTGGCGGTCACAGCATGCTCCAAGAGGGCGTGCCGGGGCCCAGCCCATCACAGCGGGCCCCGGCGGGAAGTGAGCGGAAGGTCAGGCGGCGAACTCGTCGGGCGGCAACTCCTCGGAGTCGCCCGGGGCCTCGGCGTCCTGGTCCTGCTGTTCAGCCGCAGCGGCCCGCAGGCGCGTCACGTCGTCGCTGGTGGGGTCGCTGAACTTCTTCGGGTTCTTCAGTTCGGCGGCCTTGCGCTCGATGGCGGCCCGCACCACCAGCACCTCATCGCGGCTCAGTTCCTCGTCCGCCTCGACCTGGCGCCACAGCTTCTTGAGGTCGTCCACGCCCTGCTCAGCTGCCTTGCGGACCTTTGGCAGCCACAGCTGCGCCAGATCCCCGGTCAGCTCTGGGGCGGTCTTGGGCTGGTTGTGGATTGAGCAGCCCATGAGGCCGAACACCAGCTTCTCGATGGAGAAGTCCGGCACCGTCTTCGGTGTTCCGCTGCGCGGCACCTCGAACTTGAGGGAGCGGGCGCCGACGATCTGCGGAGGCTGCTCGTCGCGGCGCAGACGCACCCACACCGTCGCGTCGAAGGCGAGCGACCTGTGCGCCTCCACCCGCCAGTCCTTCGTGCGTGGGATCGGATCGCCGTTGCCGTCGACGGCCGAGACTTCCTTGCCACGCGCCAGCAGAATCACGATCCCGGGCATCGTGCGCACCAGGTACATGACCTTCGCCCACCGTTCAGCCGCGTCGTTCCACAGGTTCATGGACGGCTTGATGTCGGCGTCCGGGTCCTGGCGCAGCTTCGCCTGGTTCTTCGGCGTGCGGTGTGCCCGCTCATTGGTCCAGTTCACGAGCATCCGCCACAGCATCGACACGGAGTCGATGACCAGGACGACCGGCTTTTCCTTCGCGGAGGCCGCGCGCTTGGCCTCGGCGTGCACGGCCTCGACCTGGCCGAGGATGTCGCGGTAGCTGCCGTTGTGCTCGATGAGCAGGTAGTCCGCGCCAGGCACGTTCGCGTACTCGTCGGCGGTGTCTTCGCCGAGCCCCAGCCAGTACGCCTGCCCGGTCCGTTCCGAGCCGGTGAACGCCGCAGCCTGGTGCGATTTTCCGCTCTTCTCCTCGCCTTCGATCAGGATGATCGGCCAGGGAATGACGCCGGTGGGCTTGCGGGTGCGGAGCTTCGGTATGGGGTGGGACATGCACTTCTCCAAGAGGGATTGAAAATTTATCGCGACCTATCTCAAGGGGTGCGGAGCTCCCTGGTCTCGAACAGGGCTGACCACTCCGGGCGCCGGTCGACCAGCCTGCGGACGTAGCGAGAGCGGAAGTCGTTGTTGAGCTTGAACGGCTCGCCCCGTGTCGCCCGCCCGTACTGCCAGCGCAGGACCTCGAACAGCATCCCGATGCCGATGCGGCGCAGGCCTCGCTCGGCGCAGTCGGCCGTCAGTGCTTCCAACTGCTCCAGGATCCAGGGGTTGAGCTGGTGGAACGCTTCGAATCGTTCCTGGATGCTCACCCCGTCGCTGGCGGGCTCCGGATGTCGCAGCGGGGCGATGGGTAGCTCCATCTGAACAGAAAGCATGACCCTCCCTCCATTTCTGTATCGCGACCTATCTTGCGCCACGGCATCTATCGGGTCGACACGACCCCTCCCCTTCTTTGGTGAATTCTACTCTTCTTGTCGGGGGAGGCAACTCTACTCAGGCCCGCTCAGCGAGGAGCTGCCGCACATCACCCTGCTCGAAACGCGTTCCAGTGGCCGGGCAGAGGCGGTCTCAGTGAGCGGGGCGAAAGAACTGCGAAGACAGGCCCCATCGCGAAGGAGGGGCCACCGGATACGCAAACGAGTCAGCGGCCCCGCACGCAATGCGGCCGATCGTCACCGCCTCGGTGAAGCGGCCGAAGCGGCAGCGTCCGTCTCGGGGCGCGGCCTCGCCTTGTTCCCCCGCTGCGAGAAGAACGAACCCGGGCCGTCGTAACGGCCCCCACTCAACGCCGCAGCGACCCCGTCCCGCAGCACCCAAATCTTCTTTCGGGACATCTCCATCGTCTTCGGAGCGTGGGCCAGCACTGAGTCCAGAAGCCACACCATCGACCCCGACAGCTCGTAGTCAGGCGCCGGCATCTGACCTGAACCAGAGAGTGCCGCGCTGCTGACCGTGTACTCGCTCACACCGAACAGCTCGCCATACTCTTGGGCGCCAACGAGCGGCGGAAGCTCGCCCCTCTTCATCGGGCGGACGCCAGCGTTCTGCTCCTCCTCGAGCGCGACGAGCTCCTGCTCATCCAACTGCCGGCCACGACTGCCCGGCGGCAATGCCAGCGCAACCACGAGCCCTCCGGGCCAGACCGGCTTACCCGAAACGATCACCGCGTCCTCGTAGGCGAGGATGCCCTTGTATACCCAGTTGTTACTGATTGCCGAGGGCTTGATGTTGTAGACCCGGCCAATCTCCATGCGCCCGAACAGCAGTGGCTTCGCCACCCCAGCCACCTCTCTCCGTTACGACGTGCTTGAGAGAGCAGAATAATGGTAGTAGGCGCGGATCCGATCGCCGAGAGGCGTGACCTGGGTCTTGTTAGGGTGGAACTGCACTTTCCAAGAGGTGTAGCAAGGCCCCCGTCGCCCGGTGCGCGGGGGCCTTCGCGATTCCAGCCGCTACAGGCTGTGCCACCACTATGGCGATGCCATCTCGGACCGGGCTCTCTCGTGCAGCGTTGTATACGTCTCCAAGATCGCCGGTGGGCCGAGTTCCGCAGCCCAAGAGGTGCACTACTGGACTCATACGAAAGGCCCCCTCCGTCGGCACTGATCTCGCCACCGGGAAGAGGGCTCTGGTCATGGAGACAGGGAGGGCGGCCCGCCTCCCGCGTCACATCGTGTGACGTGAGAGGCGAACTCGCGCCGGGTCAGTCTGTGGTGGTGCTGGGCGGTTCGAGCTGCAGGGCCTTGCTGGTCTTGCGGTCCTCGATACGCTGCACCGCTTCGCCAGTTCCAAGGACCGCGGCCACCAGGGCGAGGATCAACCCGGTCGGCAGCCCCTCCACGTAGTAGGCGATGAGAGAGAGTGCTGCCGCAGCAATGGCGTACAGGCGGGTGCTGTGGGCATGAATGAAGTTGCTCAAGATTTAGTTCCCGTAGGCGAGTTGGTGCAGAAGGACCCAGCCGCGGCGGCCGAGCGAAGGATCGTCGGGGCGGCCGGTGCTGAAGAGGTTGTGCTTGCGGTTGAACCCGGAGACACCCTTCTGGGTTTGCGGGCCGTAATTGTCGGAGAGCGGCACCGAGCGGTCGAGCCAGCCGGTGTCCTTCAACGCCTGCTGGAGATGCTTGGCCGAGGGCGAGCTGCGGCCAGGAGCGAGGCCGGCAGGGAACGGCGGCGGCGTGTACGACTTCACGCTGCTCTTCCCCGGGACCTTGAGCCGCTGGCCAGCCTTGATGACGTACGGTGCGCCTATGCCGTTGGCCTTCGCGATGGCCTGCCAGCTGACGCCGAGCCGCTTACCGATCCCGGACAGGGCGTCACCGTTCTTCACCGTGTACATCGCGCCACCAGAACCATCACTGGGCTTCCCGCCCGTGGGACGACCCTTCAACCGAGCAGCGACCTGGCCGCGCAGCCAGCCCATGCCGAAGCCCTTGGGGTCGATCTTCCCGGGCTGCCACTCGCGGTGGCCGATCACGCTCGCTGAGCTCCAGCCGTGTGCCCGGCACAGAGCAGCGGAGACTCGCTCGATCGCATCCAACTGGGCTCCAGGCCACGGGTCGTGGCCGTCGCCGAGGTTCTCGCACTCCCAGCCGTAGAACGACGTATTGCCGTCCGTATCGGCCTGGTTCGCCGGAGGAAGGGGGCGCTCCGCGATCACCGCGTGGAGAACGTCTCCGTCCCCGCGGCCGGCATGATTGGCGCGGCCGTTCCCGATCAGATAGACGGTGCCGTCCTTCGCGATTACGCCATGGCAGAGCGGTCCCGGCAGCCCTGAGTATCCGCGTTCACAGATACTGACGGTGTTGCTTGTCCCGGACGTCACCGTGTGGTGGATCATCACGCCACGGACTGGGCCCCAGAGCCCCTTGTGGTTTCGGTTGTGGGACCGCCAGCCAGGACGCTCCACGACGTGCACGCCTTCAGCGCGCAGTGCCGCTACGAGCCGGTCAGGGTTGAGAGGTGTTGCCAACGTCGGCGCTCGAAATCTCCCCGCGCCCGATCTTGATGGTGAACTTGCTCGCCTCGGTCTACGGCGATGCCCCTCGCGAGACGATCCACAGCTGCAGAGCCATGAGAAGCAACGGGGCCACGAAGGAAGAGATCACCAACCGCCTCGTCGCCGCAGCCTGCGTCTGGTCCTCGCGCCTCTGCTGCTCGGCCCGATCCAAGCTCTGATCGTGCTCGCCGCGCAGACCGGACAGCCCCGCCTCGACCTGGCTGATGCGCTGATCAACCGCGCGCTGATCGGCCCGGTACACGTCCTCGGTGACAACCTGATCGAGGCGCGCAGCGAGCTGCGCGTAGTCGCCTCGAAGGTCCTCGCGCAGCTGCGAGACAGCACGATGCAGCTCCCACAGCGTGGGCTCGGCGCTCGGCGGCACGGACACCGCGATCACTCCTGGCGGCCCCGTGCCCTACCTCGATCGTACGGGTGCGAGAGCTGCGACGGTCCGGGACGGCTTGGTGGCTGGTCGCCCTGAGGGCTGCACCTAACCACGTCGATGGGCGTGCAGTTGGACTGTCAGTGGCGCGTGGTATCTCTGGATGCATACCACCACGCGGAATGCCGATCGATGCTAGGCGACTGCTTGCGGAGCGCCGCTGCTACCAGGAGGACGGGGGCGAGGTGCGGGTTACCACGGCGGGCAGGCGCCCGCTCTCGATAGTCTGCTGCGGCAGGGACAGTCTGAAGTGCTCGCCGATGACCGCCAGCACCTGACGTTGTTGTGCGTGTGCCGACAGTTCCTCGTCCGCACCCAGCATGTCGTCGATGGAGTCTTGTGGCGGGATGACTCCGGCGGCTTCGAGGTCGGGGCGCAGCAGATCGGGCTGGGATCCGGCGGGGTCGTAGCCGGCGCCCAGCTCGAAGTGCAGCTGTACCTCGCCGTTGGCGTGGTAGCTGAAGAAGGCGGGCGGGTCGTCCGGGCGCGGATCGAAGATCAGTACCTCGGCGCCACGGGACACGACCGGGTCCAGAGCCCAGCCTTCGCTGCCTCCGCTCTCCACGATAAACGACCAGTCCCCGGCCTGGCCGATGCGCCCCACGCAGTAAACCTGCGCCATGTCGACCAGGCTGGATGCTTCCTGGAGGGTGGCGGCCGATCGGACCTCTACGGGCTCGTGATCGGCCATGCGCTCAGCCAGGTGCTGCGGACTGAGGCCACGGGCGCAGGTGATGTACAGGCCCCTGGCGTTCCAGGCATCGGCGATCCACTCAATACTGTCGGGCACAGCCACTATCTCTCTGTCGGGGATGCGCGGCCGGCGGGGGGCACCACGGCTGGGGGCGCCCCCGCCGGCATTCAGCAACCTACGGCTTGGGAACCGTACAGGCCACGGTCATCTTGGATGCATCGCAGTGCGCGAACTGGGGGAAGTCCACCCAGTACGGGTCCTGGTCCAGGAGCCGGTACTTGCCCGAGAAGCCTCCGCTGAACGCTCCACCCATCGACGTGGAGTTGATCCAGCCGGACATGGCGGAGCGGCCGCACTTCTCCTTCCAGGTCGGAGCTGCCGTGCGGACATCGTCGTACAGGTGCCATTCGCCCTGCTTGACCCGGGTGGCGTAGGTCTGCACGCAGTCGTTGCCGGTGTCGACCTCGTTCATGCCTCCCATACCGGTAGGCATGCCGCCGGAGTTGTAGGTGGAGGCATAGGCGAACTCGTCACAGGACACCTTGTCGGTGGGGCTGATCTCGGTGACCTTGGTGGCATCCGGGTTGCCGTACGTGGCCGCCCAGCTGTCGGGGCAGATCACCTTGCGGTTATCGTCCGGGTCGCGCTTGTGCTGGTTCTTCTCCTTGGCGGGCAGGTAGAACAGCGGCTTGTTGGCAGCCTTGCTGCCGGGGTGGGTGGGCAGCTTGGACTGGATCAGCCAGGCATGTGCGACGGCCGGCGGTGCCTTGTCGAAGTTCATCACCCACGTCGGGATGTACTTGTGGAACGTGCAGCCCGGAGTGTCGGAGGAAATCTTGTCGCAGCGGATCCCTGCGCCCTCGGCCTCCCACCGTGAAGCTGCCGGGTTGGCCACCGGAGCGTAGGCACTGATCTTCGTCGACAGGTCCAGCAATTCGGCACTGTTCGCCGCGTTCCAGGTGTGGTCGATCTTCCCGATCGCCGTGTGCGAGAACGGATCGAGTCCCGTCCACGTCAGAGCCCCGTCCCAGGACTGCGGTCCGTTCGAGCACTTGTCGGGCATCATGCAGTCGAACCGGACGTCGAGCGTCACCGAGCCGAACTTCTCGTCAAGCTCCATGGGTACGAGGATGAGCTGCTGGGTGAACGTCGCCGAGTTCGACGCCAGCTTCACTTCCTGCCCAAGAGCCCATGTGGCGTTCAGGATCTCGCCGGTGGGCTTTCCGTCCTTGACGACTTCGCCCTTGTACTCAAAGGTGAAGGACGATATGCACGCCTCATACCGCTTGATGTGCGAGTTGATGTAGGTCTTGCACCAGTCGACCAGATGCGGCAGATCCGCATTCGCGCCCTTGGTGAGGGCGTCGCGGGTGCGCTTGCTGGTGTCCGGAACCAGTCGCGAGCACGGCTGTATGTCTGTCTTCGTGTTGACCTTGCCGCAGTTCCAGCCTTCGTCGGCACTGCGTCCGATGGGCGGCACGGTCGGGTCGACCGCCCCGATGTCGGGCTGGGGAATCTGCTGCGGCTTTTGGTAGTCGTCCTGGTTCAGCGTCGGAGCGCCCTTGTCCGGCTCGGGCACCGTGATACTCACCGCCCGACCGCGGGTGTGGAACTTCGTCCACGACGACCAGTCGGTCTCGTACAAGGTCCCGTCGAATGCGCTGGTGCGGAAGGCGTAGGTGGTGTTCGTCTTCAGATCGCCGTACCTGAGGGTCACCTCCGCCTTGCCGCCGGACGCTACGTACTGGGACACCACCACGCCGTAGGCGGCGGGCTTGCCGGTATCGGGGTCGGTGAGCTGGACCTGCGTCTTCGGATTGCCGCTGGCGTCGGTCGTGTAGACCTGGAAGGTCAAGTTCGCCGTGTCGTCATCGGCGTCGGTGACGGTATTGCTCAGCGTGACGTTGGTACGGTTCACCTGCCAGACACCGGCTGAGTCCTTGGTGGACGGCGGGCCTGCCTTCTGGTTCTTCCCCGAGACAGGCCGGTTGCTGTTGGCCTTGGCCAACGATTCCGGCCCGGCCGCAGGCCTTGAGGACGGCGCGTAGTCCCAGTCAGGAGTGCCGTCACCGCTGTCAGCTGCCGTGGCCACGTTCCCGGATCCAAGGAGCAGGATCGCGCAGGCGCCAAGAGCGAGTTTTGACAGGATGCGTCTTCTTCCGGATCTTCCAGACAAGAGAAAATTCCCCTCTGTCCCCGCCCACATGTCCTTTTCTGGGCAAGGCTGATCGGATGTGTTTTGTCGCGCCTGGAACGTTCTATGGGCGCTTACACCGGGGCGGCAAGGCCATCAACCAGGACACACACCGTGAACCACCCGTAGCAGACGTGATGATGGACACGGTTGCGCGCAGGGGGATCACAATCCTGCGTCAGTGCTGGGGAGCAACCTGAGTGCCACGAGTAGCAGTTGACGTATCGCAGCGACATGGGCAGCTCGTCCTGCAGGTGGCGCTCGACATCGGGGTGACATCCCGGGCCCCTGGGGTGCGTTGGGGCAATCTCCATGTCGAGTCGAGTGCTGCGGCGTGTTCGACGAGGCGCTGGCCGGAGTCGCGGTATCGCCCCAAACCTTGCGGATGCAGGGATGCTCGACGGCGACCTGGTCGAGCAGTGGGATGCCGGCCACGGAGTCCTGGCCGCTGGCCGCGTTAAACAGCACCGTCAGCAGCAGGCCGATCGCGTCGACCACGACGCTCCGCATGCTGCCCTTGTCTTGAACTGGCGACGGCGGGAACGCTGGTGGAGGTATTCACGCTCTGTACGTCGATCACGCAAGCCGACGGCCGTGCGCTCCGGCCCTCCCTCCGGCTCTGCCAACAACAGCGCCTCGTCGTAGGGATGTTGGTATGGGAGGCTGTCGTCATTCGTGCACGGGCGAGATGGCTGTGGCGGTGTTCGAGAGGAGCGCAGTGTGAGGCAGGAAGGCGGCTTCAGTGCCGAGGAGATCGACACCAGCAGGCCGCATCCAGCGCGGGTCTACGACTACCTGCTGGGCGGCAAGGACAACTACGAGGTAGACCGTAAAGCTGGCGACGAACTTGCTGCTGCTGCGCCCGAGGTGAGGGTCGGCGTCCAATCCAACCGGGAGTTCCTTAGCCGCGCTGTTCGCTACGTCGTCAGCAACGGCATCCGCCAGATCATCGACATCGGCACCGGGCTACCCACCGTTCCCAACGTGCACCAGACTGCGCAGACGCTAGCGCCGGACGTACGGGTTGCCTACATAGACAACGACCCGATCGTGAACACCCACGCCAACGCACTGCTGAGCGACGCCGGTGCGACCAGTACCGTGCTCGCCGATCTGCGCGACCCGCAAGCCATCGTGGACCATCCCGATGTACGCCGGGTCATTGACTTCGACGAACCGGTCGCCCTGTTCCTGGTCGCGATCGTCCATTTCCTCACCGACGCGGAGAAGCCTGCGCAGATCGTGGCCACCCTCCTCGACGCGCTGCCAGCCGGGAGTTTCCTGGTGCTCTCGCACGCCACGAGCGACTTCGCTGACCGCAGTGACGCCGAGGCCGTCTACAACCAGGCCACCGCGACGTTGAACCTGCGGCCCCGCACTGAGGTCATGCGTTTCTTCGACGGCCTCGAACTCGTCGAGCCCGGTCTGACGCAGGTGCCGTTCTGGCATCCGGACACCACGCCACCGTCAGGATCCGCAGAGGTTGGCATCTACGGCGGTGTGGCACGCAAGACCAGCTGAAACGCCCCCGTGAACACCACAAGCGACCGCTGCCGGCCAAGGTCACTGTTCTACGCGGTGGGGGAGTGGACGGGCACGACGTCAGTGAGAGCCTGGCCGCAGCGCGTGCAACTGCCCCGGAAGGTGGGCGGCTCGGGGTTCGCGTAGAACGGCGCTGTGAACTGTCGTCCCGCTACGGGACATCCGGGGGTGTGGCAGGTGGCGGTCATGGTGACCGGGGTCGGGTCGTCCATGGTCGGTTCAGTCCTCTCCAATGATCATCCAGTGCACGAGGGTCTGTGTGGTGTTGGTGCGGTGCACCCAGATGGTCAGACCGCTTGATGAAACAGCCGTGACACCGACGCCCACGACCTTCTCGCCGGGCACTGAGGTGTTGGGGGTGACGAAGGCGTGGAAGTTCTTGCCCTTGATGTTTCCCCCGGTGAGTGTGATGGACGTGGGCTTGTTGGCCACGGGCGTGATGGTGGCCATGCCGACGGAAACGTTGTCCGCTCGCAGCACGCCGGCCGCCCGTATCGACGGCGCGGACAGGGACGCGGCGCCTGGGGTCAGCGACAGGTTGCCCCCGCCCGGCCCGGCCTGAAGATGAGCGGAGCTCTTGCTGAGGAAGAGCCGCCCTCCAACGGGTTTGCTTCCCTTGGCGGTGATGCGTTCCGCGGTGAAGAAGTCGTTCCCGAAGAAGGCACGCCACCGGTAGGTGCCGCTGTCGTCCGCGTCGGTGAACGTTCCGGAGTTGATGCCGATGTTGGCGTCCGAAGAGCTGGAACCGCTGACGTTGATGTAGGCCTGGTTCGAACCGTCGACGGACGACCAATAGATGTATGGGTAGGCGTCGTTGGGTTCCATGCCGATCGCCGAGCCGTTCGTGCCGATCGCACGCAGCCGGGCCGCGTTGAGGACGACGCGTGGGCCCTCGGCGGCGGTCTGAACGGTGGCGCCTGTGATGATCTTGCCGTTGATCGCGTCCGCGTCCAGCAAGTCCGCAGTGATCGCTGCGGCCGCGACGTGATCGCGCCGGACTACCCCTTGGCCCAGGTCCTCGGATGCGGCCCGGCGTGCCGCCGCCTCTACCGCCTCGGACGGCGGGCTGGGTATGCCGGATGTGTTCACGGCGATCAGGCGTACCCACACGGGCCCGTAGTGGTTGACCGCGACTGTCACCGAGGCCCCGGAGGCGGCCTCGATCGTCGTGGTCGGCCACCGCAGATCCGGTCGCCCGGTCGGTGATGACAACACGTGCACTTGGACGCGGGACAGATCCAACGGCGCTGGCTGGCCGTCGGCGAAAGCCCCGTCCCAGGTGATGCGCACACCACCGAGGACTGGCTCCACCACGGCCGGTGAGGGCATGGGAGGTCGGGGGCCGTTGATGGCAGTGACGCCGCTGGTGCCATCCGGCTGTTGGCCGATGACCGCGCGCAGCGAGCCGTTCTCGTCGTACACGTCGACCGCACCGTTCTCCAGGCTGGCGTTGACCAGCTTGGGCGCTCGGATCATGGTCTGCACGAGCTTTTCCAGGCGGGCCAGGCGGGCGCCGATGTCGTTACGCACGATGGTTCCTTCGGGTTCAGGCGGCGGTGGCGTACTGGTGGGCGCCGGCCGGTTCGAGCTGAAGCTGAGCGGTCATGCCGGCATCCGTGTCGGGCCGGATCGTGTAGCCGGTGATGCGGCACCAGCCCGACCAGTTCGCCCACTCGTCCCGCACCGCCACCTGCACGTCATCACCGACCTGCCACGACCCGATGGGCGCTGCGGGATGGTCGCGGACGGTGATCTCCCCGACGTGACCAAGGCTCTGGCGCCAGGCCCGCTCCCGCCTGGCCCGCTGCGCGAGCGCGTCACGGCCGCGCACCTCCGGCAGCTCCAGGACGTGCTCCAGGCGCAGCCGCTTGTTGCGCACCGCGTCGACGGCCCGCTGCTGCGAGCGCCCCTCACCCGCCCCGGTGGCGATCACGACCTGCGCGTACTCGTCCGCGCTGTAGGTGACCGGCGTGTGGCCGACGATGTTGGTGTCCGAGCTGAACGCGATGTCGCTGCGGCGTGCTCCCAGACGCGGGTAGCCGATCTGGATCCGCCGCACTGGGCGCCGGTCCTTGCCCCACCAGGTGGTGCACGTGTAGTCCGGCGCGTCAGGGGCCTTGATCAGGTCGTCGAAGAGGTCGCCGAGCACCGGTGTCTCCCACCAGCGTGAATGCCACGGCTCCGCCGGACTGCCCACCTTCGCCGTCGACGTCGTGTCGTCCACGGTGATGCCGAGGCTGCCGTCCGGGACCGACTGCGCGTAGGTGACGATGTCGCGCATCACCCGGCACGGGTCGGCGTTCACGTACGGGCCGCGGCCGCCCAGCTCGCCGTCCAGGTCATGCCGGTACTGAAGGTACGACGACCACCCCGCGGCCTCGACCTGCATCGTGCCGCCGTCCGGCTCGGTCTGCCAGATGATGCCGCCCCACCTGATCCGCCCGCCCGACTCGGCATACAGCAGCGTGTTGCCCGGATCCGTCAGCCCCGGATGTGACCACGCCAGACGCGGTGACAGAGCGCCCCGCAGATGTCCGGGCCCATTCAGATCCGGGCCGAACTCCACCCCGCGAAGAGGTAGGTCGTGGGACAGCCACTCGCCGGTCAGAGCGTGCTGCGTCAAATACCTGTACGCCACCGCCTGTTACACCGGGCCCTCGGTGAACTCGACATCAGCGATGATCGACGTGCCGCCGTCGACGCTCAGATCACCCTTCCAGTCCTTCGCCATCTTCGCCTGCATGTACAGCACCTGCGTGGTGCCCCGGTACGAGGCGGGGAGCGCGAGGGTGTCCGCGACCACCGTCGTCTGCCGGCGAACAACCTTGCCCTGGTTGTCGTCCACGACCGTGTCCTGGCCGTGAACCGTGCCGAACACGAGCTGGAGCTTCCCGTACAGCGAGTCGAAGTCCATCCGCAGACCCGCGACGGTGATGGTGACGATCAGCTTCGTCGCCCACGTCGGCACCGGTATCTGCCAGCGGGCCTCGGGCGGCCAGTCATGCCACGTGTCGTCGTCCTTCCACGCCTTCGTCAGCTTCGTCGGATACGCCGTGTGAAGGGTGCGTTCCCTTCGAGGGTTCGCCACCCGCCGCACATCGCGGATCATCCCCGCCGTGACCGTCCCCGTGCTCGCGGGCAGATCGATACGGGCCAGCGGCACCCCCGTCACGCCCTTCGGCACCGCGATGGCCGTGGAGGACACGTTGGGGATGACATCGAAGAAGTTGACCGCGTCCTTCGCCGGATCCAGGCCGCCCTCGAACTCCGGGTCCTGCACGCGCAGCACGATCAGATCCGAGCGCGGCGCAGCACCCGTCGGCGCGATATCCACCGTCGCGGACCCGATGTTGTACGCCGTGTACGAGCCCTGCCAAGCCGACGCCTTGCCGCGAATCACGGCAGACCCGTCACCGATCTGCACACCACCGCCCGGCACAGCCAGCGGCGCCACCTTCAGGTCGGTCGCCTCGGTGACGCCTTCCGAACCGTGTGACAGGTCCTTGATCATCTGCCGGAACGTCTGAGCTGAGTGGGTGGCACCGTTCACGAGCAGCGGGGCCTGAGCGAGCGTCATCGAACGAGGTTCTCCTTCGGGTTCACGAGGGTCTTGAACGCATCCCGCCAGGCCACGGTCAGCCGGGCGGACGCAGTCGGATCAGAAGCGGTCCAGCGGACCTCGGAGCGACCAGGCGGCAGCCGCAACTGACCGAGCGGGGGCGTCGTGGCGACCGTGCCGCCGCCCTTGCGCGTCACCGTGCGCTGCCCGGGCCGGGTATCGACCGAGACGTACTCACCCGCGGGCACAGTGACGCCGAGATCGATACGGCGTCCCGTCTCTACGTGCGTGATCACCGGGTTCGCGCACGGCCCGTACACCTTGAGCACCGGGTAGGCGTCGATCGTGCCGCTGTTGGTGACCCAGCCGGGCCGATTCTGCCCCGACAGATCACCGTCACTGACGTGGATCGGGGCCTGCACCGGGGCAGTGAAACCGCCACCGGACAGCCAGCCCAACCGCAGCTCCAGCCGCTGCTCGACGTCCGCGTAATAGCGCGTGTCAGGAGCGGTGAACTCGAGGTCGAGCGGCACCCACCCGAACACGGCCTGCTCCCACGACGCGTCCACCTTCCGTAGCCGTCCGAACAGCACCCGCACCGGGGCACCCGGCCACTTTATCCGCAACGGCAGCACCGCCCCACCCACCGTGCGCACACGCGGGCTGTCCGCGGCTTCCTCAAGCGCAGCGACGATGCGAGCGGCCGCAGCCGGGTCTCCCGGGGTCTTCACCGCGCAGTCGATGCGCAGCGTGCGCGCCTCGTACCAGTCCGGGCCGATCCAGGCGCCATCCGCGTTCGGCTGCTCCACCACCTCACCGCGCACCGCGGGCCGGGCCAGGCCCTCGATCTGTGCGATCGGTACGTTCGTGCCATGGCCGAGCCGCACTCCTGCGATCTCCAATTGGAAGTCGGTGAGCTCGGTCATCGCAGGACACCACCACGACGAGCCCGGCGCATCTGATAGGCGACCGTCGCCGCGATGTCGTCGGCGCTCGCGGCCGCACGGGAGACGTGAATGGTCTGCTGCCCGATCGCTGGCGCCTGGTGCACCACCACAACCCGCCCGCGCCCGGCCTGCGCATCGACCAGACGGCGTGGGGCCAGCCCGTAGCCGAACTGGTCAGCCGTCTCTGCGAGCACCGCTGTTGCCCGGCTACGTTTCGCAGCCGCGTGCGGAATGTAAGACTCGGAACCGGTCTCCGGCTCCGCGAACTTGATCAGCCCCCGCTTCGACGAGTAGACGCCCGGCTCCCAGATCCCGCCGTCCGCATACGCGCGACCGGTGTTCGCCTTCACCAGATCGGACAGGAACCGGTCGGCTTTGCCCGTTTTCTTTATCTGACTCTTTGCGAGGTTCCCGATCTCGATGACGCGGTCCTCAGCCAGCCCCGTTGCCTCCGCCACGGAGTGGATGCCCGCGCTCTTCGACAGCGCGCCAACCATCTTCACTAGGTCCGCGAGCTGGTCACCATCCAGGGCGCTCCGGGCCTTCTTCCCCGCTGTGTTCGCCTGCTTGGCCTTCTTGCGGTCCTTCACCGCCTGCGCGGCCAGCGCCTCCGCGTTCTCATCACCCTGCTCGGCAAGCCGCTGCGCCAGCGCCGTGTACCCGCGCGAGGCGAGCGTCGTCAGGTTCCTCTGGAACGCGTTGTTGTTCTTGACGGCGTTGTTCAACTGGCCGGTGTAATCGCTCAACGCCGCCCGCGCGGTGCCCGCGAGCTTGGTGAGCTGCGCGGCCATCGACTTCACGTACTTGTTGGAGCCGCGCGCCATCTTCCGCGTCAGCGAGATACCGTCCTCGCCCATCTCCTCCAGGGCCTTGGCGACATCCGTGCCCGCCCGCCGAGCCACCGTCGCCAGGTCACTTCGCCAGGACTGGGCCGCACGCACCGAGCGGCGAAGGTTCTTCTCGAACAGGCGCAGGTCGAAGTGCTCGGTGCCGCCCTTGCCCTTGCGCTGCGACTTGGAGATGACATCGGAGACCGTCAGACCGGAGGAGCCCAGCGGCTGATACGACCAGTCGGACAGCCCGCCGTTGGCGTTGTACACGACCTGGCCGCCGAACCGCCGCGCCACCTCGTTCAGGATGAGCTTGGACCGGGACCGCTTACTGGGCGCCAAAGGGAGGTAAGCCTCCCCCTGAGTCTCGTCCTCCGCCCACACCCGCCATTCGCCACCGCGCGCGATCTGCGCGATGTGGTTCTCCTTGCGGACACCACCGTCGGCGTAGGTGACAATGCCGCCGTCCTTCTTGCCCAGCCGGTAACCGTCCTTGTAGGGCCCGTAGTTGCCGCCCTGCTGGTGGACGGTGTTGATGTACTCGGTGCGGTAGACGCCGATGCCGATGGTCTTGCCGCGCAGGCTGTTGATGGCGCCCTGGATCGTTGCCACGTTGCCCGTAGCGGCCCCCGTGGGCACGGTGATCGTCACGTTCTTGCTGCCTGGCACGGCCGCGATCTTGAAGCCCAGGGCTTCGAGCTGCTGGCGCGCTGCTCCGGTAGGGGCTCGCATGGTGACCGTCTTGCCGCCCGGCACCCCCGCGATCTTTTGCTTGACCGCCTCCAGGCTGCTGATCGTGCCCGCAGTCGACGAGCTGACGTCGACGTGCTTGCCGCCCGGAGTCTGCGCGATCTTCGCGATCAGCGCGTCCAGATCCGTTCGCGCCAGATCGGTCGGAGCGGTCACCTCCACCCGACGGTCCTTCAGGTCCTTGATCTTGAAGCCGAGCTTCTCCAGGTCCGCACGGGCATCGTTCGACAGCGTGGCGATCGTGACCGTCTTCTGCCCCGGTGTGGCCTTCAGCGCCTGCTGAACCGCGATGAGCTCGGCCATCGACTCGTCCATGCCAGCCGTCTGCAGCAGGATCGACACCTTCTCCGGCACCAGCCCGGCATTGTCGGCGAGCTTCGCGGCCGCCTCAGCGCCCAGCCCGTAGCCCTCAGCGGTGGCAATCGCCGAGTTGCGGGCAGTCTGCATCTGCTTCTGCGCCGCTTCCAGCGCCTCCGGAACGGACTTCCCGTTCGCCTCCGCGTACTGATAGGCGGCGAGCGCAGCGTCCGCCGAGTTCGTCGACAGGCCCTGGAGCAGGTCGTACAGCTTCTGCCCGTTGCGGGTGACGGTGGAGAGCGAACCATCCATGTTCAGCAGCGACTTGCCATAGCCCTGCGCGTTGTCGACACCGCCCTTCAACGCCTCGGAGGCATCGGACACCGACCTGTTCAACCGGGCCTCGGCCGCGGACAGATTCACCGAGCCGCCCGCCAAAATGTCCAAAGCGTCGTGCAACGCGCGGGCCCGGGAGTCCGCATCTGCTGTCGTATCGGACAGTCGGCGCATGGCGTCGGAGAACTTCCCAAAGGGGCCCACCGCGTCCGCTGCGGACCGGCCCGCGGCACCATTCACGCCAGCGAGATCCCTGGCGTCCTTCACTGCCTGGGACATCTCGCCCTTGACGGACCCAAGAGCCTCAGCAGCGTCATGCGCGCGCTGGCCAACGTCGTTGTACATGACGCCGCCGCCGCGCACCGGCTTCAGGTTGATCGCGGCGACGTCCTCCATGTGCTTTTGGAGCTTGCCAAGCCCGTCGCCCTGGCTGAGGTAGGCGTCAGTGAGGTCCTTGACCGGCACACCCGCCTTCGACATGACGTCGACCAGGCGCTCCTTGCCGTCCAGGACCTTGGTGTCCATCAGCGACTGGGCAGCCGCAGTACGGACGTTGTCGGTCACGGCGCCGTTGGACTCGCGCAACGCCTGAGTGAGGCTGCTGATCCGCGACTGATGCTCAGCGGCTGCTTGGGCGGCTTTCTGCTGGTGGGAGGCCAGCAAGGACAGACCCACGCCTGCGGCGGCCAGTGCCACACCCCACGGACCGCCGAGGGCGCCCATCAACCCGCGGGCCGCACCACCGACTCCGGCACCGATTGCCCGTGCCACACCGGTGATCGGACCGGACGCGTTGCGGAACGCGCTGGCCATCTGCCCCACCACCGGGATGCGGGTTTGCATCACCGCGAGGGCCTGGCCGATTCGGCCGATCGACTGTCCCTGCCCAGCAGCAAGGTGCTGCTGCTGCCGCATCTGATCCCCGAGCGACCGGTACGCCCCAACAACCGGCCCGGACACAGTCTGGCCGAGCCGCTGCATCATGGGGGCCACACGGCGGGCCAGCAGCATCGCGATGATCGCCGTCTGCACCGGACCCGGCAGAGCGGAGAAGCCGCGCACCAGACCCGCCACGATGTGCCCGATCGGTATGAGCACCGTCGAGGCGGCACTCGCGCCCGCGGACACCAGGTTGAGGGCGGTGACGATGATGTCGAGCGCCGTACCTCCAGCGTCGGCTTCCTCCGCCACCTCACCGATGGCGTCGGCTACCGGGGACGCCGCCGAGACCACGTTGCGCAGGATGTCGAGGACGGCCCGGCCGCCGTTGACGAAGACGTTCACGCCCGCGGCGGCGGTATCGAACGCGAGGTCGCCCAACGGCCCGCCCAGACCGCCGAGCGCATCACCCACCTCATCGAGCCCCGCTGAGACGGTCTTGGAGATGGAGGGCTTGGCCAGGGTGTACAGGTCGTGGACGTAGTCGAGCGCGCCCGCCACAGCCGGGGTGGCCGTGGCCATGCCCGCGGTCATCAGCCGCGTGACCTTCTCCAACCCGGGCGCAGCCGCCGTGTACAGGACCTGCCCGGTGTTCTTCGCCTGTGTCTTGAGCTGAGTGACCGCACCGGCC
This sequence comes from Streptomyces sp. A18, assembly GCF_059026065.1. Lineage (NCBI taxonomy): Bacteria > Bacillati > Actinomycetota > Actinomycetes > Kitasatosporales > Streptomycetaceae > Streptomyces > Streptomyces sp. A18. Next base: position 27,986 of record NZ_JBWLKL010000001.1, on the reverse strand, counting down.
AGGCCCTTGGTCTGAGAGGCAGCAATCTCCCCGGCGGCGCCAGTGCGGGCGATCGCCGTGTACATCTGATCGAAAGACTCGACACCCTGATGCGCCAGCGCCGAAGCCCCAGCCAGGGCGGGCTTGCCGACCACGTCGGCGAGGGAGCCGAGGAAGTCCTTCTGGGACATCCGGTGTTGGGCCTGCTCGAACCCGTCGATGATCGTGCGCAGGCCCTTGAAGTTGCCCTGCGCATCCCAGGCTTCGATGCCGAGCTCCGCGAGGCCGTGCTTCATCCGGGCGGTAGGCCGCGCCAGGTTGGTGAGCATCCCGCGCAGGGACGTGCCTGCTTTGGAGCCGAGGATGCCCGAGCGGGCCAGCATCGCCACCGCCGCCGACGTGTCCTCGATCGAAACGCCCAACTGGGCGGCAACAGGCCCGGTGTAAGACATCGCGTAATAGATGTCCTGCAAACCGCCCGAGGCGGCGTTCGCCGACGCGGCGAGAACGTCAGCGGCCCGGCCTGCATTGTTCGAGCTGAGCCCGAACTGGTCCATGACGTCGCCCAAATACCGGGCGGCATCGGCGGCCGACAGGTTGTCGGCCGCAGCCAACTGCATGGCCGCCCGTGCGTTCGTGACGGACGAGGTGGAGGTCTGACCCGCCTTGGCCAACTCCAGCATCGCGTCCGCCGCCTTGCTGGCGGACGTACCGGGGAGCTTGAGGTCGGCGCCGAGCTCGCGGGCCTTCGCCGCGGCCTGCACCATCTCCTGACCGTTGGCGTTGGTGACCGCGCCCCACTTGTTGATGGCGCGCTGGTACTCGTTGCCTTCCTTTGCGATCTCCGCGATGCCGGCGACGATGCCGCCACCGACCAGGAGGCCGTGCAGGTGGTGGGCTTCTTGTCGGGCGCCGAGCAGCCCATGGCGCAGCTGCCGCATTGAGGCGTGGCCGTCCGCGCCCATGCGGCGCAGCCCGGCACGGGCACCATCAGCATGCCGCCCCAGAGTGCGCAGCCCGGAACCGGAGCCGCGTGCACCGGAGCCGATCTGGTTGAGCTGCCGGTTGAGAGCGGTGGTGTCGCGTCCGAGCCCCCGCATGGCGCGGGAGGCCTGCCGGATCTCCGACAGGAGGTGGGCAAAGTCCGCTCGCGCCTGGACGCTGAGCGTGTACGACGACACCTGTCGGTGCCCTTACTCCCCACGCCCCTTGTCTCTCACCCCACCCTCAAACGCCCACCGCCCGGGCTAGGTTCGCGGCACCAAGCCGATCCGCACGCCATATCCGTCCGGGCCGTCCGGCACCTGGTCCTGCTCGTGTGCGATCAGCTCGCACCCCAGGCAGCGTACCGACGTGGTGACGTACGCGAACCGGTCACCGTCGGCGGCATCGTCCCACTCCGTGGCCCGGGTCCCGCACTGATCGCACACCATCCGCTGGTAGGCCGTGTACGCCAGCGCCTTCGCACGGTCGGTCTCGGTCCAGCGGCCGTCACCAGCGCCGAGGAACTGAGAGTGAGGGATACCCCAGCGGTCGCACAGCTCCAGCTCAGTGCGGAGCTGTGCGTCCGTGATCAGCCTTTTCCCAGTTCCACCGTCGACGTGCGCACAATCTGCTGTGCCTGCCACGCTGCAGCGAACAGGGCGTTGGACTCGGCGACCGGCCAGGAGTCGAGAAGGTCCTGGGCGTCGTCCTCGCTCATGCCCTCCACGGTGCCGCCGTGATCATCGCGTTCGATGTGCGCGGCGGCGATGAGCGCGGCCGGGAACGTCTCCGGGTTCCAGGCATCCCCGTCCTCGGCCTGGGCCTCGGTCGGCGGGAACCGCTTGATCAGCCCATCCAGGATCGGGCGCGGCAGCGCCTTGAACGTCAGAGAGGTAGAGACGTTGTCGAAGAACTCCTGCGCAACCTCGACCTCCTCCTCCGCCTTCCGGGTCGCATCGCTGTAGTCGCGGCCGTGCTCCGCATCTGTCATCCGGCAGCGAGCAAGGTCCCGCAGCCTCTCGTCCAGGTGCCCCTTCGCATCCTGGTCGTCGCAGATCACCAGCGTGTACTCAGGCAGCTGGCGGGCACGCAGACGGGCCAGCTTGCGGGCCCAATGGGCGTCACGGGCCACAGCCGCCGAGGGCGGAGCGGGAGCGGTGTCGGTTGTGGTGGGCACCGGCATCACTTCTCGACCTTCGGCTGCGTACCGGCCGGGACGGCGGCGTCCTGGGTCGGCTTCTCCGTGATCGAGAAGTTCACGGTGAACTTGGCGGCCTCGTTGTCCGTCGAATAGTTCGGCGACCGCGAACCGATGCGGACGGGGAACACGTCCATGGACCGGGAACCGGCGACGTCGCCCTTGCGGAGGAAGACGACGCAGCCAGTGTCGTCCTTCTTGAGCAGCTGCTCGATCTCGTCCGACACCTTGTCCTCGTAGAACCCGAGCGAGGAGTCGTCAGCCTGGTCGGTGCCGGGGATCTTCGACTCGAACGTCGAGCCCAAGTCCGGGGTTTCGATGGCCTGGTTCTGCAGCGTCCAGCCGTCGATCGCGGCGATCACATCAGTGAGGTCGGTGCCGGCGGTCAGCTCGGCCCGGGTGGGTATATGGCCTGCGTCGGCGATGGTCTTGAGCCACAGCACGCGGGTCACTCCGCGCCGGGAAAACTTCTTTACCTGCAAGGTCTGCTGTCCGATTCCAGGGACGGCAGCCGCACTTCGTAGGAGGCCCCGTCCCTCGACGATGTGTCGGGAACCGGCCCATCCCTGGGATCGGGTGGGCGTCCGCGCGGGGCCTCCGCGGTGAGGGTGTTGCGTGGGCCATCAGGTGGCGACGGCGAACAGCGGCACGTAGATCACCATACTGCGCCAAGCGCGGCAGACGGGCAGGCCAGCCAGCCTGTCGATAGCTCATGTGGCAGATCGAGCGACGATGAGTGTCTGTGCCGTGAGACTCCGGAGACGGAGCTCACGGCACCCTGTAGAGCTTCTAAAGGACGGGTGCGAGGCGCCGCCCCTCCTGCTGCTGACGAACGTTGTCGCGGTTCGGCGTCGATGGACGGTCGGCGATGTCAGAGGCGCTGGATAGCGTGACGGCATTGGTCCACGTGAGCTTGGTGGCCGGGTCCGCCCATGGCTCGGTCCGGGCGGCCAGCTGGGGCCTGAGCCTTTCAGTTAGTGAGATCTGAGCACCCTTACGGGGGACATACGCGGAGGGGATGCGCCTCTACGATGAATCCCATCTTCCCGCCCCAGCCACTTGCAAATGGGATTCCCACAAACGAAGTTGTGGGAATCTCCGTGCGGTTGGCGGTCCGTGCTGGTGGTGCGGGGTGGCTATACGGCGAGCGAAGCGAGGTGTCCGGATGAGGTTCGAGAACGGGACTCAGGCGGATGGGATCCCTGTAGAGCAGTGGGTCAAGAGCAGTGCAAGTAACGGCACAGGCAACTGTGTTGAAGTGGCGGCCTTGCCGGGTGGGGGAGTGGCATTGCGGAACTCACGCTTCCCTGAGGGGCCTGCGCTGGTGTTCACCGATGACGAGATGTCGGCGTTCGTGACTGGTGCCGGCAGTGGCGAATTCGATGGTCTGCGTGCCATCGGCGACTGATCGAGTGCCCTGACTAACGGTCCGACTATGGCCAATGGTTGATCTGGCGGACATGCGTCCCACAGGCTGAAATACTGGCAGTCACCGCCAGCCAGCTAGGAGTGCGCATGTCTGCTGATCGTCAGCAGCGACAGACACCGTTCGGGTTCCTTCCACAACAGGTGCCTGCGGCGAGCCGCGGCAGTTCGTCGAGACTGTTGGGAGAGCTTCTTCGGCATGCACGCAAACAGCAAGGCCTGTCTCTGCAGGAAGCCGGGGCGCTGATCCGCAGCTCTTCCTCCAAGATCAGTCGCCTGGAACGTGGTGAGAGTCCGCCCAAGGAACAGGACGTCTGGGACCTCGTCGTCGCCTACCACGTCGCCGAAGGCGAATACGATGAGGTGTACGACCTCCTGCGCCAGGTACGGAACGAAACCAAAGGGCATCGCTACAGCGATGTAACGCCCGGCTTCCTGCGACGCTTGGTCTCTCTGGAGGCCTCCGCAGATCGGATCCTGACCTACGAGAATCATGTAGTACCGGGACTGCTGCAGACCGAGGAGTACGCCCGAGTGTTGGTCACTGCGGCCATGCCCGACGCGGACAAGGTGACAATCAAGCGGCACGTGCGCGCGCGTACCGAACGGGCGGATCTCTTTAAGGCCCCTGACCGGCCCGAACTTGTCGCCATCCTTGATGAGGGCGTTCTGCGCCGCCAAGTGGGCGGTGTTCAGGTGATGTTGGCGCAGCTCCAACATCTGAGAAGGGCTGCTGACGAGGTTACGGCTCATGTCGGCATCCGCATCGTCCCCTTCGATGACGCCAGCACGAGCCTCGCTCCCAGCTTTCCGGTCACACACCTGCACATCCCGGACGGCGGGCCTTCCGAGATCGTGTACGTAGAACAGATGGAGAGCGCCGAGTATGTGACCGATCGGACGAAGGTGGCGCAGTACCGGACGGTTGTAACGAACCTGATGGGGCACGCCCTGCCGTTCGAGGACAGTCTCGCCTTTCTCGACGAGATGATTTCCATCTACGAGGCCAAGCTTTCCGGCTAGCCGACCATCTGAGCCGTCTCCGTCAACTGGCAGGCAGGGCCGCTCAGATGGGTCGCGACGTCACAGCATGCGGCCGACACCACCCCACTCCACCCAGTCGTCCTCGCGCTGGCGAGGAACGACTTCGCTGTCGGGGCGCCACTTGGTGACGTCGCAGAGGCCGGGCTCCAACAAGTCCAAGCCGCTCAAGTAGTCACGCACGTGTTGCTCTTCGCGTACGCGCCCCCACTTGTCGCCGGTCGCCTGTTTCATCAACGCGGTGACACCGTCGCGAACGTCAGCGCGTTCGCTGACAAGCTGGCAAATGACCAGAAAACTGCCCGGCTCCAGATGGCTCTTGACCTCTTCGATCATGGGCTTCACGTCGTCATCTTTGAGGCAGTGAGTCACAGAGACGAAGAGAGCGGCGGTGGGCTCTCCTCGTCTGATCAGCCGGCGGACGTCGTCGCGAGCGAAGATCGTTTTCGTGTGGCGCATGTCTGCCTGCACGATGGCTGTGCGGTCGTTCTCTACTAGCCGAGACCGCCCATGGGCCAGGACAATCGGATCGTTGTCCACGTACACGACACGGGATTCCGGCGCGACGCGCTGAGCTACTTCATGGACGTTGTCGCGGGTCGGGAGTCCGGATCCGTGGTCGAGGAACTGCCGGATGCCATAGTCCTTGGCCAAGGTGCGCACGACGCGGCGCAGAAACGCGCGATTGTTCTGGGCTAGAGCCTTCGTGCTTGGCGCGATCTCCAGCAGCCGATGGCAGGCGTCCTGGTCAACTGTGTAGTTGTCGATGCCGCCGAGGAGCCAATCGTACATGCGAGCAACACTGGGCGTGTGAACGTCGATCGTGTGCGAAATGGGTTGCTCCCCTTGATCCATCCGTCCCCCTCGTATTCCCAGGCTGGTGTTTGGGAACCTCCCATCCTATAGAGGCAGTTGGACAGCCACCAGACCTCGTCGATCACCTCATCGGGTGAGATAGGTGAAGTAGGTCCGAGAGGAGGTGAGTTTCGGAAACCGCTTCACCACGTCGCGCGCTGGAGGGCATAAGGGGCGCAGAGCGTTCCTCGTTGCCCTAGTTACTGGGGGCAAGCAGGTTCCGACTTGCAGGGAAGCGGCGGCTGGATCGAGCGCCGCAGGGACGTCAGACGCGCCGCCACGGCTCGAGAATCCCGGCCAAGCAGATGCGCTATTGAGCCGATGCGGATCCCCATTTGGCAGTGGAGGACGATCAAGTCATCCAACACGGGTGGCTGGTGGACCTTAGGCGGTACTGCGGGCTCGTCGCCTGAGGCATGGCGCGCGATGGCCTCCTGCAAGCGCCCCCATGCCGTGGCTGGCGCGCTAGGGCTGGCGAGAGTCTCCTCCCAAGACATCAAGATGTCGGCGAAGGCGGCGTGAACAACGCGTGCTGCCGCGGGCCGCTGGCCCATGCGGATGTGCGCATACCGCAAGTAAGTAGCGAGAGCCAGTTCGCGGAAGGCCTTGAAATCAAGACGTTGCGCAGCTGCTGGCTGTGAGCGGAGCGCAGCAGCGGGCTGAAGAGTGGGCATGGTCTGGCCTCCCTGGCGCTTCCTACGGACTAGGGGCGAATGTGAATCGAGCGAGGGACAACTGACCCAGTGCGCCATGGGGAAGACGACCGAGAATCGAAAGCGCCTAGTGCGGTGTGAGATGTGCGTAGTGCACGCTGCGCAACAGGGGGCGGCCAGCCCGAGGGCATCGTCCCCAGGGCGTGAGCGAGAGCCTCAGCGGCAGCCCAGTCAGGGAGCGGCGCTGTGCTTGCCTGCATCAGCCCCGCCGAGCGCCGTCCGGAGCAGGGAGCCCGGCATCGCGGGCTCCCTGCGGGCTGTGGCTGGTCAGCGCCAGATGTCTTTTGGTGACCAGTCACAGGTGACGATCACCGGCGGCGCCGGCACCGGCAGCTAGGGACGATGACTGCCCCAGCCACGGTGATGAGCGTGATGAGCCCGCCAGCGAGCGCGGCGATCTGTGCCATCACCTCCAAGGCAGCCGGTCCGGCAATCCAGGCGACACCGACGATGCACAGGCCAGTAAGCCCCACACCCAGAGAGATGGACCACACGAACCACGCGGTTTGACGCCGCGCACGCTGCGGGATACTGCCCCTGCGGGACGCCGAGATCCGAGTAAGGACCTCCCGGCGTAACGGATCAGGCATTTGCAACTCCTTGCTTGATCGACGGCCCCGGAGCGTCGCATCGCTCTGGGGCCGTCTTGCTGTCAGAAATGCACCGCTTCGAAGCGGTGATGCAGGCGAATGTACTCCCGATTCGTGAGCAGTAGCGATTCCCATATCTTCTTGCAAATCCGCCAAGCATGGGAATGGTGCTGAAAAGCTGATCTGACTGCATAAGTCAAAACGGCGCGCGCGACAGTAGGGAGATATTTCGACCCTCACGGGTCGGAACTGCTCGAAACTTGGCGCTAACTGACTGCTTATGTCCACAGTCTGCGGACGGCGAAGCGTCAAGGGTGTGGAGGTAACTGGATAGTCGACCCTTCTAAGGGGTCTGCGCCGCTCGGCATGTCACCCTAATGGATGAAGATCGATCTATTTGGACTCGCACGCTCCTTTTTGTCCCACATGCACGTGCAAGCCAAAATCGCCGGGAAGTTAGCGTGCGCAAATGTTCGGCCCTTGCTGCGAACGCGTGGAGTGCTGGGCTGAGCTCAGCGCAAAACCGCTGCGTCTTGTCCCCTTCCGCTGGTCTGCGTCTGAGATCGCCTCACGCACAAATTCGGCCGCGCGGCCGATCAGCCGGACTGTGAGCGGTGATAGCCCTCGGACATCACGGATGCCGAATGGGCTGGGGCCGCAAGCCTCTTGCCGGCGCTCGCCTGGCTTGCATAGGCGACGGCGGGCGCGAGGCCAACGCGATCCCGCCAACTTCCCGTCCTGGAGCCCGGGCTAGACGCCCACTCATGACGGCGAAACCGTCAGCGAACCATGCCCCGGCCGCCGGTGGCACTGAGACGAAAACGCTGGGAACTGGTCACTATCCCCTCGGCCAGGCCTGCCTGGTCCGTTCCATCGTCGGCATCCAGCTCACGTGCCCACACCTCGACCTCCGGCACATCCAGAGGATGTTGCCAACCACCTGACGCGGTTCTTTCCAGGACTGCCCGACGACCACGATCTGCCATCCACTCTGCCTGATCAGTGCGTCCGGCGACAGATGTCAGCTGGTAGACGAACTGCGCGTCCTCCGACCGATCAGCCAGCGGTGCACCGCTCACTGACCCGCCGAGCGGATACAGCACGGTGTACGGGACCACGGCAGGTATCCCATTCACCAACGGCAGCTTCCCGAGGCCGCACGGACGGGCCGTAGCCTGCTCGATCATGTTCTGTAGAGCCTTCGATACAGGCGCTTGGTCGATCACAGCTCGCCTCCGGCGAAATGCGCGGCGGCGGGGCCTTCGATGCTGAGCACCCCGTACCGGCACAGGCCGAGCGCGTCCCACTCCATCACCCCGGGGGTGATTAGGATCGACAGGCTCCGCTCGCCGTCCTCGTCGAGCACTTCGGCTACGACAACTGCCCGTGCGAGGAGACCCCGTTCGTGCTCGGCGAGCACACCGGCCAGCGCATCCTCGAGCGCAGAGTTCATGTTGCTCACAGCGTCCCCGAGACTGCCTGACTGAGATCGCGCACCAGCAGTGGACCGAAGGTGCCGACCGCGGGGCCCAAGTGCGGGTACGGGCGCTGGTTGTAGTGACGGCCCAGACTGTCGACACCGACGAACCCGAACTCCAGACGGCGTCCCTGCGGGGCACTCGTGCCGACCTCAGCGACGATCACCGGCCCTGCCCGGTGCACATCGGACTGCCACGACGCCCGGTACTGGCCCGTGATCACCCTCGGGCCGGGACGACCCGACGCGTTCCGCTGCACCTCGGCCACCAGCGCCTTCGCACTGTGCCGCATCGCAATGTCGGCCGCAGCCACCGCAGCCTTCCCGCCCCGGCTCAACGCTGCAGCCAAGTCGCCGGGGTGCTGAAAACTGCCGCCACTCACGAGGCCACCAGATTCCGGTTGTGCTCCTCCAGCCACACCGTGCGCAGCACCGGGAACGACGACACCTCACCCAAGGCCGACACCCTGTACCTGCGGCCGACTGCCTGGTCGTCCCGTGCCAGGACGACCAGGACGGTGTCGTTCTCCGACAGCTCCGGGGCCTCAAGAGGCAACAGCAGTCGGTAGCCGGCACGGACCTCCTCGATCCATGCATCCTGTGCCGACCCCTTGCTGCGGATGCGTTCCTGATGCGCGTACAACCCGGCCATGTCCGCGTACACCACCGTCGGTGGCGCCGGGAGGAGATCGCCTGTCTCCGGATCGAGCACGTCCTCGCCGCTGCTGCGGGTGACCTCCACCTTGTCCGGCATCAGATGACGTCTCGCGAATCGGGCCAGCCCAGCATGGTCAAGCACGCGCCGTGCCTTCCTGCGGCTCCGAGAGCAGCTCGCGAAGTCGCTGAACAGGGGCGGGACTTTCCTGAAGCGGTGTAATTGCATGGGGGCGGCGATCGACCAGATGGGTGCTCCTCATGCTCACGACCCTAAGTGCGCGTGGCACGACGTCCCTTGTCGCCGGGTGGACCCGATTCCGACAAGGCGGGTCTGCCGACCCTCGTATCAGCCACGTTGCGTGTGTACCTGAACCACAGCCTGTTGCATTTGTTGTGGCTGATTCTTGAAGGTTGGCGCGATACATGCGCAAGTTGATGCAAGTACCCGCGTCCACGGGAAACTTGTCTCGCAAGTACAGGCAACAGCCTGGTGAGCCCAGCAGGCGTCCTCCAAGCTCAGACGCACCGGTCACCCAACCTCACAGGAGGCGCACGTGGCACTGCATCTGCTCTGCAAGGACCCGGAAAGCCCGGACAACCAAAGCCCCACCCTGTACTACGACGACGAGTCCGACACCTACTTGTTCCAGTCGTGGAAGGTGAAAGACGTCGCACGTCTGGACTCGATCACCGTGCCCGACCACGAGACGGTGATCGAGTTTCCCAAACGGCTGCTTCCGCTGTTCCCCAAGCCTGCAGGTGAGGCGAACTGCTCGTGCGGGTCCACGGGCAGCAGCCAGGCCTGACGAGTATGCGGCAGGATGCGGAACCTAGGTAGCTGCACGTGGCCATCTAGGGGCCGCACCCTGCACACTGAAGGCATGGTCAAAAACTCGAGCATCGACAGCGCAAGGATCACCCTCGGCAGGCGGCTTCGCACGATTCGAGAGACGGGCGGCCTGACCGCTCGTGCCCTCGCCAAAGAGGCCGGCTGGCACGAGTCCAAGTGCAGCCGAATCGAGAACGGGCACGTACAGCCTTCCGACGTCGACATCACGACGTGGGTCAGGCTCTGTGGTGCCGAGGAACAGACCGACGACCTCCTCAACACCGCCCACGGCATTCACGTCATGCATGTCGAATGGCGCCAGATGGAGCAGGACGGGCTCGCCAGAGTGCAGGCTTCGGCCTTCCCGGAATGGGACGGAACACGCATGTTCAAGGGGTACGCCCAGTGCCTGATCCCCGCGCCGCTTCAAACCGAGGACTACACGCACGCCGTCCTCAGCTCCCTACACAAACGGCGGCAGATCCGAGGCAGCAGCCGCACGGGCGCAGACGACATCGAATCTGCCCTGCAAAGCCGGACGCACAGACGAAAGATGCTGCTCAACCCGGAGAAGGCGTTCCACATCGTGGTGGAGGAGGCAGCCCTACGCCACCGCATCGGCGATCCACAGACGATGACCGAGCAACTGGCCCACCTGCTCCAAGCCTCCGGCTTCCCGAGCGTGCGCCTCGGCATCATCCCTGAAGCCGCTGACCGCACAGACATCTGGCCAGTCGAGGACTTCTGGATGTTCGACGACAAGCAAGTCCGTGTCGAACTCGTCTCCGCCTTCCTCCAGATCACCCAACCCAGCGAGACCAAGCTGTACCGGCAAGCCTTCGACGAACTCGCCGACAAAGCGGCGTACGACCAGCAGGCCACCCTCATCATCGCCGGCGCACTCACCGACCTCGCCTCACACAGCTGACCCCAGGGTAATGCGCCACCGTCCCTGAAGTCGGCCCACCGACACCAGGGACAACAACCGGTGAAGCCCACCCCACGCCCATCAGCCCTGCCCGCGTTTTTCTCCATGGCGATCCTCATCGGGGCACTGATCGCGTACCTCTTCTCGGCACACATGTCGGCAATCAAGCCCGACAGCGGTACCGATGACCCCAGAGCCGAACTCACCGAACGGTTCAACCGCCACCTGGAACCCGACTGGCGCCCGGATCGAATGACCCTGGGTGTAGCTCTTCTCCGGTGAGGGCTTTTGGGCTTGGTTATTGCTGATCGCGGTGGTTTGCCGGATCGTCGTGTCCAGGGTTCGGGTTCTTGGGGGCGTCGATGGTGTCGTGGCTGGAGGAGTTGGAGCGGCGGGAGGCCCGCGCGCGCGAGCGGATCTTGGAACTGCGTGGTGAGATCGAGGAGTTGGCGGGGCAGCTGACCGAGCAGGAAGCCGTGGTTTCCCGGTTGGAGGTCACCCGGGAAACGATGACCGAGATCCTGTCCGGGGGCGGGCCGGTGACCGGCCCGGATGAGGAGACGGAACCGGAGAGCGAGGCCGGGGCGCTTGAGGAGCCGGAGGTGGAGGCGGACCGGTTCGAGGTCGGCTCGCCAGTCGGGGTGCGTCTGGTGCCGTCGTGGTCTGCTGAGCTGGGAGTGGAAGCTCTGCCGCGTGGATACGCGGACATCGTGGAGGTGCTCGCGGATGCGGTGCGTCCGATGCGGGCGCATCAGCTGTGCTCCGTGCTGGGGCTGTCGACGGACAAGAGCAGGGTGGAGGGCTTTCGTTCGAAGCTGAAGCGGCTGAGCGGGAGGGGCTGGATCGCCGAGGTGTCCCCGGGCCTGTTCACTTCGCGGGATACGGCGCCGCAGGGGCGTGCGCCGGGGCGGGGCAATGACTCCGTGGTGTCGCCTCGCGCCGGTGAGCGGGAGGGCTCTCGCGCCTAGCGTCGAGGGTGACGAAACCATTCGATGCCCCGGAACGAGAGCCCGATGGAAGACTACGAGCATGCCGCGATGGCTGACCCGCTTGCCAGCGCGGTTTCTTTCTTCACTCAGCTGATCTCCGATCTCAACGGCCCCGCCGTGCTGGCCCGGCCCCATCAGGACGTGGAGGAAATGGCCGCGGCGCGGGGCCGGGAGCTGGCCCGGCTGCTGCTGCAAGCCCACCTTGATCTGCGCGCCCGCCGCGAGGAGGCGGAGCTGACCGCGCTGGATACCTGCTCCCGTGCGGCCCTCGCCGACGGACGCACCCGCCTGGAGCGCGGGCATCACCGTGAACTGGCCACCGTCATCGGGACGGTGAAGGTCACCCGGTGCGCGCTCAGGTCACCGGGCCAGGCCAACTGCTACCCGGCCGACAAGGTGCTCGGCCTACCGCACGAGCGACACAGCCTGGGGGTGCGCAAACTGGCCGTGCTCGAGGCGGTGCGCGGCTCATACGACACCGCGATGGAGGCGATCACCCGCTGCTGCGGGAAGGTCGTGGGCAAACGCCAGGTCGAACACCTCGTGCAGGCCGCGGCGGTGGACGTGGCCGCGTTCTATGCCGCCCGCACCCCCACGCCGGCGAGCGTGGCGACACTGCTGGTGCTGTCCGTGGACGGCAAGGGCATCGTCATGCGCCCAGGCCATCTGCGCGAAGCCACCCGTAAGGCGGCCGAGCGCGCGAAGCGGACCTTCCGCACCCGCCTGGCCACCGGGGAGAAGACGGGACGCAAACGGATGGCGACCCTGGCCGCCGTCTACGACGCCGACCCGGCCGTGCGCCGCCCGCACGACATCATCGCCCCACCGGGCGGCCGCAGCACCGTCCGCATCCCGCGCCCCGGGCCGAAAGCGCAGGCCAAATGGTTAACAGCTTCGGTCGAACACGATCCCGCGTACGTCATCGCCGCCGCCTTCGACCAAGCCCAGGCCCGTGACCCGCAACACCGCAGGTGCTGGGTGGTCCTCGTCGACGGCGCCCGCCACCAACTCGACCTGATCCAGGCCGAAGCCGCACGCCGTGACGTCACCGTCCACATCGTCCTCGACCTCGTCCACGTGATCGAGAAACTCTGGGCCGCGTCCCGCTGCTTCCATGCTCCCGCCGACGCGGACGCCGAGGACTGGATTGCGGTCAAGATCGCCCGTGTTCTTCACGGATGCGCCCAGCAGGCCACCGACGAGATCCGCGCCGAAGCCGACCGCCGCAAGCTGACAGATGATCAACGGACCGCCGCCGACAAAGCCTGCCAATACCTCAACAACAACGCCGACTTCATCCACTACGACCGGGCACTCGCCGCCGGCTGGCCGATCGCCAGCGGCGTCATCGAAGGTGCGGCCCGTCACCTCATCGCCGACCGGCTCGACATCACCGGCAGCAGATGGAGCGTCCCGGGCGCCGAGGCTCTCCTCACCCTCCGCGCCGTCATCAGTAACAACGACTTCCCGGCGTACTGGGAGCACCATCTCACCGCCGAACATCAGCGTCTCTATCCAGCTGACCAGTACCGATACGCTCTCACCGCGTGAGAACCACCACTTCGTGCTACCGGGCGATGGCGTTCCCGGTTCCGGCCGCCAACGCGGCCATCTCCCGCAAGCGCTCGTAGTATTCGATCGCGCCGCCCTCGTCTTCGATCAACGGCAGGACCTTCTCAAGGGCCGCGAGGCACCCGAGCAGGATCTTGTGGCGCCTCTCATCGAGGGGCCCCGACAGAGACGAGGAGACACAGCCAGCGATCTCCGCGTCCAGCAACACCATGTCTTCACCTTCGATCTCTCGACGGCGCATGTGCGGTGGGAAGGGCGCTCGCATGTGCTCTTCCCAGAGCCGTGAGAGCAGGTTCAGTCCCGTTTCGCTCATATTCGCGATCATGCCCTAAAGCCAGGCTCTGCGGAAAAGAGCACCCGCAGAGCCGTCGAATGACCGCTCGACCTGCTTCCTCGGCCATGGACGCCTGCATGCCGACCTGAGGACCACCTCACTCAGAACGAGCCGCACCCAATGACCCTCGCCCCCGCCAACAGACAAGAGATCCAGATAGCCGCCCGCCCCGGCGCCGCCATAACACACCTCGCCATCACCTGCTCCGGGCCGGGGTACATCATGATCCGCCTCAACAGCACCAGTGACGCACCCCGGACGGGCATGCAATCCTGCGGCACCGAGGCCGACAGCGTGCGCCGGATCAAGCTGCAACCCACCGACTCAGTCACCATCACGCCGGGCACCGACACCATTCAGGTCCTCTGGGGAACACGGAAAGTAGCTGCGGCAGGAATCTGATCGGCCTGGTGCGCCCTATGTGCTGATCTCAGCCGAGGCCGACCGGTCAAGCACCCACAGCCCACTCCCTCAGCTGCGCCAACATGCCGCGGGTCAGCTCACCCGGTCGCCCGTCAGGTCATCCCGGTCGAGAAGAGCCTCATCGAGCCTTTGCCAGTCCACCGCATCAAGGAAACCGACCACCACATGACGCACATCCGCAGGCTCCACGACCACCTCGGCCAAGCCGTCGAACTCGATGCCACGCCAGCCGTGCTGGACGTACAGGGTGATCTCAGGGCCTTCGTCGACGGTCTGCGTGATCCGATACGCCTCCACCGCGGAGGCGACATTGTGCCCGTCGATCTCGATGACCGCAGGCTCATCCGGGCGGGCCGCGATCCGAACGCGGCGGGGCTCCAGGCACGTACTCATGCCCCTGACCGTAGGTGCGCGAAAAGCAGGACCCGCGCCATGAAGATGCTGCCGAAGCAAAGTCTGCGGGTTTCGATTCAGTGGGCGCCGCTGTTCACCGTTCGCGTCGGATCAGTGAGTCGTAGGCGCCGAACGGGGGGATCGGCTCCCAGTTGCTGGTCATGTCGATGCCCAGGCGACTCTCGCTGGAGACTTCGTCTCCGATTTCGATCTCCTGTACGACAATTCCGTCCGGGCTGAAGTCGTATGACTCCATGCGCTCGGAATCTGCATATCCGCCACGTTCAGTGGAATCGCCGTAATCATAGGAGGTCACCGTTTCAAGGAACAGTGCTCCATTGAGGACGGTGAAGGTGTACTCCAAAGACGTGCGTCCGTAACCGTCCATGAAGACGACAGCGGCATAACCGGTTTCCAGACGGATGTGAACACGTAGTTCTGGAGCGGAAGTCTCCGCGGGGCGGGCGACTGCGGTGTACAGCCCCCCAGAAGCGTGGCGGGCCTGAGCCTCCTCAGGCTTCAGCGGACCCATCGGCTCTTCGGTGAGCGTGTTCCAATCCTCACAGTAGGTCCAGATCATGCCCTCTTGCCCTAACCCTTCGGGAGTCGGTAGATGTGGCCGGTCACATCCCGGATGATCACTCGGCTCTTCATCGCTTCCTTGAGGGCCCAGTCTGGCACAGGTTTAGACTGCACCGGGACTTCCAGGTAATACTCACCCCTCAATGGCTTTCCAATCAGATTCGGGAATTCCCGACGCGCCTTGGCGGTATCGGGGATCTTTGTTCCCCTGCTGTACTTCTGGGTTATCTCACGCATGTAGTTCTTGAAAGTTCCCTTCTGGATCTTTGATATTTGCGTGAGTTTGCGGGACACGATCTCTTTGCCGGGGCGGTATGAGTCGAGACGCTTGCCGTTTTCAAGCGTGATCTCGTTGGCCGGGTAGCGATGCCAGTTGTCCCGGTTGAACTGATCCCCCTTCTTCCACCGGTCGCGAAGCCACTGCGGAGGGCCGGTCTTCCCGCCCCCCGAACTCGACGGCATTCCACTGTCATTACTGCCGCTACCGCTGTGGGCCATGAGCGCAACACCCGCCGTGCCCAACAGCGCGGCGTCACCGGCAAACACCCCCGCGCCACCGGCGACTACACCTCCGCCGGCGATCGCGAGGCCGCCGGGCGGGAAGAGCATGATCAGGGCGGCGAGGGAGAGGATCGTCAGGGCGATGCCCGCGTACAGCTCAAGATCTTCCAGAAAGCCCAGAAGCATCGCAGGCGGTTCACCAGGGTTACCGTCGAGAGGTACGTCTTGGCGGTAATGGACGAACAGCAGAAGACCCCCGGCCGGAATGGATCCGGCCGCCGCCCATACGCGCAGGCGTATCAAAGCGAGGATCTCGGCGAGTGGTTGCTGCCCCGCCTTCCGCCAGGCGCGCAGCAGGAGCACCAGCTGCAGCACCGTCCAGGCCAGGGCCGCAATGCCGAACCACAGCAGGATCCGAGGGCCGTTACCGGTGGCGAACCATTCCTGGAAACCCTTCGTGGACGTGAACGAGCCCACCCCGAGGAAGAGCAGCGACGGCATCATCAGGATCAGCGGGATGACCACCAGCGGCCAGCGCCGGCGCCAAGGCCGCTGACGGCGAGCCGACTTAAGCAGGCTGCGCACCCGGGCCGTCTCCCAGGCGCCTTGGTGGTTGGAGGCGTTCATCCGTGCCGCGGTATTCGCCACCGCGGTATGCAGGCTCTCCAAGCGGTCAGGGGGAACGCGTCCGGCGGCGTAGCAGAGGGACCTGCGCATGCGGGCGAAACGCAGCGCGATCAGCAGACTCCACGGCACACGCCAGGCAGCGAACCCACCCAACGCGGCCAGGCCCGTGCGGCCCTCGCGCTCGGCGTCCAACAGGATGGCGGGCATGGCCCGCCGACCTCGATGAATCGCTGCGTAGTCCAGGGCTGCGGCAAGCCCCAGACAGGCCAAGGGCGCCCACTCCAGGACGGCGTCGGGGAACTTGAACAGAGTCTTGGCCCACCCGGCTCCATCCGACCCTCCGCCGGTGTAATTGAACAGCGCGTGGTGCCCGATCGCGTACACCAGCGGCAGCAGGCCCAGCAGCCGCAGCCAGCCACGGGCCCGCAGCAACAGCGCCACTCCCAGTCCGTCGACGGCGCCCCAGACCAGGTGCAGATTGATGCCCAAGCTCGTCTCCGTGAAGCTGAAGTCCAGGCTGCCCAACGAGTTCGGCAACCAAGTGCTCAGCACGGTCGACCAGTCGGGAATGTAGGGGGAGCCCTTGCCGATGCTGCCGATCCCGCCCGACAGCATCCAGCCCCCGCCGCCCGGCAGAGGGAAGGCCCGCTGGGCGTCCAGCATGTGTGAGAGCAGGACCTCCAGCAGGCCGAGCCCGGCACCGGTCGCCGCACCCAGGACGACAAAGTCGGCAAAGCCCAACTGAGAGCGGATCTTCAGGTGCACTCCGGCCAGCACCAGCGGCGCAATCTGCGCGAATTCCTCGACGACCGGGACGAGAGTGTAAGTGCCGCTCCCCATCGCCTCGGTCAGCGACTGGCCCGGGTGCGAGACGGCGGCGCGCGCGTAGAAGTACTCGATGAGCACCGCCATCACACCGCTGCCGTATACGCCAACTGCGACCGTCACCAGCACGGTGGAGAGTTTCAAGGACCGCACCGGCGAGGCCAGCAAAGCCAATTGCAGAACACCGTATATCGCCGCGGCCGCCATAATGAGCGTCACGCACAAACCCCCGATAGCCAACAACCAGCACAAGCCCCAGGAGGCTAACAGCACGCCTTGCGGCCGCGAATGGTCGGTCTTGGTCCCGCTGAAGACACACTGGATGATGCAGGGCAAATTGCCTCTTAGGCTGAACTCGCAGCATCAGCTGCGCAGTTACAGGGCATGTAGGGCAATTTTCCCCATGTGGCGCATCTGGTGAGGTTGGACGAGATGACTCGCAATGAGAGATGAATGACGCGGGTGAAAGGGGAGAGGCAAGTCGTGCATGCCGTAGGTGGCTGGCGGTCACGGAGAACCCATCACTCATCAGCCCGAACTGCTGGCTGCATCGCTCGACTGGGGCTCCGCCCCGCCAGAAGGGCGGAGCCCCAACAAGACGCGCCCCTACGGCTGGCGAACCTCAGGATTCAGCCCGATCGCCTGCACGCGGCGGCACCACCCCAGGAACCCCAGAATCCGGCAATGCAGGATCCGTACGAGGCGGAGTGCCGAGAGCAGCCTCGTAGCGTGCGTCCATGATCTGGTGAAGGCGCCGCGAGCGGCGGGTCTTGGCCGTTGCCATACGGCTCGCACGGGCGCGGGCCCAAAAGGAGCGGCCGATCTCGCCAGCGAAGATCTCATCGGCGGCAGCGGCCACCCACTCGTCGGATAGGTCTCCGACCTCGTACTCCATGGACCAGTGCGAGACCGCGAGATTCACGTACATGTGCTGGCGGCGCAGCAGCACCGTACGCGAAGCGTCGGGGCCACCCCAGCAGTCCAAATACTCGGGACTGTCCATGGCCATCTTGGTCAAGTCGATGTGCATGGTCCTCGAGCCCTGCAGCCGCGTCGCTTTCGCTTCACGGGCCTGAAGCACCAAGGACACCGCCACACCCACAACCGCCAGCGCGGACAGCAGTGCGGACACCGCCCCGTACGTCTGGGCGATGTCGCTGATGTCCTGCCACTCCTTGTCCTTGCCGGGGTCGAACGCCCGCAGAGCGAACGGCGACAAGACCACAAGGCTCAGAGCGCCGACGATCGCAAGCACCGAGAGGGCCAGCAGGGCAGCCCGGGACCGGTACCAGGGCCGCTTCACGGCCGGGCGCTGGTTCACCACGGGCGGGCGGGGGGCGTCGGTCACTGTGCAGCCCCCGCACAGCGGGCCCGCAGCACCGGCTCCGTTACCCGGGCATGGAACGCCGCAAAATCCTCCCCAGAGGCATAGATGGCCTCAAAGTCGGTCGTGCACGCCTCGATCAGGAGTGGATCAGTGTGCCGATACGCGCCAGCCAGAGCACCATCTGGCTTGTACTTCAACTCAAAGAGGGAGTGATTCCCGAGAATGACAAGTTCGGAAAACCAGCGGGGGGGGGTGCTTGAAAGCCAGGTCGGCCTTGGCCGACCACGACACGAATCTGCTCCCCAAGATCAGCACGCTGCCGCAGCACGGCCATCTCCCACACCACATAGTCCGATACAGGAAGCTCGACATACCGGACACGACGCAAGTGGAGCCCACGCTGCTCAGCAGCCGTGAACTGCTCTGCCATCTTCGGTCGTTCGTCCATCAGGAGAGCCAGCGACTCGCGCCACGCGCCACGATCGAAAGCGTCCCAAGAAGCGAACCCTGGCTCCCGGAAATGCTGACCGCACTCCACCTTGTCGACCACCGACACACTCTCGCGCGCGTAGTCCTCCCGGAAAGCCGCCAGATAGTCCGAGACGGGGAGAAGCGGGCCGCGCTCAGCGTCAGACAGGTCCACAACGCGACGGACCCCATCTGAGTCAGCCCCGGCATCGCGGGGCTGGCCCACGTCACCCGCATCACACATCGGGAATATCCGGCTTGGCTGCAACTACCAGACTCCGCGGAAGAATCACCAGCTGCTCATCCGGACCGATCGACGCATCCTCAGGAAGACGCGCAACAAGCTCCGGTGGAGCCTCGCGGCCGATCACCGCCACATCACCATTCGACAATTCCCACATGTCAGGACATGTCTCTGTGGAACTCGTCAACCCCAACTCGGCGGGCGAACGCCCCAGTCGGCGAGCAAAACCAGCATCCGGATCCGCTTCCCACGGCCGCCCCATAACCCACCCCGAACTTGTAGCGGTGTGCCTACAGCAAGTGAAGATCGGAGCGAGGCTAACAATCACCCCGCCCACTCGCAATGGGCCGCCAGCCCAGCCGCCACGCGAGACCACAGCTCCAATCGAGCACGCTGCTGGTCACGGGCCGGGCCTGAAGAATTCGGCCACAGGCAGATATTGGTGCCATCGCTGCTTGAACACAGCAAGGAGAGTAAGTATCCCGGCAGCAGAAACCATCGTCACCGCTGCCAACTCGGGCAGATGCAGGAGTGATACCGCGACGGCTACGCCAGCGATGACCACCACGGTTCCCCCGACACGGAGCAGCTCACGATCCCGCACCGGAGAGAGCCCGGTCAACGAAGCGGCTGGAAGCAGCGCGCCAACATGCCCCGCCGCATACTGCTCGGCAATGGTGGCCATGTGGCCCGCCAGCGCCTCGAGCGCATCGCCCGGCGCGCCCGTGTCGAGTTGACACTCCGCGGTGCGAAGTTTCGCCACAACCTGGCCAGCATGCCGACGCAGTTCGACGCGTCGCGGGGACTTGCGGGGAACAGTCCCGCGCAAGAGGTAGGCACGCTGGACGCACACCTCCACGATCCGCAGCGAAGCCGACACCGTCCGCAACTCCTCCGTGCGTCGTGAACCTCCGGCCCGGTGCGCCTCGGCGCATGCCTTGATTGCCTCTGCGCAGTGCATCACTACGATGCATCTCCGTGTCCTGACATACGCCTCGCGATTGGCAGCTGCGACGAAGTACAGGAAGAGGGTCCAGGCCATGAAAGCGGCGACGGCAAAGGGCCCAGGGCTGGGATTGCCGCTGAGAACCGCCCCCGCCAGATACACCAGGACCGTATCTGCCAGGAAGACCACAGCGACTACATGAAGGGATGCCCAGAGTGCAGTACCTACACGCTGGCGAAGGGTGGCACGAACAGCGAGGGGCAGCGGGTACCAGCCAAAATCGTGGCGGTCCAGAGAAGTTCGCAACTCGGCTATCTGCTTGTCGGCCACACGCCGCACCCGGTTGCGCCGCCACCGACTTATGGGCTCCGTGATGGTCATGAACTGTGAGGATGCCACGGTACTTCCGCGCAGGGACCAGCTTCGGCACACTGCGAAGCGCCAGTCCATCAAGACACGGGCATTGCCCATAACCCTCTCTGCCCGTTCCGTCGCAGCAGGCTTGCCCAGGCAGCCCGCTGGCTGGGCTTCCGTCCGGCGTTGAACTTGCCCGCCACGCAGCGCAGTGCCGTCTGCTTGGAGCTGTCAGAGGAAGAACTCGACGGCCTTGAGGCCCGAGTACGAGCGCCCGGTGAGACGGCTCTGCTCAAGGCGATAGAGATCCACAGGGTGGCTGACCTCCTGTCCACAAGGGTGCCCGCACTGTGCGACTTGGCCACTCTCGGCGTGATCACCTGGGCCGTCGTGCCGACATGTCCTCCCACCTCCGCGGAGATGTCACCGACCTGCGACTCTGAAGCCCAATGGCGCTCGTACTGCCCGCAGCGGACCTGTCAGCGAAGCCGGGGATTGAGGGCCAGCAGCCGGGCCTTGAACGTCGGATCAGCTGAGTTCTCCTCGAAGGTGCCCGTGGCTACGTCCAGGTAGCCCCAGTTCCCCTTCCTGCCCTCACCGCAGACCATCAGCGTCAGAGTTCGGGCAGGCGCATGAATGTGAGTGACCTCGTGGAAGACGTCCAGCGGCACGTCGTTCTCCCCACCAGCCATGTGTGACCGCGTCTCCGCATGGACCCTTCCGTCAAGAACCTGGTACCGCTGCTCGGTGTAGCCGCCCATGAGCACGTGTGCGCGGAACGCCCACGGATGGTTGTGCGGGGCGGGGCCCGCGCCAGCCCTCAGATCCGGCGCCATCCACAGATTGATCTTGATGGTGCGGTCTTCTCCGCGGTGAACTACGAGCTCTCCCTTGTACCCGGCGCCATCCGGATCCGGTATCAGGAGCCAGCTGTGTTCGTCGGTGAAGGTTTCCCAGATGAGGCGTTCGTCCGGAGCGTGGCGTTCCAGGCTACGCACAGCGTGCTCGTGCATCTCCTCATCTACGATCAAGCCCGGGATGATTTCGACGCGTTCCATATTCCGTCTCCTTCGTTGCTGGGCTGCACAGTGCCAATACAGGGGGTGATGCCGGTGGGGCCGTTGGGCCCGTGGCATGTGGACTCTGCGGAAGCAGGCGCAACGTCCCTACGCTGTATGGGGAGCAGGGGGACCTCGGCGACCGACTCCCAAGACATACGCCAGGCCATCTGGCTGTTACCGGCCTCTACGCGGTGGTACACGACGTCGAGGACATGTACACGCGAGACGGTCCATGCAGCGTGGCGCGGCGTGATCTTCCGGAGTGCGCTTTGAAGTGGATCGCTGTCGGCGGAGTCGAACGAGTAGCCGAGCGACGCATGAGGCCGCCCCGGCTCGTACTGCACAGATGAGGGGCCGCGGGCGTCCAGCAGGGTCTTGTGCACGCGGCCCTGGAGCTCGCCGAACTCCTCGCTAGGGAACGCGCCCAGCAGCACCCCTGCACCGTTGGCGATGGGCGGGCCGCACGTGACTGTGAACGCCGGAATGTCGACCAGGCGCTGCTCGAGTGCCGACACGAAGTCTTCGGTGTCCTGCTGTCTCATCTGATCCGACGGCATCGAGGTGTCCATCGCGATCGTGATGTGCAGCAGGTCATTGGGCTGAGGGTCGATCGGGTACGAGAACATCGCGGAACGGCAGGCCGCTGCCAGCGCCAACAGCTCGTGATCGGTCGACCCCGGAAGGGCGTACACGTGCCTGGCCTGCATGGCGTGCTGCCATGGCCGAGACCGAAAGAGGGGGTCCACTTTCTCATTGATGGCTCCTTACGTTGGCCGGGGTCGTCTGCGCCGGCCCCGTCGGCGAGGTATTGGTGCGCGCTTCTTGGGAGCTGCCGATTGTGCGCGGGTGGCAGCGGTCTGTGCGTGATCGTCACATCCAGTCGTGGATCACGGAGCGATCGGTGCGGTCGTGGGCGGCCAGGCGTGTGATGCCCTCGAAGAAGACGATGAAGTGGCTCTCCTGGAAGGCCGCATCGTCCGGATGCCCTACAGGACGCACTGGTGAACTGGCCACGCTCCCCCTCACCTCCCCTGACCGAGGCCAGCGAGAACGGCTTCGAGACCGTCGAGTTCACCGAGAAGGCGACAGATGGCGACCTGACGCTCGGCCCAGTACCTGCGCAGGTCGGCCTCCGCAGCAGCGGGAAGCCCGTACTCGTCGGTGGTGGCGCCATACAGGCTGAACAGCATGTCCAGCAGGGCGATCCGCGCGCTGGCACGGATGTCACTAAGGGGCAGGTGCGGGTTCTCCACACGGTAGGACTCGATCACGCGCAGGGCGCTCCGGGGCCACGACGCGCTGTTCGCGACGGTGCGCGAGTCGAACGCGACGCGTCCCAACTCCCAAGCGGGCAGACAGGTCTCAGCCTGGAAGCCCAGAACCGCGGTGATCAGATCCTCCTGGGCCAGGAGGTTGGTGCGAGTGAAGTCGGCGTGCCCGGCTTGGGCGACAAGGTGCTCCGGCAGCCCGGCGCGGAGGCGCTGCGAGTGCTTGTGTAGGTCGACTCGGCGCTGCTCGAGTTCACCACGGAGCTGGCCGAGTCGCGGATCGCCTTGCGCGACGGCACGCTCCAGAACCGCGTCCATTTCGGCGAGCACTCGGTCGAGCGGCGCTGCACGCCACTGAGTCTGACGCATGCGTGCCGGCGCTGGATATGAGGCCAGGGCCAGATGCATGCGGCCGAGGAGCAGACCAATGTGCTGGGAGCGCGGCACAGTCAGCGGCTCGGTGGCCGCCCTGCCGGGCGCCTCGTCAGTCACCACCCAGCCCGTGCCGTCAACACAGGTGAGGATCTCTCCTTCCCGACTGCGCCACACCCGCGGGGTGGGCACACGGGCAGTACGGCAGAACTCCGACATGGCCCACGCGGCCTGGGCGCGCTCCAGATCAGCGGTGATCCGGTACTGCCTGACGTAGATCCG
The DNA here is from genome assembly GCF_059026065.1 of Streptomyces sp. A18. NCBI lineage: Bacteria > Bacillati > Actinomycetota > Actinomycetes > Kitasatosporales > Streptomycetaceae > Streptomyces > Streptomyces sp. A18. The sequence continues at coordinate 4,742 of NZ_JBWLKL010000001.1, read as the reverse complement.
CCGCGAATCCGCCAACGTGACGCGTCGGTTGATGGTCTCGGTGCCGATCGGAACCGGTTCGGCGGCGGCTAGATCGACGCCGTAACGGTCGGACAGTACCTTGGGGAGAACCTCGTCACCGCGAGCGGCCTCCTCCACGGTTCACCCCCCGACCGTTCGAAGCCGGTTCTGCTGAGGAGGCCCGGCGGTGACGGTGCAGGTGTCGGTCATCGCGGGCAGCAGGCTGGATAGGCGGTGGGGAGGATCTTCACGGTGACGTGCCCTCTTTCTTCACGCTTGAACTCCGGGAATCAACTCGACGCCCATAGTCATCTGGGTGGGGAGGTTGTCAGGTTCCACTCACAGATGGACGCCACCAGCAGGTGTTCACAGCCGCTTCCGTGAACAAGGCAGATCGGGATTGTCGGCCGGGACGGCGGCGCTGCGCTGCAGACCCGGCTGCCTGCCGAGAAGCGGGATCAACGAGTCGGCTGCCGAGGCACTCCCGTCGAAGCGGGGAGCACCGGAGTGCTGTTCTTCGGGTGCGCCGAGTTCAGGAACCATTTCCTGGCCGAGACGAGCCACCAGGAGCCAGAGAAGACCAACACCACACCGACGGCGACCGGTGCGTAGTTGAACGTCTCCATGGTCACCGGGGCCGTCTGGGGCAGCATGAACAGCACTGCGATCACCACAACCCACAGCACGGCGATGATGCCAACGGGCTTGGACCAATGCCCCAGGTGCCACGGGCCACGGCGGAAGTCATTGCCCTGACGCAGACGCAGGAGCGTCGGGATGACGTAGGCGATGTAAAGGCCGATCGTCGCGATGGACGTGACAGCGGCGTACGCGGTGCTATTGAACAGGTAGGGCAGGCCGAGGACGAAGGCGCCAAAAGCGGCGAGCCAGACCGCGTTGGTCGGCGTGCGAGTTCCGGGGTGCAGCTTGTGCCACACCCGGGAGAAGGGCAGGGCACCATCACGGGAGAAGGCATAGATCATGCGGGAGTTGGCGGTCACGCTGGCCATGCCGCAGAAGAGCTGGGCGCCGATGACGATGAGGAGCATCATCTTACCGGTGCTTTCGCCCAGGGCGTCGAGGAAGATCTGCGCGGGAGGCGCCCCGGTAGCGGAGTCGAGGGCACCGCTGTAGGACTGGATCGCGGTGGTCAGCCCCAAGAGGAGGACGAAGCCTGCGGCCCAAGAGACAAGGATGGAACGGACGATGCCTTTGGGGCCTTCGACAGAGGCGTTCTTCGTCTCCTCGGTCATGTGGGCGGAGGCGTCGTAGCCGGTGAAGGTGTACTGCGCCATGAGCAGGCCGATGAGCGCGACGTAGACGGCGGAACCCCAGCCGGTGTTGTTGACGAACTCTCCGAAGACGAACGAGGGGGACTGGTGTTCGTCCGGGACCGTCAACAGAGCGCCGACGATCACCACGACGCCGATCAGATGCCACCACACCGACACCGTGTTGAAGAACCCGACGATGCGCACCCTGAACGTGTTCACCAGCCCGTGCAGGAGCAGGATGATCCCGAACAGGGTGATTGTGTGGCCCGGGGTGGCCGCGTAGCCGAATTCGAGGTTGAGGTAGGCGTTGAGGAAGTTGGCGGCCCCGAAGTCGATGCCCGCGGTGACGGCCACCTGCCCAAGTGTGTTGAACCAGCCGGTGAACCAGGCCCAGGCTGCGGCGGACCTTCGGGGCGCCAGTTTGTGGGCCCAGAAGTAGAGGCCGGCCGACGTCGGATAGGAGGAGCAGACCTCAGCCATGGCCAGGCCTACGAACAATGTCATCAGGCCGACGAACACCCAGCCCCACATGATCAGTGCGGGACCGCCGGTGTTCATGCCGAACGCGTACATGGTCAAGCAGCCACTCAGAATGCTGATGATCGTGAAGCTGACGGCGAAGTTCTGTCTGCCGCTCATGCTGCGGTCGAGGGTCTGGGTGATGCCTAGCTCGGCGAGGCGCTCCTCTTCCGACTGCGCGGTACTTGGAATCTCTAAGGGCATAGGGATGCCTCCTAAGTGGTGATGGCGGTCAACTCGTGGGGCACTGCGATGGGTTGGGCACGGGCCTTCGGTCTGAGGGTCAGGGCTCGGAGACCTTCATCGCCCAGCCGCGGTGCCGGAGGAACAGCTTCTGGGCGTCGCCGCAGTAGCTCCACGGCACATCGGTGGCGTATGGGCCGATGGCATCGAAGATGTCCGCGGCTTCCAGATGTCGGCCCGCGAACGACAGAGCGTGCGCAAGGTAGTTCGCGTCCTCGTGGAAGGCAGCGTGTCGCCGTGCGGGCGCCCGGCAAGACCACCAGTCCTCCCACGCCTGCCAAGTCGACGGATTGTCCGTCCACGGATGTACCGACAATCCGTAACGATCACCGTCCACCTCCATGCGCAGACGGTGCGATTCAGCAAGGGCAACCAACGGCAGCACGTGCAGCGGCAGTCCGCGCGGAATGTGGGCACACCGTTCCTGGGCCCAATGGAAGACCTCGCCGCCGGTGCCGTGCCAGGAGGAGAAGAGGTAGGTGAGGAGCTCGTGGTGCGCGTCTCGATTCCACGGATCGCACTCCACTGCCTGCTTCCACACCTGCTCCAGCGTCGCGCGCCATCTGCGGTCCCGGGGCGGCGAATGGAAGCGCGTCAACGCGAGCATGACAACGTACGGGGAGGGGTCGTGCGGTAAGGCGTCAGCTGAGGCATCACAGGTATCCCACGCCTGCTGCATCGCCTCGTTGAACCCACGGCCCCGGCCGCCAGCCATCGACCTCAGGGCCAGCACGTTGGCCAGCAGGGCCAGGGCGTGCGGAGAGCGCGGCTCCGCCTGCGCCCACGTGTCCGCGAACGTCAGACGCACTCCGGTACGGGCGAGAACCTGCAGACGGAAGATCCGCCTGTCCCAGTCGGAGCCCGTCGTGGCGAGGAGCTCGCGGGCGGCCTCCCACCGGCCCATCGCGGCATCTTCGATCACGTTGCGGAGGGCTGCGTCGTCCCGGGCCGGATGCCGGTCGATGGCCACCCTGCGGCTACCCATGACTGCCCCGTCTCGGGCATACGTCGGAAGCGGCGACCTGCTGGCTCCCGGAGAGAGGAGCCTCCCCTCGTGCCTGGAGTCCGTCCTTGCCATCGGCCACCACGGATGAGGAGGCTCGGCACGCCAACGGCCCTACAGCGACGGCAGTCAGGCACATCGTCCAGCGCATAGGTGTATCTGGCATCGGCATCATCGGAAGTCCTCGGGTCACGTCCAGTAGTCGAAAGGCCGCCGGGGTGCGGGCGAAGGGAGGGGAGTCAGAACTTCACCGTTCCCCGACGGCTGGCCTAAAAGTTGATCTTTGCGATCAGGTCGGCCGCGCCCTGCACGCCCTCCCTGATGTTCGGCGCAGCAGAACTGCCTGCCAGAAGAAGCCGAACAAGATGCACACGACGCCGTGCGCGACCTTCAGGCCCGAATTCTTCACGAGGAGGAAGACGATCACGCCCAGAAGTGCGACGGCGGAGAAGCTAACGACCACGACGGGTCTCCGGGCAGAGTCGCCTGCCACGGCGTGGCCGGTGCTGCGCCACCGAGTGCCGGTGAGTCACCCGCGGTAAGAGCTGTTCTATTCGAACGCGTAAGGCCGAAAGCACCTTGGACTCCGGTAGACGAGGTCAGGGACAGCTGAACCAGCAGCGCGAGCATCGGGAGGCATCCGAAAGATCCGCTCCCAGATGGTTCGTCGATGCCGTGCACTGTGGGAGACCTCAGAGTGGTGGGAAAACGCGCGGCGCGCACATTGCCCAGGTGATATCACTGGAGTGATTTCGGTTTCACCAGGGGCAGTTGGGCCATCAGGTCCGTTGTTTACCCGGGAGGCAGAAGTGCTTGCGCAGTCGCCGCGACGTTGTGAACGGTGTGGCTGCCGACTAAGCCAGTACAACTCCGGAACTCTGTGATCGGCGTGCCTCCGTTCACACAGCCTGCCCCCAGCCACTCCCTCCGTTCCAGAGCACGTGTGGCGAAATTCCGATGTTCAACAAGCCTTGGCGGCATGGGACTTCAGCCAGGTGGTCCGCCTAATCCGCCAGCATGGATCTCTGCGCCAAGACGACGTTGCTCAACTAACGGGCCTCAGCCAGGTGTTCCTCTACATGCTCGAAGCGGGGCGCCAACGCCTCACCAATATCGACAAGATCGCCGAGTTCCTATCCGGCCTTGGAGTGCCTCCCGAGATCTCTCCGCTGCCGCTTCCTCGACGGGCCCAGTCACCGGTAAGCCTGGACGCCGGTGTGACGCTTACAGAGGGACCAGGACACCTGCTCTTGCCCGGCGGCCGAAACCTCGCTCCCACGATGCTGCCCGCGCTAACCGGCGGCATCCTCCCGCATATCCACGTTTCCGCCGGGCTCAAGGCACAATCGGCTGACGGGCGCACCAGCCACCTACTGGGCGCCAAGGTCCAGTTCCTCAGCGAGCTCTTCGTGGTCGAGGTCGTCGCGCCGACCATGACGCGGCCGCACAACCCCGCGCTGTAGGACGTGCCCCTGCTCACCTTTGGAGCTGAGCAATGAGCTGCTCACGTACGGCGCACCACGCAGCGCCGTCACCGCAGTACGACCTGCTCGCGCAAGGATAGACCCCACGGCGTGCCCGCACTGGGCTCTCGACGTGGCGGAAGAACCTTCAGCCGGTTCCGCGGTTCCCGCCTATGGCCGCGCGTACCGCTCCTACGACCCGGGGCATGACGGATTCCGAGATAGCGGAATGGGTCGCCG